>CAWVXY010000020.1:0-54553 GCA_963934295.1 uncultured Opitutia bacterium
TTGCAATGCTGATGAATCGGAGCCTGGGACTTTTAAGGATAGGCAAATTATGCATAAAGACCCTCATCAATTAATTGAGGGTATGATGATTGCCGCATATGCTATACAGGCTAAGCAGGCATTTATCTACATTCGTGCAGAATTCTTCGAAGGTGCTCGAATACTCGAGGAGGCAATTGCAGAAGCAAAAGCAAAGAAATTTTGTGGAGATAAAATTTTGGGTTCATCTTACTCGTGCGATTTGGTTGTTCATCGTGGAGCTGGAGCTTACATTTGTGGAGAAGAGACTGGTCTTATTGAATCATTGGAGGGGAAAAGGCCCAATCCTCGAATCAAACCGCCTTATTTTCCTGCAGTACTTGGTCTTTATCAATGCCCGACTATCGTGAATAATGTGGAAACCCTTTGTAATGTTAAACATATATTGGAGATTGGGGGGGAAGAGTTTTCCAAAATTGGAAAACCTAATAATACCGGTACCCGAATTTGGTGTATTTCCGGACAGGTTCAGAAACCTGGATATTACGAGTTTGAATGTGGTGCTTTGACTTTAGGAGAGATGATTTACGATATCTGTGGTGGCTTGCTACCCGGGCGAAAACTTAAAGCAGTGATTCCCGGAGGATCGTCTTCCAAAATTTTACGTGCAGATGAACGGTTTTCTGGGAAATTGAAGGATGGAACAGAATTTGACTGGGGGATTGATGATATTCCTTTGGACTTTGACGGTCCAGCTTCGGCTGGAAGTATGTCAGGGTCAGGAGGGATTATTGTTATGGATGATTCGGTTGATATGGTGGAAGCGATGGCTAATATCAATGCCTTTTATGCACATGAATCATGCGGTCAATGTACACCCTGTCGTGAAGGGTCGTTATGGATGAAAAAAATCACCACCCGTATGTGTGGAGGTGAAGCTCGAAAGGAAGATGCCGATTTGCTTTTATCGGTTGCCAATCAAATCGAAGGAAGAACGATTTGTGCTTTTGGAGAAGCTGCATCCTGGCCAACCCAAAGTTTTATTGCTAAATTTCGTGATGAATTTGAAGATAAGGCTCAAAACGGAGGTAAGAAACCCCCGCTTCAACTAATTTAATTTTCTTATGAGTACCAACGGGAAATCATCTATGGTAACCATTAATCTTGATGGCAATGAGGTCGAGGTGCCTGCGGGTATTAACTTGGTTGAAGCTGCAGGAATTCATGGTACTGAAGTACCTCACTATTGTTATCACCCTCAACTAAGTGTAGCCGGTAATTGTCGGATGTGTTTGGTTGAAATGGGAACCCCCATGCGAGATCGTGGTACAGGAGAAGCAATTTTGGATGAGAATGGGGTGCAGAAAATTGGATGGATTCCCAAACCAATAATTGGTTGTGGGACTAATGTTTCCCCTGGGATGCATATTAAGACAAAATCTCCTATGGTAACCGATTCAAGAGAGGGGATTATGGAATTTCTTCTGGTTAATCACCCGTTGGATTGCCCTATTTGTGATCAGGCTGGGGAATGTCGCTTGCAGGAATTTGCCACGGATTATGGACGTGGATACAGCCGTTATGTAGAACGCAAGAATGTTAAACCTAAGAGAACCAAGTTGGGACCAAGGGTCACCTTGGATGATGAAAGATGTATTTTATGTTCCCGTTGTATTCGATTTTGCCAGGAAGTTGTTGATGATGATGTGCTCGGTTTTGTAGATCGTGGCAGTTTCTCCACATTGACATGTTTTCCGGGTAAAGAATTATCCAATAACTACTCTCTTAATACGGTTGATCTTTGTCCTGTCGGTGCACTTACCAGTACCGATTTTCGGTTTAAAATGAGGGTTTGGTTTCTAAAGGAATCTTCTAGTATTTGCACAGAAAGTAGTGCTGGTTCAAATATCTTGGTATCCAGTAGGGAAGGGGAAATTCATCGAATCACTCCCCGTCGTAACGATTCTGTTAATGATAGCTGGATGACGGATAGTGGTCGTGATTTATACAAGCAGGTCAAATCAGATAACCGTTTGCTTTCGGCTTCAGTGTCAGCAGAATCAGCCAATTTGACTGAGGCCATTTCTTCTGCAATCGATCTTTTGAAAGATAAAAATGTGGGGATTGTCGGTTCATGCCACTCTTCAGTTGAAGAGCAGTATTTATTGAATAAACTTTCCAAAAATATTAAAGCGAAGAAATTTTTAAGGGGACATTTTGGGGATGATGATGGAATTCTCCTTTCCGCCGATCGCTCCCCTAATCTTCGAGGTAATTTAGTGACTGGCTTTACCAATAAGTATCCGTCTGAGGAATTATCTGAACTTTCACAGGCACTTGATAAAAAACAAATTGATGCCCTCATTGTAATGGGTGAGGAATTATCTGAATCGGGTATCGATTTGGAAGATTTGAATATACCTGTTATCTACTTAGGCACTCATCAAAATAAAACTTCCGAACTTTCCAAGGTGGTCATTCCAATGCTCACTTCCTTTGAAAAATCCGGTTCTTTTATCAATCGAAATTTTCGTCTTCAGTCTTTCAAACAGTCTGTTCCTGGTCCAGCCGGATTACTTCCTGATCTGCATATCATCGCATCGCTGATTAATGGCTTATCTGAAGATACAGAACAATCCTCGGATCTCGCATCCATTTGGAAACAATTGAGTAAATCGCCCACCAACCCATTACATGGAATAATTTATTCTAAAATTCCGGAAGATGGAATTCAATTAAATGGAACGAAATGGGACTCCCTATCTTTCGTGGAGAAAAAAGCTTTGCATTTTTCTCCCCTCAAACAAACTCAGAAAGCTTAATTTTGTATGTTTGATGTTGAATTGATGTTGATGATTGGTCTGAAGGTTTTATTTGCCTTGTTGATGATTGGGGCTGTCATGACTATGGCTGGATACTCCGTATTGGCGGAAAGAAAAGTCAGTGCATGGATGCAGGGTCGTGTGGGGCCAAACCGAACAGTTTTACCTTTTGTCGGTAGCATACCATTTGCCGGGAGGTTTTTGAAAGGGCTTGGTATCTTTCAACCCTTGGCGGATGGATTGAAATTTTTATTCAAAGAGGAAATGATACCCGGGCATGTTAATAAATTTTATTATAACCTTGCCCCCATTGTAGCGTTGGTTCCTGCATTGACCACAATGACCGTGTTACCATTTGGTGAATTCTTTACTGAAAATGGAGACTCCATACCATTAATGTTAGCTAATTTAGAGGTCGGCATCCTTTTTGTTTTGGCTGTTTCTTCCCTCGGTGTTTACGGAATCGTATTGGCTGGTTGGTCTTCGAATAGTAAATATCCTTTTCTTGGAGGAATTCGTTCATCCGCTCAAATGATATCTTATGAACTTGCCATGGGTTTGTCTTTACTCCCGGTTTTTTTATGGGTTAGTGAACCTGGTACGGGTGCTATGGGGTTGAGTCTTGTAGATATTGTGAATTCCCAAAGCCAAAGTCCATGGCTTTTATTGGTGCAACCATTATCTGCGTTGATTTTCCTGATCGCATTATTTGCGGAGACAAATCGTTTGCCATTTGATATGCCTGAATCTGAAACAGACTTGGTCGGTGGATTTCATACTGAATATGGCGGATTTAAGTTCGGAATTTTCTTTGTGGCTGAATATGCACATATTGTGGTGGGTTCTGCGATTTTCACCATAATTTTTTTGGGAGGTTGGCATTTTCTTCCTTGGATGGCGGATCCATGGCCTGCCACATGGATTGGTAGTTTAATTGGAGTTGGCTGGTTTTTAGCCAAAACCATTTTTTTAATCTTCTTCTTTATATGGATTCGATGGACCCTTCCACGATTTCGTTATGATCAAGTTATGAATCTTGGTTGGACAAAGCTTCTTCCCCTTGCTCTGCTTAACCTGATTTTTTATGTATTGCTAGTGACTTGGTTAGATCAACCACCTGCATAATTTTCATCATGGCCAAAACTGTAGTTCTTCAACGCAAACCCCTTTCTTTATCTGAAAGGACTTATCTTCCTCAAATTGTAACTGGTTTGAAAACAACTTTTTCCAATATGTTTAAGGAAAAGGTCACCTTACAATATCCTGAAGAAAAGCCAAGTATTCCAAAAAATTTTAGGGGAGTGCCTACTTTGGTCAAAGATCCTAATGGACGCGAAAAATGCGTTTCCTGCCAATTGTGTGAATTTGTTTGTCCGCCCAAGGCAATTCGAATTACTCCTGGTTCGGTACCTGAGGATGAAGTGGATAGAGAACATGTTGAAAAAGCCCCGCAGGAGTTTGAAATCAATATGCTTCGCTGTATTTATTGCGGTTATTGCCAAGAAGTGTGCCCTGAAGAGGCTATATTTTTACAGGATGAATATTCTACCTCCGGTTATACCAGGGAAGAGATGGTTAATAATAAGGAAAAGCTTTATGAACTAGGTGGGACTCTACCCGATCAACATTACAAATGGGACAAAAAGAAAAGTGCGGAAGATGAGGGAAATGATCATTAAGATTATTTTTTGGATGGCATAATGAATATCATATTTAATGACTGAAATGCGGATTTATACTTTGTGAATATTGTAGATTTACTTTTTTATTTTTTTGCCACTCTATCTGTTGGGGGTGGGGTTCTTATGGTCGTATCTCGCCATCCTGTATCTGCGGCTATGTTTATGATTATTTCATTGGTGAGCGTGGCCGCCCTTTTTGTTTTGCTTGAAGCCTTCTTTTTAGCAGTTTTACAGGTTTTGGTTTATGGGGGAGCCGTAATGGTTCTTTTCCTTTTTATTATCATGCTGCTTGATGTTGGTCCTGAGGGGGGGAAGGTGTCTCGTATTAAAATGCTCTCGGGTTTAGCAGGTTCTTTATCTGTGGGTATTCTAATTATATTATTGCTTCAATTTTCTGGAGTTGGCGATGCATCTACGCAAAACTGGCAAGCTATTCAGGCAACCGAAGCAGTCAATGGAGACTCACTACTTTTTTCAACATCCTTGAAAAATTTTGGCTACGGACTTTTTACAAAATACATGCTTCCTATACAATTGGCGGGTTTTCTACTTTTAGCCGCTATGGTTGGGGTGATTGTTCTTAGTAAAAATGCAAACACGGAGCAGGAAAACTAAGATGGAAACAATTACACCACAGCATTTTTTAGTCTTATCCTTCCTTCTTTTTGGTGTTGGTTTTTTAGGCGTGGTTCTGCGACGGAATTTATTACTTGTTTTAATGTCACTTGAACTAATGCTTAACGGAGTAAATGTTGCCTTGGTTTCTTTTTCCAGAACTAGCCTGAATTTAGATGGCAGTCTGTTTGTATTTTTTATTATGACCGTGGCTGCTACTGAGGTTGCGGTTGGGTTGGCTCTTTTAGTTGCTCTTTATAAGAAAAGGCAGAGTGTTTTCTCGGAAGATATTTCCCTTCTTAAAAACTAATATCATGGAAACTGAAACTGTTGTATTTAGTCTTCTTCTTCTCCCTTTACTCTCGGCATTCGTTACCCTGCTTTTTTTCCGTAAGTTAGGAAACATAGCATCACTTTTATCCGTTGCGACTTCCGGTGGGATTCTGGTCTTTTCCCTTTTTCTTATCTTTAATGGAGAAAATGAAGTTTTTAGCTGGCAGACTACTTGGTTACGGATGTCCAATTGGGAGCTGGGTTTTGGCTTCTTAATCGATGCACAAGCCCGTCTTCTTCTGTTCGTCGTATCCTTTGTAGGTTTTCTGATACATATTTTTAGTCTTGGTTATATGGCCGATGATGGAGCGAAGGCTAGGTATTTTGGCGGATTATCGGTTTTTATGTTTTCTATGATTGGGATCACTATTGCTGATAACCTAATCATGATTTTTGTTTTTTGGGAACTCGTTGGTTTTAGTTCTTATCTATTAATTGCTCATTATTTTACAACCGATGAAGCGGCTCAAGCTTCCAAGAAAGCTTTTATTGTTAATCGTGTTGGTGACTTTGGCTTCCTCATTGGTATCGTGTTAACTTACTGGACCGCGGGAACCGTTAACTTGGTTGAATTGGCAGATCAAGTTGATTTTGACCCTACAATTGTTTCCACTGTTTTAGGGTTGGCTTTAGCTTGTGGTTTTATTGGAAAGTCTGCTCAATTTCCTCTTCATATTTGGCTTCCAGATGCGATGGCAGGTCCGACACCGGTTTCAGCTTTAATTCATGCCGCAACCATGGTGGCTGCCGGTATTTACCTTTTAGTACGAATTGATTTTATGTTTACTGGCCAGGTACTTTCTTTCTTTGGTATTCTTGGTGCGGGAATGGGTTTATATGCAGGTTTTTGTGCACTCGTTCAAAGAGATATTAAGAAAATTCTGGCGTATTCTACCTTATCTCAATTGGGATACATGACTGCTGCTTTTGGATTAGGCATGCCAGGGATTGCTCTTTTTCACTTGATGACTCATGCATTTTTTAAAGCCCTGATGTTTTTGGGATCAGGTTCAGTTATTCATGCCTGCCATCATGAACAGGATATTTTCAAATATGGTGGCTTACGAAAAAAAATGCCTGTTACTGCACTCACTTTTCTCGTCGGTGTTTTAGCAATTTCCGGAGTCAATTTTTTGTCAGGATATTTTAGTAAGGACGCTATTTTACTTACTGCTTACAATACAAATATGCCCATATTTTTGCTTTTGTATGCTGGAGCAATCTTGACTGCCCTTTATATGTTTCGATTATATTTTATTACCTTTGAGGGAGAATCTCGGTCTGAATCGGCATCACATGCTCATGAAAATGGTGCTTTAATGACAGGTCCTCTCATTTTGCTTGCGTTGCTTTCTATTTTTGGTGGCTACCATAGTTTATTTCCTCTTGCGATCGTTGAGCCTCTGATACCAGATATAGAATCAGTTGCAGCCATGCCAAATCATATGTGGATGATTGTTCTTGGCACTTTTGCATGGATTGTCGGAGGAATAACCGCCAGGAATTTATATGGTCGGGTAGGGCAGGAAGATCCGCTTGAGCAAAAACTTCCGGTCTTCTTTGCCTTATGTCAGAGTAAACTTTTCTTTGACCAAATTTATGGATTTTATGTTCAACGAATTCAGGATCCATGTGCCCGTTTTCTCGAGGTGATGGAACTGCTTTTTATATCTGGATTAATGGTCCGTGGTTCCGCCGGGGTGGCAGGGCTTTTTGCCTTAATTGGTAAGGCTTTTTATGTGGGTAAAATTCATGCTTATTCTTTTTGGTTTGTGGCAGGTACGATCGGGTTTCTTGCCTATGCGGCAGGTGTTTTTGGAAATTGAGGATTTGATATAATGACAACAGATCAAATTTTACTTCTTGGCTCCATTGTGGTTCCCGCATTGGTTTCAATTATTCTTTATTCTGGAATGGGGCGGAGTGAATCCATTGTAAAAAATTTAGCCTTGGTTGGCTTTGGATTCCCTTTTATCGCGGGCATCGTTCTCTTTTTGAAATTTGACGGTTCAAATGGCGGGTATTGTTTTGAAATCTTCCATCCGCGGATGGGGCTTCAGGAATTAAAAATTACATTTCATCTTGGTCTAAATGGAGTGTCTTCACCATTATTTGCTATGGCCGGAGTGGTTGGATTAGCTGCTGGGTTAACTGCCATGCATTCAGGAGCTGATCGCCTAAGGCTTTATCTTGCTCTTCTCTTAACTATGCAATCTGGATTAATGGGGCTTTTTGCAAGTGTCGACTTGTTCTTCTATTATCTCTTCCATGAGTTTGCACTTATTCCAACTTTTATCATGATTGGACTTTGGGGTGGTCGTGATCGTAGGAGTGTAGCGCTTGAAATTACCATTTATCTAACTCTTGGTGCATTAATTTCCCTAGGTGGGTTGGTTGCTTTAAATGTGATGGTCGATGCCGAGAAATTCGATTTTCCTTCCCTTTCTTCCGCATTATCGCAATTTGCATTGGCTGAATCCACTCAATTTAAAATCTTTGGTCTTTTACTCTTTGGTTTCGGAATCCTTGTGGCATTATTTCCCTTTCATACTTGGGCGGCAAAAGGATATGAATGTGCCCCTACTTCAGTTTCCATGCTCCATGCCGGTGTCCTTAAGAAGTTTGGTCTTTATGGCTTGATTCAAATTGCAGCCCCTTTATTGCCAGAAGGAGCTGCAGAATGGAGTCCCTATTTATTATGGCTCGCATTGGGCAATATTATCTTTGTTGGTGCTGTTGCTATTGCGCAGAAAAATTTAAAATCCATGGTTGGGTATGGATCGGTTATGCATATGGGCTATTGCTTCTTGGGCATAGCAGTTTGTTCATCATTGGGTGCGGGATCAGGTGTCATGTTGATGGTTGCTCATGGGTTGTCGGTTTCATTGATGTTTCTATTGTCAACTTATGTGTATAAAAGAAGTGGTACTTTTGAGATGGATGAGATGGGAGGTCTTGGCAAAAAGACTCCTATTTTAGCCTGTTTTTTTGTAGCCGCATCTTTGGCAACCATTGGTCTGCCCGGATTTGGTAACTTTTGGGGAGAGTTTGGAGTTTTTCTTTCTTTAGGGGAAAATCCTGACCATCACTTCTTTTTATATTTAGCCGCATTGGGAATAATTATTTCTGCTATATTTGGATTACGAGCAGTAGCGAAGATTTTTTATGGAGGAAGCTCCGATGATTTACTTGAACATGAAAAAAAGAATCCGATCAGCGATTTGAGTTTTTCCGAAATTCTCCCTGCTGGGGTAATTTTGTCCGCTCTTTTATTCTTGGGCCTCTGGCCGAGGGGGATTTCCGATCGAATTGACCAAGAGATAAATTCCAGATATTCCCATCTGAGGTCGGATCAGTCCATGTCTCTACCTCCATGCTGTTTATTGGAGAACGGTGATTCAGAAAATAACCAGTCCTTATCCACTCCATTGGAAAAGATTCCTGCAAGCAAACCTTCTGCCGAAAAATAAGATGGAAGCCTTTTTAAATTTTTCAAATTCAAACATTTGGTCTGAAATTTGGCCGGAAATTGTACTTGCCCTTGGTGCAATTTTAATTCTCGGCATTGATCTTTTTCGAAAAAATGGGTCTTCCATATCTACCGGAATGCTTGCGATTATTTTACAGGCTATTCTTTTGATCATTCATCTTGTTGATTATCTCGTCTGGCACCATACTTTTGATCGTGAAACTTTTTCAGGAATGTTGCAGCAAGGCATTCAAGGAGATGTCATGCGAAGTTTCTTTTTACTTTCCTCGCTTTTAGTTTCGATTCTTGGTCATCAATACCTAAAAGGAAAAAACTTGCGATCAGGAGAATTTCACCATCTCACGATGCTTGCAACCGCTGGTTTGATGCTTTTGGTGCAAAGCAATCATTTTCTGATGCTTTTTGTTGCTCTCGAAACTGTCGCAGTCTGTTTTTATACCTTAGTCGCGTATAATAGAAACTCGGCTAAATCCCTTGAGGCAGGAATGAAGTACCTCATTTTTGGCGCGTTAAGTTCTTCTATGCTTCTTTTTGGAATTGTTCTTCTGTATGGGGTTGCTGCAAATCCAGAGGCATGGGGAGCGAGTTATGATAATTTTTCAGGACAAGATCCTTTGGGTTTTCAATACTTGGGGAATTTATTAGAAGCAAACCCTGATCATTTGCTGTTGCGGGCTGGAGTTGTTTTAATCATTGCAGGGATTGCTTTTAAAATTGGAGCCGCCCCTTTTCAAATTTGGGTTCCTGATGTATATCACGGATCGCCTATGCCTATCACCGCTTTCCTTGCGGTTTCGTCGAAAGCGGCTGGTTTTTTCATTCTCATTAATCTAGTGAATGGTCCATTCTTGGGAATGGCCGACTTTTTACTCCCCTTATTTGGATTTGTTGCAACATTTACAATTTTCTTTGGGAATTTAGCTGCATGTGCACAGCGGAATCTGAAACGAATGTTAGGTTTATCCGGCGTTGCTCATGCTGGATACCTTTTGGTCGCAGTAATGGCTTCTATGCATTTTGCGGGTGACAGTGATCGTGCTATTTGGGTTCTTTTCTTTTATCTTTTTGTTTATCTTTTCGCGTCTTTCTCAGTTTTTGGAGTTATGGGACTTGCTCAATTAGAAGATGACGCAGAACATGAATTTTCTCATTATGAAGATTTGGCAAAAAAACATCCCTGGCTAGGTTTTGTATTAGTTTCAGGGATCGGTTCATTGGCTGGAATTCCACCTTTTGCAGGTTTTGTTGCTAAATTGCTATTGATCTCAGTTGCTTACCAGGCAAACTTATATTTCTCACTAGCGGCAATGATCATTGGTGTAGCTATTTCAATTTATTATTATTTTGGTTGGATTCGAGAAATTACTTTTCATCCGAAGCCAAAATTCTCCGATGAAGATAGTGAGGAAAGGAAGGACCCCTGGCTTCAGGTTTCCCAAGTTGGGATGTTTAAATTCTGTATGCTTTTTCTTGCCGTAATTTCCATTATTTTAGGACTTTGGCAGGGCCCCTTTGGGGACGCATTTTAATTTTTTAAATGTGGTGCCCGGGGCGAGACTCGAACTCGCACGCCCTAAGACAATAGATCCTAAATCTATCGCGTCTACCAATTCCGCCACCCGGGCTTAAGAAATACCCTAGACGATTTTTTGAATGAACTCAATTGTATATTCTGTTTTCTTGAAATTATTAAAAAATCCGGTCTTGCCACTCGTTTTATTGCTTAACATACTTCTCTCCATGAAATCCACCTGTTTATCCTTATGCAAACAAGGTTGGTTTGGTGTCCCATTATTTTTCCTTGGGATCGCTAGCCTTGCATTCAGTCAACTTGTCCAAGAAGCTGAAATTGAGTCTTTGCCCCCTGATCAGCAAGTTCAGTTTATTGAGTCCAAATTAAAGGATTTGAATAGTCGGTTAAAAGTTGTTCAAAATGGACAGGGTGGAGAGTCTTTTATCTTAAAAAGACAATCTTCAATAGGAAACTTGGATCAATTAGTCTCTGTTTATGGAAAAAATGATTCCAATGCATTATCTATTGAGGAAATGATCAACCAGGCTGATCAAACTTGGAAATCTAGATCCAGTGAAATTAAGCAGGGAGTTTCATCAGTTGGTTCCCGTTTGAGCGAAGCAACTCTTATTCTTGATGATCTTAGGGAAAATTTCGCTGGAAGGCTAGATGAAGCTGCTCCTGCTTTAAATGTATTACGAGAAAATTTGACTCGAACAGAAACCGAGGTGGATGCCCTGAATAAATTATCTAAAAATGCAATAACGGATGCCACCAAAGCTTTTTCAATCATTCAGAATGAAAGCAATCGATTAGCAATCAAGGCAGTTCCAAATCTTCCAACTGAAAGTCCTACTTCCACGAGTTATTCTCCAAAAGCTAAACAGGTAGCTAATGTAATTAATGCTAAAGAGGCAGTGCCTTTAGGCGGGACTAGTCGATTTTATCCTTCCATTAATACAGATGCTGGTTTTGTTCAAGTAAGGGGTGATGAAAAGGGTAACGGTGTGTCATCCGAAATCATTAATCGATTAAAATCTGAACTTGCGGTTTCTAAATCTGTGCAAAATGAATTATCTGCTGATACTTCTGATTTACAGGGAGATTTACGAAAAGCTTATCGAGAGATCGTTTCTTTACAGGCAAACCTTAAAGAGACTCAAATGTTGGCAAGGGAATTGGAGCAGTCCAAAAACTCACTTTGGCAAAATGAAAGTGGAGCAAGGCCCACAGCACAAAGTGTTAGTGGGAAAATTACCCGTTTAGAAAACGACTTACAGCTCGCCCGTGAGGATCTCCGATCTTCTCGGCAGACTCTTTTACTGGAGCAAGAACGGTCTAATTCTATGTTACGATCTGTTACTAATGAATTAGAGAGAACACGAAAAGATCTTGATTCGGCCAGGACAGCTACTACGACTTCAAAGGCAGATTCTATGCGCTTAGCTTCTTTGGAACGCGAACTTAACCAGGCAAGGCGAGCCTTACAAATGGCCCAAATGGCTCCGATGGATTCAACTAAAGAATCTTATCTTACTTTACAGGATGAGCTTAGGAAAGCGTTGGGTGAAATTACCCGTATGCAAGTTGAACTTAACGAAAAAGATGAGTTGGAAGCTCAGTTAGTTAAACTGCGTAGTTCCATGGAAGATTTTGGAGATTCTCCAAGTCGTAGTGCTAGCCCAGAATATGTGAATAAGCTTTTGATAGATTTAAACGCCGCTAAGAGTGAGGTTGAAAAAGCAAAATCTTTAAATCGTGCAGGTCGCCAAGATCTTGTTGAAAGAGTGGCTTCTTTGGAGAACGAACTTAAAATTTCTAGTATTGCCTTGAAAAAAACACAGGCTGAATTCGATGCTTCTCAAGAAAAAATCGCCAGAAGAGAATTTGAATACGCATCCACAATACAAAGATTGGAAGAGGATGCTCAAATGGCGCAGAATTCTTTACGAGATGCATCACTCGGTAAATTGCCTGCCATTCCCTTCGTGGATGAAATGGAAAGAAACCTTGCTGATTCGGAAGCCCGCATTCAAACATTATCGGCCCGTTTTGAAGCTGAGCAGAGTAAGGCAACTGAATTAATTGAAGGTTTACAGGTTGAACTAGATGCGGCAGTTGTAAGGCAAAAACGTGCTTTAGATCAATTGGCCAAGAGAGAAATTGAATTGGAAGGAAAAGACCTTGAGCTTAAACAAGCCAAAGAAGACACCAAGAAACTTAAAGAAGAACTCGAAGTTGTAAAAGTAATCGCAGGGCAACTTGAAGATTTAAACACTGTTCTTGAACAGACCAAAAGAACGCAAAGTTCTCAATCAGGAACATTGGATCAAACGGTCGAATCGCTTCGTGAGGAACTGAACCAAGCTAAGGTTGAATTGGTTTTCGCTCTGGAGGATAATGAACAGTTTAAACAGGATTCAGCTAAAATTATAAGTTCCTTAGAACTTCAACTGGAAAATACCCGTAATGATTTATTAGCTGAGCAAGAAAATCAGGCCGATCAGGCGAATGAATCAAAGGAACTGGTTTTAGACTTGAAGAGTGAACTCGATCTTGCTCGTTCAGAAATTTCGAGGATGAAGACAGCTGGTTTGGGTGATTCCGTTGAGACCAAGCAGGCTATATCTCAACTCCAAGAAGCCCTTGGTACAATCAGGATTTTGCAGGAAAGTTTGGAACAGTCCGAAAAAGTGAACCTTGAGGTTGATAATTTAAGGACTGAATTGGCTAACACTATGGAGTCTCAATTATTTGAACTCCAGCGTGCCGATGATGAGAAAAATGTACTTCGTAAACAGTCTGAAGATCTAGAGTCGGAAATTGCTTTGTTGCGTAACCAGGGATTGGGTGCGGGTGTTCAGTTTCAAAAATCGAACGCCGCTTTAATGGAAGAGCTTGAAGTTTCTAAATCGCGAATCGTAGAATTGGAAAAAAGGGCTGCTATGACAGAGGATAGTGAAGTTTTATCCTTAATTGATTTAGAGGAAGAGTTAGCAGGCGAGAAACTTAGGAACCAAGAGCTTCAACAAGAGCTATCTCAAAAAGTAATGGGCAAAAGTAAAACTGTGGAATTACTGGAGAGTGAGTTAGCAGCCGCATTAAAAAAGCTTGATGATATAGAGCTACAGGACAACGAACGAGAGGAAAGAATTGCCAGCTTAGAAAAAGAGATATCGCAGACTAAATCATTGATTGAATCTCAGCCTAAGAATGAATCAACCATGGATGCCAATCAAATTGCCATGGTTTCTCAATTAGAGGAACAATTAATGGAAGCTCAAAACAGGCTCTCGATACTTGAGAGTATGCCAAAGGATTCTCCAACCGATCTAAGCCAAGATGGTGAGGCAATTCAAAAATTAGAAAATGATCTTGCACAAGCCGAGCAGACTATTGCTGCTTTGCAGGTATCTCTTGATTCTCAGGATAAGAGGAGGGATGATTTACAGACACAACTTGACGAAGCAATTAATAAATTAGACGAACTTGCTCGAGTTCCAAATGCACCTGTCGTCAGAGATAATTCTCTTGAACTTGATGATGCTGAAGATTTTATCCGCATGGAAAACGAGCTTTTGGATGCCCAGAAGACTATTGATGAATTGATAGCAAAAACAAAGTCGGAGGAGATGGAGAGATTGAACCTCGAGAGTAAATTAGCAGTGGCCATGCAAAATATCGATAAAATCGAAAACAGTAAACCTTCAGATAGTAAAGTTGAACCAATAGTTGATGACACTGTTGTTGTGGAAGAATTAAAATCCCTTTTGGACTCAAAGGATAAAAGATTGAATGAATTAGAGGAAGAATTGAGTAATGCAATTGTTGAAATGACAGAAAAAGAAGCCGAGCTAGAAATTGCTTCAGGCATCCAGGAAGACATGGAAATTTTGGCTAATAAATTAGCGAATGCAGAGAAGTCACTTTCTGATATCAATGCCAATCAGATTGAGGAACCCAAAGACCCTCCTGTCCCATCTATTTCTGCTTCCGAAAGAGATGTGCTTGAGGGTGAGATTAGTCAATTAAAGACAGAATTATTGGCGGCAAGAACAGAAAGCCCCTCTGCACCACAAGACAATAAAATTCTTGTTGAACTTCAGCAACAGTTGCAAGATGCAGTCGCAGAAAGTGTTGAAATGCAAACTGAATTGGAGGAGACAAAATCTCGTCTCTCTTTAATGGAATCAGATCCACAAAATGTATCCCGTTCTCCAGAACTCGACAAAATTTTAGTAAATGCCAAGCAAGCAGAAGATCGGGCAATGCTACGAATTGGTGACTTGACCACAGCACTCCGTAACTCGGAGGAGTTGAGAAAGGAAATGGAGACATTGCTCGTTGAGGCAGATCAACAACCTACAACTGTTGTGGAGAGCCCTAATTTAGCAAGTGACCCTAGATTTATTGAACTTCAAAAAGAACTATTGCTTCTTCAGCAGGATTTACTCTCCGCTCGAGAAATTGAAGAACCCCGGGTTCAAGCTTTGCAGATAAAATTGGACGCTAGTCAAAATGATAGTTTACGTCTGAATGATGAATTCAAGAAAGCAATGCAGGACTTCGCAAATTTCAAAGAACAAGTTGCTATTTTAGAAGAGGAAAATCGTCGATTGCAAAAATTCGCATCTTCACCCGTTTCGAATCAAGATCGCGAAATGAGAGCTTCCTTGCAAAATAGGGTTAATGATCTTTCAAAAGAAAACGCTAATCTTAGAATGCAGGTGGGGGAACGCGATAACCGAGTTTCCGGTTTAAGGGAAGAACTGGCAAGGGCTCAAATGACGGTTCCCGGTATTAAGCCAGATAATGCTTCTCTTCGGGCTCAAATTGTCCGCCTAGAAGGAACTGCTCAAGTTGCTCGTGATGGTGAATCTCGTGCCAAGATGGATGCTCAAAGATCATTCGGTGAAGTACAGGCACTTAATCAAAAAGTTAGTTTGCTTGAAGAAAGCTTAAGGCAGGCACAATCACAGAGCCGTGGACTGCCTTCCTCCGTGCCTAGTTATATTCCACCGCAGGTTGTGGTTAGCAATACACCTAATGCTGCTGATGGTGCAGAAATTTTGCGACTGAGAGAACAAAACCAAAGATTACAAGATCAGTTACTCGCATCCAATACAATCCCACAGAGAGATCAATTGGATCGAAAAGTTCGTGATCTTAATCAGAAGAATTTGACCGCTCAAATTCAGCTCGACCAAGAGCGTGCCCGAGTTGAAGATTTACGTCGTCAATTGTCAGATGCGAGGGATATCAAACAGGAAGTTGTGGAGCGCGGACAATCGGCAAATATGAAAGTTAGTTTATTAAATAATGAATTATCTGACGCCCAAAACCGAATTGCTTCCTTGGAGAATGCCTTAGTCGCTGCAAGGGAAGCTATCCGAGTTCTTAAGAAGGGTGGGAGTGGATCATCAACCATGAAAGTTTCAATTCCTAATTCGACCCGAAGGTCTAGTAATTATAATTCACCGAGTTTGGCACCATCTAATAGGACTTTGCCCAGGAATTATTCTACCCCAAGGACTCTTCCTTCCCCTTCTTTTCGTTCTTCGAATCCGATAAATAAAATATTACCCAATTCATCCCTCACATCTCCAGGGGTTCAAAAAATTCCTGAAGGTGACGCCAGTATTCAATTAAGGGCTCAAGTTCAGTTTTTAAATAATAAAAATAGACCGGCAGGTTTTTCCGAGTTTTTCCTTGTTAAAAATGATCTTGAAACTCTTTTAAGTAATTCTCGGGTTAGAATACCTACTGGGCAGGGAATTGATTCAGGTGCGGAATTATGGGCCCGGTCGGTGCAGCGGGGATATCGTTTCCCAGGAGTTGCTTCTGCAATTAGAAATGCGTTGGCTACGAATAGTTTGGCCCGAATCAAGACGAATTCAATGGGAGAGGCAAATTTAGATAATATTGAAGCTGGGAACTATTATATCGTAGGTTCTTCCCCACTCGGTCAAGTCGGAGTGGTTTGGTCTAAGCAAGTTCAGTTGAAACCTGGAACAAACGGTGTAGTTTTAGATTTGAGAGATGCTACTTGGGCTGAGTAAACAGTCTAGGTAAACGAAGCTTTTACAACAACTAACCTTGTTGAAGTTATAAATTAATACATGCAAGTTTCGTTATAAAACATATGTTTTACTGAAATTGTTTGACCACCCTTAAATATCTCGATGCTTCAAGGTCACCCAGTTGAGCTGCCTTGGTTAACCAAAAATCTGCTTTTGGGTAATCTTGTTTCACTCCCTGCCCCAGAAAGAAAAGTATCCCCAGGTATCGAAGGGATTCTGGATCATTATTAACAGATGCTTTTTCAAACCACTGCATAGCGGATTTGTAATTATTTTCTTTGTAGAGAATGAGAGCTAATTGTCTGCAAGCAACTGAGCTTCCATCCCGTGCAGGTTTTTCGAGAAGGATCTTGGCTTTTTCACGGTCTTTTTCGACTGTGAGTACGGTCATTGCTGCTTCTACTGCATCGAACCCCATTTTATCTTCCGCGCTAATCTCAGTTGGAGTACTCGGAGTAATTGGTCGCTGGTAGTCAGTGGGTTTCTTCTTTCCGTCATGAATATTACTTTCTGCTAATGTTGAAACAGCTTTGGGTTGATTATCAGGAATATAAACAGCTGGTGGGTTACGTAATCTTTCTAAATGATTTTCGTACTTTCTAAGTTGTAGCTTTGCTTCCTGCGAACCACCAATGGAAGCACGGTGTAACCAGCTTACCGCTGTTTCTAAATCTTTTTTAACTCCGTCTCCAGTTGCGTATTTCATTCCCAGTGTAAGTTGTGCCATAATCAACTCTCGATCCGCTGAAGTTCGGATCCAACGAAGGGAATAATCATCATTTTTTTCAACTCCATCACCAATTGAATATGCCATTCCCAAATAAAACATGCCTAAGGGAAGTTTAACTTTAGCAGCTCTTGAACACCATTTGATTGCCTGATTTGAATCTTTCTTAACTCCAATGCCGGTAAAATAAATCATCCCCAATGTTGCTTGTGCCGTGGCAAACCCTTTTTCTGCAGATGCTTGCAAGTGCCTAATTGCCTTTGAGAAGTTTCTCGGTGGGTTGTCCATCTCAATCATGCCTAAACAATATAATGCCAATGGGTCTTTAGCTTTCGCCAAAGGTAAAAGATTTGAATGAAGGTATGCTTCGTCGTATAGAAAGTGCCCTCTACTGGATTTTCCGCTTTCAAGAGAAATGGAGGCGAGGGTACATAAACCAAGGGCACCATCTTTTTCTGCTGCTAATTTTGCCCATCTTTCTGCTTCAACCAAATCGATGGCGAGTCCTCTTTCCCCAAATTTATGAAAAAGTGCCAATACTCCCTGGTAGTGGGCATCGCCACTTAGTGCTTTTGATTGAATCGTGCTGAGTGACTCGCTGAGTGGAGTTTTTGCACTTATTTTAACCAATAGTAGGTTATGCGAATTCCATAAAATAAAAACAAGCAGAAGTGATAAAACTTTTGGTCTGTAAATTTTATTAAAGTTCTTTTTTGGGCAAAAGAAAAACATAAGATAGGCAATCATTTCTTTTCTTGCCATAAAGAAGGCGTTGAGCAAGATAAATTTACATATAATATTAAGGCTTTTATCCCTAACCTTGTTTAAACATGTTTAAGATTTGTCCAAATTGCGATTTTGAGTGGCACACTAAGGATGGAAATGAATGCCCAACTTGTTATGACGCGAATAAATCTAAGGATGATGTTATTTTTGACCCAAGTAATGCTGGTGCCTTTGGAACAGGAAGAAATTCTAAACAAATTAAAAACTTTTATGCAGGGGTGGGAATTGTTGCCTTAGTTTTGATACTCTATGCATTCGTTCTTGGATAAATATCCAAGAGGTTAATTCAATTCCGAATTTTTCTGATCTTTGGGTTGGAATGGATATTCAAATGCTTCCTTAAAAGTATAACCGCCTTCAAAGTCTTCGAGTGAATCGTTTTCAGTTCTTCCTAAAATTCCGTGATCGACTAGATTGAATACGATGTCCCCAAAGTCTCTGCACTTGGAGATATTCCAATGTTCCATTAGAGTCATAGTCATTGGACCAAAACGATCAAGGGCGTAGTCACGAATTCCATTAAGCAACTCGATTCCTGAAACATGTCCTTTATTTTTTCGATCCTCCTTTTCAAGGTTTTTCAGGGTGTGATCCAAAGCTTCGCGAATAAAGTAATATGCTCCTTTACCAAATCGGTCGTCTTTATGGTGTATTTCTTTAATAACTTCAGGGAAATTTTTTTCACTCATTTAATTTTAATAATTCTTAAGGGTTGAGTAAGGGGAAAGTATAGAGTTTTATAGGTTCCTTTCATGAATTCAATGCTCAAATTAAAATGAAGGTATCTTATTCTTTGGCAAGTGGTCGTGCGTCTCCACATTGTATAACTTGGGTCTATCGAAAAAAAAGACACCGTAAATATTTTCGCAGTCGGATTGATGCCGTTCGATTCAGGAATGAAAAAGAGCAGGAATTGGGAATTCGAGGTTCTACTGAAATTGAAAATGAGATTATTTTCCTGGCTCTTAATGAAATTAAGGATCGTCTAGATGCGATTGATAATAAAATAGAGGGTATTGAGCGCTCGGTGCGCGTACAGGAAGGTTTTTTAAATGATCTAAGAAAACCTCCCACCCCCAAAATACTCCGGATTTCGGAGGCGGCCAAGGTTCTTAGAATTTCCTCAAGAAAGCTTTATTACCTTCTGGATAAAGGCGTGTTTAAGCGATATAAATTACCTCACACGAGAACAACTTTTATTAAATTGGATGAAGTGGAAGAAGCGCTCGGCTCAGGCGATCTGAGTGAATTTCTTAATAAATAAATAAATTATCCAATGAAAATAAAAGAAGTTCTTTGTTTTTTAGTTTTGCCTGCATTCAAGAGTTGTGGGAGATAAAAAGATCAATTTAATTCTAATTCAAATATTATGAGCAAAAAATTCAAAGGCGGAGTAGTTACCGGAGATGATGTACAAGCAATTTTCGATGACGCTCTTGAGCATAATTACGCACTTCCCGCAGTTAATGTTGTGGGAACCAATTCGGTTAACGCTGTTATTGAAACTGCTGCAGAATTAAATTCTCCAGTTATGGTTCAATTTTCGAACGGTGGAGGTATCTTCTACGCAGGTAAAAGTTTGTCAAATGAAGGGCAGCAAGCTGCGATTGCTGGTTCGGTTTCGGGTGCTATGCATGTTCATGCTATGGCTGAGGCTTATGATGTACCAGTCATTCTTCACACGGACCATGCAGCTAGAAAATTGCTACCTTGGATTGATGGCTTGTTGGACGCCGGTGAAAAGTTTTACGAAACAAAAGGTAAATCTCTGTACAGTTCACACATGCTGGATTTATCAGAGGAACCAATTGATGATAACCTTGGTACTTGTAAAACTTATTTTGAAAGAATGAACAAAATAGGTATGACGATTGAAATCGAGCTTGGAGTAACGGGAGGAGAGGAGGATGGAGTGGATAACACTGATATTGACACTTCCCGTTTATACACTCAACCCGAGGAAGTTAATCAAGCTTACGAAATTTTATCTGGTGTGAGCAATCGATTTACGGTAGCCGCTGCTTTTGGAAATGTTCATGGAGTTTATAAACCCGGAAATGTTGAATTGACTCCTAAAATACTTCTCAATTCTCAGGAGTATGTAAAAAATAAGCACAATTTGTCTGATCGTCCGATTCATTTTGTTTTTCATGGAGGTTCTGGTTCATCCCGCGAACAAATTCGTGAAGCAATAGGTTATGGTGTAGTCAAAATGAATTTGGATACCGATATGCAATGGGCTTTTTGGGATGGCGTGCATGGTTATTACAATAAGAACAAGGATTATTTGCAGGGCCAATTAGGGAACCCAGATGGAGACGACAAGCCAAACAAGAAGTTTTACGATCCAAGAGCTTGGCTAAGGAGTGGAGAAACGGCTTTTGTTGAAAGACTGACCAGGTCCTTTGAAGACTTGAATTGTTTAAATCGAAATTCCGCCTAGTTTATTCCTCCCCGTTTTCCTACTCATGGCTGTTTCCGTCTTAGATCAATTAAAGGAACACACCGTTGTTGTTGCTGACACGGGGAATTTTGATTCGATCAAACAGTATGAACCAAGAGATGCTACCACAAATCCAAGTCTAATTTTAAAAGCTTCCAAGCAGGAAGAATATTCAAGCCTAGTTGAGCAGGTTGTAAAATCTGCGAAATCGAATGGAATTAATGATGTAGATCGGGTTATGGATCATCTTCTAGTTGAGTTCGGGTTGTCTATTTTGAAGGTTGTGCCAGGAAGAGTTTCAACGGAAGTTGATGCTCGTTTGTCTTTTGATTATGATGCCAGTTTGGAGAAAGCTCGTTCCATTATATCTCTTTATGAAGAAAATGGAGTTTCTCGAGACCGTATTCTTATTAAGTTGGCCACCACATGGGAAGGCGTGGAAGTCTCTAAAGTTTTAGAGCAGGAAGATATTCATACCAATATGACTCTATTGTTCTCGTTAGTTCAGGCTGTTGCCTGTGCAGAGGCGGGGTCACAGCTTATTTCTCCATTTGTTGGTCGTATTCTAGACTGGCATCGAGAAGAGTATGGTAAAGAGTTTGAAGGTATCGATGACCCGGGAGTTCAATCTGTTATTCAGATTTTTAATTATTATAAAAAATTTGGACATCCAACTGAAGTCATGGGTGCAAGTTTTCGAAACACCGGAGAGATTAAGGAGTTGGTTGGTTGCGATTTACTTACTATTGGACCAAAGTTTCTGGAAGAAATGCAGAATGACTTTTCTACCATTGATGTAAAACTGAATGAACAGATGGCAAAGGATTCATCTATTGAAAAATTGGA
This sequence comes from uncultured Opitutia bacterium, assembly GCA_963934295.1. Taxonomy (GTDB): domain Bacteria; phylum Verrucomicrobiota; class Verrucomicrobiia; order Opitutales; family Seribacteraceae; genus Seribacter. The sequence goes on from CAWVXY010000020.1 coordinate 21,317, forward strand.
AATTACTGAACCAAATTTTCGCTTTCTTCTTAATGAAGATGCCATGGCTACTGAAAAGCTAGCGGAAGGTATCAGAAAGTTTTCTGCTGATGTGAGAACATTGGAAGAACTTTTGAAGAATTTGATTTCTGCTTAAGAATTCCTTTTTTTAAAGCTAATTACAGATTTGGAGTATTTATGTTTTACATGTATTTTATCTTAGGGTAACACTTATAAAGTATGGAAGAAAAATCAGCGTCTAGTTTGCCTAAAAGAGTAGTTCGAACAATAACTTTAACCCAAGAAGATCTTTCTTTGCTTGATGGAATTGAGCGAGTTATGTCTAGAACTGGTTTGCGAATCAAGACAGATTCAAAATTGATTAGGGCGGCAATTCAAGTTGCTCATGCTTCTTTACAGGATGAAAGCTATAGTATTATGGATATTGCTGAGAAAGTGGTTAAAGAGGACGGTCGATCTTTGAGCCGATTGCTTGAAAAAGAAAAAAAATCTTAAAATTTACGAAAAGATTTTATTGATAGAGTCGATGGCATCATTCATTTTCTCTTCAAATTTACTTCCAATCCTGAGTTTTATTTTATTATTTTCCTTTTCGTCTTCTATGGATACAAAAATGGCCCTGTAAGGATTTTGGGAAATTTGTAACAAAATTTCTTCCATTTGTTTAGCGTTACAGGAGATAGAACATATACCAACTTCCATTTCAGTAATAGATGCAAGTGCGTGTCCAATTCCATGCGGAGCTTGCTTGCATAAATTTGGATACCCTGCACGTGCTTCCTTATATTCTTTTAACCAGGACGCATTGTTAGTTAATTCATAAAGGGTAGAGAAAACCCGAAGAAAAGAGGAGTTCGCCGAAGGTGTCGCATTGTCGTACCAAAACTTTTTTCTAACCAGGGTTGGATCGTTTTTTTTATGTTTATTAAAGTAGAAACCGCATTGTTCATCGTCCTTAAAGTTTTGAATCGCTGAGCGGGTTATTTGTTCGGCTTGTTGAATAAACTTCTGGGAACTTCCTTTTTTTGCCCAGTCACTAATTGAGCTAAGATTTAGTAAACTTTCCGCCCAAAATGCGAAATCATCAAGAAATGATAGGGGGGAAAGTTTTTGGTTCTCAAATAAGATTGAAGAAATATCAGAACCTTTAATTGTAAGGTCACGAGTCATCCATTCATTCAACTCGATGGCTTTCTGAAGCCAATCCTTTCGGTTGAAAGCCCGAGCCGCATCAACAAGCCCGCTAATGAGGAGTGCATTCCAGGAGGTGATTTTTTTCTTATCTTTAACAGGTTCTGTTTTGTTTTCGCGATTTTTAAGGAGTTTTTTTTCTAATTCTTTATATAACAATATTTCCTGTTCACTTTGATTTTTTCGGACTGGGAGAGATTTATCACTTTCGAAATTACCCTCCTGACTTATTCCATATGCTTCTGCAAATTGAGATGCATCCATGCTTCCTAAAATTTCTTCAATTTCTACATATTTCCATAAATAATATTCACCTTCTCCTTCATCGCTATCCGCACTAACGGAGGAGAAATAGCCACCATCTTCGTCTGCCATTTTTTGATAGAGCCATTCGACTGTTTGTTCCACAACCTTTTTGAAAATAGGGTTTTTAAATCTTTGATATGCCCGGGAGTAGGTTGATAAGAGCAGAGCGTTATCATAGAGCATTTTTTCAAAGTGAGGAACCTGCCATTGAGAATCTACACTGTATCGAAAAAAACCTCCACCGACTTGATCATATATTCCTCCACATGCCATCTTGGATAATGTGGTAGTTATTGAAAGATCAATTTTATCTGTAAATTTTTCATTTAACCGGACAGCTTGGGATTCTCGGATTGAGAGTAAAAAATCAATTTTCATTGGAGAAGGGAATTTGGGAGCCGGTGTAAAACCTCCTTCTATGTCATCATGGCTATCGCAAATACTTTTAGCCGCACTTAAAAGAAGTTCATTATTCCATTCGTTAGGACTAGAGGAAAGAGCGTTGTTTGCATGAAGTAAATTACTCACCACATTATTGGCATTCTCTTCTAATTCTCCCTTCTCTCTTTTATAATGTTCAGCAATTCTCATTAATACCTGTGGCCATGGGACTATTTCCTCGCCTTTATCTTCTTTGGGGAAGTATGTCCCCCCCCAGAAAGGACGCCCATTCGGAAGGCAAAAAACATTGAGTGGCCAACCTGCTGATTGGTTAAACATACGCACTGCTTCCAGGTAGGTTTGATCAATATCCGGTCTTTCTTCACGATCTACTTTGATACACACAAAGTGTCGGTTCATAATCGAAGCAATGTAGGAATCCTGAAAAGACTCAACCGACATAACATGGCACCAATGACAAGCTGAATAGCCGATCGATAAAATGATGGGCTTGTCTAGTTTTTTGGCTATATCAAAAGCTTCCTGAGTCCATGGCATCCAATGGACGGGTTGATTGGCATGTTGCTGAAGATAAAGGCTTGATTGATCAGATAATTGATTTGGCATTACCAAGTTTCATGTCAGAGAAGAGGGTTTTGCCCAAGCATGAATATAAAAAGATGTATTTTCCCATTGGCAGATTTGAGCCTTAGCCTTACGAAAAGATGATGGCAAAAATTCGAATACTTCCTGATCGAGTCGCAAATCAAATTGCGGCGGGCGAAGTGGTTGAGCGACCCGCTGCCGTAGTTAAGGAATTAATTGAAAATAGCATAGACGCAGGAGCCAAAAAAATTGAAATTGAATTTCGTAATGGAGGGAAGTCATATTTACGGGTTGAAGATGATGGCTTTGGTATGACTTCAGATCAGGCTTTGCTCTGCCTGGAAAGGCATGCGACCAGTAAAATTCGAAAGGCAAGTGATTTGGATGAGATTCAAACTTTTGGGTTCCGAGGGGAAGCTCTTCCCTCAATTTCCAGCGTTAGTCGATTTACGCTGCGTACAAGAACTGAGGAAAGTCCGGAAGGAAATGAAATTTTGATAAACGGCGGAAAAATGATTCATGTCAAAGAATGTGGAATGCCAAGGGGTACTCGTATCGAAGTTGCCCACCTTTTTAATTCCGTTCCTGGGCGAAGGAAGTTTCTTAAAACTGAAAATACTGAGTCTTCCCATATTATTCATTTGTCTAAGTTGTATGCATTGGCACATCCGGGAATTACATTTTCTTTAATTGAAGGTACCCGTACTTTATTCCGTTCTCCTGCCTGTGAGAGTTTAATTGATCGAGTACGCGAAATTTTTGGTAAGTCATTATCCGAATGTCTTGCCCCCATTGAAGTAGAGTCAGAGGGAATGCTCCTTGGTGGATTATTGGGGAAGCCTGGTTACAGTAGACCGACACGAAAAGAAATGCTTTTTTATGTAAACCGAAGACCGGTTGAAAGTAAAACTATGTCTTATGCATTATTGGAAGCTTATCACACTTATGCTCCAAAGGGTCGTTTTCCTCCTGCTGTTTTATTTCTAAATATTGATTCCAGTCTGGTGGATATAAATATTCATCCTGCAAAAAGAGAGCTTCGATTTCGCGAAGAAATGAAAGTTCGTACTTTTTTGATCGAATCTATATTGAAATCGATTAAAGAAATTTCCGGAGAAATTATCCCTCAGGAACAAAAAATTGAATTCGAGAAAGATTCGATTTCCGGAGAAATGGTTCCGAAGATTGACGATCAGTTATTGGAACGGTTTAAACCCAGGGACTCTTCACAACCTTTTCGCATTACGGATAAAAAGCCCGAGCTTAATCTATCAACCATCAGATCGATTACGGATCCTGTAGGACAGCAAGAAAAAACAGATGTTTTACCTGATAAAGTTTCTCCTCCGACCCATCCATCAAAGGTAGTCGGGTTGCGTGACGAAGTTCATGCAACCTGGCGTTTAGTTGATCATAGTCATGGAGATATGGCTTTATTTATTACTCCTCAGGGTGTGGTGGTGTTTCATTGTCGGGCAGCTTATGAGAGAATCCGATTCGAGGAACTTGAAGATTCATTTGTGATAAAAGAAAAAACGAGCAGTCAGTCCCTACTTTTTTCTGAATCGATTGAATTGAATGGTGCAGAAAGTGGCTTTTTGCAGGAGTGTCTACCAAAATTATCTGAAATTGGTTTCGTGATTGAAGAGTTTGGTAGAAATTTTTTCCGTATGGAGGCATGTCCAGCTTGGTTAGATCCTGAAAAAGCCATTTTTTACCTTCGCGATTTTTTAGAAATTGCGAATGAATCTGGTGGAACGAAGAAAGTCGAAAGTTATGCGAAGGAAGCGATGATAAAACAAGCAACTAAGAATCTTGGTTCGGCAGAAAGTTATTCCGAGAATGAGATTATTCGACTCGCCAATCAACTCCTTTCTTGCCGAAACCCTTATACTTGTCCGCAAGGAAGACCCATTTATTACGAACTTCCAATCCGTGAGTTTGAAAATAGATTCCGCAGAAAATTATAATTTTTTTCTTTCAAAAGGAGCTTTTTCAAGGCAGAAATAGAATATGAATAAATATTTTTATCTTTCCGTTGTAATTTATACTTTATTTCCCTTTTTGGGAGGATGTACTTTTTCAGACGTTTCCCAAAAAACCAAAGACGGTTTTGATAGCAGCAAGTCATATCTGTCTGATAAAAGTAAAAAGTTTTATAAGACAGGTAAGGAAAAACTAGGCTTCAATGAAAATAAAAAATTACTTAAAAAAGCAATGACTGTTGAAAAGAAATCATTCGGTAAAATGCCTGATGGAAAAAAGGTTAGTTTGTTCGTTCTCACGAACGCCAATAAAATGCAGGTTTCTTTGCTTGATTATGGTGCTACGGTTAAAGAAATCCTAGTTCCTGATAGAAATGGTAAATTTTCTAACATCTCATTGGGTTTCTCCAATTTAAACGATTATCGCGAAAAAAGTCCTTATTTTGGCTGTACTGCAGGGCGTTATGCCAATCGTATTGCTAAAGGAAAATTTAGCTTGGATGGTAAAGAGTATCAATTAGCTACCAATAATGGACCTAACCATCTTCATGGTGGGGAATTAGGCTTTGATAAAATTGTATGGGACTCCAAGCTTTTGGAGACAGGTACTGGCGTTGTTTTTACTATGCGGAGCCCAGATGGGGATGAAGGGTATCCTGGAAATTTAACATCAAAAGTAACTTATACTTTGACAAACGAAAATGAATTAAAAGTTGAATACTCGGCCACTACCGACAAATCAACCGTTATTAATTTAACCAACCATACCTATTTTAACCTGGCAGGGGAGGGCGACCCTACCATTCTAGATCATGAATTAACTATATATGCGGATCAATTTGTGGCTACTGATGAGACTAATATTCCCACTGCTATTTTAAATGTTTCTGGTAGTCCTTTGGATTTTACTAAATCATTTGTAATTGGAGATCGGATTGAAGAAAAGCATGACCAAATTAAGTACGGTAAAGGCTATGATCATACTTGGGTTATTCGTTCAGGTGGAAACATGATTGATCATATGAATCATGCCGCAACCCTTCGCGACCCTGGTTCCGGTAGGAAAATGGATATATACACTGATCAACCTGGTATTCAGTTTTATTCTGGTAATTATTTAGATGGAAGTTATGCGGGACAGTCCGGAAAGATTTACCCCTTACGTTCGGGGTTGTGTCTTGAAACTCAAGTTTTTCCAGATAGTCCAAATCACCAGGGAGAGGATGGTTGGAAGAGTTGCGTACTTCGCCCTGGCGAAACTTACAAGCATACAACATTGCATAAATTTAGCGTCGAATAGAGCTAAGTTTTCCAACAGAGGAAATTTTGCACAACCTCTCCGATATTAGAGGGTTGGCACAGAGTGTGCGTTAATATATAAACTCTGACTCTCTATTTATGACTCAAAACACACTCTCTCGACCAAACCCAATTCACGCTGATAAGCCAGATTCGTCCTTAGTTGCCGATGTAAAAAAAGCAATTAAGCACCAACTTCGATTAATTCTTGCCCGGGATTTAGGCAGTGCCACCAAGTCTGAACTTTGGATGGCTACATCTCTTGCTGTTCGCGAAATGATGATTGATCGTTTTATTGAGACTCAGAAAGAACACAGTAAGCAAGATACTCGACGGGTTTATTATTTAAGCTTGGAATATTTAATGGGGCGTTTGCTCAATGTAAACCTTTCCAACTTGGGATTAAAAGGAGCGGTCGACAAAGCTCTGACTGAGCTTGGTTTCGAATTTGAAGTTCTCTGTGAAGAAGAACATGATATGGGGTTGGGCAATGGTGGACTGGGCCGTTTGGCTGCTTGTTTCCTGGATTCCATGGCAACTATGGACTTACCTGCAGTTGGATATGGTATACATTATCAATTTGGATTATTTAAACAGGAATTTGAAAATGGTCGACAAATTGAAAAGCCTGATGATTGGTTGAAAAATGGAAATCCATGGGAAATTGTACGTCCTCAGTATGCGCAGAAAGTTCATTTGTACGGAAGAGTTGAACATGGTTATGATGATTTAGGAAATTATTCCCCCCAATGGGTGGATACAAAAGAAGTGGAAGGTATTCCCTACGATCTTCCTATTGTTGGCTACGGTGCTAAAACGGTTAATTTTCTTCGATTATGGGAATCTAAAGCATCCGAACAACTTGATTTTCAAATTTTTAACCAAGGTGGTTATGTCGAAGCGGTTCGTGAAAAAGCAATGGGTGAAACCATCTCAAAAGTTTTATATCCGAATGATGAAACTGAGAGTGGTAAAGAACTACGCCTCGTTCAACAATACTTTTTTGTATCCTGTTCTCTACAGGATATTATTAGAAGATTTCACAAGAAAGACAGAAACTGGGACGAGTTTCCTAAGCAGGCAGTAATTCAATTAAATGACACTCACCCTGCAGTTGCTATTCTTGAATTGATGAGAATTTTCCTTGATCTTGAGCATTTAAGTTGGGATTTCTCCTGGGCATTAGTTCAGAGAACTTTTGCCTATACAAACCATACACTTCTTCCTGAAGCATTGGAAACTTGGAGCGAAGGATTATTTGCAAAAGTTTTGCCTCGTCATTTGGATATCGTGCGTGAGATCAATCGAAGGTTTGTGGAAAAGGATCTTGCTGTAAAATGGCCTAATGATAACGAAAAGCATCACCGGATGGCAATCCTCGCCGATGGTCAAATAAGAATGGCATTTCTTTCCGTAGTGGGTAGTCATTCAGTAAATGGAGTTGCCGCTTTACATACAAAACTTCTCAAAGAAAGATTGCTTAAAGATTTTGCTGAATTATACCCCGAGCGCTTTAATAATAAAACGAATGGAATCACTCCCCGAAGATGGTTGCTCAGTTGTAACCAAGAACTTTCAGATTTAGTCACATCTGTGGTTGGAGATGGGTGGGTTACCCACTTAAGTATGCTACGGGGATTGGGAAAAGTTGCGGACGATCCAGCATTTCAGCAAAAATTCTTGGCTATAAAAAAAGAGTGTAAAGTTCGCCTAGCTCAAGTTATTCAAGACAAAATGGGATTATCTATTCCGATAGATGCTATCTATGATGCTCAGATCAAACGTTTGCATGAATACAAACGCCAACATTTGAACCTGTTGCATATTTTAACTTTGTATAGAAGACTTTTGCAGAATCCGGATTTGGATATTCCGGCTAGGGTGTTTATTTTTGGAGCAAAAGCTGCTCCTGGTTACCATTTGGCAAAGGTAATCATTCATGCAATTAATTTAGTGGGAGATCGAATTAATAATGATGCTCGAATAAAGGATAAACTTAAGGTTGCCTACCTTCCCAATTACGGTGTCTCTCTGGCGGAAAAAATTATTCCGGCAACTGATTTATCTGAGCAGATATCAACTGCAGGTAAAGAAGCTTCCGGTACAGGTAATATGAAATTTGCTCTTAATGGAGCTGTTACCATGGGTACCTTGGATGGTGCAAATGTCGAGATTCTTGAAGAGGTCGGTGATGATAATATATTTATTTTTGGCAAGACCGTTGAGGGTATTGAGGAATTAAAAGAATCTGGATACAATCCTAGGAAATATTATGAGGAAGACGATGAGTTAAAGGCTGTTCTTGATTGGTTATCATCTGACTTTTTCTCACCTGAAGAAGGGTGTGTTTTGTCCGATCTTCCGAATAGCCTTCTAGAATGGGGGGATCCATTTTTTGTTTTAGCTGACTATCGTGCTTATGTGGATGCACAGGATCTAGCTGGCAAGGCTTACCAGGATCAAACTAGGTGGGCTGCTATGGCGATACGAAATATTGCTGGTTCCGGAAAGTTTTCTTCCGATCGAACCATTGGAGAATATGCGGAAGATGTATGGAAATTAAAACCAGTTTCAATTCCTGTTAATGATTGATGCAAAACTGTATTCTTTCCATTTTATTCCTTCTTTATTTATCCTCTTTTGGACTTTTTGCTAAAGCGGATTTTGCTTTACCATTTAAAGTCGGAGAAAAATTAGATTATGACTTGAGTTGGGGCTTTCTGCCTGTGGGGGAGGCAACAATGGAGGTGCATTCGTTGGAGGAAGTAAAGGGTGAACTTTGCTATTTAGTGCGCTTTTCTGTTCGAACTAATTCATTTGCTGATAGATTTTATAAAGTAAGAACTACGATCGAGAGTACGGTTTCTTCAGACTTTAGAAAATCAATTCGATATCGAAAATTTCAGGAGGAGGGCAAGACAAAGAGAAATATATCGGTCGATTTTGATTACAAAGAAAAAAAAGCAAATTATTATAAGGATGGCAGTTTAAGTTCTAGTATATCTATTCCAAGCGAAGTATTCGATCCATTATCCATTGCATATTTTTTTCGATTAAATGTTCTTGAAGCTAACCAAGAAATAACTTTACCCACTTGCGATGGAAAAAGTTTTCGTGAAATTGTAGTGCGCACTGGGCCGAGTAAAAAGGTTTCGGTTCCTGATGGTATATTTGACGCAATCGAGACCATCCCAGAAATGCAAAACATTCGCGGGGTTTTTAAGAAAAGTCCGAATAGTATTTTACGGGTTTGGTATTCTACGGATAAGAATCAAATACCAGTAAAAATAAGTAGTAAAGTGGTGGTTGGCAGTTTTAACGCTAAACTTAAAAAATCATCTGGTTTAAAATAACCATTTAGCCCAAAAGTGCATTTATTTTGCCTTCCTCAGGGGGAAGTTTCATTTTTTCAATGAAAGATCGGAGGGCAGGTGTCCGCATACGGGATTTCTTATGTATCAATGAAAGAGGACGAATATGTTGTCCATTATCTAACCTAGAGGTAACCAACTGTTTTCTTTCAGCCTCGTTTGAAACAGTATTTTTAGGAATAATGGCAACGCCCGCATTTATTTCTAGGGCTCGCTTAACTGTTTCAACATTATCAAATTCCATGACGATTGAGATTTGAACATCAGCTTTTCTAAGGATTTCATCCGTTGCTTTACGCGTTGGAATATCTTTTTCAAAGGCTATAAACTCAAGGTTTTTCAGCTCTTCAATGGAAATGTTTTTCTTACCCGCTAATGGATGACTAGGATTCATTGCAACTATAAGCTCGTCCGTTGCAAAGGGAATAATCGTTAATTCTTTGTGTTTGATGGGAAACGCAACAAGACCCAAGTCTGCCGTGCCGTGAAGTACATCCTCGTAAACCAAATTGGCCCGCCTGTATTCAACCCTTGCATTTACAGAGGGAAATTCTTTCATGAAGGATTTTAAATAAGGAGGCAGTTCGTGCAGACCGATACTATTCACCGTGGAGATTTGAATCGATCCGCTGACTACGCTTCGCATTTCTTGAATTTCACAATTTAATCTTTCGTACAGCGTTAAAATTTCTTTAAAAGTTTGGTACAGAGTAGTTCCCTGTTGCGTAAGACGAAATTTCTTTTGGTTTCGGTCAATGATAAGCATATCATAGTAAGTCTCCATTGCCTTTAACTGTTGACTCACTGCGGACTGTGTAACTTCGTTTAGTCGAGCGGCTTTTGAAAAACTTTGCGTCTCTACTAGGTCACAAAAGGTTTTGAAGTTTTGAATATGCATTGTTATTATGATATTAATTGATCTTATGTATTTCAAACCTAATATTTGAAAAACTTATAATTAGAATAATGATTACTGAAAAAGAATTTCAAAAGAATTTGGTCATTTTGAGGGATCGTTTGGAGGAGGCTTGTTCTTTTTCAAACCGCTCTGTAGAGGATGTCGAGATACTACCTGTAACCAAAAACTGGCCAGTTCAGGCAGTCCATTACGCACAACGTGCAGGTTTTTTTAGGGTTGGAGAAAATCGAGTACAAGAAGCACTCAAAAAAAAATCGTCTGTTGAGGGTATGGAGTGGGACTTGATTGGTCATTTGCAAAGTAATAAAGCGAAACAAGTGACGGGACAGTTTTCTCGGGTACAAACTGTTGATTCGAGTAAGCTTTTAGGAAAGCTTAATCTTGCTTCAAGCAAATTGAATGTGAAGACCGGTATTCTGATTCAAGTAAATACAGGAAAAGATCCCGCAAAAAACGGAATTTTGGAGGAGCAATGTGAGGAATTTGTTGATAAAACATTGGGTTATTCTTCCCTTGTATTAGAGGGTTTTATGACAATGGCTCCCTTTGCTCCTGATGATCCACAAGTTGCTCGAAATGCTTTTTCTCGTTTACGAGATTTAAAAGAAAAGATGTCTTCGCAATTTAGCATTTCTTTACCTGAGCTTTCGATGGGGATGACAGGGGATTTAAGAGAGGCGATAGCAGAGGGCAGTACCATGATTCGTGTTGGTTCAGCATTGTTTGGGCAAAGGGAATGAACTTTCTTTTACAGATGTATGCTTGCCCCGTGTGGAGTAAGGCGCGAATATTAAGGATTAAATGAAGAAGTGTTCTCAAGTTAAGCAACATCCGAAATGGAGTCATGTACGCCGTCTCCTTGATGATGAGAATCCGATTGTTCGCAAAGCCTTAACCGAAGAGTTAATTCGTTCTCCAGAGGAAGGATTGGCTTTTTTAGAGCAGGTCATACGGGAACCTGACCACCTTTTGGCTAAGCATGCCCATAATTTATTGTCTGAGCTTGGATGGGTGGATGGGGTCGAAGGATTTCTTCAGTTTATTAATTCTCAAAGGTATGAGCTTGAGTCTGGTTGGTTTTTACTTGATCGGACCGTGTCTCCAACTTTTGACGTTTCTTCATCCACTTTATTCCTCGATAGTTTGGCAGATCGAGTAAGGGAACTTCTTTTACCACCCCATACTTCAAAAGAAATGTGCTCCGTTCTGAATCGGGTATTGTTTCATGAATTTGGCTTTAGGGGGGCGCGCAAAGATTTTGCTGACCCTCAAAACAGCTTTTTACACCGTGTACTCGAAAGGAGGAAGGGATTGCCGATAACCTTATCTGTTGTTTACATTCTTGTTGCACGCAGAATTGGCTTTGAACTTGATCCTATTGGTCTGCCGGGCAGGTTTATGGTCGGTTGTTTTGCCGAAACAAAACCCTTCTATATCGATGTATGGTCCGGAGGAAAGTTTTTGGAAATCGAGCAAATGGCAGATTTCCTTGACGATTCCTCTATCGAAGATTCTGGATCTTTACTTCTTCCAGTTACTGTTGCCGAGACTTTGACTCGCGGGTGCAGGAATTTGGTGCATCAATATGGAAAGCTAGGGGATGGTGACAGTGCTCGTTTATTTAATAAATTTGTCTTAGAATTTGAAAATATTCAACAACGGGAAGCTAATGCTTGATGCACCTTTGTTAATTGATGAAGTAGTACCGCTTACTGAGGGACAGGTTGGGTTAGCTGTACTGGGTTCTCCTATTAAGCATTCAATAAGTCCCCAGTTGCACAATGCCGCAATTGGAGAACTGGCTTCCCGTAATCCTTCCTTTTCTAACTGGGTTTATCATAAAGTTGAAGTTGATGCTAAAAATTTGGGCTCTGCTTTACCTCATTTGGCAAAATGTGGATATCGAGGTTTAAATCTTACCATTCCTCACAAAGTGGAAATTTTTTCTATTATTGATTCAATCGATACTGAAGCCCAAAATATTGGGGCGGTTAACACATTGTGGAATAATGGTTCTGAATGGCAGGGTTATAACTCTGATGGTTATGGTTTAGAACGGGCACTTATGGGCAAGTTGAATATTTCTATGTCTTCAGCAAATATATTAATCCTCGGAGCGGGAGGAGCAGCACGTGCTGCTGCTGCTCAAGCTTTATCCCGTGGGTGCAAGAGTATTTGGATAGGTAATCGTTCATCCACTCGTCTTCATCAGATGATAAAGGCTTTAGCCGATTCCTTTAATGTCGACTGTATCGTTCCGTTTGAAATTTCCGATATCCCCGGTGCTATTTTTGAACAGGAATCCCTCGTAATCATTAACGCGACTTCATTAGGTTTGAATGACGGAGATTTATCTCCGATTATTCTCGAAGGTTTTCCTTCTTCAACAAAAGTATATGATATGATTTACAACCCACCTGTAACCCCATTGCTTAAGCAAGCTCGGTCAATGGGAATGCAATCCGAGAACGGATTGTCCATGCTGGTTTATCAGGCAGTCCGGTCATTGGAAATTTGGACGAAAGAAAAGGTCTCTGCGGAGACGATGTTTTCGGCTGCTCGAACAGCCCTTTAATTTTAAAGATTTCGTGTTACAACTTCTATATTTTCCTTCAGTTCTTCCAATTCTCGGTTTTATAATTGGGGCTATATTTGGCAGTTTTTTAAATGTTTGTGCGTATCGTATACCAATAGGTAAATCGGTGATAACTCCGGGTTCTCACTGTCCGAATTGTGGAACAAATATTAGATGGTTCCGAAACCTGCCTGTTCTTACCTGGCTTTTGCAAAAAGGACAGGCACAGTGTTGTTCTTACCGTATTCCCATTCGCTATTGGTTGGTAGAGGTATCGGTTGGTTTGGTTTTTGCCTACATCGCTTACTTATACTCTCAGGATCTCGATTTAATTACCCTTATTGCCCGCCTTGTTTTTTCTTGGATCATGATTGCTGTAATGGTGATTGATTTTGAGACAATGATGATTCCTGACAGGTTAAGTGTTGGTGGTGCCTTCTTGGGAGTTACTTTTTGTTTTATTTTTCCTGAGTTAAATCAAATGAACTCAAGTTCTTCATGGAGTCTTCATTTTTTAAGTGGATTGCAATCTTGCCTTGGACTATTGATTGGTTCTGCACTTCTTTATTGGATCGGTGTTATGGCACAAATTGCATTTGGTCGCGAAGCCCTGGGGGAGGGGGATGTTAAATTACTCGGATGCATCGGAGCATTTTGTGGATGGCAAGGTGCAATTTTTGCAATTTTTGGCGGAGCACTCATAGGCACTTTATTACTTATTCCTCTTATGTTAATTCAGAAATTTTCTAAAAGAGGAGAGGTTAAAGAATCAGAGTCTGAAATACAATGGGGTGCTGAAGTTCCTTTTGGTCCATATCTTGCCATTGCCGGAATTATTTACTTTGCCGGTGCATCTTCTGTAATTGACCCATGGTTTTATCCTATTTTATGGTTATTTGATAATACTTCGATTATTGGAGCGTTTTAACATTGAAAAACTGCGCGGTTTTCTGCATTGGATAAGTTTTGGATTTTTAACCCTATCCGTTATTTATGAAGAAACTTTTAGTTGCTAATCGTAGCGAAATTGCGGTGCGAATTTTTCGCTCCGCCACCGAATTAAATTTGCGCACAGTTGCAATTTACGCTGAGGAAGATCGTTTTGGTGTTCACCGTTTTAAAGCTGATGAAGCCTACCTTGTCGGTAAGGGAAAAGGCCCTGTTGCCGCTTACCTTGATATTGATTCAATCATAACCTTGGCTAAGGAAAAGGGGGTGGATATGATTCACCCTGGTTACGGTTTTTTATCTGAGAATGCAGAATTTGCCCGGGCATGTGAGGACGCAGGAATTACATTTATTGGACCACGCCCTGAATTACTCGAAAGTATGGGAGATAAAGTTGCTGCCAAGAAAGCTGCAGATGAAGCTGGGGTTCCGACTCTGCCTGCAACGCCAAGTGCAGTTTCCAAACCTTCTGAGGCCCTGAAGTGGGGGCGTAAAATAGGTTTTCCATTAATTATCAAAGCTGCATTTGGTGGTGGGGGTCGTGGAATGCGCGTCGTCCACAAGGAAGGTGATTTGAAATCAATGCTTGAAGAAGCTCAAGGTGAGGCTGAGCGGGCTTTTGGGAACGCAGCGGTATTTCTTGAAAGGTATGTTGGGCGAGCAAAGCATTTGGAAGTGCAGGTATTGGGAGATCGAAAGGGAAATATTGTTCATTTACATGAACGTGATTGTTCAGTCCAAAGAAGGTATCAAAAAGTGGTCGAGGTTGCTCCTTCCATTGGACTTCCGGATGAGGTTGTCGACAGCCTTTGCCAAGCAGGAGTCGAACTAGCCCGAAAAGTCGGATATGACAATGCTGGTACTGTGGAATTTTTATTAGATCAAGATACTAACGAGTGGTTCTTTATAGAAATGAATCCGCGGATTCAGGTCGAACATACTGTTACGGAGCAAATTACTGGAATTGATATTGTCCGGTCTCAAATTTTAGTTGCAATGAATAAGCCGTTGCATGGAAAGGATATTGGAATCCCTGCCCAAGATAAGATTCCCCGTAATGGTTGTGCGATTCAGTGCCGAGTAACAACAGAAGATCCGGAAAAAGATTTTACTCCTGATTATGGGAAAATTTTGAGTTATCGATCAGCTGCCGGTTTCGGTGTCAGGTTGGATGGTGCGATGGGAGATACCGGGGCTATTATAACTCCATTCTATGATTCGCTTTTAGTTAAATTAACGACTTCTGGGCCCAACCTACCACAAGCTTTGGATCGTATGCATCGAGCCCTTCGAGAGATGCGAATTAGGGGAGTTAAAACAAATATCCCTTTTCTTGAGAATGTTATTAATCACAAGGACTTCGTTAGTGGAAATGCAACCACTCGAATGATAGATGTGACTCCTGAGCTTTTTCGCTTCAAAGCGAGACGGGACCGAGCATCGAAATTATTGAGTTATCTAGGTGAGATCATTGTAAACGGAAATCCACAAGTTAAGGGGCGTGCTCGTATTGAGGCTCCGCTTCCCTTAATTGAACCTGAGTATGATGCTAAAGTTAGCCCGCCTCGGGGCACCCGAGACTTGCTTCTTGAGAAAGGTCCTCAGAAATTCTCGAAGTGGATGCTTGATCAGAAACCTCTTCTTGTTACGGATACTACTTTAAGGGATGCCCATCAGTCTCTTTTTGCCGCTAGAATGAGAACCTACGATATGGTTGCGGTTTCAGATTTTATTGCCAGGCGGGCTTCTGGTTTGTTCAGTTTGGAAATGTGGGGAGGTGCCACATTTGATACTTGTATGCGTTTTCTAGGTGAATCCCCTTATGAGCGATTACGATTATTAAGAGAGAAAATTCCAAATGTTCTTTTTCAAATGCTGCTTAGGGGATCCAATGCAGTGGGGTATGCAAATTACCCGGATAATGTTGTTCGTGAATTTGTGATTCATTCATCGGAAGCTGGGATGGATATCTTTCGAATTTTTGATTCGCTGAATTATTTGCCAAATTTGAAAGTGGCTATGGAAACAGTAAGCGAACGCACGAATTCACTTTGTGAAGCATCTATTTGTTTTACTGGAGATTTTACTGATTCAAATGAAGAGAAGTATGCTCTGAAATACTATGTCGACCTTGCCAAGGAATTGGAAAAAATGGGAGCTCATATTCTAGCAATTAAGGATATGGCCGGACTTTGCCATCCCATAGCTGCTTACCGATTAGTCAAAGCGTTAAAGAATGAGGTTTCATTACCCATTCATTTTCACACACATGATTCAAGTGGAATTGCATCCGCTTCTGTTCTTAAGGCAAGTGAAGCTGGGGTAGATGTGGTTGACTTGGCAATTTCTTCTTTATCAGGTTGTACTAGCCAGCCTAATCTTAATTCAGTCGTTCATTCTCTTCGAAATGCTCCACGTTCAACTAAATTGGATGTGGATGCTTTGAATCAATTATCTATTTATTGGGAAGCAGTCAGGCAATATTACGCTCCTTTTGATAGCTCTCCTCCTTTTGGTAGTGCAGAAGTTTTTGAACATCAAATGCCCGGTGGGCAATATACAAACCTTCGGGAACAGGCGAGTGCATTGGGTCTTGGTAAAAGATGGCCTGATGTAGTCAAAACATACCAACAGGTTAATCAAATGCTGGGTGATATTGTAAAGGTCACGCCAAGTAGTAAAAGTGTTGGTGATCTTGCTATTTTCCTAATCACCAAAGGGGTAAAACCAGAAGACTTAACCAATTTGCCCCCAGAAACGGGTTTTCCCGAATCAGTGATTGATCTTCTTTCTGGAAATCTTGGACAGCCTAAAGGAGGATGGCCTAAAGCAGTACAAAAAGTAATTCTTGGAAAACAAAAGCCTCTTCGAGGTAGACCGGGTGCTTCTGCTCCTAAAATTGATTTGAAAAAAGAGGCTAGTAAACTAGCGAAGAAACTCGGAAGAAAAGCAACCGAGGATGACCTTTTTTCAAGCGTAATGTATCCGAAGGTATTTGAGGACTTCCAAGAATTTAGATCAAGTTACGGCGATGTTTCTGTCTTACCTACCACATCATATTTTCATGGGCTTGAACCTGGGGAAGAAATTGCAATTAAAATAGAGGAAGGAAAAACTTTATTTATAAAGCTTTTACACGTCGGCGACCCTGATGAAAAAGGCGAACGATCCTTGACTTTTGAGTTGAATGGTAAAGCTAGATCTACTCTTGTGCTGGATCGTTCTGTGAAAGCGGAATCAAAAGTTCGTGAAAAAGGAGATCCATCAAATCCCAAGCATGTGGCAGCTCCAATTCCCGCAATGGTCAGCAGTATTTCAACAAGCGTTGGCAAAACAATTGCTAAGGGAGAAAAAATTGCTGTTTTGGAAGCAATGAAGATGCAAACCACACTTTACGCCTCATCGGCGGGTACTGTTGATGAACTTTTGGTCAGCGTTGGAGATTCAGTGGAATCAAAAGATTTGATTGTTCGGTTACGTTAAAGAAATTGTTTAAACGGTCGATTATAAGAGGGGTGAATTCATCTCGTTTTTTATTTAATTTAAATTTCTTCATATACAGATTTATAATCTGTTTTGTAATTTTTCCTTTATTTGTTAAAGCGGGACCATTATTTGTACCCGAACCAATGCTCGAGCAGGCTTTGGCTAAATCCTTACGAGTTGAAAGAGATTCTCTGACTACTGAATTAGTTGCTGAGAAATTGGATTACTTTGAACTTAATAATGCCGGACTTCGAGATTTAACCGGTTTGGAGTCTGCAAAAAATTTAAAAGTTTTGGTTTTACGGGATAATTTGATTCAAGATATTTCTCCTCTTTCAGATTTACCACATTTACAAAAGTTGGATTTATCCGGAAACAAGATTACCAGTCTTTCTCCTTTTTCTGGGCTTTCAATTAAGAAAATGCAGGACGAAATTGCCCAAATCAGAATAAAATTAGCCAACTACAGAACGCCTAAGGATGAAATTGCTGAATTGGTTATTTCTTTATCGGAGGTTGTTGAAAGATTAAAAAGAGGACCTTGGCAACTGCAGGAACTATCTTTGGCAAATAACCGCTTGCTTGGACTCTCAGGAATATCAAATCTTTCAGGTTTGCGATTTTTAAATGTTTCAGGAAATTCATTAATCGATCTGGAAGGTGTTGGATCTCTCAAACATTTGACAACATTTTATGCCCACGGGAATCAACTTGGGAGGGTGGAGAGTTATGTAGATCAAAATAAGAACAAGACTTATGACATAGGAGAACCAATCGGAGATGAAAGTGGTAATGGAAAAAGAGATACAGACCCTTTAATAGAACTACAGAATTTACCTAGGTTGGTGAATTTATATCTATATGATAACCTACTCAAAAGAGTCTCTTCATTGTCAGAATTACCTAACCTGCAAATCCTTTTGCTTTCCGGTAATCAGATAGAATCTGTTTCAAGTTTAGGTGAATTTAAGCAATTAAGAAGACTTTCTTTGTCTGACAATCGTATTAATTCTTTAGCCGGTTTGGAAGATATGCCTTTAATTGAGCACTTGTATCTTGTTGAAAACAGGATTTGCGATTTGCGACCTATTCAGCGTTTAACATCAATAAAAGAACTTAGGTTACAAAGAAATCAATTTATCAATGTTCAAGCACTTTCCGAATTCAATAAAATTCAAATCTTATCGCTTTCCAATAATTTTGTTTTTTCGGTAAAACCCTTGTTGGGTTTAACAAACCTGAAAAGGCTTTCTCTTTCGGGTAATTGCTTAGATTTAGATAGCCAAGTTAATCAGGTTCAATTCAGTAAAATCCGGTCCAATGGTACCTACCTGTTTGTGGGAAATCAAAAAGAACGAGTCATTGAAGCCGAGCAACTTGTTTTTTCAATGATTGGTCATCCGGTCTCAAATACAAAACTTGGTGATTATTTAGAGCAAAATGGATACTTAAGGTTGATGGATTTTGTCGAGGATTCTTCAGTTGATAAAAATGATAAATCTAATGCCTATCAGTTATGGCGAAAAGCATTGCTCAATGGGACATTTCGAAATGATTTACCCTTTCCTGGTAAATAACCCGATATAAATTCTATTAGGAATTTAAAAAAAGTAACGTCGCTAGGATAATGGTCGTGATGAAACAAAAAAGGTACAGTAGGCGCATGAGAAACTTTTGCATGGCATGAGATCGAACTATACCGTCTATCATTTTATAGTATTCTTTTTTCCATTTTTTTGAAATGGTTTCCTTTCTTGATCTCACAATATCCATAAAATATTAATTTTGTAAAACGGCAAGCATCGATAAAATTTCTTCCTTCTTTACAGAAAGTCAGGGTTGTTTTAGAACAATTTTAGCACATGCCTACCAAACAAAGGACTATTCGTAAAGAGCGCTCAATTAAAGGAAAATCCCTTCATACAGGAGAGGATGTTTCTTTAACTATTAAACCCGCAGAGGTAGATAAGGGGTTTGTTTTTAGAAGAATTGATCTCTTTGGAAAGCCTGAAATCAATCCTGTTTCTTCAAATGTTACTGATTTGGTGAGGAGTACCACAATTTCAAACGGGAATGCCAAAGTACATACCATTGAGCATGTTTTGAGTGCCTTAACTGGATGTGGAATTGATAATGCTATTATTGAATTAGATGCAAGTGAACCCCCAATATTGGATGGTTCTGCTCGCCCGTTTGTAAATTTGATCATGGAAGCGGAACCAATCGAACAGGAAAAAGAGCGAGATTATTATATGCTGCCTGAACCTCTCTCTGTTACTTCCGGTAATCGCTCAATGATTGCGCTTCCCTATGATGGTTTCCGTATTACTTGCACATCGGCAGATGACCGGGGAAGTCATGTGCAACACCTGTCTATTGATATTGATCCAGAAACTTTTGTGGCACAAATTGCTCCTGCCCGAACCTTTACTGTATATGAAGATATTGAGGAATTACTTAAATTAGGTAAAATCCAAGGGGGCAGTTTGGATAGTGCTATTGTGATCAAAGGAGATAAAATACTTTCAAAGGAACCTCTTCGCTTTGAGGATGAATTTGTAAGGCATAAGATATTAGATATTGTTGGTGATCTCGCTTTGTTAGGAAAGCCTATAAAAGCTCATATTATTGCTGTTAGACCGGGGCATGCCTTGAATTCCGATCTGACTAAAAAGATTGTCGAGCGAAGGGAGTCCAAGGGAAAAGTAGTTTCCCTAAAAAAAGAAAATAAGTCAGTGGTTCTACCTGATGAGACGCAGTTAGATGTGAGGCGTATTTTAGATGTTTTGCCTCATCGATTCCCTTTTGTTATGATTGATCGAGTTATTTCTATAGAAGGTGACAAGGTTTTAGTTGGAATCAAGAATGTAACAATAAATGAACCTTTTTTTACAGGTCATTTTCCAGGTCATCCTGTTATGCCGGGAGTTTTACAATTAGAGGCAATGGCACAAGCTGCTGGTATATTACTTTTAAGAAGAAGTTCTTCAGAGGGAAAAGTTGCATTCTTCATGAGTGCTGACAAGGTGAAATTTCGTAAACCTGTCGTACCTGGAGATCAATTAGTCATAACAGCTACTTTGGAGAAAGTAAGAGGAAACAAATTGGCTACAGCAAGTGTTGCGTGTACGGTTAATGAAAAGGCTGTTTCCTCAGCAAACTTAATGTTTTCAATCGTGGATGCAGGAGAAGAGAATTAATGGCTACGAAAATTCATTCCCAATCCATTGTTGAAGAGGGTGCTCAGATTGGACAAGATGTTGAGGTTGAGGCGTTCGCGATAGTGGGAAAAAATGCCATTATTGGAGATGGCACAATTATTAGGCATCATGCTACGGTTGAAGGTAATGTGACTCTTGGGAAAAATAATGAAGTTTACCCATATGCCTTAATTGGCGGATTAACCCACGATTTAAAATTTACTGGGGGGGAACCAAAACTTATTATTGGTTCAAATAATATATTTAGAGAATATGTGACAGCACATGTGGCAACAAATGCTGAAGACAGCACCTGTATTGGTTCAAATAATGTTTTTCTAGCTTACAGTCATGTCGCTCATGACTGTAAAGTTGGTAATCATTTGGTCATGAGTAGTCATTCAGCACTTGGTGGTCATGTTGAAGTTGATGACCATGTCAATATTGGGTGGGGCGTTGGGGTGCACCAATTTTGCCGATTGGGTCGTTATTGCATGGTTTCTGCATGCTCCAAACTTGTTCAGGATGTACCCCCTTTTATGCTTGCCGATGGATCTCCTGCAGAAATCCGTTCGATTAATAAGGTTGGAATGGAACGTTCAGGTTTTGCCAAGGCCGAAGTCGACATTGCCAAAGGAGTCTTTAAAATATTATTCCGTGGGGATTTTAACCGTCGTCAAGCAATTGATTATCTTCAAAATGGTTCTGGATTAGCTGGAGAAGAAATAACTTCTGAGATTATTAAATTTTCCCAGAAGAGTGAGCGTGGCTTGGCTTAGAAGGTATTTTCGTTTTGTACTCTGTTTTAGAAAGATGCTAATTTAATTAGGTTAGTTTTTCTAAACTCTTTAGGTATTCCCACGAAAAAATTCCGGTTGAATGTCCATCTGAAAAAAGTATGCGTATGGCGTAATTTCCAACGGATGATACTTTAAGAATTTTTATGTTTGGAAAATCAGTTTTAGTTTGCCCTCCACTAATCTGTCCAAATATATCGGATTCACCTTTATTTTCAGCACTAGGTGATTGAGAACGAAGAAGGGAAGCTTCTAAATAGCTTTCAGATCCATTGTTCCATTGAAGAGAAAGAGTATTCCCAATGACTTCAAATCGGGAAGGTGCTTGGTACATCAATTAAATAAATGAATCCAAACTATGTCCTGCTGAAGGGGGTTCGGATGGATCAGAACCACTTCGGTAATAGGGATCAAGGACTTCGTTTGAATTAGGTCGGCTAAAATCCTCGCCACGCTCTGCGGCAACATTGAAGTCTTCTGCTTCTCTATCAATTAATTCTTGTTGTAAATCTTTATCTTCGAGTTCTCTGTCCAAACTACGTTCGTCCCAAAAGCGATCGTTGTGAAATTGACTGGGACCGGGTTCAGTTGGTAACTCGGTAGGTTTAACCACTTCCCAATCAGGTGCTCGTGTACTGTCAAGTCCAGCGTCGTCAACATTATCAACGCTCTCCATAGGAATACCGGGTTGTGGTGATTGAGTCTGGTTCTCCAGTGTTTTTTCCTCTGCAAGGGAGCCAGCTAAATGTATAGGGTCCGGGGTTTTAGTTACTCTTTCGGAACTATCTTGGCCTACTTCTGGTACATCAAGGGGCGATTCATTTTCTCGCCTGAGTTGCATTTCACGGTGTAAATTTTCAGAATTCACATGATCGCTAGATGAAGTTTCCATAATCAATAATATGTTTCTTTAGTCGTAAATTTGCAAATCATAAAATTTTAATTGCTAGAAATTTGAATTTTTGACATGGTAATTCTCCTTATGGCAAGAGAAACGATTATACTTGAATGCACCGAAGCAAGAAAAGAAGGAAAGCAACCTTCTCGTTACATGGCTTCCCGCAATAAAAAACTGCAATCTGATCCCGTAGAGAAGAAAAAATACAATCGCTTCCTACGCAGGCACACCATGCACAAGGAAATTAAGAGCTGAGTTTTTTTCTTGGGGATAATCGATTATCCCAAAAGAGAAAGAATTTCCTGAGCAACATTGGAGATTGCCATGCTAGCAAAATGTTCAGGGTTTGATACAACAATAGGGATTCCGTGATCACCCCCTAATCTAATTTCTTCATGAATAGGAATTTCTCCAAGAAAAGAAGTGGATAGGGCTTGGGCCGTGCTTGGACCCCCTCCTTTACCAAATAGGTAGGATTTTTCATTATTTTCTTCGTTAAGAAGAAAACTCATATTTTCAACGACTCCTAAAATGGGTACATTTACTTTTTCAAACATTCTGGCACCTCTCCTAGCAACATCTACTGCCGCTTTTTGAGGAGTGGTTACAATGACAACTCCGTCTAATGGCATGGTTTGAGCGAGTGAGAGTTGTGCATCTCCAGTTCCAGGAGGCAGGTCAATGAGAAGCAAGTCAAGTTCCCCCCATTCCACATTTGATGCAAATTGTTGAATGGTTTTCATAACCATGGGACCGCGCCAAACAACGGGAGTTTCTTCATCGACGAGTAAACCCATGGACATGACTTTTATTCCATAGCTTTCAACGGGTGCTATATGGTTTTCCCCTAATGCTTGTGGTTGTCCAGAGGCTCCAATCAAAAGGGGGACGGAGGGTCCATAGACATCACAATCCATAAGTCCAATCTTGGCTGTATTGGAAGAAGAGTTGTCTTTACCTGCTCTTTCGATCGCACAGGCTAAGTTTACTGCCATAGTAGATTTTCCAACACCGCCTTTACCACTTGCAATCGCTACTATTTTTTTAACTCCAGGAAGAATTGCATTTTCTTTACCATCACCCTGCGCATTCGGGTTCACTGGTGCTTTCTTAACGATGATTTGTACATCAACCTTTTTGATTTGATCGTTTTTCAGGAGCGTCTTTTCGATTTCTTCTTTAAGAACTTTCGGCAGGGTTGGTTCCGATGCACTAACTTCCAGTTTGACGAAAGCTTGCCCGTTTTCGAAATGACTTTCTTGGATTAAGCCAAAGGATACTATATCCCTGCTAAACCCTGGGTAGTTAATTTGTTTGAGGAGATCGATTATAAATTGTTCAGACATAAAAAATATTAAAACAATGTAGCAAGAAATTGATGGGGCAATTGAAAAGTTTTTAAAAATTGAGCATTTATTGGTTCCTTTAGTCAAAAATATTCGTTGGGAGCGTTTTGCGCTTGCTGAGAGTTTAAATTTTGTGGAATCATAGTCTTATGAATGTGGATATGGATAGTTTTTGGGTGAAGTTGCATCGGGTATTTTTTGCCTTCGCTTTTGTTTCAATGATTTGCCTTGTTACAGGTTTGCATTTCCCTTTGTCTGGGCAAGGTACAAAGAGAATTCTTTTGCCTGGCATTGAGACGGAGTTAGCAAAAAAACAGATCCCGATTGACTTTGGCACTACTTCCACGGCTTTAGTCCCCCTGTTAAAGAAAGCTTTCTCCATGCATGGAGCCTTTCGTCTCAGTCATCCAAAGGAAAGCAGGTATAGTATTGAATTTTCAGCTAAAGGAGGAAGCCAGGTGGGTATCGTGATATTTAACGGTAATACAAAACGGGCCATTCAAAACCTAGCTGCCAGCGGTAACTCTATTGATGATGCACTCTTACGCGGTTGTGACAAAGTGGTTTCAGAATTGTTGAAAACACCAGGGTTTTTCTCAGGTAAAATTTCTTATTTATCGAATCTTTCAGGGCATAAAGAAATTTTTGTTTCAAATTCCTTAATGACTTCGAGTCGACCAAATACTAATTTTAAAAAAATCACTTTCAATGCGAGTTGGGATAATCAAGGGCAGGGCATTTTCTTTACCAGTAACAGGCAACTGTTTAACAATATTTTTTATTTAGATCTTTCATCCCGAAAAATTAGTACAATTGCCAACTATCGTGGGAGTAATTTGAGTGCAGTGCAAAATCCAAGAAATTCTCAAGTTGCTTTAATTTTATCGAGTACTGGAAATCCAGAGGTCTGGATTGCTCCTTACCCTAATACTAAACCGAAGAGGTTAACTAGAAATAAGAGTAACGAATCCGGACCGTGTTGGTCTTCGGATGGAAGGAGATTAATTGTAACATCGGACAGCAGGGGAAAACCACAACTTTATGAAGTTTCTCTTTCCACTGGTTCATTAACCCGAATTGCAACAAATATCAGTTCTCACTGCACCGAAGCTTCATGGAACCCTCGAGATTCATCGAAAATTAGTTTTACCGCAGCAGTTGGTGGAGGGTTTCAAGTATTTGAATATAGTTTTAAAGCTAGAAAAAGCCGACAATTAACCAAAGGTGTTGGTCATGGATTGCAATCAACTTGGTTAAACGACGGTCGCCATATCTTATATACTGAGCGTTCAGTAAAAGGTAGTACTCGGCTTATGATTCTGGATACAGAACTAGAAGGTGCGCAAGCCAAAGCATTACATGGATCAAATTTTGGTAATTGTTCGCAGGCAAGTTTTTATTATTCAAAATGAAATATTCTTAGGATTTGTTTTCATTATTTGAAAAAATCAGAATTAGATCGTAATAAATTTTTTCTGATTACATCTTTTATATATTATCATGCTAAGACTACCAACATACTTGATACCTGTCCTAATCATTCAATCCATTTTTGCGGAAAAGGTTTCTATCCAATTAGAGAATGGCGGATCAGTTTCGGGTGAATTACTGAAAAAAAATGCAGAGTACTTTTTTGTAGATCTAGGCTTTGAAATTCTAAAGGTTCCTCAGCGAAACTGCCTCCAAGTAACAAAGGTTACCAAAGGGGCATCGGATCCAGAAATAACTCAGGAGAAAAATCTTTACCGGCAGAATCCAAATTCTTCTTTGCAACCGTTAGGCTCATTAGTTGACCGGTTAGGCGAGGCAGTGGTCATGATTCGAACGCCGATTGGGTTAGGTTCGGGATTTATCATTCATCCGGATGGGTATATTGTTACTAATGATCATGTGGTTGCAGGTGAACGAATTATTTCGATTACTCAGTTTCGGAAAGGCGAGAATGAATTGATCAAAGAGAATTATGACAATGTTCGTATTGTGGCAACAGGGGGTAATATTGATCTGGCTCTTTTGAAAATCGAAGGACAACCTAAAGGCAAAATTTTCCCCAGCGTGCCTCTTGGCAGTTCGGGAGAACTCAGTCAGGGGGAGCGAGTTTTTGCGATTGGAAGTCCTCTTGGTTTGGAACGTAGTGTCTCGGAAGGAATTGTAAGTTTAAGAAATCGAATTATACAAGCCCGATTGCATATTCAAACCACGGCTGAAATTAGTCCGGGGAATTCAGGCGGTCCTCTATTTAATTACAAAGGACAAGTGGTCGGTGTTAATAATATGAAAGTGGTTAGCACGGGTGCGGAAGGGTTAGGTTTTTCCATTCCCGTTCGCCAATTAAAAACTTTTCTTGAGAATAGGGATGCATTTGCATTTGATCCACGAAATCCAAATGCAGGTTATCGATATACCGTACCTCCACAATAAAATATAATATGAAAAAAATCTTTCTCTTTCTTGGCACAGTCCATTTTTCTTTATTTTGTAACCCTTTGATTGCGAAAAACAATTTGCTTGAATGGGTACCCAAAGACTCGGCTTTCCTTTTAGAAATCGATAATATTTCTGAATTTAACAAAGAAATTGAATCAGGTCCCCTTGGTGAATTTATGAAATCCAAAGCGTGGGAAAAAATCTATCACTGGATGGAAACTGAATGGAGAGACGAAATTTCATACAATGAGGAAAAAAAAGATTTATTGATGGAACGAATCGGTGAGTGGACCGAATCTTTTAATGGTCAGGCGTTGTTTGCGGTGAGTGATGTTAAGCAAATTCTTTCCAAGAAAGTTCCTAGCTTGACTATGCTGATGGCAACCGATGCTACGCAAGAAAAGTTAGAGGATACCTTGAGGTGGATTAAAAAAGAAGTTACAGCTTCGAAAGGAAGTTTTTCTTGGGAACGGGAAAAAATTGCCGGTGAAGTTGTAAATTGGATTGGACCTGATAACGCTAAGAAAAAAGATCAGAAATTCGCTGTAGTTCTTTTTGATAAAACTTTTGGAATCTTTACCGGTGGAAAAGAACATGTGAAAGACATTCTTCTTGGGAAATCTAAGAATTCTGATTTTAAATCTATATTAAAGGACAACAATTACTTGGATCTTTTTGATGAAATTGAACGAGGTTCAGCACGAACTTTCTTTAATTTTGCATCCTTAAATGAATTTATGAACGAGATTGAGTCTCTTCCTGATGCCCAAATTCCTGAAAACCCTTTTGGGGTAAAAACTTCGAATGTAATTTCCGCTTTGGGCTTGAATTCGCTTGATTGTATTGGGGTACAGGTTGATTCCTCAGGTGAGCGTTTAACTCTTTCCTCTGGTGCCTATTTTAATAAGTATGAAGGGCTTTTTTCATTCATTCAACACGATGGGAAAGAGGAAGCTGTTCCATACGACTTTGTTCCTGCTCAGGCTTTTACGGTTTCTTCTGCTCGCTATGATTTTGGTAAATTATGGCCAACAATAGAAAAGATTGTGAGCGACTTGAGTCCGCAACTCCTTCTTTTAATGAATTCTCAAATACAGGCCTTTGAGGACCAGGCAGGTGTTCCTTTCCGCCGGGATGTACTAGGTTCATTCGGCGATGAAATGGTTAGTTTTTCATTTCTTGATCAGGATGCGAAAACTGCGAATGATTTTGAAAATGCAAATCCTTCTTTTTATGCTTTTTCTTTGGTGGATTCCGATCTTTTTGATCGTTCTCTTCGTTCCATGATTGAAGCCTTTTCCAGTGGACAGGATTTATTTGAAGAAAGGGTACATAAAGGAGTGACGATTCGAAAGATCCGCGGGATTGAAGCTTCAGGTATTTCCATTAGTTATGCGGTAGCAGAAAAATGGTTTCTTTTGGGAATGGGCGATGATGTTCACATGACCCAATTAATAAATCGTTTGGATGGAAAGGGCCGATCGATCTGGAGCAATAAACAAGTTAAACAAGCCCTTAACACTATGCCTGATGGTGTGAGGCAAATAGATTATGTTAATTTTGATAGGTTAACCCAATTCCTTGTTCCTATCATTATGGATTCTATAATAGATGAATCAGATCTGAAGCTTAAGCCGAAAGATTTCCCTGAATTACCATATTTTTTATTAGCCTGGTCAAAAAATGTGAAGAACGGGATCATTGGGAAGGGGGAGCTTTTTCCAATTTCTAAGAAGTGATGAATTCCTTCCGTTTAAAAAAATCCTATTTCCTGGGGTGCTTTCTACTTACTTTTTTTATGAAAGTGGGAGATGCTGGTTTTCGGCTTTCTTCTCCAGATGTGGTTAAGGCAAGTTGGAATGCACGAACTTTTCTTGCTGAAGATATTAATCAAGATGGATTGAATGATTTAATCTTTTTTAATTTGGATCGATCACGGATTGAAATACTTTACCGGACAAAAGATGGTAAAGTGCCCGAGCGGGTAAAACCCGTTCAAAGAAACCGCTGGGATCCGGAACTTGAAGATGCTCCATACAAGAAAGAATTTATTTTTATACCGGAAACCATCACTTCATTGGCAGTAGGAGACCTTAATCTCGATGGTTTTACTGATATAGTGACGGGTAGTCCTGATCATGGCGTTCAGGTATATTTTCGATCCAATGATTTGCTTTGGACGAAACCGATTGAATTGGAAACTTTAAAACTTCGTCCTGATTCAATTTCAATCAAGATCAAGAAAGAAAAACAAGGTAATCGATCTAGCCTTTTTCTTTTTACACAAACTGGGTTGGAAGTGCTTGGCTTTGAGAATGGAAAACCTCAGTATCCATCCGTTGTATACAGGGAAGAGGCCAAGAGGGCTTATGGTATGAACTTTTTTGATGTGAATCGTGATGGAGTTGACGACTGGGTTTATTCTATTCCATCTTCCGATAGATCTGTCCGCTTGCGTTTGGGTTTTAAAAATGGTTTCGGGCCTGAGCGATCTTTTGATCTACCCGTTAGTTCATTCAACCCTGCGCCCAATTTTAAAAAGAACCAACAGTTTGTGGGGATTAACCGAATATCTAAGGAAGCTTCTGTATTTAGCTTTGATTTTAAGAAAAATGAATCGAATGATGACAACTTTAATATTCTGGACTACGACCTTTTCCCCGAAGGAGAAGAGGATACATCTTGGACAATTGCTGATTTTAACGGCGATGGGAAAGAGGATATAGTAGCTGTTTCATCATCTGTTAGTGAATTGAATTTTCTTCCAGCAATCTCCGGTGGTGACTTTGGAACAGTGCGTAAGAGCTCTTCTCTCAAGGGAGTAAGTTGTCTCCATGCCTTCAATAGTTCAATAGATAAAAACCCGGGACTATTAGTTCTCAGTCAAGCTGAGCAAATTGTTGGCATATCAGAGTTCTTAAAAAAAGGAAGTTTTTCATTCCCCAAGCCATTTCCCATAAAGGCAGATCCTATTCTTTCTAATTGTTCAGATCTTAACGGTGATAAAGTTGATGAAGCTTTAATTATTGTTGAAGATCGCTCAGATTTTGTCCTACAGGTATGGGCGGTTAGAAACGGGGGGGATTTCAATCTTACTCAGGAAATTGAACTTGATGAGTGGGCACGTGAACCATCGGGCATCGTACCCTGCTACCTAAACAATGACAATGCAATCGATCTGGTTTTGTTGTCCGCTCGCGAATCAGCTTATTTATTACTTAATGATGGGAATGGAAAATTAAAAGTGGTTGGGGAAGATTCAGTTTTTCGTAAAAGTTTTCTTATGGAAAAAAATCCATCCCAAGTCGGATGGGGTGACATCAATAAAGACGGATCTCCAGAATTACTGGTCGCAGGTGAGGGCATGATTCGGGCTTTGAAATGGAAAAATAAAGATTTGTTCGTGACCGAACAATTTAATGCAACTGATCCCAAAGCTGAATTAACCTGTCCTCTATTCTTAGACCTAAACGGAGATCAGCAAAATGAACTCTTATATTTTTCTAATGATTATTGGGAAGGATTACAGCAAAGCACCAATGGGGAATACCAAAAGATCTATAAGATAGAAGATGACAACCTTACCCCCTTACAAGTGGGGATTAAAAAATCGAAAGGATCGAATAGTCTTTTGTCTCTAGGTTCAAGTTCTATACAAATGATTACTCGGTCGGTGGTGGATAAAAGTTTGCAGATAAATATTCAATCTCGATACCTGACAGATTTGCCCAAAGTTTTTCACACTGGTGTGGATTGGGGAGACTTTGATAACGATGGTTTGCCGGATTTAGTTTGTATGGATGGACGCAGACATACCTTGGAGTTTTTGAAATATTCCGATCAAAAAAAATGGGAATCAGTGCTCCATTTTAAAGTATTTGAAGAAGACCTTCATTATCGTGGTAAAAAGGGTGGGGCATTGGAACCGAGAGATGGTATCATTGCTGATCTGAACGGAGACGGGTTAGATGACTTGGTGGTGTTGGTTCATGACCGATTTCTCTGCTATTATCAGGATGCTCTTTTAGGTAAATGAAAGTTCTCATTCTTGGAGACATTGTTGGGCGTCCCGGACGAGCCTTTCTGAAGAATCATCTTAGTAATTATAAATCAAAGAATGGAATTGATTGCATAATTGCCAATGGTGAAAATGCAGCCGGTGGAGCTGGCATAACCGCAAAAACCGCCAACGAAATTCTGGGAAGTGGGGTGGATGCAATTACTTTAGGAGATCATGTTTGGGATCAAATGAATTTTAATCGAGAAATTGATAACTTGGACAGCGTTTGCAGACCCGCGAATCTCCCCGATTCAAACCCTGGAAGAGACCGATTATTTCTTGAGCAGGATGGTTTGAGAATTGGTATTTTTACAGTTTTGGGAAGAACTTTTATGGGACCCAAAGTTTCCTGTCCATTTCAAACCGCGACTCGGTTAGTGGAAGAAATGAAAAGTGAATCAGACTTCGTTATTGTTGAAATGCATGCAGAGACTACATCCGAAAAAGAGGCAATGGGATGGCATTTGGATGGAAAAGTTGGACTTGTTTTTGGTACGCACACCCATGTTCCCACCGCGGATGGAAGAATTTTAAAAGGAGGAACGGCTTATCAATCAGATATTGGTATGACTGGACCCAGAGAGTCTGTTCTTGGTCGTGATATTGATGCCTGTCTCGGACGTTTTATCGATGGCATGCCAAGGAAATGTCCGGTTGCTGAAGGCGATGTGGGCATGCAGGGGTGTTTGCTTGAAATTAATCAGGCAACAGGATATGCAAAGTCGTTTGAAAGAATCGAATTTCGTGAAAACGAATAATTCAATCTTAATACCCGGTACTAGACTTTTTGGTTAGCAAGCCAACGATTTTAAAAATTATGCTGGTGGAGCAAATGGATCGGGTTGATCCAACATTTCCTCCTCTTCCTGCTCCTCTTCCTGTTCTTGTTGAGGCTCTTCCGCCTCGGGTTCAGCTTGTGGCGTAACTTCTATGCTCGGTGGAATAAACTTATCAATGTTTTTGTATATTAGAAACCCAACGACGCTCAATGTTGATAAAAAAACCAATATCGCCAGCGTAACCATAAGTTTTCCGATCAACCCCATTCCTGTTTTTGCTTCGGGTTGCTCTGCAAAAGATGTGGATTGAGAGGCTAATTTTTTTCCTCCTTTGAGTTTTGCTTTGCCCGAAACTGTCCTGCCTTGAGCAGTTTGAAGGTTGGGCTTTTTTTCATTCGGGGCTTTTTCTGGAATATTTTTCGAAGTTAAAGGGGGAAGGGTAGGCTGGTTTAATTGTGACCACTCGGGTAGTTGCTTTAAAGGTACCCAACCAGATACTCCATCGTGCCAGGACAGATCATCGGGTTTAAATTCACCACTTCCTACTCTTTTAGTTGCCTCTTCAATAGACAATGGACCATGATCCACCCCGTTGGAAGTAACATACAGATTAAGGGAGGAAGTCATTTATAGAAACTCTACTTCTTTCCTTCGTAAGACTTATGAAAGGAAAGAATAGCTTGTTTCAAAGAAGCACTGGTTTCTGCATCCACACTTTGCTTGCATTTCATGGCAGCGACCATAACTGAATGTGCCTTGGTCAATTTCTCTACATATTTAGAATCGGAGGCTTTTATTCTTTGGGCCATAAAATAATCAGCAATTGTTTTTTGAATAGCAGTTGCATGTGATTCCTTGGTGCTTACCCAACGAGAAAGTTGGTTTTTAGACTGGGCGTCCTTTTTATCAGATAATTCTTTGATCAAATTACTTGCCTTTTCAATAGTCGATTGGTCCTCAAGCAGTTGTTCAAAACGATTTTGATCGCCATAAATGCCACAAGGAACCTGGCAATGGGCGAAGGTGTCTTTGGTGGCACCGATTGAAATAAAGAGAAGTATGGATGAGAATAAATTTTTCATTAGTTTACAGGTTATTATATTAAAGAGATTAAAGTCTCATAAAATCATAGGTATCCAATCTGCCAAGCAAAACTGACAGAATTTTCATATTTTATTTAATATTCTCGTAGATTAACTGGTCTTTGACCTTGCGATTGCAGGACATTTTAACTTATACATAAAATTGATTCCATTATTTATTTTGGTGGAATTTTGTGCGGGAGTAGCTCAGCTGGATAGAGCATCGGTCTTCTAAACCGAGGGTCCTGGGTTCGAATCCCAGCTTCCGTGCCATTTTAGAACTGCTTTGTATTGTTTGGAAATGTATTGAAATACTTGGTATAATAAAGGGTGTAGCCCTTCAATTGTTATCTTTAGGATATTAAGGTCATTTTCTCATGTATGTCGCAGAAACGAACTAAGTGGTACATTTAAGCAAATAAAGTGGCTACAAGTTGAGGCAAGGATGGCCCCCGCACCTGCATGCTTTCTTTTTCTCTTTACCCCACTCATAACTTTTTTCCCAATGTATATGAATGTGTTACCTGATCTGCAAAGTACCAAAAGGGGGGCGTTGTGTGGTTTTGTGATAGGAGGGCTTGAGTGTATTGTATCGGTTTTCTCAAGTTTCTGGAGAATTTTACAATTTGATCTTTCGTTCAAATCTTCTTTTACTAAATTTGACAGAGGGAAGATGGGAAAAGTAAAAGGAAAGCCAAAAGATCTATGCCAAAGTATGATTTTGGTTTTAGTAAAAATCCATCAACGAAAACATATCTAGGGATCAGATTGCCGAAGGGCAAAAACTCGCAAGGGAGATTTACAATCGAATCGAGGCTAATAGGAATGTTTAAATGAACCTCCGCACCCGCCTGTCCCGCTCCCAATCCCATCTCCCTCTATCAATACGCAAATACTCCAATAGGAATCGGTTGAAAGCCTAGTAAAAAGAGAGGCACTGTGTGCGCGTTCGAGAGGATTGCGTGGATTTAATATGTAAAAATAGTAATTAAATATTTAACTTATCCTATTGATTGACTAAGTGGATGGGGTGTGGTTTGGTTGGTGGATGAAATTTGTATTATTGGCATTTTTTTCATCTCTCTTAGTCTTTACAGGAGCAATTAGTAAAAACCTTGAAGCAAATGCTATCAAACCATCCCAAGTAAAAAGCAAAAAGCTACTAATTGCTCAGAAGAAAATATTTTTTAAGATTAATAACAGAGAGAGCCCCGAATGGTCGGCATCTTTTTATGAAAACGGAATTGTGGAGCATTCAGCAAGGCCTAAAGGTAAATATAAGGTCAAAGGTTTAACTGTCTTTGTTGTTGATGTAGAAAAGGTAAAATTAGTTTTTGAATCTGAGGATATTAAAAAAGGTGACATCTTTACAGGAGATTCTCCAAGCTCCAATGGTACACTTTATTTCAAGGTCTTGAAAATCGAAGATTTGTGAGCCTAAAAAGTCTTCTGTAATCTCCTGTTATAGCACACCCATGAACCTCCGCACCGGCCTATCCCGCTCGAATGGCTATTGTGAATTGGGCATGTTTGATGAGTCGATACTGATCTTGGAGGATATAAAATTAGTTAAATCTTATA
>CAWVXY010000021.1:0-53291 GCA_963934295.1 uncultured Opitutia bacterium
TCCGCCGACCCCATTGCGATGGGAGACGCTTTTGGTAAAGCGGTTGAGGCGGGAAGAATGGCACATATTGCTGGTTTAGGTGCAGTTCGAAGGAATGCAGAGGCTACTTCCCCTTTAACTAGTTTTCTTTCATAGAGATTCAGATGGATTCTTTTAAGCAAAAGTTTGAACTGGTTAATTGGGATACTATTTCGCAGAAAATTCTTACTTCCGATCGTAGAAATATTGAGCTAGCTCTGTCGCGGGAAGGTTCCGGTGGGTTAGATGATTTTGTGGCTTTGCTTTCTCCATTAGCAGGAAAAGAATATTTAGAGGAGATGGCTCAACTTGCACATAGGTTAACTATTCAAAGATTTGGGAAAGTAATCCGTTTGTTTGCACCTATGTATTTATCAAATGAATGTAACAATATTTGCGATTATTGTGGATTTAGTATGGGGAATCAAATACCTAGGAAAACTTTGTCCTTTGCAGAGATTCTTCGTGAATCCAGCGTGTTAAGAAAAAATAATTTTGAGCATGTATTATTGGTGACTGGAGAGTCGTCTACTAAGGTAGGTATTGATTATCTTAACGAAGCGATCAAAACCCTGAGCGATTGTTTTGCTAATGTATCGATGGAGGTTCAGCCTTTATCTGAAGATGATTATTGTAGTTTAATTAATGCAGGATTACACGCTGTTCTTGTTTATCAAGAAACTTATGAAAAAATAAGCTACGCCAAACATCATAAAAAGGGGAAAAAAACAAACTTTGATTGGCGTCTTGATACCCCAGATAGGCTCGGTCGATCCGGGATCAATAAAATTGGACTGGGCTGTCTTTATGGATTAACCGAGGATTGGCGTACTGATTCTTATTTTGCCGCAATGCATCTAGATTATTTAGAAAAAAGATATTGGAAAACATCATATTCAATGTCTTTTCCGAGAATTCGTCCTTATGAAGGAGAGATTGACCCCATTATTGATTTAAAAGATCGAGATTTGGTTCAATTACTATGTGCGTTTCGAATTTTTAATCATGAACTGGAATTAAGTTTATCCACCAGGGAGTGCCCTCAATTGCGGGAGCAACTTTTGCCTATTGGAATTACGACTATGAGTGCTGGTTCCAAGACGAATCCTGGAGGGTATTCTGTGACTGTAGATTCACTTGAACAATTCACCATTTC
Source organism: uncultured Opitutia bacterium (assembly GCA_963934295.1). Classification (GTDB taxonomy): domain Bacteria; phylum Verrucomicrobiota; class Verrucomicrobiia; order Opitutales; family Seribacteraceae; genus Seribacter. The sequence goes on from CAWVXY010000021.1 coordinate 1,175, forward strand.
TGATGAGAGGAGCCCACGAGATATTGCTCGGATGCTTAAGGAAAAGGGATATGAACCAGTTTGGAAGGACTGGGATTCTTCCTATCATAGAAAAACTGATACATGTATTGGTAGTAGTTATTCTACCAATAATAAAGTTTTGAAAAGTAAAAGCATTTCTTCGGTGTGCTAAAGATTTCATTAATTGGATAGTTCTGGAAATGCTTTCAGGTGAGGAAATAAGTCAATATCAGAGACATTTGTCCCTCCCTTCATTTGGAAGTGTAGCACAGGGTAAACTCAAATGTGCATCGGTTCTAGTTATTGGTGCAGGTGGGTTGGGATGTCCAGCACTTCAATATTTAACTGCAGCAGGAGTCGGTAAGATTGGCATTGTGGACAATGATGTGGTTGAAGTCTCAAATTTACAAAGACAGATTCTTTTTAGCCGGGATGACCTTGGACAGTTTAAGGCTGAAGTCGCAGTTATGAAATTGAGCAGAATGAATCCGTTTATAAATATACAGGCTCATGTGGTACGATTTAGTGCAGAAAATGCGGAATCATTGCTAAATGGGTATGATATTATTTTAGATGGGACAGATAATTTTCCTTCGAGGTATTTAATTAATGATGCCAGCATTCTTTTTGATAAGATATTAATTTATGGAGCAATTTATCAATTTGAAGGACAACTCAGTGTTTTTAATTATAAAGGTGGTCCAACTTATCGTTGTTTATTTCCCGAACCTCCTGGGGCAGAAGCATTGCCCAGTTGTTCTGAAGTTGGCGTATTAGGAGTACTTCCTGGAATAATCGGAAATTTTCAAGCATTGGAGGCTATAAAAGTAATTGCTCAGATTGGTGAGCCATTATCTGGTAAAGTTTTATTATATGATGCTTTAAATCAAAAATCTCAATTGCTCACACTTAAATCCCAAAAGAAAAGTCGAGAAATTACTGAACTTAAGGAAAATCCTGTAAATTGTTCAACAAACATAGATAAAAAAATGATTAAAGAAATTATGCCTCAAGATTTTTTTAAAATGATTAAAGAAGAACAAGAGATATTAGTTTTGGATGTTCGGGAGGATTGGGAACGTGAAATATCTAAAATTTCTCCCTCTTTCCATATCCCTCTAGGAGAATTTACCTCAATCGAAGGTCCCCATTTACCTACCGAATCTAAAGATGCGAATATTGTGATTTATTGTAAAGCTGGAGTACGAAGTAGAATGGCTTGCGAATCGCTCGAAAACAAAGGTTTTCAAAATCTATTCAATCTAACAGGAGGTATTTTGAATTGGGAAGAACAAGGACTTCCACTTAATTAGTGCCTAATTTACTAGTCATAGGTGGATCGGATAGTTCAGGTGGGGCTGGTGTATCTGCTGATATTCAAACGATTCATCATCTTGGGGGTAGTTCCTCATTATGCGTTACTGCGGTTACCGCACAAGGTCCCCGAGGATTTTTTCAATCTCATGCGATTCCGGGAGTTATTCTTCAGGCACAACTCGAATCTATTAGGGAAGAAGCAATTGATGGAATTAAAATTGGAATGCTTCCGAATACAGAGTCAATTGATATTGTGGCAGCTTTTTTAAATAGTGTTTCCAGTCCTTTTGTCATTATTGACCCTGTCTTAAAATCTTCATCTGGAGGAACTTTATGTGCTGATGATTGTGTTTCCTCTTTTAAAGAAAATTTATTTTCTTTAGCCACTTTAATTACACCCAATCTTGATGAAGCTAATTTTTTAACTCAAGAAAGTTGTAGCCAGTATGAAGGAGTTCCCAAGCTGGCCGAAAAATTCCTAACATATGGTTCTGACGCTGTGCTCATAAAAGGCGGTCATTTAGAAAGTAGTGATTGTAAAGATTTTCTCATGTTTCAGGATGGGACTGTAAAGTCTTTTGTACATGATCGCATTCTAAATGGAACGGATGTCAGGGGCACAGGCTGTCGATTGGCTAGCGCAATTGCTTATTACTTTGTATGCAATAAAAACCTCACTCTTTCAATTGATAATGCAATTGATCATATAAATGAATACATAGCCCGTAAAGCTGTTCCTCGAATCATTTGAATTATCTTCCGAGCGCTTTTCGAATGAGTTCTTCGGTTGATGCATTTTTGCCAATGACATCCGAGGCTTTGCGTATCGCTTGGTCGGCATCAGTTGCTTTATACCCAAGTGTAAGCAGAGCAGAAACTGCATCATGATATGCACCGAAGCCAGCTTCATTTCCAGCTTGTTCATCTCCAGCATGCTCAGGGGTAGAGGTACGAGGTGAAGGGGAGGGGGGGGTAACTCCTTTTGGTAAAACTTTGTCTTTAAGTTCAACCACAATTCGCTCGGCTGTTTTCTTTCCGAGACCCTGAGCTTTTGAGAGCATGGCGATATCGCCATTCGCAATCGAATTTTTTAACATAGGTAAAGATAGAGAACCCAGTAAATTTAGGGCAATTCTTGGACCAATCCCCGAGACTTTATCCACAATCATACGGAAAAAATCACGAGATTCCCGATCGATGAATCCGTATAGGGTTTGTGAGTCCTCTCGGTAGGTTGCCTGGGTATAGAGTTTAATTTCTTTTCCCAAGGGTGGAAGTTTTTCAGAGGTTGTGAGTGGTATATTCACTTCGTAGCCAATTCCACCAATTTGAATTACTGCCATATTGAGTTGGCATTCGATTAAATCACCTTCTATAAATGCAATCATTAAATTATGCGGTTAAACCAAGAACATCCTGCATGGAGTAAAGGTTTGCTGGTTGATTTGTAACCCATTTTGCAGCTTTGAGTGCTCCTGCCGCAAAAATTACTCGATCTGTTGCTCGATGAGTTAGTTCGATTCTTTCTCCAGTGCCAGCAAACATTACTGTATGTTCACCCACTATATCCCCACCTCTAAGGGCATGCGATCCGATCTCACTCGTTTTCCTTTCACCAGGCATTCCTTCACGTCCGTGGGTAATGTCTGCCTCAGTTGCACTTCTTGATTCCTTCAATATTTCAAGTAAGCGATCTGCTGTTCCACTGGGAGCGTCTTTTTTTAAGCGATGGTGCATTTCTATTACCTCAGGATCAAAACCTGAATTTAAATCCAGCACCTTTGCCGCTTGTTGGGTCAGGAAAAATAATAAATTTACCCCTGTGGAGAAATTTCCTGCCCACACGATTGGAATGGAACTGGTAAGCTGTTCGATGGCTCGTCGTTCATCTTTGTCATGTCCGGTCGTTCCAATAACCATAGGCTTGTTATATTGTTTTGCCAATTCAGCAAGAGCGCGAGTTGCATCACGGAGGGAAAAATCAATCACAACATCACAATGTTGAATCCCTGTCTCTGCATTATCACCAATATCGACTGGAAAACTAATTTCGCAATCATGTTCCTTTGCAATTGATTGAATAGCTTTACCCATTCTTCCTCTTGCTCCGCTTAATAAAATTTTCAAACTCATATAATTCAAATATTTAATTCTTCCGCTATATTCTGCAAAAATTCCAAGTTTTGTTTAGATGGAGGAGTAAGGGGAAGCCTCACTTCGGCAGACTGTATCATTTTTTTACAATGAAGAAGTGTTTTAATGGGGACTGGGTTTGGTTCAATAAATATATCTGAAAAGAACTGAAAGTTTTTAAGGTGTATTTTTTGTGCTTCTGTAAAGTTTCCATCAAGGGCTAAATTAACCAACTTAGATACAGTTTCGGGTATAATATTCGAGGCTACACTTATAACGCCTTTTGCTCCACATGCCATAAAGGGTAGGGTGAGACCATCATCTCCAGATAAAATAATGAAGTCTTTATCAACAGCACAGGCGGTTTCAGATACTTTTGCCGATCTTCCACCTGCTTCCTTAAGAGCACAAATATTAGGATATTTTTCATATAACTTGACCACAGTGGAAGTAGAGATTTCAATCCCGCATCGAGATGGGATTGAATACAGGACGATCGGTTTTTCGGTGCACTCAGCAAGTGCACTAAAATGAGCAAAGAGCCCGTCCTGGCTCGGTTTATTGTAATAGGGGGCAACAAGAAGAAATGCATCAGCGCCAACGGCATCTGCTTTTTGGGTTAATTCAAGTGCTTCCTGAGTGGAGTTTGCACCCGTTCCGGCAATTACCGGAATTTTTTTATCCACAATCTCTACAGTAGATTTTATGACTTGAAGGTGTTCATCCTCCGATAGAGTAGGAGATTCTCCAGTTGTACCACAAGGGACTACCCCGGATACTCCCGAAGATAACTGAGCGTTAACTAGGTATTCTAGGTCGGTATAGGATACCGCCCCATCTTTCATAGGTGTGATCAAAGCAGTGTGTGCTCCTTGAAGTAGTTTCTTGTCCATTTGAAATAAATATGCGAGAAAGGATAATTCCCTCTTTTGCACATGTTCTTTTTCAAGGGGAATTTTTCAGTGGTCAACTTTTTAATGGTGGAAACTCAAAGGATTCGTAATTTTTGTATCATAGCGCATGTCGATCATGGCAAGACAACCTTGTCTGATCGATTGCTTGAAAGTACCCAAACGGTAAACGCTCGGGAAATGAAGGATCAATTGCTCGATTCAATGGATCTAGAGAGAGAACGTGGCATAACCATAAAATGTCATCCGGTTTCGATGAATTATCGATACAAGGATGGAGTGGAATATCTTTTTAATTTAATTGATACCCCAGGTCATGTAGATTTTTCTTACGAAGTTTCCCGTAGTTTAGCCGCATGTGAGGGAGCACTTTTATTGGTTGATGCCTCACAGGGTGTGGAAGCTCAGACTTTAGCGAATGCTCAACTTGCAGATTCCCAAGGTCTTACTATTATTCCCGTAATTAATAAAGTGGACTTGCCAAGTGCGGATGTGGATAGGGTTTCCAAGCAAATAGAGGATATGCTAGCGATTCCTGCTGAAGAAGTAATCTTAGCGAGTGGAAAGTCGGGAATTGGAGTAGAAGAAATTCTTGAGGCAGTTGTAGAACGTTTGCCGCAACCCCGTTGGGCTGAATTTCCGAAAGCGAGAGCTTTGGTTTTTGATAACCAGTTTGATTCTTTCAAGGGAGTTATTTGTTATGTAAGGGTATTTTCTGGAACTTTTACTAAAAACGCTAATCTTTTGCTCATGAGCGATGAGCGAAAAACTCCAATTAAGGAGATTGGTAAGTTTTGCCCGCAACCTTTTCCGATGAAAAATTTAAATGTAGGGGAGGTAGGATATGTAGTAACGGGTATAAGAGATGTGGCTGAGATTAAGATTGGTGATACCCTAACTCTTGCTGATTCACCAGCTGATGAGATGCTTCCTGGGTACAAAGAAGTTCGCCCTATGGTTTTTAGCGGACTTTATCCACTTGATACATCTGATTATGAAAAGCTAAAGAAAAGTGTGGGTAAACTTCGTTTAAACGATGCCGCATTTACCTATCAATCAGAAACCTCAGTGGCTCTTGGGTTTGGATTCCGATGCGGTTTCCTTGGATTGTTACATATGGAGATCATACAGGAGCGCTTGCGCCGTGAATATGATATTGATTTAATTTCCACTTATCCCAGCGTTGTATACAAAGTGCATTTAACTATTGGAGGTGTTGTGGAGGTGGATAATCCATTGGATTTACCTGATAGCACTGAGGTGCTTAAAATTGAAGAACCTACCATTATTGCTCGAATTCACGCTCCCAATCATTGTATTGGTGACCTTCTTGCTTTGGTAACTGAGAAACGGGGTTCTTGCAGTGATACTGAAACCATTGATGAAACTAGGGTGATGATGACTTGTCATCTTCCCCTAAATGAAATCCTTGTTGATTTTAATGATCGTTTGAAAAGTGTAACTCATGGTTATGGATCTATGGATTACGATATGGCAGATTATGCCGAATCTTCTCTTGTGCGAATGGAAATATTGGTAAATGCAGAACCAGTCGATGCCTTTTCGACGATTGTACATAAAGATAAAGCTGAAAGTAGGGGTAGGGTACTCTGCTCAAAATTGAAGGATATTCTTCCCCGGCAGTTATTTAAAATTGCTTTACAAGCTTCTATTGGGGGTAAAGTAATTGCTCGTGAAACCATTAGTGCAATGCGTAAGGATGTAACTGCAAAGTGTTACGGGGGAGATATTTCCCGTAAAAGAAAACTGTTGGAAAAGCAAAAAGAAGGAAAAAAACGAATGAAGCAGATTGGTAATGTGAATATTCCTCAGGAAGCTTTTGTTCAAATTCTAAAAAGCTCGACTTAACTATCTATGAAAGAACAAAAAAAAGCGAAGCGTTCGCAGAAAAAGGGTGCTAAGGAGATTTTAAGGTTGGGCGAGAAAGCTTTGGCTTATCGTAAAGACCTTCTTAGTTCAGATCAGGTTGGAAAACTTGAATTGTCTTTAAATGAACTTAGGGATGTGCTGAAGCAAAAACTCGTTCTTATTGATGAATTGGAGGAAAAAGCAGAAAGAGTAGATCAAGAATTAAAAGAATCTGGAGGACTTTATTATCATAAGAAAGGTTGGGTTGAAAATATTGAAATGCTAATGGTGGCTGCCATTGTTGTAATCGGAATTAGGAGTTTCTTCTTACAACCCTTTATCATTCCAACAAATTCTATGTATCCCTCTTTCTACGGAATGCAGCCAAATTTATATGAAGATACTGAGGATGTTCCAAATTTTGTTGAAAGAGGAGTTGATAAAATACTTTTAGGAGCTTCACATTACCGTTTAAAATTAGAAAGTACGGGCAGCCTCTATCTTGTTCTTCAAAACGGCGGTAGTTTCAGACCAGCCCAAGCTACCTTTCCAAATGGTCGCTTTTTTGTTATTCCCAATAGCGTAAAAGAGTATGTTTTTGAAGTAGGTGGAAAAGAACATATATTACAAGTTCCGGCTGAATTCGATTTTGATACTTTAATTGCCCAAAAGTTTGCAGGAATTGAAAATTTGAGAGATTTACCACTCATTATATCTCAAGATCAGGGATTTACGGGAAATCGTCTTAAGCTCTCCGATGTAATTTATAAAACCGGAGATATCGCAATTGCTTTTGATATTTTGCTTGGCGATGCTTTATTCGTAGATCGGATGACCTATAATTTTGTAAAGCCAAAGGCTGGTGACCCAGCAGTCTTTCGCACTGCTTCCATTGATAAATTTAATCGTGAACTTGGTACGCCCGTTCGAAGTTTTATCGGTGAAGATAAATACTATATCAAAAGATTAGTTGGTGAACCCGGTGATCGTTTACAGATGATCGTTCCTGATTCTATATTTACGAACGGCACAGATGTTCGTAAAGGCACTCCGGGAATATTACATCGTAATAATCTTCCTATAACTGGCAAGACGGCCTTTGATGAAAACCGTAAGAGGACAGAGAACTTAGCAGCTGATCCTAAAGCTGAAAATCCCTTGAAATATCCTGGCTATCGAGCTGAAGGTCTACTTTCTAATCGAGAAATTCTCACTGTTCCCCAAAAAGATGATCCGGATAATCCTACTGGCTTAAATGCTTATTTTGCAATGGGAGATAATTCAACAGATAGTTTGGATGGTCGAGCATGGGGTTTTGTTCCTGAGAATGAGATTATAGGCCGAGCTTTTGTAGTATATTATCCATTTACAAAAAGATGGGGTTTTTCGGATTAAGTTCTAATATTCAGTATCTTATGATATTTTCCCTTATATCTATTTTTCGCACAATATGCGTTATGTCTAATTAGCGCTTTTGTGATGTCTACTCTTTCAGAATTACCTGCCTGGTTGGCAAATCGTTCGAGTGGCGTACTTCTCCATGCAACTTCTTTGCCCGGGAAGTTTGGAATTGGGAATCTCGGTCTAAGCGCACAAAAATTTGTTGATTTCCTCGTTAAATCAGGTTTCGGATTTTGGCAAACTTGTCCACTAGGCCCTACCGGTTATGGAGATTCACCTTATCAAGTTTTCTCTTCATCAGCGGGAAATCCATATTTAATCGATTGGGATCAATTAATAGAACTTGAGGTTATTAATGAGGAAGATCTTTCGCCTCTTATTTCTGACCCTAATGCTGATATTGATTACGGTAATTTATATGAACATTTCCTCATAATTGCTGAAAAAGCTTATTTAAATTTTGAGAAAAATAAAAAATCTATCGAATCCCGATTAGGTTCATTTGCTGATTTTAAAGAATCAAATAGGTCATGGTTAAATCCATATTGTTGCTATCAAGTATATAAAAACGATGAAGGTAACAAACCTTGGTGGGAATGGGATAAAAAAGTGTGCCGTTATAATCCCGGACTCCTTGCCCATCTAACAGAAAATCAATGGAGGACTTTTGATACACACGCTTTTCTTCAGTTTATTTTTTTTAATCAATGGAGTGAACTTAGATCCTATGCCAATTCAAAAGGAATTAAAATTATCGGAGATCTTCCTATCTATGTTGCCCCGGATTCAGCCGATGTTTGGGAGAGGCCAAATCTTTTCCAATTAGATCAGGATTTATGTAGTTTTTCTCATGTTGCCGGAGTTCCACCTGACTATTTCAACGAAGACGGACAATTTTGGGGTAATCCATTATACGATTGGGATGTGCATAAAGAGGAGAAATATGATTGGTGGATGAAAAGGTTGGACTCGCAACTTCGTTTTTTTGATGTGGTGCGGATCGATCACTTTCGTGGATTTCATGACTATTGGAGTATTCCCGTTAGTAAAAAAGATGACATACATGATGCTAAGCTTGGCGAATGGAAACCGGGACCAGGTTTAGATTTTTGGGAATATGCCCAAAATCGCTTTCCTTCCCTGCCCTTCCTTGCCGAAGATCTTGGGCTCATTACTGATGGAGTGCGAAGACTACGATGTTCTGCTGGATTGCCCGGTATGGCCGTTCTTCAATTTGCTTTTGATGGAGACTCCGAAAATTTATATCTTCCTCATAATTTAAATCCAGACCTAGTTCTTTATACTGGAACTCATGATAATGATACAACTTGTGGTTGGTATCATTCTACATCGGAAGAGGTTCGTGGTAATTTTAGAACTTACTTCAATATTCCAGGTGAATTTCCCTCGTGGGATATGCTTAGGATGGCTTATCGAACTACAGCTCAACTGGTTATTGTTCCCATGCAAGATTTATTAAGTTTGGGTTCTGAAGCTCGATTAAATGAACCGGGTTATCCATTTGGTAATTGGACATGGCGAATGACTTCTTGGCAATTGGACAAGGTCTCTAATGAATGTTCTGATTATATTAAGAATCAGGCTGAGATTTGTGGTCGATTACCAATTGATAAAAAACTAGTTCTTGAATAATATTAAACTTATTCTAATCGAGTGAAAATTATCTATTGAAAAAACTTTTTCCATATTTTCTTCTGTTGCGACCATACTGGTTTCCTTTTCTAATCGCTCTGATTTGCGGTTCTTTATATGGCATATCAAGTGGCTTTGGTCTGCCTTACATGATTGACCAAGTTTTTCCCAAGATTTTCCCTGGGCCAAACACTCAATCCAATTTGGGCCCTTGGGAATTGTTAAAATATGTGATTTGGTTTCCCTTGGTTTTTTTAATTCGTGGATTTAGTGGATACTTTAATACTTATTTTATCAACTATTGTGGAATTCGAGTCTTGGAAGTAATTAGATCTCAAGTATTTGCAAAATTACAACGTCTACCAGTCGCTTTTTTTCATCGAAATCAGGAAGGTGATCTAGTTAGTCGGGTTATATCTGATACGAGTCAATTGCAGGTAACCATTTTACAGGTCAGTAACGACTTGATCAAGCAACCCATAACTTTTATTGGAGCTATCACGGCTCTTGTCGTTATGGCAGTTCAGAGAGAGGGAATGGCTTTTGTACTTTTATGCTTAGCAGTAATTCCAATTTGTGTATTTCCAATTCGAAAAATTGGGGAATTATTGATGAATAAAGCATTAAATATGCAAGAGAAAGCGGGGGGCTTAACTTCAGTACTAAGTGAAAATCTGAGTGCTTACAAAGAAGTTCGAGCTTACAATCTTGAGGACAGGGAAATAAGCCGTTTCTCTGATATTTCTGAAAAATTTGTAACCGCAAGAATGAAGGTGATCAAGTATTCGCATATGCTTACCCCTATTATTGAAATTATAACTGCGGTAGGAATAACTGCGGCTATTTTTCAGGCTGCTCGTCAATCCATTCAACTAGATGCTGTAGTTCCTGTAATTGTAGCATTATACATGTCCTATGAACCGGTCAAAAAGCTTGGTGGCATTCATAATTCTGTAAAGCAGGCACTTGCTTCTTTAACTCGTTTAGAGGGTGTAATAAGCGAAGAGGAAACAATTGCTAATCCTGAAAATGTAGTTGAGTTAAAAAATGTCCAGGGTGAATTAGAATTTAAGGAAGTTTCATTTTCTTATTCAAATCGTGACTCCAAAGAAAATAAAATTCCAGCTTTAGTTGATATTAATCTTAAAATTAAGGCAGGTGAAGTAGTTGCTCTGGTTGGTCCGAGTGGTGCGGGGAAAACTACACTGGCAGGGTTGTTGCCTCGTTTTCATGATCCCGTAAAAGGTGCGGTCTTATTGGACGGTATTGATTTGCGAAATCTCCGATTGCATGACTTGAGGGACAGTATTGCTCTTGTTCCACAAAAACCATTTATTTTCGACCTTAATGTGGAAGAGAATATTTCTTTAGGAAAATCAAATTATACCCGATCATCTGTCACTCAAGTTTGTCAGTCGGCTTATGCCGATAATTTTATTGAAGAATTTGAGAATGGTTATAACGAGCGACTAGGAGAAAAAGGAAGTCGATTGTCTGGTGGTCAACTTCAACGATTGGCCTTGGCCCGGGCCTTTTACAAAAATTCACCTCTTCTTATTCTTGATGAAGCAACTTCTGCGTTAGATGCAGAAAATGAAGAAAAGATTCATGAAGCGATGGAAAATCTTATTAAAGGAAAGACAACTTTGCTTATAGCTCATCGATTTAGTTCCCTCAGGTTGGCCAACCGTATATTGGTAATGGACAAGGGTCGGATAGTCGCAGACGGTCCCCACAATCAGATATATAAAGAATGTGATCTTTATCGGAATCTGTATGATCAACAAAACGATGGTCTTTCCTAAAGTTATTCTTCTATTTGAAAAAAAGATTTTTTAATTCTAGTCCGTCGCTTGGTGGTCCTTCTGGGAAGGAGTTTGTTGGCTTTAGTCTTAGTGGAATAACTGAGCGAATAAAAACTAAAGCATTTGCGCAAAACCAACTAACAAGTAATATTTCGATCCAAATGGGATGATGATTTCCAAATATTTGCCAGCCAGTTACGCATGCCATCGAAAATGACGATAAAAGACCTCCGGATATAACAATAAAAAGCGAAACTTTATTTAAGCTCGCTTTGTCGTAACCTGAAAAACCTTCGTTTCCATTCATAATATTAAACTCCCATAAGATATTTCCTACTTTACCATTCCACTTACTTCCATTTTGACCAACTCGTATGAAGACGTCTTGTTTAGTGAAAAGTAAAGCTGGTATTATATGTCCAACCTCGTGGACAAAAGTAGCAAAAGGTCGAAGCAATATTAATCCAACCCAAGCACCTAGAACCCAAGGAATACCTTGAATACTCAAATAATCGATACTATTTCCTAATGTTAACATATTTTATTGCGATTGAACTTGCTCGTACATTTTCATTTTATAAGTTTATAAGTATTGATTGATAAAGAATGTTTCGTTTTCTTATGCAAGCCTTCTCGGGCAAAAAGCCCCATGTTCGTGTTCCTCATACAAAAGGATTACCATTGACTGACGAGAATAAATTTGGAGAAGAAGCTGAGTCCAGTCAATGGATTGGCGTAGATTTAGATGGTACTTTAGCTGTTGCGGAACCATGGCAAGGTTTTGAACATATCGGTAAACCTGTTCCCAATATGATGAAACGGTTGAAGATCTGGATTGATATGGGCTATCGCGTGAAAATTGTTACCGCCCGTGCTCAGAACCCAGAAATGGCAATTCCCCCTATTAAAAAATGGCTAAGTAAGCATGGTCTACCCGAGCTTGAGATTACCAATGCTAAAGATATGGATATGATTGAACTTTGGGATGATCGTTGTGTTCAAGTTATACCTAACACCGGTAACCCCGTTGGTCCTGCATCCGATCCCTATCGCACCTAGATTTTAGTGTTATTGTGTTGTAGCCCAGCATTCTTGTATGATGGTCTAATACAATGGTTTTTCAATCCTGAGGTCATTATCTTGGGTAATTCAATATTTTAAGTCCTTGGTACCTATTTGACCAATTTGAATACTCAAAGTACTAATTATTGAATATTTTTGAATTCGTTGTTACTTTTGTCACCAAGCTTTTAATTTTTCAATCCTGATAATTACGAGATATAAAATTGGCTATATGAAAACATTAAAAATTTTACAAACCTCTACCCAATTTTCGTAAGAGGGTAAAAAATGAGTAATTTAAATGAATTGGTGGGGTAAACTAATTGGTACAGGGGTGGGTATGTTTGGTGGTCCAATCGGTGCTATTGCAGGAGCAGCGATCGGTCATCTCTATGACGATGACGACCCTACACCTCAGAACGAACAGAAAGCACGTATTCTATATCTTGCTTATTTTTTTTCTTGTGCGGCTAAGATTGCTAAGGCAGATGGTCATGTTTCTGAAGGAGAGATTCGAACAGTTGAATCACTTATTAATAGATTTGGGCTAGATGAAAAACGATCAGAATTTGCAAAAAATGTTTTTCGTAAAGCAAAGACAAGTCGTCGTTCAATAGACGAAGATTTTAAAGAAGTAGGACGCCTTATCGGATATGAAGCAACGGTTGGCCAATCTTTTCTTGGAGGGCTTTTTGAGATTGTTTGTTCAAATGGAAAGAAAATGAATGAATTACAGGTTCGTTATTTACTCCGTTGTGAAGAGCGCCTAAAACTTAAACCTGGTTTTGTGCAGACATGGATTCGCGGAGGGTATGCCCCACCCCACTATGATAGTTCTAATAACGAAGTCTCCTTGGGGGAAGCTTATCAAATCTTAGATTTAACTCCCCAAAGCACAGACTCAGAAATTAAGTCAAGATATAGAAAAAAGGCTGCAAATTTTCATCCAGATAAGCTTAGTAGCAAAAATTTACCGGAAGAGTTTACTTCATTTGCGAATGATCAATTGGCTAAAATTAATCATGCCCATGAGTTGATTTGTAAAAACCGTGGAATTTAATCTACGATCAAACCGTCATTCATGGAAATAAACCTATCACACCTTTTAGCGAGTTGATTGTTATGTGTGACCAAAAGAACTGCTAAATTTTGTTCTCTCGATAAGTTTTGCAGCAGATCAAAGACAATTTCCGAGTTTGCAGTATCTAAGTTACCAGTTGGTTCATCTGCCAAAATAAGAGATGGTGAATTAATTAGAGCTCTTGCAATTGCAACCCTTTGTTGTTCCCCTCCCGACAATTTGTTGGCAAAGCGATCGAGTTTTTCACCAAGTCCTAACTGATTAAGTATCTGATCAGCCCGTTCTAGTGCATCTTCCGCATTTTCACCTTTTTTTATAGCTGGAAGAGCTACATTTTCTCTCGCTGATAATTCTTTAATGAGAAAATGAAATTGAAAGATAAATCCGATTTTTTCATTTCTTAGACGGGTTTTTTGAATCTCGCTCAATTTAGAAATCGATTTATTATTAATAATAATTTCTCCACTATCCGGTTGGTCGAGTAGGCCAAGCAGATACATTAGAGTACTCTTCCCACAACCCGAAGGGCCTATTATAGATGTGATTTCTCCTTGATTTGCATTAAATGAAACTCCTCGTAGAGCATGAACCTTTTCTTCACCTTCTAAAAAAGAATGAGTTAGATCACGAACTTGAAGTAAGGGAGCATTCATTAAATTGTTTCCCTAATAATTTTTGCCGGTTCAACTTTAGACGCTCTACGAGCTGGTATCCAACTGGCAATACTTACAAATATTGTGGCAATTAAAATTGCTGAAACATAATGAGATATATCCCAGTTAACTACAAAACTATCCGTTGTAAAAATACCTCGTATCTCTAAAGGGATTTGCGAGACTAAATATGTACCCAGCACACCAAAACAAACTCCCCCTACGATCCCCGCGATAAGAACAATGATTCCTTGCCAAAGAAATATTGCAGAAATGTCTTTAGGCTCAAAACCAATAGATCGTAATATTGCCACATCACGGGTTTTTTCTATTACCATGATAGCAAATACATTAAACATACCTAATCCAGATAATAAGAGAATAGTTGAAACTGTAATAGCCGAGGAAATCCGTAAGGCTTTAAAAACATCGAGCCAAACTTTTTCTCTTTCTTGCCAACTAACAGTTCTGTGTCCTAGGGTTTGTTGGATTTGAGCCGCAATACTCCTGGCATCTTCTGGGTTATACATGCTCAATTGGAATACTGCACCCCCAAATCTTTTCCCTGCCATTGAGCGAGCTGTGGGTAGAGATATGTAGATCCTTTTTTTGTCAATTTCACTAACTCCAGTTTCGAAAATTCCGGAAACTCGCAATTGGAAATTTTCTTTCTGACCAACAAGATTAACCCGATCATTCACATGCAGATTTAATCTTTCAGCAATCCGGTTTCCAATAAATATTCCCATTTTATCGTTTAAGAAATTTTCAATGGAGCCATGCCTAAGTTGATTGTCGATCTCCGATACTGTGATGTGATCACTGATTCTTATTCCATGAGCTTGGACCGAGTAGTTTCGGGATTTGGTTTCAAGGACAGCATTACATTCAAATACTTCGGAAATCCCATTAATTGAAGGAAATGTGGAAAGAGCACTTCTGACTTTTTCTGGATAATCTACTCCTTCAATATATTCAGCATCTTCTCGACTTTTAAATTCAAATTTAAATTTCCCATCCTTGGAAACTTTATTTACCGTTTCCTTCATATCCTGAAAGCGGTCAGATACCCTTATTGCTCCATTTGTACCTAAAATGGTTCGTATGAAATAAGTTTGAAAACCTGAAGTTTGTGCCTGAGTTACGATGAAAAAAGAAATTCCAAAGATAATCCCAATGAGACTCATTGTCATTGCCCGTTTGCGGGAGAATACATACCGCAAGGCAAGTTGAAATGTTATGTTCACTGAAAAATCTGTTCGTTTTTATTTAAGGTACAGTGGTTGAACTCTTTGGCCGTCACTAAGGAGGTGGGGTGTTTCAACTATAACAATTTCTCCTTCTTTTAATCCGTCAAGAACTTCTACCATCTTAAAATTTTTAGCACCAATTTTGATATTTTTAATAACGGCTTTGTTATTCTCAAATATAAAGACTGAATTTCCGACCAGAGCTTTTGCTGGTATTATTAGACTTTCTTTTTTTCGGCTTTTAATAATTTCCACCCTACCCGATGCACCTGTTGGAAGTAGTTTTGTATTATTATTCATTTTTAAATAAATAAATCTTCTACCAGATTCTGGATTTACGCTACTCGATAAACGGGATACATTTGCTTCAATGACTTCCTCCCCCAGCGAAAAAAGACTAACTGCAGCAGGTAGCCCTTCTTTTAATTCAAAGAAATCCTCTTCATTTAAGGAAGCCTGAATTACGCGTTCGTTAGATATAATAGTACCAATCAGTTGACCGGCTGAAACTAAATTTCCAGGAGATACATAGGATTCAATCAATTGACCTTTTAAGGGGCTCCGAATCGTCATCTTATCGATTTGGGATAATAGGTTTTCAATCTTAGTCTCAAGTTCAAATAATTCTTCATCATTTGCGATTTTTTCCCGTTCAACTTGTGTTTTAAGTCGATTTACCTGATTTCTTTTTCGGTTAAGATCAGCGGTAGAAATATGTTCACCTTCGGAAAACTTGGTCAGGGCGTTAAGTTCTTCCTGCTCTATCTCTAATTCTAATGCGTATATCGATCCAGTTTCAATTCTCTTGATGAAATGTTCCTTTGTAGTCAAAGCTTGTTTCAAAGTTCTGTTTAAGTCAGTTATATCTAATTGAGCAATAATTTGATTTTTCTCAACTAAGATTGATTTTGCTAATGGTAACTTCGCTACCATTGATATATTTCCCTGCAGGCTAGATTTTAACTGGTAGGTTTGTTCCGCCAAAATATGAACATTTCCGGTAACTGAATCTTTGATTTCACCTTGGGTTACTTTCACACAGTCTATTTCTTGCCCGGAATTCCAAAGTAATAAATAAACCCCTGAACAGATTATTAATATTAGGCTAACAAAAACACTTTTTAAATTAAGAGTTTTCATAATTCTATGATTTTGGATATTTTACAATCATTTCATATTCCAACTTTAATTGAAGGTATTCAAATACGGATTTAAATAAACCTAGTTCAGCTTGGGTAAGAATTAATCTAGATGAAAGAAGATCATTAATGGTTATTCGGTTTTCATTAAACTCAATCTGACTTTTTTGAAAACGATTTTTGGCAGTAGAAGTAAGCTTCCTCGATAATATAATTTGATTAGCTAGATTCTTTAATTGTGATTGATGGTTGTTAATTTTTAACCTTAATTCTCGGATACTGCTTTCAAGTTGAATTTCAAAAGTTCTTTTTTGTGATAAAGCAAGAGATTTTTCACCTTTGCTTCGTGACGAATCCCATAGGTTCCAATTAGCTTCTATACCTGCCAAGAAATTATTTCTCCTTATTGAATCAGGATTATCAGGTAAATCTATTTGGTCTTGGTAAACGCCTCCGATCAAATTTATTTTTGGTTTAAGGGAAGCATCCGCGATTTTAATATGTTCTTTTTCTGTTTGAATTAAATTTTTTAATTTTTCAATATCTTCGGATGAATGGGAAGATATTAACTGTGGCAGATTTTTTCCAAATTCATGATTCCTACATAATTGAATGAATTCTTCAGGAGTTGAAAGATCAAGTGCTTTGTAATATCCAGTTTCAAATTGAAAATAAGATTTCTCTAATTGTAAAATACGCTCAGTTTCTGCGATTATAATAGATTGTTCTAATTTTCTAACTGTCGCCTCGCTTATTTCTAACTCCGTACCTAAGCCAAGTTCTTTTTTTTCTATTAGTTTTTCCTCATTTTCTTCAGAAAACTTTAATGTTTCTTTTTCAAGAACAAGTTTATAATTAAGATAAAGGAGTTGCATGAAATCAGACTTCATTTGAAAGACTAAATTAGATCTTATGGATTCAGATTTTTGAACTGCGAAATTTTCAGTTAATTCTGCAATTCTACTCTTTGCTTTTAATGCACCCCAATGGTAGATGGGTTTTCTTACTGAAATTGATGCAATGGTTCGATAACTCTGAAAGTAACCTTGTCCTGGACGGTCTTCATGAATTGAATGACTACCAATGTGTAAGGTAGCTGATAGTCCTTTTGCTGAGTTGGCAATTGTTTTCCTTGAGACTGCTTCATTTAGAATTTCCTTAGATTCTTTAATGCTCGGTGCATTAAGATCAAGTTTTTGTTCTATTTCTTCTAACGCAGGAAAAAAGAATTCTATTTTTTCTTGTTGAAGATTATCTACAACTTTATTTTGTGAAAATAATAATGAGACACTCCAAGAAACAGTGAAGAAAATAATTATGAAGTAGTTAAATTTCAATATACTAAGCATGAAGTAAAATCTTCCACACCTCAACTAGAATGAAAGAATCTAATACTAAGATTTTATTCAGAACTATTGTTCAGATACAATGATTGAAGAGCATCTCCGACCCATTGATCTTTCTGTTCTGCCGATTCAGCCCTAGCTTGTGCAACTTCTTCCACAGAGACTTCAGGTGCTTCATTTCCCCATGCCTGCCTGACATAGGTAGTTACATTGGCAATTTCACGGTCTGATTTTAAATTGGTTACAGCAGCCATGCCTCCCACGGGATTATAAGTTTTACCTTTTACCTTAATTTCACCTACAAGACCTTTTAAAATAACTTTTATGATCAGTTCTGGGTTTGCCGAAACCCATTCGGATCCGGCAAGGGGGGGGTACTGTTCGCCTAATCCCAGTCCCGAAGGTTGATGACATGATGCACAGTTGACGGCATATAGTTTTTTTCCGGAATCGATCTTTCTTTCTAATCTCAAAACTTCCTTTTCTTCATCGGAAAGTTCAACCACTTCCTGAGGGGGATGAACCTGAAATCCGTTGGTTGAATGGGCGAGTTGTATTGAACAGACGAATATTAAACATCCAAAAACAAAAACAAAAATAAGAGGAGCAATTAGAAAACCTTGCGTAGGGGGATGTTTTTCTTTGTTGAGTTTCGCATGCAATTCAACCATCTCCTCATCATTCATACCTAAATGATTTGAATCGTTATTCTTTTGATCGCTCATTATTCTACTTATTATTAAGTTCTGCTGCGGTCCACATTTGCATCGCCCCGCGTTCTCCAATTGTGGAACGTACATGGGCAACTTCTTCTACACTAACAGAGGTCGCAGAATTACCCCATTCGTTTCGAATATAAGTCAACACATCTGCAATTTGTTGGTCAGTTAATGAGCCCATTGGCATCCCAGGTGGTACCATTGCTCCATTGTATTTAACTCCATTTACTTCGATCTCACCCATTAAGCCATACATACTAATTTTGATTATCTTATCTTTGTCTCCAAGGACCCAATCAGAATCTGCGAGCGGAGGGAAAACACCGGGTTGACCTAAACCTGTGGGTTGATGACAGGTTACGCAACCGCCTCCGCCAGGACCAACCTTTTGGTAAATTTCTCTGCCGGATGAAATCTGTTTTGCCAGCCATGCGGGTAATTGAGTGGAGTTAGATTCAAGCGACGCAACTATTTCTAATTCATCTATCTCACCGGGCTCCTCTTCTATAAAACTCATTTCCGGTAACTCATAATCTTGCTTCAGTGCCTGCAGGTATGCGACTACTCGATTGGCACGATCACTTGGTGAGATATAACGAGTTTCAATATCTGATTTTACTTTAATCAACCCCTCTCCGTCAGATTTCTTAATATCGTAAAGGAAAGGACTGGGCTGACAAATCGATTCCGGAATTAAGGATTGGGGTTCAAAAAGATGTTGATGAAGCCACTCGTCTGAATACTCCCTCAAGCCGATATTAGCTAAGTCAGGTCCGACCCTTGTGTTTCCAATATTGACTTCATTTTGTAAGATATAGTCGCGGGCTACTGAAGGTCGTTTACCCCAACCTCTTTCTACATCGAATCCAGAATCAACCAACCTTACTTGCTGAGTGTGACAAGTTGCACAACCTAGGGATACATATTCCTGAGCACCCTGTTGTGCCATCCCGGAAAAGGCTTTAGGGAAAAATTCTGCGTCTTTGGGGATGGATCCGTCCTCCTCCAAGTAAGAAGAGGTAGGTTGAAGGTCGCCAAATTGATTGCGGGCACCCACAACAAAAGCGAGCCAGGCAACCGCGAGGGTGGAAAATATTCCAAATGCAAATTTAAAAATGTTATTCATGCTGTGGAACCCTTGGGAGCAAACTTTTTACTTCTTCCTAAGTCCTCAAATGGGTTGGGGACAAGGACTTTCCAAACATTGATGACAAACACCAATTGGGAAAAGCCCAAAATGATAAATGCGAATTCGGTGATGAGAAAATATGGTTTAATCGAAGAAATAACAGAGGATGCCCAATCCAAGGAAGGCTGTTGTGCAAGGACTCCATGTGTAAGTCCACCAATGAGATAGGCTAGTAAAAGAATTAAGACTCCGAAAGCTGAGGTCCAAAAATGAAAAGACTTTGCACTTTTTCCAATTTCTTTACCCGTAATTTTGGGGAGCATATGATAGACCACGCCAAAAACAATCATGCTGAAAAAACCATACACTCTTTGATTAAAGTGAAACTCGTTGATAATTGAAAACTGGGTTAGTTTAGCAACAGCGGGAAGTGAGAAGATAACCCCAATATAACTGGAGAAGGTGTAGGAAAGAGTTCCAAAAATAATGAATCGAAGAGGCAAACTGTCCCAAACCTTTCCGATATCTTTGAAAGCCGTAGCATGGAAGTTTGTGGAAGCCACCGCAATGGGAAAAATCATCGCAATACTCATCACAGTGCCTATTGCCGGAATCCACATCGGGACGGGGCCACCTTCTAAATGATGAACAACAGACCAAGGAGCCAGGGTTGCGATGCACCAAAATCCGAAGATTGCCAAGTAATACTTGTCAATCATTTTACCTGTAATTGCCGGGATCACATAATACGCAACACCGAGTGCAAATGGGGTCAGCCATAGCCAAATTAAGCTTTGCCCAAACCACATCGACAAAACGGATTGGACAGTCCCTCTTGCTGGATTAATCTCTAATCCATTCCACGCAATGATGAAAAGTGCCGGAAACCATAAAAGCGAAGCAAGTATAAACCATTGCGGGGCAATGGTGACATGCGTCTTGCGCGATCTGTGCATTACGATGACCATGCATGATATGATTGTGTAGGAAACAAAAAGCAGGGGCCAAACTTCATTGGGCATCTCAAGCATTTCATGTGAATTCATGTGACCGTCCAAAATACCCAAAAGCCCAAAAGTTATGCCGAGATTCCACAATATACCGCCAAAGAGAAGCATGAACCTTCCTCTGACCTCACACTGCGATAATCGAGCTATAATCCAAATACTAACCGCGAAAATCGAATTCCCTCCCCAACCGTAAACGAAAGCGTTCGCCTGGGCAATTTTCACTTTTCCATAGGTACAAAATTCAAAGCTGGATAAGAAAAAAGGGTCGGTTAACTTGGCGGCGGCAATGTAAGCTAAAAAGGCAGCGGCGAGTAACCAAAGTCCGGCAGAGGCAACAAAAAAAGAGACTACCCATTTGGAAGACTTATCGATGATATTTTCAGATGATATAGTCACTTTGAATTAGGTAGGTTTTGTGAGCCAGCTGTATATTTCTCTACAGTTTTAAGCATAGAAGATTGCAAGGTAGAATTTGAATTGCGATGAAATTGGTCAACCGAGTATTCAAATTGTGCGGAGTTATTTTCATAACTCTCAACCTTACTTCGCCTTTGTTCTGAAATAATCGGGTTCGAGTCGGTACTTTCTTCGATATCAAAAAACATTTGAAACAAGAAATATGCTGAAACAAAAATAAGACCAAGTAATAGCGAGAAAAATACACTACACCCATCCGCACGCTGTTGCTTGGGATCACTCATGGTGATTAAGTGATTCAAGAATCCTTGGATCTCGAACTGGAATTAATTCAGCGATGTTGGAGTGAAAACTTTTAAAAACTACTCTAGTGCAAAGGCATCCAACACCAATTAGAGTCGCAATCCCCCATAATAAATGAGGCCCAAAAACTGGTCTTGCTTCGTACCCCACATGAGCTCCGGGGACAATTTCCCGACCTGGGATGATATTCCAATACAAGTCGAGCAAATGAAATGTTAAAATCCAAACAGCAATAAATGTAATTCGGGGGCCATTAATCTTGTTTTTATAGAAGAGAAGATAAAGAAAAGGGAAGAAAAAATGACCGAAAATTAATCCCATGCTAACCCAAAACCACAAAGACACTTCGCCGGTGTTTGGATTGACTTCACGAATGTTGTACCAAAAGGTCTCCTCAGGAATGTTGGCGCTATAAATTAAGAAGTACTGGGAAAAACTGATATACGCCCAAAACACAGTAAAGGCCAAAGAAAGACAGGCTAAATCATACTGATGTGCTTGCTTGTAAATACCATCCAATGGGCCTTTGCGGATAAGAAAAAGGCAGCCCAGTATGGTTACGGCAAGGGCGGATCTGATCCCCGAAGAAAAAAACCAAACTCCATACATAGTTGAAAACCACTGGTATTCTAAACTCATGAAAAGATCAAAGGCACCAAAAGTGAGTGCAAGGGCCGCTGCTGGTATACCGATCGCCGATACTTTAACTCCCAAGTGAGTCCAGTTTGGGTCGCCATCTTCGTCCTGCTTGAAGGAGACTTTCCTTAGCCAATAACTGAGACCGCAGAACACTGCAAAATAGAAAATTATGCGGATGGTAAAAAAATAAAGATTGAGATATCCGGATTTTTTTTGATGTAAAACATCATTCCCTACAGTTATACCCTCAACTTTTAATCCGTCTACGGTAATATTTTCTGGATTAATCCATGTCCATAGAATCCCGGAATTATCCTGTCCAAAAAGAGCAACTAAAAGTAACGGGACAAAACAAAGGCCAAGCCAAGGGAATGAAGCGAGTCCATGTTCCATTTGTCTGCGTACCACGGGGGTCCACCTTGAATTAAAAACCCGAAAAATCATCACTAGCATTAAAAGTCCGATTGCAATACTAAGCCAAAACGAGCATCCCCACAGCCATCCCAAAAAAGGGGCTTTATCACCACTTGAGACACCCATTAATAATCCCGCTAATCCAATACCTATACCCAAGATAGCACCGGAAAGTAGCTTAACGTCAAAGTCTTTTTTGGATTGTTCAGTCATGACTTTTTATCCATTGCTAAGGTTGCTTCTCCCACATAGTTCTGAAGACACCTAACATAAAGAACAATGGCCCACCTCTCACGCGGTGTTAGTTTATCCATTAATCCTAGCATAGTACCATATCCCATCGAGATAGTGTTATAGGTTTCTCCGTCCGTTTTGGAATCAAGATAGTAGTTTGGTTGGGTAGGGTCGGAAAGATTTCGTGGTTGAAGACCAAAATAGGAAGTAACTCCTTTTCCGTCGCCGTATTTTCCATGGCAAACTGCACAATGGATATCATATTTCTCCTTTCCCAGCCTCATAAAACTCATATCGATATCAAATTGATTATCTTTGGAAGCACTTGCGATTTCTTTAGAGAATTTTGCAACCCAATTGTCGTTCTCATCTTTTCCAGTTCTGTAAGCCAAATTATGAAATTTTGGATTACTCGAAAAAACATTTTCCTGATTGTTTAAATTACCTCGCACAGCAGTACCTGGAACTGGTAATCTGTCAGCCATACCATTTGAGAACAATTTATTTTTAGTTTGGCTCTTGAATTTAGCTTGTCTGTCCATATCTGGGAATACTTCAATTGGCGTATTTTCAGTAAATTCACCTCGAAATCCCATGATTGAAAATATACTTAAAACAAGGATAGCAAAGATTGGTATAAAATATCTCACTTAAGAATTGATTGGTTCGCGAATCATGGTAATCGACTTACCACCCACACTTTTGAGAAAATCTTTTGTTAATTCGTCGTCAAACTTTGGATCTTCAATTTCGATAACTATCATATATTTATCATCACCGGTTCTGCCAAAAGAAGGATGTTCGAAGACGGGATGATTATGTCGAGGTAATCGATTGAGAAAGAACATCCCAAAAAGGGTTCCGAATGCAGCAAACAAAATGGTTAATTCATAGAACACAGGAAAAGGATAAATCATGCTGAAATATGGCTTCCCACCTACGATTAAAGGGTAGTCATATGCGTTCATAAACCAAACAATAAGCATACCAGTGCAAAACCCTGTAATTCCACCAGCAAGGGTAAAGCAAGGTACTTTAGATCGGCCAACTCCCATTTGTGCGTCAAGTCCATGTACTGGAATAGGAGTGTAACATTCCCACTCCTTAAAACCTTCTTCACGAATTTTACCTGCTGCATCATATAGGGCCTTGGCAGAGTTGAAAGTTGCTGCTAAACCATATTTAATGTCCATTAGCTTACTCATAGGGTATTAATGCTTACCTCCGTGAGGGTCGGCGGCCGGCATTACTGACTTAACTTCAGCCATAGGCATAAGAGGAAGGAAACGAAGGAACAATAAAAAGAGAACAGAAAAGAATCCAAATGTGCCAAAGAAGGTAAAAAGATCCACTACTGTTGGAGAATAATACCCCCAACTGGAAGGAAGGAAATCGCGGGACAGTGTAGTGTTCGCGATAACAAATCGTTCAAACCACATTCCAATGTTAACGAAAATCGAAATTATCCAAACGAGGGGTATATTTCTAATGATAGATTTAAACCAAAACAATTGAGGGCAAATTACATTACAAGATATCATTATCCAATAAGCCCACCAGTAGTTACCAAATGCCCGATTGATAAAAGCGAAACCTTCGTACGAATTAGCTCCATACCAGGCAATGAAAAATTCCATAGCGTAAGCGTATCCCACCATGCTTCCAGTCGCCAAAATGATTTTGCACATATTACTGATATGTTTCTCCGTTATCAAGTCATGAAGACCGAAAATAGCTCTTAGCGGAAGAAGCAGGGTAAGAACCATTCCAAAACCAGAAAAAATTGCACCCGCGACAAAATAAGGAGGAAAAATTGTGGTGTGCCAACCGGGAAGATTTGCTACAGCAAAATCGAACGAGACAATTGTATGAACTGAAAGCACAAGAGGAGTGGACAACCCTGCAAGAAGCAGATATGCCATTTCGAAATTCCTCCAATGATTGTTGGCATTTCTCCAACCCATTGCAAGGATACCGTAAAAGTATTTCCTCCATGTCTCTTTAGCCCGATCCCGTATAACCGCCAAATCTGGAATCATTCCCATATACCAAAATAATATGGAAACTGTGGCATATGTGGAAACCGCAAAAACATCCCACTCCAAAGGACTTCGAAACTGGGGCCAAATAGCATTAGCATTGGGAAGCGGAAATAACCACCAAGCAAACCAAACCCTTCCCACATGAAAAAGCGGAAAAATACCTGCACAAAGAACAGCAAAAACAGTCATCGCTTCAGATGCCCGATTTATCGAAGTTCTCCATTTTTGTTTTAAAAGGCATAGAACGGCAGAAATCAATGTTCCTGCATGGCCGATACCAATCCAAAAAACGAAATTAACAATTGCCCAACCCCAATTAACGGGATTGTTGTTTCCCCAAACACCTACTCCGGTTGAAACCAAGTAGACCAAACCCAAACCGGTGAAACTTGCAATACAGAGAGCAGTAATAAAACACCACCACCACCAAGTGGGAGTTTTTTGTTCAACAATACCACAAATTTTTTCAGTTACCCAATGGAAATTCCTTTTATTAAGTACAAGAGGCACATCTTCCCACTTAGCGGGATTTACCTTCCGCATTAAATCAGGAGAAATTATATTCCCTTTATCGGTAGACTTCACAGACATTTAATGGGCATCCTTTCCATGATCTTTATGATCACCTTCATCGTGATGTACTGGATGTGATTTGTCGTGATATTCTCTTGCAGAGTGCGGAGAAGGATTGAAATCAGGCATCTGGAGATTGGGATTTCGCACTTTAGCAAGAAAAGTAGTCCGTGGACGAGTATTTAAATATCCTAAGACAGAATAATCCCGAGGGTTGTTTTTTAGTTTGCTTACCTCACTATCAGGGTCTGAAATATCTCCGAATGAAATTCCGTCACAAGGACAAACTTGCTGGCATGCTGTTTTGATGGTGCCATCTGGAACTTTTATATCAGATTCTTCTAATTTTAAATCGGCACCATCTTTTCCACTTTCGAGTAATGCTTTTCTTTGTGCTTTAACTTTAACTTGGATCTTAGATTCTTGAATTCTTTGAACGCAATAAGTACATTTTTCCATGACTCCTCGCATACGAACAGTGACATCTGGATTTTTACCCATGTCTACAAGAGAGTCATTTTTTTCACCAAGCGGGCCTTTATATAATTCGTTAGTTTTCCGTTTGTTCCAGTCGAAAAAATTGAAACGTCTTACTTTATAAGGGCAATTATTGGCACAATATCTTGTACCAACACAGCGATTATATGCCATTGCATTTAAACCTTCTTCGTCATGTACGGTTGCATTTACAGGACAAACCGTTTCACAAGGAGCCGTTTCGCAATGCATGCATGAAACGCCCTGAAATGAAACTTGGACATCAGATGGTAATTCAGAACCCTCTCTTTTAGTTGAACTAAAATATCTATCTAAACGAATCCAATGCATCTCACGTCCTCTGAGAACTTGATCTTTACCAACGATCGGTATGTTGTTTTCACTCTGGCAGGCAACGACGCAAGCACTACAACCAGTGCATTGATTAAGGTCAATTGCCATACCCCATTGATGTAAACCGTGAGTTTCTGACTTTTCGTACTTATGATCTGGATGATCGTACGAAGAATTACCTCTTGGAGTTGTTTTGGCCTTAAACGCTAAATCTTTCTCCTGATCTTTGCCCCAAATCTTAGGTGAGTGAGATTCGGCTCCCATTTTGGAGGCAAAAGCCTCATCTGATAAAAATTCTTGAACATTGCCTTCACGGACAATTGCCCTACCCTCCATGGACCAATGTTCTTGAACATTAGCTAAAATTTGAAAGGATCCAGTCGGTGTAAGAGATACTTTAGAAACAATCCGATTGGAATCAGAACCAAGAAAGGGGTAAGAATTAAAACCGGTACCCCTACCTACATTGCCGACACTTTTTCTTCCTAAACCTACAGAAGATATAATAGTATAATCTGCTAAACCTGGTTGAACGTAAAGTGGACCTTTTATAATTTGTTTCTCATTAATGGAAAGTTTAACCATCGGAGCTTTTTGTTTGCCGTGATCAAAAACGGCAGAATCTGGGGCAATTTCCCCATTATTATTAAGCATAGTTGCTTTCGGTAACAAACCTAAATCAGGATACTTTTTTTCCAACTCTTTGGCGAGAATGGGACTAATTAATAAAGCATTGTCCCAAGTCAATTTTGAGATTGGGTCGGGGCATTCTTGCATCCATCCATTGTTTGCATATTTTCCATCCCAAGCATGGAAGTCAGGGACAAGGAGAACTTCAAGACTTTCGAATGAAGGTGCAGGAGGAAGATTATCAGTAAATTGGGTTAATATATCTGTAGAAACTCTTGATGAAAAAACTTTATTTTTATTTTTTTCAACCCCTAATCTCAAGTAGTCCGCATAAGAATTTTCGGAGTTCCTATCAACTTGAAGAGATTTTACAAAATTATGAGAACTTTCATCAGAACCGAGCATGTGAAGCAACAATTCGATGTCTGATAAAGTTTCAAATAGTGGAGCAATTAGGGGTTGAACAGGTACAATGTTGCTAAGATCCCAAGTAATCCCTTCATCCCAAGATTCTAAATAATGAGACTGCCCAATGTGGAGGTCACAAAGAGATGAAGTCTCATTTTTGGAGTGCCCTAAATGAAATTTATTTTTTACTTTTTCTGCTAAAAGATTCCAGTCAAATGACTCTGCAGTCAAAGCAGGGTTTCCACCTAAAAAAATGATAGTGTCGACGTCACCTTTTTCAACATAGTTAAATAGTTCAGAAATAGAGGATTCGGGTAGATCAGTTAATTTGTAATCAATAGCTTGACCAATAGCACCTAATTCTTGATTTAGAATAAAGCACAAAGCTTGAACTTCAGAAGGCAGATGGCTACCAGGAACAATGGCGGATTTATTTGGTGTAGCGCAAAGATCTTTGGCACATTCACGAATCCAATTGATGCTTGAACTAGAAGAAGTACCTCGTTTTTCGAGACGATTAATTAGTTTTTTATCAGAAAATTTGAGAAGTTTGAGAACTTCAGATGTCAATAAATTTGCGAAAGAAATAAATTGGGAAGAATCAAGTCTTAGTCGGTGATCGGCTACTCCACCAGTTATGGTTAGGTCAGATTCAACCGAGTAAAGTCGATTCATTTTTTTTGCATCACCGGCAGATAAAACTTTTCTCCCTTTCATCAATGACCTCGTATTTGCCAAAGAATTAGGTTCGCGATTTCCTAGAAAATCAGAATCAAGAGATAGAATTCTTGACGCTTTGTTCAGTCTAGGAAGTATGCGAAGACCATTTTTAAGTCCAAGTGCTTTACCAAGTAATTGCTCTGGCGACAATAAGTCGATGGGTTCGTACTCAGTCCAGATTACTCCATTATTCTTCAATTTCTTAGCTAGAATTTTACGAGCTGTTGAGCAGGATTTTTCTGCTAAAATAGCAACTTTACCAGAATCCATAGATTTAGATACGAGGTCAATTACTTGATCTGGAGAAATTTTGCGCCAAGTATTGTCATCCGATGAGACTTTAAGAACGGAATCTTTTGTTCGGTCTGGATCGTAAATATCTAGAATGCTTGCTTGTGCGAATATGTTAGTCCCTCCACCAAAGGGAATATAACTTGGATTTCCCTCAACTTTAGTTGGGCGACCCTCATGACTTTCTACGATCAGTGGCTGGTAACCGCAAGCAGAGGGCATCGAGGTTGCGTAAAAGTTGGGAACTCCCGGGATCAGTTCCTCTGGACTTTTACCATAGGGTAAAATCGTATGCTCAGGTCTACGGCAACCAGTCATGCCAAGACCAGCGAGTCCAAAGGATGCTGCCATGAGTTTAACAAATCCCCTGCGCTGAACACCTTCAAGCATACTAGCGCCTTCTGGAAATTCCCTATGAACCCAAGTCTTGAATCCGGGTGTTTCAGCTAAATCGTTAAGGCTTTTCCAGTAGCGTTTACCACTACCTAAATTTTGATCTGTAATTGTTTTGATCATCTATGACATCCTGTGCAACTTAATGGTGGGTTGACTCCCCAATTTGTTTTAATGTCAAGACCCGCATGAATTTGATCAAGATCAGGATTACCAGTTGTTGATTTAGGGTCTTTGCTAATAGTCCAAGCTAAATTAGTAACTTCTGACATCGGACGTAGGGATTTTTCAGGATTTCTGTGACACTCGAGGCACCATGCCATGCTAAGAGGTTGATCGTGGTGAACAACCTCCATTTGGTCAATTCTACCGTGGCATTCTACGCAACTAACCCCACGATTCACATGAATTGCATGGTTGAAATAAACATAATCCGGAGTTTTATGGATGCGTACCCAAGGAACAGACGGACCGGGTGATAAAATCCCGTCATTATTGATGTCCTCTTCTTCGGATAAAACACCATCTTTGTTGATATCTTCTCCATAATAAGAATCACGAATTGGCTCAAGTAGAGGAGAATTTGCCTTGATGTTTTTATGACATGACATGCAAACTTGTGCACCGGGTATGTTGGCGTGGGCAGATTTTTCTACTCCATGATGACAATATCTGCAATCCAAACCAAGTTGACCCGCATGAAAACTGTGATTATAAGAAACGGGTTGAGTTGGTTTATAACCTACTCGAGTGTATTTGGGAGTGGCGTAATAAGTAATACCAGCGGTTACGGTACCACCAATGATTCCGAGAGTAAAAATTATTTTTACTGGGATCGTGTTGGTCCATCGTGGAAAAAGGTTTCTCATCCTGCAAAAATGGAAATTGGAAGAATATCAATTCTAGTCAATGATAAATGACTTGTTCTCGATATAGGATTAAAAACAATACAAACAAGAAAGGAGAGTCTCTTGTTTGGGCAAAAAGAAAATAATGTAGTGGGCTTAAACACTTTCTTTACGCTACGATTTCGTAGTGCTCCTTTCAATAGCAAACATTTTGAATTCCAACTATTAATTAAGCTTAATTTGAGTCATTAGGAAAACTTAATGAAATCAAATCTTGCATTATTTATTACAATCAACGAAATGCTGAAGTTACAGATTTGAAAACATTATCCCAAAGAAGCGATGTAGTGGTTGTGGGTTCCGGCTTGGCCGGAATTTGTGCTGCCGTTGGTGCGGCTAGAGAAGGTGCAATCGTTCGGCTTATTGAATCACGTCCATGCTTGGGTGGGCGAATTAGCAAAGAAGTTCAATTTCCCTATGACTTTGAGGGTGCTACCAATTTTGCTTATCAACGAGAGACTGGAATTCTTGAGGAGATTATGTCTTCAATTTTTAAAGAAAATCATGAGGGTAACTATTGTGGTCAGGAGAGGGCTTTAATCAATTGGATTACGAACGAAGAAAGGTTGGGAATTTTTTTGGAGACTCAACTTTTTGAAGTAAAGAAAAACGCAACAGGAGATAAAATTGAATCAATCATCGGTATTTCTAATCAATTAGAAAGTCGGATACTATTTAAATCTCCTTTTTACATAGATTGTTCCGAAACAGGAGTGTTGTGTCAATTAGCAGGAGCCCCAGGCGAGACCGGACTGGACCAGAGTGAATATCAAAAATCATCGGCTTCGAGCGCATCCGTTCCTCTTAGAGCAGCCGCAAGTATGCAAATTAGTATTTCGGATATTCCGGTGCCCTTTAATTGTCCTTCATGGACCACCCTAAAATGGGAGGATAATCATCGATCTGCTCAAATTGATTTGCTTGAATCCCTAAACCAAGGAATCGAGGGTATTCATAATGTTGAATGGCTCGGAAAGACCAAAAATGAATTCAAGTTAAATTCAGCTGATTTGATTTGGTCTTCCTGGGATTATTTAAAGAATCGTTCACCCTTGGTAAGTCGTGCTGAAAATTGGATTTTGGAAGGATTTTCTCCTATTGCGCTTAACTCAAAGGGTTTTCGAGCTAAAGGAGAATATGTATTAACTCCCGAGGATATGGAAAGTGCGACTAGATTTTACGATTCAGTTGCACTTGGGCGAGCTCCCTTAGATGTTGCGGATTCTCTATTATCTTCACCACGAGGAAAAGTTGCCCTCCCCCAGCCTTTTGAGATTCCACTTCGTTCCTTGTTTTCAAGTAAAATAAAAAATCTTTTCTTTGCGGGCGAGCATGCATCGGCTAGTAGTCGAGCATCTGCTAGTTTTTCCCACCCTCCCACCTCAGCCCAAATGGGTGAAGCAGTCGGGGTTTGTGCAGCTTTATGCAATATTAAAAGAAGGCTTCCGAGAACTATCGCAAAATCTGGTAATGTAAATGAATTAATCAAGCGATTGAATAAACGAAACCATTCCTGCAGTTTGCATAGTGTGGAGGATTCTGACAATTTGATCGTCGATTCAAAAGTCCTTGCTTCAACGACGATCCAGCATTTTGAACGGCACCGTTCCCTGGAACCCAATTTTACGTCTCCAGAGCAAGGGTTAATTCAGTTTCCTGTTTCTTCTGAAAGTATCAATGAGGTATTTTTTTACATGGAATCTCAAGAAGATTGTGAGTTAGAATTGCGACTTTTTGAAAGTGCCTCCGGAGTAAGCACGATTCCAAGTTCTTGTCTTACTTCTATTACCCAAACCATATTGGCTGGAGGTCCAAGGTGGGAAAAAATTATTATTAATGCATCTGTTAACAAAAGCGGTTGGCATTTTATCGAATTTAAATTTGATAAGAAAATTATTTTATATGAGCAAGAAAACGCCCCAGTTGGCTTACTTTCACACGAACTAATTAAGAGTTCGAAGGCTGGTTTATTAAATCCATACTCTGAGTATTTTCCCAAGCTACCTTCCTTTCCATCTTTGGCAACGGTTCCAGCGTTTAAGATTTCTCCACTACAAGAGGTATACTCTGCAGAGAATCTTAAAAATGAAGCAGTTCGCCCCAGTTCATTGCCCAATTTATGGATTTCTGAAGAAACTAATTTTCAGTATCCCGAATATCTTGAGTTTCATTGGAGCAATCCGGTCGATATTTCAAAAATTCAAATTATTTGGGATACCACATTGGAATTTTTATACCCAACTCGTCCTCAAGCATTTGTTCATTCGACTTTGCCATCGATTGTAAGAGATTATAAAATTTACTTTATGAATGAGGTTGGTCATTGGGAAGAATTATTGGAAGTGCACGGTAATGAAATAGGCTTTGTCTCCCATGATTTTGATAATATCAATACCCGTGCAATTGAAATTGAAATTAAGGCAACGCATGGATTAAATAGAGCACAAGTTTACCAAGTGCGTGCTTATTCATAAAAATCTAATTAAATAAATCAGTTTGCATTCAATCGCGTTGCCTATCATGTTAATATTTCACAACCAAATTATTTGCCCATGAATGCTCTAGCCGTACTTTTTCGATTGTTAAGTTTATTTTCAGTTGCTGGTCTTGCAGCTTTTTTGTGGATGACTTCTGAAACTAAGAAGTTACAAAAAAATGTCTTCTTGGACAATCAAGTTAAAAACGGCTATTTGATTTTGCAATCTAGCAAAGAGGCTCAATGGAAAGACATTTCCACCAAAAAGAGTAAGTTTAGTGAGGTTTTTGACGACAACCAGCCAGTTGGTCTAAATGATGAAAACCCTCTAGCGGAAGCACTTTCAAACCTTAGATCTTCAGAAGATGCAATTCTTAGAAACCCGGATTACAGAGATGCATTGGATGCTCATTCAATGGAGTTTGGTGCAAACACTTTTTTATGGGACTCTGAATCTAAAATATGGAAAAGTAACCCGGCGGTAAAAGCAGAATCTATAGCTAGTCTGAAAGATCCATTTGCAGATGAAAAATTGTTCCCGAAGGAAGATGTGAAAAAAGAGGACGGAAGTGTTATACCAGGCGTTTCGCGTGAAAATCGCCTTCGTACACTTTTGGGAATGTTCTACAAGGATAGACATGAGAAATTTTCTGAAATTGGTAAAATGAGAGCAATGATTGTTGAAAGAGATGAAGCTTTAAGAGAATCCCAAAACCTTTTTGATAAAATGAAAGAACAGAAGGAGGATTGGGAGAGGAAGTCAGGAGAATTTGAAGTGAAACTTGGGCAAACTGAAGCCGATTTGACAGCAGAAAAAGCTGAAAGAAAGTCTGAGAAAGAGGCTTCCGATCAACAGATTGCGGTTCTCAATAACAACATTGCAGGACTTGAGCAGCAAAAGTTGGATAATGAGAAAAAACATATTGCTGAAATTGATTCAATGAAAGAGGAGCATGGAGAAAAAATTAAAGCACTTGGTAAAGAAATTACCTTAGCTGATGCCGCTGGATATAAGCGTGGAATAGATGAAATGGTGGCTAAGACCACTGGTGGTGAAAATGCAGATGAGAATGCTGATCTAGCTATAAATCCATTTGCTGCTGAGACCACAGGTCCTCCGATTGTTCCAGATGGAGCGGTTGAGGCAATTACTGAAATTTCTCAAATTAATGAGTTTGGAGTTACTTCAACTATTGCCAGGATTGATAGTCGTTCAGGAATGCTTATGCTTCCTATAGGTTCTGACAGAGGTTTATCTGCAGGTGAAGTTTTCACTCTTTGGAAGGGGCAAAAGGAAGCAGCAAGAATAAAAGTTCAAAGCACGGACAAGGGTTTTGCATTGGCTTACATTCTTCCCAGGTTTGGAGAACCAAATCGACTTAGACCAGGTGATCTGATTCAAATCGTTCCCGAAAAAAAGAAAACACTTTAATCTTCTCTTTATGAAAAAAATTATATCTATAATTTCATTGATTGGAATTATACTTTCCTTGTCAGGTTGCTTTACCGCTTCTCCTGAAACATCCAAGATGCCCCAAGGCCGCCCTGCTAATTGGGAGTATAGTTTACCGGGTGGGTTTGATCGAGGTGGTTTCAGTCGTTAGACAATAGCTACACGCTCACATCCCTGTGACAGAGTTGCAACCTGCTGGGGTTTTATGGTTAGTTGCCACTCCTATTGGGAATCTTAAAGATTTTACCTCTCGAGGGGGTGATGTTCTTTCTAAGGCTGACCTTATTGCCTGTGAGGATACCCGCGTAACGACTAAGTTATTAGGTTTTTTGTCTATCTCAAAACCTCTTATTTCATATCGGGAGGAAAACGAAAAAGTAAAATCTGTGGAACTGGCTGAATTAATTGCTTCGGGTCAATCGGTTGCTTTAGTTTCGGATGCTGGTTACCCTGGAATAAGCGACCCTGGTTTTCGTTTGGTACGGGAATGCAGGAGAAGGGGAATAAAAGTTTGCCCAATCCCTGGAGCAAATGCAGCAATTACCGCTATCGCTGCATCTGGACTACCGACACATCAATTTATTTACCTTGGTTTTCTCCCCAAAAAGTCGGCTGCAGCCAAAAAAGTTTTTGAACAGTGGAAAGAGTTTGAAGGTTCTCTTATTGTATACGAGTCTAAGCATAGAATTGAAAAAACCCTTTTCTGCATCAAAGAAGTTATGGGGGAAGACCGATATGTGTGTTTATCCCGGGAGTTAACTAAATTACATGAAACTTTTCATGTCGGAACCACTGCGAATGTAATAGAGAAGATGAAAACAAGTAGTTCTAAAGGGGAATTCACCATAGTTGTGGCCCCTGAGGGATATTCTTTGTGAGGTATATCTATTTTTATGAAGGTTGCTATTTTAGATATTGGTTCTAACACAACTAAAATATTAGTAGCTGAAAAAGATGAACTTGGACTTCTTACAGAGGTAGCTCAAAAAAGCTTACCCTGTCGCTTGGCAACCGGTATAGGTAAGGGAGAATTTATACTTTCCGCTTCAGCCATTGAATCCACCGTTAAGGTTATTTCAGAGTTACTTATTTTCTCCAAAAAATTTTCTCCTGTTTTGACTAAAATTGTGGCGACCGAAGCTTTACGGCGTCTCAGTAATGCCGATGTCTTGATCGACAGAATTAAAAAAGACTTTGGGATTTTAATTGAGGTAATAAGTGGTTCACAAGAAGCATCTTATATCGCAAGAGGCTTATTAACGGATCCGACTATCTCATCGTTGACCGAATTTCATGCTATTGATCTTGGCGGAGGTAGTTTGGAGATCATGAAAGTGATTAACGGTACCCCAAAAGATATTAAGAGTCTACCATTGGGAGCTGTGGTTTTAGCCGAAAAGTTTCTGGGTAACCTGAGTTCAAAGCCTCTCGGTGGGGATATTTTGGCGATGCAGAATTATATCTCTGAGATGTTACGCAACGATGCCTTTTCAATCACTCAAAAATGTGTCCATTTAGTTGGTACGGGAGGATCTATTGTATTTTTACGCCAATTAATTTGTTCTCTAAATAACATTGAATTCTTAAGTCATTCCAAATTAAGTCTTTCTGATATTAAAAAAATTACCTACCAAGTTAATTCTTTGAGCTTAAAGGAGAGGGTTGTTCAATTTGATAAACTACCCCGTGACCGGGCAGATGTTTTCCCTGCTGCGCTTATTGTAGTGCTGGAGATTATGAAATTTTTAAAGTTAGAAAATTTGACCCATTCATTTCATAACCTTCGATATGGTTTTGCAGAGGAATTGCTGACAGATATTGACTCGCCACAATGATTATCCATGCAGATCTTTTATTCAATTTTCCAGACTTGAATAGATATTGGGAGGACTGAGCCAAAATCTGCCCCTTTTTCGCCGAGTAAAATTAGTTTACTTTGTCTATTTTTGAAGTCGGGTAATGAAAGCTTTATTTCTTGTTCGCTCGGATTAACCAAGATGAGAAGGATAGAGCTTTCTGAACCACCCTGATTTGAATGGATTAAAAGTCCACATGAATTTTTCGGCCCATCAATTGTTTGGTATTGTTCTTGAGGTAGAAATTCAGATAAGCGAAGTAGAGTTCCGTTCTGAGAAGAACGAAATGAAATTAATTTTTTTGTCCAATTATGAAAATTTTCTGTATGAATAAATTCGTTGTATTTTAATGCATTTAAATCTCCTCTTTGGTAGGTGTTTTGAACTCCCATTTTGCTGCGTAGATAGTCTTGACCAGAACCCAGCATCGGAATCCCCGGAGAAAGAAGAAGTAAACCCATTGCAACCATAGCTTGTTTGACAACTTTGTCAGGAGGCGAACCATTAATCCATTCTTCGTGCGAACAAAGCCGATCAATGAAAGTAAAATCATCGTGAGATTCGAGGTAATTAATGGACTGCCAGGGATAAAGGTTCTCTTCGTCGAGCCTGCCCTTGAGTAATTTGATCATCTCACTTGAACATTCATGTCCTTTCACATATTGGAGTAGTTTTTCTCTACAATTATCACTCCATAAACTATATTTTAACTGGTTGATTTCGAGGGGTAATCTGCCTCGGAAACTCCATGGTTCTGCGATTAAGATTAGTTTTGGATTTACCTTTAAAAGCTCGGTTTCAATTTCAGCGAGTAGGCTTAAGCCTAACAATTCACCTAGGTCGAAGCGAAAGCCATCAACATTGAAATCATTAACCAATGAAAGCAGACTATCTATAATCAACCTGCGAACCGGTTGAGATTCAGCATTTATATCATTTCCACAACCACTATGATTATTCAAAACTCCATTCTCATCGGTTGAAAAATATAGTTCACGATCCAAGAACGAGAGGTGTGCTGGAACTCCTACATGATTATACACGACATCGATTATAACTGATAATTTCTCGTTGTGTAGTGCTGTGACCAAATTCTTGAATTCGTAAATGGCAGATCCATTTTCTGGATTGCTTGCATAAGAAGAGGCAGGAGCAAAAAAATTAACCGACATGTAGCCCCAATGATATTCGTCCTTAGAGCGAGCATCGAACTCGTGAATGGGTTGAAGTTCGATTGCATTTACACCGAGCCTTTTTAGATAACAATCTTCAGATTTTAACCAACGGGTTAATCCTCTAAATTCCAGTCTTTCCTTATCGGTTAAATCAAGCGGAGCATGGGTAAGCAAATCTCTAACATGAGTTTCTAAAATAACCAAATCTTCCATCTTCGGAATGTCAACAGATGTGCTTTTTTCAGATTTTTCAATACTAAGAGCTAGACCAAGCCCATCTCTTCCAATCATTGCTCTTGCGTATGGGTCGACCACTTCTTTTTCAAAAAATGTCTCTCTCCCCTTCCCTTTTGTATTTTGAACGGAATATTTGTAGTACATCCCCTCGCAATCTATGGGTACTTCAATCCACCAACTTCCATCATCTGATTTTTCCATTGAGTAACGATCAAATTGTTTTTGTTGGATGGATTTTTTTATTAATAATTCCATTTGGGAAACTCTTGGTGCAAACACTCGGAATCTTGAACCGGTTTTTGATTTTGAATAACCAAATTCCCCGATGGGTCTAAAATTGATCCATTCATTAAGGTTTTCTTTGCCCGGTCCCTCGACTAATTCAAAACTTAGGATATCTTTTCCCGTTCTGCTCGAATTGAATAAAAAGTTTCTTGTACCAAGTTTATTCTTTTCGCTACATGAAAGGATGGAATCAGGTTCAATCCATTGGCCCAGGTCGGTGATAAATTTAAATGAGAAAGAATTTAGTAACGAAACTTCAGACCATTTTAAATTCAATATATGGAGAGCGGGAGCATCAGGAAGTGGAGTTAAAGCCCACTTCTCATTTCCAATACAATTATCCCAACCATTCATATCGGAAGCGAGGTAGATTTTGCTCTCTTCTTTTGGAGCAAATGGGAAATCATTTGTATCTGTTATAAATTGTGCGTTATCTCCTCGTTTTGCATATCCACCAATTTTGGCTCTTTCGTTTGGTTTTAGAATTGAAAAAGAAGTTCCCATTAAACCTGATTCCTCAACTAAATCTTCGGGTAAGCGATCACCTTCCCAGTCTTTTTCCAAAAAGACTAGGCCTTGATTATTAGTTTTTTTGCGAACACATCCACCTCTAGAATACATACTCTACCTTCATATCCACTCTTCTCACCTAGCCAACCGAAAAATTTTGCCCAATCTACGGGTTTGGATTATGAGATAATAAATGAATGATCGTTCCAATGAACCTATCTTAGTCGCTCTATCCGGTGGGGTTGATAGTGCGGTAAGTGCCGCTTTGCTTAAAGCGCAAGGATATGATGTGTCAGGTGTTTATGTAAGAACCTGGGAGCATGAAGAAGATATTCTTGGAGAGTGCCCAGGCGCAAAAGATTTAAAAGATGCCCGTTCCGTTGCAGAGGTAATTGGTATTCCTTTCTCGGTAGTGAATTTTGTAGATTTTTATCAAAATGAAGTAGTTATGCCCATGGTTAATGGATACGAACAGGGGATAACCCCAAATCCTGATATCCTGTGTAACCGAACTATGAAGTTTGGTGCTTTATTGGACTATGCAGAAGAAATGGGTTTTTCAGCTCTAGCTACGGGGCATTATTGCAAGCGAAAGAAATCTTCGGGGACACCTGCTGAACTTTGGGAAGGAGAAGATAAAAATAAAGACCAATCATATTTTCTAGCCCGTATTACGAATGAACAACTTGAAAAAGCTCGCTTTCCTTTGGGGGAAATCGAAAAGCCAAAGGTTAGGGAGATCGCGAGGGAATTAGGTCTTCCGGTCGCGGAGAAAAAAGATAGCCAGGGAATTTGTTTTCTAGGAAAGGTGAAAATTGGAGATTTTTTATCAAATTTCCTAGAAGATAACCCGGGTGAAATTTTAACTACGGATGGTCGGGTTGTTGGAGAGCACAAAGGTTTACATCGATACACATTGGGGCAGAGAAGAGGGATCGGTGTCCCTTCAAATATTGATAATGAAAATTTTGTAGTTACAGGAAAGAACGAGACCGAGAATCAATTGATTGTTGCTTTTGAGAGTCGAAATGAAGCAACTTTGTGGGGAACTCATTACGAAGTTGAATCCCTTTCCTTTTTAACTAAACACCCACCGATCGAACCCGTTCATATTTTAGGGAAAGCACGTTATCGTGATCCCTCGGTTTCTTTGCTTTTTCGCCCTCTTGGGAATAGCAGAGCAGAGATTGTTTTCGACCAACCTCAACGTGCACTCACCCCTGGGCAGGTTCTGGCACTTTACGAAGGGGAAAGGCTGATAGGCGGGGGAACTTATTGCCTTAGTTCCATGGGGAGAGCGGATCAAGGCTTAAATATCGAGGTTTCCGCTTGATTCCTTCGTTCATATGTATCAAAACATAAGAGGTCCTTTAATTACTCATCATGCGACTGCGTATTTCAAAAAAAACCAGAAAAAAACTACCGATCAAAGATGATCAGATTCCTCTAAAGACTAAAGAGAATTTAGAAGAGCATCTTCAGTCGGCGATTTCTTTTTTGCAAACGCAGCAGAATGTTCTGGAGAGAACCGTTGAGATATTGGAAGAGATTACTACCCTTGCTCCGACCATGAAGGCGGATGTTATTCGTTCCATTTCGGTTAAGGATGAAGAAGATTCAAGGGCTAAATTCAAGGTCTTGCGACAGGAATTAAAATGGTTGGCAAGTTTGGAGTTTAATCAGCGAAATTTATTTAGCCAAAATGGCACCGACTCCGCATTCAAGCTTTTCAAAGATGCTGGTCCTAATGCACCGGTTATTAAACAGCACGCAGCTCCACATTATTTAGAACCGTTGCAAAAGTCCGAGGACGAAGTAAATGAAGATGTTGTCCAAGAGTGCCTGCAGGCTCTGCAGGAGATGCTTG
Source organism: uncultured Opitutia bacterium (assembly GCA_963934295.1). GTDB lineage: Bacteria > Verrucomicrobiota > Verrucomicrobiia > Opitutales > Seribacteraceae > Seribacter. Next base: position 40,315 of record CAWVXY010000021.1, read on the forward strand.
GTCAGGCTGACGCTGCGGAGACAGACCTGCAAACGAGTTTCCATGCCCTCGCTTCTGATCCGGAAGCACAAAAGAAACTTAAATTTTTAGAAGAACGTGTCAAAACCTGGGTTTCCGAGGTTATTGGAGGGCAGGATGGTTTGTCCGTTCAGGCAAACTTAATGACTAAGCGAGTCGACGGACTGGTTCAGGGTCTGCAGGGATTAATCCAGGAATGAAGGAAGGCCAGACTTTTTCTTCACCTGCACCAGGGGGAAAGGGAAAAGAGTTTCTCGGGATTCATTATGTAAAATGTGGAACTTATGGCCGTATTTACAAAAATCACCAAGGTACAGCTTATTCCGGGCATTGTCCCCGATGCATGCACCCCATAAAAGTCAGGATCGGTCCGGGTGGGACAGGAAATCGTTTCTTTAAGTGCTTTTGTCCTTAATCTCATATGTGATTAATGCTGCAAATGGTTTTATAAAACAGGGATACGGAGTAGCTTCTGGAAAAAGTAATGATATACGTTTTCCGGAGGGTACAGTTTCAATGCAAATACCATTTTTTACCCGACGTGGTTTAGATTTATCAGCTTTTTTTCCAGGTACTCTTAATGTTTCTTTCCCTGAACATTCTTACGAACTGGGAGAAGCTCAGTATTTTTTCCCTCTTGTCAAGTGGTCTAACGACTTACCTCCTGAAAACTTTTCTTTTTTTTCATGTACTCTTCAAGTCCCTCCATTACATAAGAGCTATGATGCACTTATTTATTGGCCTCACCCATCGACCAAGCCAGGCTTTCACCAAGATCCGAATGTTTTAGAAATTCTTGCTCCCCAAATCAATGAACTTAAATATGGCGATGAAATTATAGTTTTTTCGGATGTGCAAAGCGTTCGTTTTATTTCTGGTTTTGCTTAGGGAAATCACCAATTATTTGAGTTTTTAATTTTTTTTCGGGTTTTCCTTGTTATTATCTTATTTCAAGCATACGAAGTTAGCCGTTCATTATGAGTAAAAATCCAACTTTTGCATCTCGCTGGAATGTCGACGAAATTGATCGTCAATATGCCCTTTGGCTTGAATCCCCATCCCATGTCTCAACAGAATGGCAATATTTTTTTGAAGGCTTTCATCTGGGTAGCGATTCAAGCATTGCCCCGAGCGATGAACCGATTGCTGAATCATCGCTATCTCCCAATGAGGATGCGGGAGAAAAGCATGCCCGTCTTTACGGAGCAATATACTCGTTCAGGGATATCGGACATACTCAGGGGACATTTGATCCACTATGTGATAAGGTTGAGGAAAACCCCCGCTTAACCCTCAAAAGGCTTGGTTTTGAACCCAATGACTTAAATGAAGTTCACTTTACCGGAAATTATTTAGGTGGTGTACGTATGTCGATCGGTGAAATCTTAGATCGATTAAAAAAGACTTACTGTGAAAATATCGGAGTTGAATACCTACATTTACAAACCACAGAAAAAAGGCGTTGGATTCAATCAAAAATCGAACCGAATCTGAACCAGCATTCATTTAATCACGAAGAAAAATTAAGGATTCTCAGGAAGATTATTCAAGCAGAGGAGTTCGAGAATTTTTTACACACCAGGTATGTGGGGCAAAAACGATTTTCCTTGGAGGGAGGCGAAACTTTAATTACCGCCCTGGATTCTATTTTTCAAAAGTGCCCGGATGAAGGAGTGGAGGAAATTGTCATGGGGATGGCCCATCGTGGACGACTTAATGTTCTAGCGAATGTGATGGGGAAATCGCATGAATTCATATTCCGGGAATTTTCAGAAAATTTTGTTCCAGATGGTGCCCATGGAAGTGGGGATGTAAAATATCATCTGGGATATGAATCGGTAAGAACAACTTCCAGTGGTCAGCAGGTTGTGATTCATCTATCTCCTAACCCCAGTCACTTGGAAGCTGTCAATGGAGTAGTTGAAGGAAAAGTCCGTGCTCGTCAAAGACTTCGCGGTGATAAAGAAAGAAGTCGCGTACTTCCTATCCTGATTCATGGCGATGCGGCAATGGCTGGCCAGGGAGTTGTTTCCGAAGTGTTTAATTTTTCCAAGCTTCCTGGTTACCGCACTGGGGGAACCATTCATGTAGTGGTAAATAATCAAATTGGATTTACTACGGATGCCACTGAGGCCCGTTCCAGTTTATACTGCACGGATGTTGCAAAGGTAATTGAGGCACCGATCTTTCATGTGAATGGAAATGATCCCCTCGCAGTGGCAATGGTGGCTGAGCTTGCCCTATCCTATCGTCAAAAGTTTAACGAGGATGTGGTTATTGATATTAATTGCTATCGAAAACATGGCCATAATGAAGCGGATGATCCTGCGTTTACTCAGCCATTGCTTTACAAAAAGATCAAAGCAATGCCTTCGATTTCCAAGGTTTTTTCCGAACAGATGGTCAGTGAAGGAGATCTTAAACAAGAGGAATGTTCTGAAATCCATAAGCGTTTAAGGAGGCAGCTTGATGCTTCTTTGGAAAAAGTAAAAACCGTTAAGAAGTCCAGTACATTTGAAGGTTCGGTTGCGGTTAAGCAAATTCCCTATGACTTTTCTCCTGTTGAAACAAAAGTCAGTAAAAAAGATTTAGAAAAGGTGGTGCGTGCTCTTTCTACCTGCCCTGAAGGTTTTCATTTAAATTCAAAAATTAAGAGGCAAGTTGATGCAAAAGCCAAGAACTTCAAGTCCGGACTTGGAATAGATTGGGGCTTTGCTGAGCAGTTGGCATTTGGTTCTCTCATGCTAGACGGCACTCCCATCCGTCTTTCTGGCCAAGATAGTGAGAGAGGGACCTTTAGTCACCGTCATGCTGTTTGGTATGACAGTAAAGATCGAACCCGTTATGTTCCGTTGCTCAACATGGAGGACAGACAGGGGCAATTCTGTGTTTATAATTCGCTTCTTTCCGAAGCTGCTGTTCTTGCTTTTGATTATGGATATTCTCTTGATTATCCAAGTATGCTTGCGATTTGGGAGGCTCAATTTGGTGATTTTGCCAATGGAGCACAGGTCATTATTGATCAATTTATTATGAGTGCAGAGGATAAATGGGGAGCTGTTTCAGATTTAGTCCTCTTATTACCTCATGGATTTGAAGGGCAAGGTCCGGAGCATAGTTCTGCCCGCCTCGAACGATTTCTTCAAGGTTGTGCTGAGGACAATATCGTAGTTGCGAATTTAAGCACTCCCTCTCAGTTTTTCCATGCTTTGCGTAGACAAAAGAAGCAGGAATATGCCAAGCCATTGGTTGTAATGTCACCGAAAAGCCTTCTTCGTCATAAATTATGTGTATCTGAAGTTAAAGAATTAACCAATGGACAATTCGAAGAATTTCTTCCCGACCCCACCCCTGCAAAAAATACTCAAAACCTGATATTATGTTCCGGGAAAGTATATTACGATTTACTGGAAGCTCGAGAGGGGCAAAGGAATTCAAAATCCACCATTATCCGGGTTGAACAGTTTTATCCTTTCAATATGGATAAATTCAAGGAAGTGATCGAACCTTATGCCAAGGTCAAACGGGTGGTTTGGTGTCAGGAAGAACCGCTGAATATGGGAGCGTGGAGTTTTTTGTGTCCCATCCTGGAAGAAGCTTTGGGTCGTCGCCCACACTATGCTGGGCGCACGCCCACTGCAAGTCCAGCCACGGGGTCACTCACTTTGCACAAAATTGAACAGGCAGAACTTGTTGCCGATGCCTTAAATCAAACTCAAATTACTCGATCTTAACTTTATAAATTATGTCAACTGAAGTAAAAATTCCCGCCCTTGGTGAGTCAATCTCTTCTGGGGTTCTATCTTCCTGGAAAGTCGCAGAAGGAACTTATGTCGAAATTGATCAACCAATTTATGAATTGGAAACAGATAAGATCACCCAGGAAGGCCTAGCCGAAGTGGCTGGAGTTATTTCGTTTTTGGCTAAAGAGGGAGATGAAGTTGAAATCGGTGCAACCATTGCAAATATTGATGAATCTGCTGCTCAACCAACCTCTTCGAATCCTGAACAAAAAGAGGATGCAGAAACAGAGGTGGAGCAGGAAGCCCCAGAACCAGAACCTGAGGTCATGACTACTCCGACAGAAGAAACAAAAGCTGTTGTAAAGGAGGAGAAAGGCGAAATCGTTGACTCACCTAAAGATGATATTCCTTTGTCTCCCGCAGTGCGAAAAATTCTGGCGGAATCCAAGCTGGATCCCGCTTCTATTTCTGGAACTGGTAAGGATGGACGGATCACAAAAGCAGATGTGCTTAATGCACAAAAGGCATCGCCTGAGGCTCCACAGCAAGTGCAGGCTGAACCAAAACCTATTCCTTCTTCTGTTTCGTCTGATCCCGATAGCCGAAGTACCCGTCGTCCTTTGTCGCCTATTCGCAGGAAAATTGCTTCTCGTCTGGTTGAGGCTCAGCAAACCGCTGCAATTTTATCCACTTTTAACGAAGTGGATCTTACCGAAATTATGGCACTCCGTAAGAGGCATCAGGATTCATTTGTAAAACAAAATGGAGTAAAACTTGGATTTATGTCCTTTTTTGTAAAAGGCGTGGTACACGCTCTTCGTGCGGTTCCTCAAATTAATTCCCGTATGGAAGGAAACGAATTAGTTGAGAATCATTATTTTGATATCGGAGTCGCAGTTGGTACAGAAAAAGGCCTAGTAGTCCCAGTATTGAGAGACTGTGATCAATTAGGCTTTGCTGAAATTGAACAGTCTATTGTTGATTACGCAAAGAAAGCCCGTAGTGGAGGTATCACCCTTCAGGACATGCAGGGTGGGTGTTTTACTATAACTAATGGAGGAATTTATGGGTCCCTTCTTTCCACGCCTATTATCAATCCCCCCCAAAGCGGTATTTTGGGCATGCATTCGATCCAGGAACGGCCGGTTGCAATCAATGGCGAAGTGGTCATCCGTCCCATGATGTACACCGCACTTTCCTACGACCACCGAGTGGTTGATGGTAAGCAGGCAGTAACATTTCTGGTTAAACTGAAAGAAGCGATGGAAGATCCTGCTCGCTTGGCCTTGGGGATTTAAAATATGAGCAAAGATGAAAAATTTGATGTTCTTGTCGTCGGTGCTGGCCCTGGTGGCTATGTCTGTGCGATTCGATGTGCTCAACTAGGCTTAAAGACAGGCTTAATCGAGAAGAATCCAAGGTTGGGAGGAACTTGTCTTAATGTCGGTTGTATTCCAAGTAAAGCTCTCCTTCATTCCACGGAAATTTATCATGAACTTCTACATTCAGCTGATTCACATGGTATTGTAACTAAGGGAATTAGTCATGATCTTAGTAAATTGATGAAGAAAAAGGATGCGGTTGTTGATCAACTGGGCAAGGGCGTACAGGCTTTGGTTAAGAAAAAGGGAGTAACTATTATTCCAGGTACAGCTAAGGTTTTATCGGATGGGCAAGTGGAGGTAACCACATCAAAATCCAGCACGGTTCATCGTGCAAAGGAAATTATTTTAGCTACGGGGTCAAAGCCGGTCGAACTCCCATTTTTACCCTTTGATGGAAAAAAGATTGTCCATAGTGATCATGGAATAGCTTTTGAAAAAGTACCCAAGAAAATGGTTGTGATTGGCGGTGGTGCAATTGGATTGGAGCTCGGATGCGTATGGTCCAGATTAGGCGCAGATGTAACCATTGTTGAATTTCTTCCCGAAATTTGCCCACAGCTTGACTCTGATGTGGCTAAGGTAGCCCGTAGGATTTTGGAAAAACAAGGACTTAAGTTTTTACTTTCGACCAAGGTTACTGAGGCTAAAAACAGTAAAAATGGAACCACATTATCAATTGAAGCGAATGGAGAAACGAGTGAGATTTCTGCTGATCGCGTCCTCGTTGCGGTGGGTCGTGCTCCAAGTGCTGATGGATTAGGACTGGATGAACTTGGTGTTCAATCAGATGATAAGGGACGCGTTTTGGTTGATGCTGCTTTTTGTACAAATATTTCTGGCATACGGGCAATTGGTGATTTGATTCCCGGCCCTATGCTTGCTCATAAAGCGGAGGAAGACGGAGTTGCCTGTGCAGAAATTATTGCCGGTCAGGCGGGTCATGTTAATTACGACTTAGTTCCCGGTGTCATTTATGTCGACCCTGAGATTGCAAATGTGGGATTAAGTGCAGCGCAGGCAAAGGAAAAACAAATTGCTGTCCGAACGGGTACATTCCCCTTAGCCGCTAATGGCAGGGCCTTGGCTACAGGTGCAACGGATGGAATTGTAAAAGTGGTCGCTGATGCTGAGACCGATCGTTTGCTCGGCGTTCAAATTGTGGCCCGCAGCGGATCTGAACTGATTGCATCTGCAGTTGCTCATATGGAGTATGGAGGCTCGGCAGAAGACTTGGCCCGCACTATTCATGCCCACCCTACCCTTTCCGAATCCTTGAAGGAAGCTGCACTTTCTGCAGACGGACGGGGTTTGCATAGTTTGTAAGTGTAAGCCTAATGCTCCGTTTATTTATCTTGGATTATTAAGGTTGTAGGGTTTGCGAATTTCCTTTTCGTCCAATTCCCAGGACTCCATGATCTCAAAGAAATAAGAGGATAACTCATTTAAGTTCTTGGGGTCACTATCCTCTTGATCAACTTCATTTCTTCTAAGGTTGCCGACTAAAATAATTACAGGTTCATCATCGTAAGAAAAGCGAAGTTGATAACCTTCTCCACGGAGTAAAGCCGATTTCCCAAGCCTAGTTTCATGTAATCTTAGAAGTTCAATTTTTGGACCAGCTCGATTTACAATTTTAACTTTTCCTAAGGCTTTTGCTTTTGGGGTAAAGAGATAAACGGATTTTGAACGATCGATCAGGTCATAACCGTTTTTCTTTTGCTGGCTTTGATTGTTTTCTGCAACCAGTGGTATTAAGCTAGCCTTCGCCAGTTCGTCCATCCGACCTCTATTTACAATTAGCTCAGAAGATTTTTTTTCTGCAGAAGAAAATCTATATAACCTATCGGATTCTGATTTAAAAACAATCGATCCTTCTGCTGCCTCTACTTGTGCGCTTGCGGCTGTTGGAATTGGGATTGCATCTGTTCGATTAGTCTGAGTCTTGGCCAAGGAATCTTTATCTTCCATTCGATCATTGAGAGCAAAGAGTGAAGAAGTTTCATCTTTTTGCTTGGACTTAGACATGACCAAGGGTTGAAGTTTCGGTTCTCCTTCAACTTGAGAAGGCAAGCTTCTGAAGTTCATGCTTTGTTCCACTCCACGATCATCCATTTTTTTAATGGCTTTATCTGTTTCAAGCATTTTAGGAGATAGAGATGAGTCGCGAGAAGCAAATGCTTCTGCAAGAGAGGGAACTTGTTTCAATTCTTCATTCATGGCCAAGACTTCCGTTGTTGTTCTTTTTACTAACGCAAGGTTTGCCCCCTCTTGTGCTTTGTTTTGAAGCATTTGATTTAATTCAGTATTCTCTTCTGGGACTAGATCAACTTTCCCTTTGATTAAATCCTTAGTCTCTCGCGTTTGATCATCCATTAAGGCTAAGGCCACGCTTTCGGATTGGTTTGGTTTGGTTGTTTCGCTTACCATAACGATCAAAAAAGCACAGGCAGCAACCCCAAGGGGAATCCAAAAAAGTAAATTTATGGACTGTTTTTTATCGGTAGGATGATCATTTAATTCATGTTCTGTCTCTGGCAGATCAGGGGTTTGCTCGGCAAAGATTTTTTCTTTTCGACTCTGGCTCAATTTCCAATCGCCATCAGTAAGTTCTGGAATCGATTCATTACAGGATTTTTCTACCAATCGAAGAGTGTCAGCCAATATTTTTTGCTGTTTTTGTAAATCGGGATCATTCTTCAGGGCATTTTGAACCATTAATTCTTTTTCTTCATCCAATTCGCCCATGAGAAAAGCAATGATTTCTTCATCTCCAATATTTGAATCCTCACTCATTTGAAAAAACCCTCACTTTCTAATTCCTGGGCTATTTCTTTGATTATATGATGTAGTTTATAGCCTACATTACTTTGGCTTAAACCGGTCGCCTCGGATATTTCTGAATAGCTCTTTTGCTGGTCAAATTTAAGTCTTAATATTTCTGCTGATTCACTGGGAAGAACTGAAATTGCATGCTTTACTCGATTAATGGCTTCGTTTTTTTCCAAATTTGATACCAAATTACTCTCGACCTGTTTGTTCATGGAATCAAGGAAATCCAATTGATCTTCATCAACTGTTCTTTGAAGCCGATTATTTTTCCTCAAGAAGGAGATAGCTAAATTCCGAAGTGTTTTGTAAAGCCATGCCTTGGGTTCATGGATTTCTTTTTCCTGCCTTGAAAAGCGAAGAAATGCATCCTGAACTAAATCCTGTGCTTCATCCCGATCGTGGACAATTTGAAAGGCGTAAATCATTAAGGGTTTTTCTAGTTTCTCAAACCATTCACGAAGTAGAAGTTCCTTATCCTGTTGGCTCATTCTTATCTTGGAGTAATCAAAGAACTTCCTATTTCTGACTGGACTGAAATTTTAATTTTCAATGACAAAGACGAGATGGGAGAGAATTCCTTAGAATTTTTTTAGAATTTCTGGATTAATTTTCAAAAAGCTCTTTCATTCTTTGAAGCCCTACGCGTAGCGTTTCCATGGGGTCTAATTCCCACCATGACTGGTTAAATAATTCCAGGCTGACCGTTCCGTCATAACCCATTTCCTTTAAGGCTTTAATTTCAGCCTTAAGATCAATCTGCCCATCACCAGGCATCACACGGTCCGGGTCCGTTTGTGTTCCCGCTTCTTTTGCTGGATCCGCATCATCGATGTGATAATGACTTATCCTGTCCACGGGGATTGAGCGAAGTTCAGACTCGGTTGATCCACTATTCCAATTATGAAATGCATCGAGGATTAAAGTGGCATCCGGATCATCCGCAATTTGAACAATTTCCCAAGCTTTCTTAAGGGTATGAACAGATTTAAAGAAACTAATATATTCAAAGGTGGGACGGATTCCTTCCTGCCTTCCTATTGCAAGAAGTTCTGCATAACGTGCTGGTAAATGATCTGTTTTCGGATTTTCCAAAGGGGGTGTGGCCACAATAAAAGGCGCACCCAGTCGAGCACCCAATGCAAACCGTCTTTTAGCCTCATCCAAAACAAGTTGATGTTCCCAGCCTTCAAAATCACCCCATTGCCTCATCGCAATGACGGAGGGAACAATCAGACCATGATCAGCAAGAGCTTTTTCAATATCACTCACTTCCCCCCCACGAGCCACAAACTCCCATACATCATTGAGCCAGAGTTCAATTCCATCGTATCCTGCTTCTCCTACCAGTCTGATTTTATCCATCAGGCTTTGTGGTTTAATTGTACTTGTATTCAGGCAATAAATCATAATCTATTAGGGGCTAATTCGATAATTAAGCTCAATCCAATCCATTTTGAATGGCAAGGGAATATTGAATGAGCTATCCAAAAATTTGATTTTTAATGCAATATCCCAAAACTCCCTGAAGGGAACCATTTGAGAATGGTTCTTTGGGAGAGTGCCCGGCAATCTTTGCATCCTTAGTAATTTCAAGTAAAATTCGGGGGAAATCTCCAGCATACCAAAAAAACCAGGTTTCGAAGTAATCCACTTGATTAATCTCCGATAAAAGAGGAAGGCATGCATCCACCCAAAGCGTGTTGATTCGTGTTCCTCCCCAGACTCCTGCCAATGCCTTGTTTTTCCATTCTTTATTTAGTTTGGATAATTGAAGAATCTTTCGGTCACTCTGTTCCTCATTTTGTGGAACAGGAATATTTAATTGGAGGAGAGATTGGATCCATTGGGGATTTTTTTCCCATAACTGGGCATATTGCTGTAATCGAATATGTGGATGATTTGCCGGGCGGAGTCCCTTCATCTTCCAGTTAGGGGTAGATTCAAAAGCCTTGGTTGCATTTCTATTTGCAGTATTCCAATAAGCGGTGGGAAAAGCCTGAGCCAGTTGATTCATGGGTATCCGATTTCTCTTATATCCAAGAACTTCAAGAAAGCATTGATGGAAAACTTCCTCATGTTTACCATTGGCAAGTCTTGTTCTGGCGAAAGATTTCTTTTGCAACCATCGATCCTGTGCAGATTGATAATTCTGAGCCTTCATTTCTGATAGAATTCTGGGAACCTGTAAGTTTATGGGCAGGTTTGATTGATAACCTGCTAAAGATTCAATTGCCTGAGCTTCGAGGAGTTCTTCAAGGCTTTGTGTGAGGTGTTGCAAAAGAGGAAACTGAGGAATTATTTTTCCTCCCTCAGTTTTGGTGTTCCTTCCTTTTACCTTTGATGGAAAAAGGGTGACATGTAGAATGACCCGATTGTAGTTACTATCTTCATTATGCCTATGCTTTCGCCAATCTTCGGAATGGAAGTGAATTTCTACATCTCCCCTAACTTCTTTCCTGTCGAGAAGTAAATGAGCATTTTTAAAATCCGGGCCCTCTTCGGACTGATTCCAAGTACCCGGGGATAATATTTTAAGCTTTTTCCCGGATTCGGTTTCTAGATTAATCTGATTGAAATTCTGCTCGGACCAAATTTTTTGAATGATTTTTTCATCCACCTTTAAACTACCGTACAAACCCGGGACTTCTTTCACTATTTGAACATCAGGCATATATATTCAACTCTCTTCCTGGTTGAGATCCGGCAACTGAATTTTATTGGCAAGAGGACCGCCTTTACCTCCTTGTTTATTGTTAATTTTAACCCGAATTCGATCAATTGCCCCATCAAGCTTTTTGATCAGTTCCTCAATTCGCATCGTAGATGCACCAGCTTCATAAGCACAGTTTCTAATCAGCCCATCATTAGTCGCAACTGCTATACGCTCAGGAAATTTTGCGGCCAGTAGCATTCTTTCAATGACTCCGTCCGCACCCTGAACCGAAGAAGAATAAATAATGGTGTAGCTTTTATTTCCTTCATGCTGATAGATCCTTCCCTTCCCTCCTCTTCCGTCAAAAACAACGGTTAAAAGACAATTCTCACCTGCCTGAATAGGTTCGAGAAATCGAATCAGGCTGTCGCGGGCCAAATTACGGTCTCGGGTCAGTTCCTTGGAAAATTCTGGGATCGCATGCAAGGCATTGTTCCCATCAATGATCAGATGTTCTTGCATTTTAGGTGGGTTCAGTAAAAAAAGAGAGTTCATTGGTACTATCCTCCCTCCTTTTTCGCAATTACAATATACTTATTTAGAAATTATGAGCACAGCATTTTTATTTCCCGGTCAAGGTTCCCAATCGGTTGGTATGGGATCCGAATTATTTTCACGATTTCCAGACATGGTTGAGCAAAGTGATGAGATTCTGGGCTATTCAATAAAGGAATTATGTTTACGGGAAGATGCAAGCGATCTGAACCTTACCAATTTTACCCAACCTGCTCTTTACACGGTTAGTTGCTTACAGACGAAAGCATTGCTTGAGGAAGGTAAGTCTCCCTCTTTCGCAGCCGGGCATTCCGTGGGGGAATTTGCGGCCCTGCAGTGTGCCAATGCCTTTTCTTTTGCTGATGGACTACAAATGGTGGCCAAGCGGGGCGAAATCATGTCTAAAGTTTCCGGTGGTGGAATGGCTGCGGTGATCGGCATGGATGCTGATAAAATTACCTCTGTTTTGGAAGAACAGGGAGCCGATCAAATTGATCTGGCCAATTTTAATTCGACCGGACAGATCGTTATCTCTGGTCCTGCCTCACAAATTACCCAAGTTCTTTCTCCCCTTAAAGACAGTGGTGCCCGAATGGTGGTTCCTTTAAAGGTAAGCGGAGCTTTCCATTCCCGTATGATGAATGAACCGGCAGCAGAATTTGCAGTTTTTTTACAAAACTTCTCTTTTTCTCTTCCCCAATTCCCTGTTTTTTCAAATGTCGAAGCACAACCATATTCCTCCGCTGATGCCATCCCTGAATTATTGATTAAACAAATATTTAGCCCTGTCAGATGGACCGATCTTATTCAGGGACTTAGGCTAAAAAACATTGAAGAATTTATCGAATGCGGACCGGGTAAGGTTTTGACCAAATTACTCCGGCAAATCCCCTGATATTTTATTTAAACTCTTTATTTGAAATTGCCTGTTTTTTTGTTATTTATTTATCGTTATTTAGCAAAAAATGCTTTTATTTTAAAATAAATAAACATTTTTATTTTTCATAAAATGCTCGCTGTTAGTGCTTTGCGTGGAGCTCGTTAATAAAACCTTGTTTTTTCGTATTAAATTCTAATTCTAAACTAATATATGTTGTAACCTTAACATATTTTAGCCCAAGTTTTAGATCAGTTGTTTAGAAACAGTCCCTTTATTGTTTCACCTTCTTACAGGTGGCAGGGTGTCTTCGTTCAAATTTTCGGGCTTTCTCTACTTTTTAAGCCACAAAAAGACCTGTGCACGCGCACACAACTGCGTATTTCAATCCTTTATCTAATGCGAAATTTTTTAATTAACAAACAGTCACTACTTCCTATGAAGCAAGCCACTAAGTCTAATAATACTTCTAAATCATTCAGCTGGGTCTTTCCGACCCTGTTCGGAGTCCTGCTCTCCCTGCCTATTGAGCGAACGCTTGACGCTGCCGTCGAGGGAGGTGCTCTAGTCAAGGGGGATGCGCTTTCAGACGGTACAACCGTGATACCGGAAGCCAGTGCCACATCGAAAGCGATCAAATGGACCACGGCTGATTTGGATCCCAGTATTTTCGATCATAACTCGTCCACTCCCAGCCGTTTGAAGGTGAAAGCAGCAGGCGATTACTTCCTCGCTTTTACCGGTCCAATTCTTCAGCAGGCAAAAACTGCTGATAAGCGTTCACAAGTTCATTTCTTTGTGAAGAAAAATGGCAGTACCACAATACAGGCAGGAACCGCTCGTTCTACTTATGTCAGGCATGACTCAGATCATACTGAAAGCAGTGGTCACATGCACTTGCTTCTCCCCAGTTTATC
>CAWVXY010000022.1:0-45460 GCA_963934295.1 uncultured Opitutia bacterium
TTTAAAAATTGTATTTATGGATAGTTTATCCCTTAGGTAATGGGAAAAGGCATCAAGTTTTTCTCCATTCGCACTTTCCCATGCGGCAAATGCATGGGCCCATTTCTCCAAATCTCCAGCACCAACAAATAAAACCTGATCTTTATGCTTTTCATCAGGACGAACTCCAAGGGTGTTGCAAAGTTGTGAGAAATCGGAAAATACTTTTGTTCGCTTTCGTAAACGTGGAGGCAAATAACCAATTAAATTTTCTACAGAACCGGATGGATCAAATTTTTCAAATGCGGCATATGTGGGAAGCAAATGCAAATCATCAGCCTGGGCCAATTCCTCGGCAAATTTCTCAGACAAAGCCTGCGTTCGTGAAAACCGGTGAGGTTGAAAAACAACCTGTAATGAATGCCTGGGCAAAAGTAATCTTCGGTGACTAAGAAATGCATTTATCTCTGTGGGGTGATGAGCATAATCCTCCACAATGGTACGATTTTCACCCTGATACAGAATCGATTGTCTTCGTGCAATTCCGGGAAAATTATCAAAGTCGACAACAGATAAATCAACACCCAATGCTTGGCCTGCTGCGATGACCGCGGCTAGATTATTTTGATGAAAATGAGAAAGATCACTATTTAATTCAAAATTCGTAATCTCTTTCCCCTCTTCCATATCAGCCCATTCGGAGAGTTCGGAACCAGCCGGTGTTATAATATTTGATGTGGTACGGGAGAATAATGCCTTAAAAGTCTTTCCCATCGATTCTTTTGAATCGTAAAGATCTACATGATCCCAATCGCAGTTTAAGGCCAAAGTAATACTCGGTTTAAAGAGATCAATTGTTCCATCACTCTCATCAACCTCTAACACGAGCCAACTATTTTTATCAAATCGACCAGGTGGAAATTGATTATCTGCATACACACCGCCAATTAAATAAGAAAAAGAAAAGTCCACCTGCCGTAAGGCCCAACAAAGCATTCCGACTGTGGTTGTTTTTCCGTGACTACCCACTACTGCAAGTACATTTTTCTGAGCGGTAAATCGTGCCAAAAACTCTCCTCTTCGAAAAACCGGCACTTCCAAAGTCAACCATGGTTTTACCAATTTACTATCCTGTGGAATGGCACTTGATCGGATAACACAATCAGGTCTTTTTAAAGGAGTGGGTTCACATAGCACATGGATACCTGCATTCTCTAAATTTGTACGTAGAGGTTCACGAAACCGATCATCGTATGCCTCGACCTGAATCCCAGCACCCTGTAAATAAAGAGCAAGGGGAGCCATGCCCATTCCTCCCGCACCCAGTAGTAAAACTCGTTTTGGACTCCTCATCCGATCATACGAAGAACACTTCCCTGTGGTGTCTGTTGAATAGCACTTTGCTTAAGGCACAAGCAAAGATCATCAGAGATACGATTGGCAACATCGCCTTTATCCAGGGCAAATAAATTTCGACGTAATATAGTACGAAATTCTTCATTAAACATAACTTCCCTGACTTCATCCATTAAAGTATCCACCATCTTTTTCTCTGAACATAGAATTGCCCCGCCTTTTCTTTCCAAAAATTCTGCATTTAAAAATTGATGGTTATCAGCAGCATGCGGATAAGGGATCAATATCGAAGGAATTCGGCAACGAACAATCTCTGCAATCGCACCAGCACCAGCCCTGGATATGACCAAATCGGCTGCTGATAGAACCGCATTCATTTCATCCGTAAAAGAAACAAATCGACTCGTAACAATTTGACCACCCAAGCCCTCCAACTGAACGACTCCTGAACTTTCATTTTTCATTCCGGTCAGGCAGTATGTAGCGATTCCTTCCGAAGCTAAACTTTCCAAATTATCTTTAACCCAACGATTCAAAGAAACGGCCCCTTGGCTTCCACCCAGGACAACAAGAAGCCGGTCATTCAAGGAAACCCCAATTTGTTTACGGGCTCGCTCCTTCGGAATTCTACGAAATTCCTTTCTTAATGGATAACCCAGATTACGAATAACTTCCGGAGAAATTCCATCCAAAAGCATACCCTCAGGAAGGTACACTCTTGTAGAACGTTTGGCCAAGAACCTGACGGCCTTTCCCACTGCACGGTTTGCTTCGTGAATAAAGACAGGAATACCACGCACTCTTGCCGCCATTGCAGGTCCAAAAGAAGAAAAACCACCAAACCCAACCAATGCATCAGCACCAATTTTTCCGTAAAACCGATAAGACTGAATAAAGGAAGACAAAAAACCAAATACAAACCTAATTATACCAATTGGAGTCTTAATAAGGGGAGCTCCAGGCATTGGTGCAAAACTCAATTTCGGATACTTTCGAGCCAATCTGGAATCAACAGATTTCTGACTTATAAAAAGCCATGATGGATATCCACGCTCCTCCAAATTTTGGGCAAGAGCAATACCAGGAGTTAAATGTCCACCCGTTCCTCCACATGCGATCACAATATTTTTCATATTTCTTTGATTTCTCGGGGTTGATGAACCTTGGGGTTATCCCATTTGCGAAAAACATTTATAATGATTCCCAAAAAAACAAAGGTGACCATCAGATTGGAACCTCCATAACTTATAAAAGGTAATGACATTCCCTTGGTAGGCATTGAACCAGTTACCACGCCCATATTGATAATTGCCTGCAGGCAGACAAAAAGTAATGAACCCATTGCCAATAAATATTCATACAACTTGGGAGCCTGTCGCAATTTCCAGGAAACCAACACAAAAAGAAATAAAAAACAGAGTAATATACTCATGGTACAAATTAATCCTAATTCTTCGCCAATAACTGGAAAAATAAAATCGGTATGTGCTTCAGGCAGGAAATGCATTTGCTGTCTTCCCATACCCAACCCTACCCCTTCCAAGCCTCCAACACCAAATGCAAGCATTCCCTGCCAAAGTTGATAGGCACTATCATTTGCGTTTGCTTCCACATCCAAAAAAGATGTTACACGCCGAATACGAACAGGATCAAAATAAACCAAAACACAAAAGGCAAGAATTGCCAAACCGGCAACCGGAAGCAACCACCTCAAACTCGTTCCGGATTGAAACATCATAGTGGCCGCTACGGCACCACATAAAAAACAGGTTCCAAAATCAGGTTGTAAAATAATTAAACCGCAAATTCCACCAATAATTACAGACGGTAGGAAAAATCCTTTAAAAAAAGTTTTTATTTCTCTTTGGTTTGAAGAAAAGAATGCGGCTAATGCAAAAACCAGTCCAATTTTTGCAAATTCTGAAGGTTGAACCCGTAAGGGTCCAAGCCCAATCCAACGTTGTGCACCATTCACCTTTACTCCAACTCCCGGAACTAATGTTAAGACAAGCCCCAAAATACAGAATCCAAAAATCCACCACGATCTTTGCTTCAACCATTCCAAATCCATGAACGAAATATACAGGGCAATCATGACAGACAGCCCAATCCATATGATTTGCTTGGTTAAAAGAGAATGGGCATCCTTAACCACGCCTGCACTAAAAAGCATAACAAGACCAAGCATAGTTAACCCCAATGCTACAGCAATGAGGTAAACCGATGTCCAATTTACGGGTCTAACTACACTTCTACTTAAAACTTCTCCCGCCACTCTCTTCTTTCCACATTCACCCTGTTATTTTATTTTAATTAGATTACGGTTGGTCAGGCACATCGATGACAGGCTTTTCCTCAACCACTCCCTTAAAGAAATCTGAAACGCTCGAATCACTTTCATCTGCAGGAATTACCTGCGCTTCAACCTGTGGAACAGGCTGAAGAGAAGGAGAGCCTGAGACAATCAAAGACTGCCCAACTCTTATTTTACCGGCGTCCGATATATTATTCATCTCCATAATTTGTTTAATTGTTGTCCCATAAATGGATGCAATTCGGGTTAAATTTTCTCCCTTTCTAACAACATGAGTATTTGCCCCATCAGGGATAACCAAAGAGGGAGTTGGAATCACAGGTGTACTCACAGTTCCTTCAGGTATTGCAAGAACTTGTCCTGGTCTAATAATAGAGGATTTATTCATACCATTTACATTCATCAATGCCCCAAGAGATACTCCATGAATTCGTGCAATTTTAGAAAGACTATCTCCACCAGCAACTATATAGGTTGAGGTTCCGGATGGAATCACTACAGGCGATGAAATATCTGTGCTTGGTTGCACTGATCCCCCATCTGGCATCATTATTTCCTGACCTATCTTTAGCCTAGAACTTTTACTTAAATTTGGGTTTGATTTAAGAAGATTTGCGAGAGTGACATTGTTTTTTCGAGCAATACCCCAAAGAGTGTCACCTTTAACAATTTTATAAACAGATAAATGGGGAGGCTTAAGATTGAATGAATTTGAAATCCCTGTTTCCTGATCAATAACCGCAGGCAAAGGAGCCGGCACAACCACATCAGTTTCTCCTCCCGGAACAAACAATTCACCTGTAACGGGACGTGTAGGCTCTCTAAATTCGCTTACCGGGTCAATTTGTTCTGGTTCTACATCTTGCTCGGGTAGTCCCTGATTAAAAGAGCCAATATCTTGGTCTTTTATCTCGTTTCTTTCTAAATCATTCTCGGGATTTTTTTTATCCGTGGTCTGACAACCGGGCTGAAACATAACGAGAAGGATAACTCCAACGTGTAGCGATAAGACAATTCCAAATATTTTTGTGAGTTTCATGGTTTTTTTCCTTACTAATGAACGAAATCAATTGATTTATTATGGGTAGTCATTGTTGTAACTTTCTTCAAATCCAAAACATGGTTAATGAAAGATTTTCCGCGGTCAGCATAGTCTGTAAAACTATCAAAACTAGCGAACCCAGGACTGAATAAAATATCTGTTTTTTTGGTTACTTTTGAAAATGCATTTTTTACAGCCTGCTCTAACGAATCACATAATATTGCTGATAAACCTTCATTCTTAAATATTTTCGCCAAAGATTCTCCTGTTTCACCAATCAGAAATACCTGGTTTACTAAAGGTTTAAGCTTTTTGGCAAACTCCTCCAACAAACCTCCTTTTCTTCTTCCACCACCAATCCAAAATAAATTACTACTGAAGCTTTTACAGGCTGCAAAAGTTGATGAAAAATTAGTTGCCTTTGAATCATTCCAAAAAGTTGCATCCCCAATCGTTTCTATTTTTTGTAAACGGTGTGGTTCTGGATTGTAGGACCGCATTGCTTCTTTAAATACTTCTATTCCCACATTCTCTAATCCAGCATACTTCTGAGCTAATGCCATATTTTCGGCCTGCGGATAACTTTCCAAAAAATGAGTTTTATCATTCAAAACACCGCTATCATCCAACCGTTCTACAATATGCGCATGCATAGGAATTTTATACCCAATATAATCTGCATAATCTTTTACAGATTTACCAATCAATACATTACCATTATCTACGAGTTTTAATAGCTTTGCTTTAGCATTAAAATAACTTTGCTTTGTCTCGTGATGGTCTAAATGGTCCTCTTCAAAATTTGTCCATATTACCGTTTCCGGTTTTGTATATCTTAAATCATCCGCCTGAAATGAACTTGTTTCCAAAAAGACGGTTGTGTCTTTACCAAGTCCATCTGCGATTACCTGACTTAGTGGCAGACCAATATTTCCAGCTGCGATAGCAGGCATTCCGTTTACATTCCAAAGATGGGCAAGAAAGGTGGCTAATGTCGTTTTACCGTTTGTCCCGGTAATTGAAATTATCTTTGATTCGGTAAAACTTGCAGCAAAATCTGTTTCCGCTACTATTTCCTTTCCGCAATTCTTTGCGATCAACCTCCACGGGTGTTCCTGCTTAAAGCCCGGACTGCATAATACAAATGAGCATGCACGTGCCTCCTCGTTCGTGAAGGCACGTCCTTGCTCATCATATATTTCATGATCCCATCCAAATTTGGTCAACAAGGCTGAAGCCCCATTTCCACTAATACCCGCGCCTAAAATTGCAACAGGTCCCTGTTGTAATTTTTCCCATTTTTTAAATATCCCTTTCATCTTACCTTAATTTGAGAGTTGCCAACCCAATTATGGCAAAAAGAAGAGATAAAATCCAAAAGCGTATAACCACTTTGGTTTCCTTCCATCCTTTTAATTCGAAATGATGATGAATAGGTGACATTAAAAAAATTCTCTTCCCGCGACTCTTGAAAGATGCAACCTGTAAGATTACTGACCCAGCTTCCATTACAAAAATCCCTCCCACAATAATTAGGGTAAAGGGTTGGTGAATCATCAAGGCAATGATGCCCACAAGCCCTCCGATGGCCAAGGATCCCGTATCCCCCATGAACATCTCTGCCGGATGTGCATTGTACCATAAAAAAGCAAGACTTCCACCAAGCAAGGCTGCACATACTACAGTTAATTCTCCCGTACCGGGCACCCAACTTATTCTCAAATATTCTGAAATAACAAAATTCCCTGACGCGTATGACATTATCCCATATGTCAATGCAACCGTAACCGTACAACCGATTGCCAATCCATCTAAACCATCTGTTAAATTGATCGCATTGCTTGACCCAGTAAGGGTAAACAAAAATAAAACAAATACTAAAACAATCGGCATGTTTTGCATGACTATATCTTTGTAAAATGGCACCCATAGCTCCATCATCTTGGAAGAGCTTTCCAAGTTCCTTTCCTGAGTACCTGTAAAATTTTCTGAAAACGGACCCAAAAGAAAAAACAAGGCTACCGCTGTGGCCAGTAATTGCCCTAATAACTTGTATCGACCGGCTAACCCCTTGCTGTTTTTTTTTGATATTTTTAAATAATCGTCTGCAAAGCCTACGATGGTCAGGATTATGTAGATCGCCATCGCTGTGATTACATAGATATTTGGTTCGGCCCATAATATTGTAGAAAAAAGAACCGAGCCAAAAATTAATAAACCGCCCATAGTTGGAGTCTTCGCCTTTGCTTCGTGAAGAGCAGCTAAATCTCCCACTTCGTCTTTGTCCCTGAAGGCCTGCTTTGCTCCAAATGCTCTTAAGGCTGAGATTAGTTTTGGTCCAAGCACAAACCCAATTACAATAGCAGTAATTCCAGCAAAAATAGCTCGAATTGAAATAAACTGGAATAACCTTAAAGGCCCCCACAAGTCCTCCCCAAACTGAAGATAGCTCAACATTTTTCATCATTCCTTATGTTGATATCCTCTACTGCCCAAGTGGGTAGTAATTTCTCAAGTTGGTTCTTTCGACTTCCCTTAAATAAAACTACTCCTTCAAAATCCTCCACTATGGGAATTGCGTCTTCCATTTCATGTAGAACAATTATTCTACTTTCATTATGTTCTTGAGCCAGTAATGCTGGAGCGATCCAACTTGCTTTTTCACCTATTAAAATAACAAAATCTTGCTCTTCTAACTTAATATGACTTCCCACTTCATAATGTAATTCTCTACTATTATCCCCTAACTCCTCCATACCTGCCAAAACATATAATTTGGGCTTTCGGTGATATTGACTGTAGAAAAATTCGATGGAATCTTTCATCGATGCTGGATTTGCATTATAGCAATCAACCAGATAGGATCGCCCTCGGCCTTGGAAGCATCTGCCTCTCAAGGCCGAAGGACGAAATCGGGGTAGGCGTTCAGAAATTTCTTGGACTGAAACTCCCAGCTTAAGAGCAGCCAAAACTGCAAGTGCTGCATTTCTCCCCATACCCTTTGATAATTGGGGGATGGGAAAAGAAAAAGAGGGGGATTCGTGCTGCCAAAGCCTTAGCTGCGACGAATCCCCATCTTTGTTTGTTTCAGTCCAAATGGAGTAAAATGCTTCTCTTGAACTTGGTTTTGTATTTGGTTCGCCCTCGCGTAGAACAACCACATTATCACCAGTTTCATATCGATTTAAAAATTTTTCATACTTGAGACAATCCTCAGGAAAAAAAACGGTCTGCGTCTTATCTGAATCCAGAAATAAATTTGCTTTTTCAGAAGCTATTTTTTCAATATTTTCTAATCCTTCCAAATGAGATGGTGCAATGACTGTTACTAAAACCATAGTCGGTGAAATGGTTTTTGCTAACATTGACATTTCTCCCAATTGATTGATCCCAGCCTCCACGACTGCATAGTTGTGGATTTTGTTATCACTACGCAAAAGTGTTAAAGGTACACCTAAATAATTATTTAAATTACCCTTCGTACAAATTGCTTCATTTTCCCCAAGTAAAATTTCTAAAATATCTTTTGTTGACGTTTTTCCACAACTCCCCGTTACCCCAACAACAGGACCTTTAAATTTTAAACGATGATTATGTGCAATATCATGAAATGCTCTAATTGAATCTTTGACTAATAATTGAGGCAAAGGTACATCCAATTTTAAATCTTCAACAATTCCTGCACTAGCATTATTGTTTGATGCTGCCGACAAAAAGTCGTGACCATCCCTTTCAGCTTTTAAAGCGACAAATATCTCTCCTTCTTGTATCCCACGACTGTCTATAGAAAATCCCGATATTTCCTCACTCGGAAAGGATTTCCATTCACCTTGGGTCCAATCCTGTAACTGATCTGGATCAAAAATGGGCATTAAATTGCAAGTTGTTTAGCACTTAATAATTCACCCGCCACAATTCTGTCATCAAATGGAATAGCGGTATATTGAACTTCCTGAAATGCTTCATGGCCTTTACCCGCAATTAATACGCAATCGCCACTGGATGCAGCATCTAATGCCATACTGATGGCTCTTCTACGATCATCCACAAAATATACTTTTGATTTTTTAGAAATACCTTTTCTCATATCATTAAATATACTGACCTGAGGCTCAGTCCTAGGATTGTCTGTTGTTGCCCATACTTTATCTGCACCTGCACAAGCTACTTTGGTCATCTCCAATCTTTTTCCCCGGTCTCGATCTCCACCACACCCGAAAACAAGGTGTAATTTACCAGTTGTACATTCACGTAGCATACTTAATGCGTTCCGTAATGCATCAGGAGTGTGAGCATAATCAACAACCACATTGTATCCCTGCCCGCGATCCACAGCCTCCATTCTTCCGTCCACACCATTAAAAGCCATTATTTTGTGAATGGCATCCGATACATTCCCGCCCAAAGCATGAACTATAGTAAAAGCTGCAAGTACATTTTGTACATTATACCTTCCAAGCAGTGGACATGAGACAACTGTTGAACCAAAAGGACCATCTAATATAAATTCCGAACCACTGGAAGTTAAAGAAATATTCCTGGCACGAAATGTACTATTTTCACTTTCTCCAAAAGTTAATATATGAACTTGGGGAGGCAGTTCATTCATTAACCTTCTTCCGTATGGACAGTCCGCATTAATAACTACGACTTTGGGCAAAGAACCATTCTGTCCGTTAAAAATTTTTCTTTTCTCGCAGAAATATTTTTCCATATTTCCATGATAATCCAAATGATCCCGGGTTAAGTTCAAAAACACGGCTACTTCCATTTCTAACTCAGCGACCCGACACTGATGAATTCCATGGGAACTTACCTCCATTACAGCTTCCGAACATCCAGCAGCTAACATACTCCTCAACAATGGATATATATCTGATGATTCTGGGGTTGTTTTGAATGAAGGCACTTCTCGATCCCCTAAGTGATAACGAACCGTACCGATTAATCCCACCGGTCGGCCAGGTCTTTCCAGTAAGTGCCTTGCTAATGTGGTAACCGTTGTTTTTCCGTTCGTTCCCGTTACCCCCACAATATTTAAAGATTTATCTGGCTGACCGTGGTGTCTTTTGGAGAATTTAGCTAAAGCAAGCCTTGGATTCTCTGTCTTGATAGAAGTTACATCAGAAGGTAATTCATGATTATCTTCACAAGACACTATCGTCTTAGCACCACGATTAATAGCTTCATCAAGAAAATCATTACCATTTGCCCGCTGCCCAGGAATTGCAAAGAATGCGGAACCTGGGGTCACCCGTCTACTATCCGTTATTAAATCAGTAACTTCTGTACTTAAATCACCCTGCGAGACACTCTCTTCTTCCCCTGACAGATCTTTTAACAGACTAACTTTACCAACTCTATTATGAACTTCCTTTAATGACTCACTATCTACTCTTTTACTTTTCATCGTTTTCAATTTGTTAGATCAAAGGGCCTGTCTTTGATTTCGTAAATTCACTGCCACTTTCTCATTTACAGTTTTAGGTTTTATACCGAGATACCCAATAATTTGAGTAGCCACATTTTTAAACGCAGGAGCTGCAACCACCCCACCGTATCCCGACAAACCCTTTTTCATATTTGGTTCGTCCACAACAACAGTAATTACAATCCTTGGGTTTTCAGCTGGGAAAAATCCAACAAAAGAACCCACATGATGAGATCTTGAATACTTTCCATCTATCAACTTTTGAGTTGTACCAGTTTTCCCAGCTACATCAAAACCCTTCAATCTCGCACTTTTTGCAGTACCCTGATTTGAAACAACACTCACTAACATTTTTGTTAATTCAGTAGAAACACTTGAACGGACTACCCTCCTTACTGGTTTTGCAAGAAACGGAGTAACCGTTTTACCTTCTTGGTCGAAAACCCTGTTTATAAATTTAGGTTTCATTAAAACTCCACCATTCGCAATTGCTGCCATTGCAGAATGAACCTGCATTGGAGTAGTACTCACTGCATGCCCCATAGGTAATCGGGTTATAGTCAATCCATCCCAATTTTTTGGATGATGCAAAACTCCTGCCCTTTCGCCACCAATACCAAAGTTTGTTTTTTGCCCAAACCCGAATGACCTACAGTAATCATAAAGCCTGCCTGCACCTAACATTATTCCTAATTGAGCAGCCCCACGATTACTTGATTTTTGCACCACCTTACTAACTGTAATTTTCCCCAAGGGATGGTGATCACTAGGTAACCTCAATCTTCTGCTTCCTTTTTCTATTGTACCTACAGAACAATCAATTATATCATCGGGCTTAACCAATCCGTCATTCATACAACCACTTACTGCTACAATTTTGAAAGTTGAACCTGGCTCGTATAGATCGGAAAGTGCTCTGTTCCTCTGTGTAGCTAATTCAGATTTATTGTAAAAATTTGGATCAAAATCTGGCACATTTGCAAGTGCCAGAATGGATCCAGTAACAGGATCACTCACAATCATGGATGCACTTAATGGATTATAATCCTCAACAATCCTAGCCAATTCATTTTCAACCATGTTTTGGATCATCCAATCAATACTAAGCTCTACATTTAATCCATCTTGAGGTGTTACTTCAAGGGACCGATGCTGAGGCATCTCCCTCCTCCTCCCATCTTTCTCACTCTCTTTCCATCCATCCTGTCCACTAAGATAATAATCCGCAAATCTTTCAACTCCCATGGTAGCTACTCCCTCTTTATTTAAATAACCTAGCAAATGAGATCCTAAATTGTTCCCCGGATATAACCTAGAATGTTTAAAATTTCCATAAACTCCATCGATCCTTAACTCCTGTATTTTTCGATATGTTTCCTCATCTACATCTTCCTTTAACTTAACCCATCTAACCTTTTTAACTTCCCCTTTAAAATTATTACCTTTCCTAACTTTTCTTGAAGCAGCTTCCTCTATTTTCTCGGTCGGCATACCTAACAAGCTTGAAAGAATATTAAATTTAACCCTGTCCTCCTCTTCAATGGAATGAGGGTCCAACCCGACATTAACGACAGACCTTGTTGTAGCCATAAGGTTACCCTTACTATCAACTATATCCCCTCTTCTCGCTTTTAGGGTAACCACATTTTTTCTTGCACCCTGAGCGAATTCAGAAAAATCATTTGCCTTAAAAACCTGAAGGTAAACCAACCTCCCGCCCAACGAGCAGAAAGTTATAGTGACAGCAAAAAAAACAATGTAAAAACGAAAGGGAGAGATAAAAACACTCTTCATTTTACCGCGTCCCGGCAAATTCTCCCTGAAGTTTATAGATGCCAGAACCCCCGACACCCAACCGACTGTTCATATCCGAACTAGAAATATGATATGTGCTTCCCCCCTTTGGCATAGAAAGTCTTCCGGCAACCATAACAGCCAAGGATGAAGGCCTGAGTGATTTGGCACGCTGCCCCCTCAATTCGTAAACTTCTCGACCTACAATCTCCATCTCACCCTCTAACTGGCCACAGCTTTTGGCTACTGATGATATTTCCATCCTCAACCACACTATTGATAATGCCCCACCACCAAAAAATATCAATAATGCCAAACCGATAACCAATAAATACCTATTATAATTTTTCTGCTTTTGGATCATTACAAACTTGGTTGGCTTATCTTCCTCAACACCCTAAGTCTTGCAGAACGACTTCTAGGATTATCTTCAACTTCTTTCTTAGAAGGTGCTATCATTTTAGTATTTAACAATTTTGCAAAAGCTTTCCTCTCATCCAATACACTTCGGTCCCATCGATGCTCTGGCCGACCTGACATCTTCCTCATAAATCTTTTAACCATACGGTCCTCAAGAGAATGAAAAGATATTACAGCCAAAACACCACCCGGCTTAAGTGCCCTAAAAGCCTTAGGCAATGTAAGTGCCAATGCTTCCATCTCACCATTAATAGCAATGCGGATACCCTGAAAAGTTTTGGTCGCTGGATGAATACGCTGCCTAACTCGAAAACCACCCACCGCACCAGCAACCAACTCTGCAGCACTCATTGTACGCTGAAGCACGCCTGTCCCGCGAGCCTCCATGATTGCATTTACAACACGATTCCAACGCCTTTCCTCCCCATACTCCCGAACCGCCCTAACCAAACTATCCCTTGACGCAGTTTCCAAAAACTCAGCGGCACTTATACCCACCCTCGGATTAAGCCTCATATCAATCGGAGCATCCAGACGAAAAGAAAAACCTTTCAATGGCTCCATTAGCTGAAAGGACGAAATCCCAAGATCCATCAAAATGCCATCGAAGTCCTCAGGTGAGGAAACTTCATCCATCTCCTGGAAACTTAAATCATGAAAGGTAAAACGCTCACCAAATAGCGAAGAAGTCTTTTCAGAGCGAAACTGTGCGTCCGGATCGCAATCAAAGGAAACCAACTCAACCTCATCACTCGCACTCAGTATCGCCTCTGAATGCCCTCCGCCCCCATAAGTCAAATCGGCAAAGCGCCCCCCTTTCTCAGGCTCAAGGAAAGCCAAGCTTTCCTCCAGTAAAACTGGAACATGCCTTACCATAGAAGGCGTACATACAAATTCAACCGCACCACAATACATCCGAAACCACCAATCCTCCCTTTAGATTCAAAATACCCCACAAAACACCCAAAAAAAAGACGCGAGGGAATCGGGGCAGTTCAACACAATCTCCCTTTATGTAAGCAACCACCCTAAAAGTTGCCAACTGAATGTGTTTTAGAATCATAACCCCAACTCCCTCATCGCATCAAAAATATTTCTCTCGTCCGCAACCTCCCTCTTTCCGTAACGATCCTCAGACCAAATCGCAAAAGCAGAAAAGTTTCCAACGAGGACAGCCTTACCAGAAATCCCCGCATGCTCCAAAAGCTTCTCATTTAAATTAATTCGCCCCTGCTTATCGCAACCGAATGAATGAGCTTTTGAAAACAATTCCATCAGTAAAGCTTGAGCTCGCGCATCACTCAAACTGGCAGAAGCTACCTTCTCCTCCAAACGGGAAACCATCTTAGGAGGATAAACTGTAATATAGCCACCAGGATTAGGCAAAGCGAGGTAGGTATTATCCCCTCCAGAAATCCTCCACTTGGAAGGAATCGTAACACGCCCCTTGGAGTCCAACGTATGAACGAACTCTCCAACAAAATAGGTTGTGCTATCTTCCGCCATTTTTAATCCAATATTTATCCACTAAATTCCATTTCTACCCACTTTCTGCCATTTTAACCCACCACGGTCAAGATTTTTTTTATTTTTTTTTAATACCTTTTCAATTTACGGTTCACTTTTCCTCTATTTTCACCTAGCAAAAACTAATGACATTGAACCCCTAAATGAAAAAAATCGGTAAAATCAGAGCAGATGAACTTGTGCTTTTATTGGGCCTCTGTGAAAGCCGAACTCAAGCACAGGCATGTATTATGGCTGGACAGGTCAGACTAGGGACTGAGAAAATCGATAAAGCGAGTAAGTTAATCGGCAAAGATAGTAAATTAACTCTGGTGAACCCACCCGCCTATGTTGGACGGGGTGGATTGAAGTTGGAGAGTTTTTTAGAAAAACACCCCATCCCTATTCAAGAAATAGATATTCTCGACCTAGGTGCTTCAACCGGAGGTTTTACCGACTGCTTACTTCAAAAAGGTGCACGCACAGCAACATGCGTGGATGTAGGTCGAGCTCAATTACATTACAAATTAAGATCGGACCCCCGTGTAATTAATTACGAAAAAACAAATTTAAGAAATTTATCGAAAGAAAAACTAACCCACTATCCTTTTTCTATTATTGTTATGGACCTATCCTTTATTTCGCTCACAAAAGTTCTTGTACGGGCGTGGAGTTTTTTGTCCATTGGAGGAACACTTATTACATTGGTTAAACCCCAATTTGAATGTGTAAAAGAAGAAGCGGATCGAGGCCGGGGTATTATAAGGGATTCTCTCATACATCAAAGAGTACTCAAAGAGATAAGCCTTTTTGCAAGCCAGAACCTTAAAGATTCCGAACTCATCGCCCAAGAAGAAGCGATCCCCAAGGGAACAGATGGGAATACTGAATTTTTCTTGGCTTGGAAAAAAAGAGCGTAAACTAAAAAGCAGATTTAGGGGAATCCTCTATTTGCAACAGATCTCTCAAAATAAGATCTCTATCGGACTCCGATCTGGAAAGTTCGATTTCTTGTACACGGGTTAAAACCTCTTCACTTTCCGCTTGCTTTGCCTTCAAAGAATACACTTCGTTTAATTTAACGAAAACGGCGGTGCCTTCAGTTCTTTCAAGTTCCGTCCACCCCTTACCCAGTTCCAGATTTGGACATGCCTCGGCCAACTGAACGGAAAGGGAACGATCTTGATTCAACAGATCCTGCTCTACCCTGAGGTCATCAATTAGATTGTCCAAAACCGCTTTTCTTTCAGATTGGACTTGGGTGGCATTGGATTCTCTTTCGGCTTTTGTAATCACTTCTCGCTCATTCTCTAATTTGGTTAATCGCGAACGCAAAATTTGATTTCGTACATCAAAAGAACCCTGAATTGAAGATAAACTTTTACCATCCAGTGAGATCAATTTAGCACGCTTAAGAACCGATTGATTATTTTCATCACTCTGGAGTCCGGACAATGCCTCCTCGGTCCATGCAATAAAATTATCGGACTGAATTTTATTCACAAACTCTCGGTACAAATCCGCAAACGAGGCATTTTTAAATTCACCTGGGGTTTCTTTTGTTTTCCTGTCTAAAATAAAAATTGAAAAGCCATCACGAACCGTTCTGGTTGAGCGTGTAAAAAAGAGACGTTCATTTAAAGCTGATACTTCCTCTAAAGGTTCACGGTTGTTCTTTCTTTCGCTCTCTCTCCTTTCCATACCAAGAATCGCCGCCTGCACTCCCATATCCTTTGCAGCAAAGGAAATTTTACGCTCGGCCCCCCCACTCTCTTTAAGCAACAATTTCATTTCTTCCGAATCTCTTTTTTGGGAAAATGTGGAATATTTCGACCTTATTTGATCACGAAGTACATTGAGTTGGTCGAGGAAATCGAGTGACCTCTCTCTGGCCAACTCCCTTGCTTCCCTTTGAGCATCCAATCGGTCTTCCTCTATAATCCTTAATCTTATTTCTTCCCGTACATCTTCAAATAATACAATTTTGCCCTCACTCTGATTATTCTCAGGCAATTCCGAAGAAGCAAGATTAAGAGCCTCTACGGTCACATTAGAATCAGTCTCCCCGACAGGACCTTTTTCCCCCTCCTCAACAAGTTCAGGTGCTGGGGGAGTAGGCACTGGATCAAACTGATCCCGGTTCAAATCAAAATAGGTGCGCAACCTCGACTCCTCCGGTTCGGGAGGCAAAGAAATAAAATCCTTGGTGGCGAAGGTAACCATAGTTGCAAAAGTTCTGGAAGGTTCCATGAAAATATCTTCATTCTTATACTCGTCATGAAATTCTTTCAATTTTCCTACCAATTGATTGTTTATGGTCAAGGAATTTCCAGCGTGTGAAAAAACTGGATATTTGCTTGGCAAATTGTCGACCAGAGGTACGATTTTGAAAGAGCTCTCGGAATCGGATTGAATGGTAAAACCAAACTCCTCTTTTTCCAAAGCTTTGGACAACTCATTCAAGGTCTTGGAAAGATTAGAACCTATCTGAACTTGAGATTCGGTTGCATTACTATCCTCAATTTTTGTCACAAAAATAAACTCTTTTTCTTTCGAACCATAAGAAATTCTAAGGGAATCATTCTCCTTAGGTTGTTTATCTATAGAGATAGTTACAATCTCAGGAGCACTAGTGTTTAAATCATCAGAATCCAAAAGAAGTAAATGGGCATTCCATGCAAACTGATTGGCAAACAAATCAAGTTCACCTTCTTTCTCTAAGGTAAATCCACCTTCTGAATAAATTCTATCCACTTGATTGGCTCGAAAATGCCGAAAAAGAGTGGATTCAACAAAGCTTGTTTTTACACCCTGACGGATTCCAACATATTCCATAACTCGGGATCGATTTTCATCATTAGCCAAATTAGGATCCAATTCTCGGACATATTTATTAAAACCATCATTAATTCCGACATGGGATTCCTCTTCGGCTAGATATCCCCATGATTTAGCCTGAGCTTCCATCACTAGTTTAGCCCGTAAAGATGCCTGGGAAAACTTGGGATCGTAACTACCTGAACGAGCAATTTCTCTGGCTTTAAAATTTTTCGGCAAATTAGGCCATGACTGCATAAAACTAAAAAGCCTCTGCAAGGCGGAACGATCGAAATCCTGCTGGTTAGCTTGAAAACCAGCCTGCAATTGAGTCTGCAAGGATTCCATAAATTTTCTATCTGCATCATCCATACTTTCGGCCAAAGGTGGAATAACTGCCCCAAAATCTGAAGCTACCCTATTCTCTATCGATAGAAAGCGCATTTCATCTGGATCATTTAGGTCATGACCATAAAACTCTTTCTTTTCCCGGTTGGGATCTGGAAGGAGATCGAACACCGATGCCCCCTGAGCGAGATATAGGACAAAGGAAAAAATAACCACGAAAAGTAATAGAACAAATACGATCTTTCCTTTTTTCGAAATAAAATTTTGTATAGCTGTAATCATGGGGCTGAATATAAATAAAAAGGTAAGATCATGGACAAGAACCAGAATACGTCAAACCTTACACGATGCTAAAGATTTTCAATTAATTGGGTTTCAGAACGGGACGATCGGAAAAAATTAATGAGCTCATCCAACTTTGCCGCCTGGTTCCATCTTCGTTTAAAAAAGGTCGGGTTATCAGCATTTTCTCCAAGCATAAATTATTTCCGTGATCATTCTCCCAACTTAGAAAATACTTATAAGTTTCATCGGGAACAACTTTGCCCGCTTCTTTGGATTCATCAAAGTGAACAGTAACTGTAATTTGGTCTCCTCCCCATTTCCATTTCCCCGTGAATACCTGCTCCTGCCCCATAGTCTCAACCCGAACATCGTTATCGTCCAAAAAAATAATCTCAAAGGGATAAGAAGCCTTACGGGATTTGCCCACATTACGCATAAGCAATATTGGACTACCATCATCATTGCTTAATCCATCTTTGGTCTGAAAAGCAAAACGGGCACCCGTTTTTACCAGATAATATTCGGATGGTGATTTACCATCTTCAAAAAAAATACTCCTGTAGCCATCCTCAACTTTCCATTTTCCTGTTCTAACAACTTCTTTCATCTTGGGGTGTTGAAATTTAAGTTGAGAAAGAAAGCCCTCCGGAACCTGCCTTAACACAACTTCGATGCTACATTTATTTCCCTGGGTTACAAGGGGGGCTTCATATACTTCATACACCCAGTCCTTAATCTCTCCTTTAAAACTTCCTTCAGGTTCTTTTTGTCCACAAGAACACAAAAAAAACAAAAGACATGAAAGAACTGAGACAACCTGTAGAGACATTATAACTTAAAATCAGACACGATTAACAAACTTAAAGATAAATCGTACTTTATTCAATCATTTCCCCGTTGGAAAAAATCATTTTTTTCATCTCTCGATGGTACAACCAACTCGCCAATAAAAACCCAATAGCAAAAAACATAGACCATCTAGTATTATCTTTCTCCTCCTTATTAAAAAGCAATTCTGATTTTTTAATTTCCCCAAGGCTCGATTTTATTCTTTCCTCGGGATACAATCGAGGAGATCCATTACCAACCACCCCAGGAATGTAGGTATGCTTCGAGTCTTTTCGCTTGATCAAAAGTAATGCATCCCGTTCTCGATCATACTTTAAAAAATCATCCCAAATAAAATAATCATCCTCAGATGTTTTCCCATCTCCAATAAACTGCCAAAGCTTTTTTCCACTCGCCTCTTCCCTGCTTTTTTTAAACCGTTTAAATTTCAATTTAAACAAACCATCCTCCTTACTCCACTCTCCAACCACATCTTGTCCGCCATCACCTTCTTCATCATAATTTCCAGGAACAATCCCCCAAGCCTGCCCCGTTAAAAATCCCGCACCTAACTGGTAACTATCAAGTAAGCCCTCGAGGGAATATTCAGTCCATGGAGACGGAGCAATAAAAAGATAGCACGAGTACATAATATAAAAGAGAAAAGATACTCCCCCCACCATTGCGGTAATACCACGTTTCGTCTTAAGTGTGCTTACCTTTTCATTAAGCTTGAACTTCAACTCTCTTTTCAAGCGAAGTTCTTCCACATCAATGTCTGAATCTTCGGATTTTGATTCCACTTTTATACCGAAACGGGAAATATCTCCAATCCGAGGAAGGGCTTCCATAGAATGGGCACAGGATTCAAAGGGTTCCCTACCGTCCTGACCAATAGCTTGTGACACCCACTCCTCCCACTCAGTCCAGTTTTCGGAGGCGGATGAATTTCCTCCAACCTTTTCAATTGCCCACTGAGCAATTTTTCCCAGCGCAAATAAATCCCATTTTTCTTCCGGCATTTCCAAATGATCTACTCCATTCGGGCGAAAACCCTCCCCAATTAAGGAAGAAGCTCGGCTGTCCATATTGATCACAGAAACCTCCTTCTTTTCCTCTTCGGACAAACCAAAGGGAGTGAATAAGTTTAACCGGTATAATCCAAACTCCGTAATAAAACCTTCCCACTCTCCCTGAGCGTTCCTTTGTACTAGAATATTCGAGGGCTTTAGATTTCCATGGCAAACGCCCGAAAGGTGAGCTTTGTAAATTCCTTGATGCAAGCATGCGATAATCGACAATAAATGATCAGTTGAAATTTCATCAGGTTCGTATTCGCAGAGATTTTCAAGATTCTGAATATAGTGTAATTCAGTTGCGATTCCATCCTCCTCGTTTTCGCCGTGCTCGATGGTCACTTCAGTTTCTTTTCCTTCCAACCACGGATATCGAATCCAATGCTTCCACTTAGTCACTCCGGAACTTTGAATCGGCCATATTCCTGCCCCATCTAGTTGTTCCAAAGCTTGGGCTTCCTGCAAAAAATAATCCTGAAAGCCTTTTCTTTCCGAAATTTCACGAGGAATTAATTTAATATAAAATTCTTTTCCTTTTATCTCCCCCTCTGATCCCAGACAATGATAACTTTGACCACATGACCCCTCCCCCAGCCAATTTAAAATGCGGGCAGTACCAATACGAGTTCCGGAAGAAAGCATAGCTCTTGTTTAAAAATTCATTCCCGTTGAAATCATCCCCATTTCAATTTATTTCTCAAAACTCGAAAATATGAATGATCATTTAGTTCGAGAAGCGGAAATGTTTTCTCTGCAAGTGTAATCTGGATAGGAAAATCAGGAATCTTTTCAAATGCAGGCTGACCATCAGCGGAAACCAAGGGGTCATCTACATTATCCAAAGCTTTGACCTGTAGCGATACACCTGCAGGAAAAACTACACTTCGGCTGGTTAAGGTATGAGCTGAAATAGGAGTCATCATTACAACCTGAGCATCTGGATGGGCGATGGGACCTCCAGCGGCTAGGTTGTAAGCGGTGGAACCTGTTGGGGTTGAAAATACGATACCATCACAGGCATAATCACCAACACGCTCGTTTTCCATATGAACAGAAAACCGGGCTAATCGCCCATTTGTACCGCTCTTGATAACCAAGTCATTCAAGGCAAGCTTGGATACTCCACCTGCTTCCTGATATCCAATCATACTGCGATGCCTAATACGGTATTCCCCCGAAAAAAGAATGGGGAGAGAATCTTCCATTTCTTCAGGAGAAAATGTGGCTAAAAAGCCTAACTTACCATGGCGAATCCCAACTACAGGGACTTTATATCGAACCGCTTCGTTCATCATCCCAAGCAGGGTTCCATCACCCCCCACAATAAAGCAAGCATCTACTCCCTCAATAAAACCTGAAGGGCAGGGAAACTCCGAAGTTTTAATCGAAGAAACACCATTAATTTGAGCAATTTGCTTCAAACCAACTGCCAAATCTTCAGCACCGGGTTTAGAAGCATTGATTACAATCGCAATTTTTGTAAGGGGTTTCAAAACAATTTTAAAAGGATAAATAGAATAAAATAGTAATCTAGCCAAAAGATAGCCGTTCGGTCAAGTGTCTGAACGCCAAACAAGTTCTGTTAAAGGAACACCTTTTCCATGAACCGGAATAAGCAACTGATCATGATGGTAATATTTACGAAACCATTTTCTTTGCTTGGCAGCAAGTTGCCTTGTCGACACTTGAATAGCCTCAGCCAAATTCTCTCTCTTTATCTCACCTCGAAAATAAGCCAATGTTTCCCGATATCCAACGGCAGAAGATGCTGGATAATTTTGCATCAAACCAAGCTCTATTAATCCTTCCACTTCTTCAATTAATCCATTCGCTAACATCCATTCCGTTCTCTTTTTTATTAATCCAATTAGATCTTTATCCTCTCGATCAAGCAGACCCGTTTTTTTTTGAAATTCAGAATATGGAATAGGCTTTTTTTTAAATTCTTTTTGTAATTCTTCAAGGGGCAATCCAGTAGCCAAGCATCTTTCAAGGGATTTGATCACCCGAACCGGATTCGACTGGTCCAATTCCCCCACTCCATTAGGGTTTAATTCTTTTAATTTTTCCAGTAATCCATTAAGCCCATCCTCCCGGTACAAACAATCAACATTTTTTTTAATTTCATCGCTTACTGTTACCTCATCAACAACCGCAGAGAAAAAAGAACGAAGATAAAATCCGCTCCCCCCCACCACAAGAATTTTAGAATTTCTTTTACACGCATCCTTAATAATTTTTTTGGCATATATTACATATTTCGAAACATCAAAGCGTTGGTTCACCTTAGACAAGTCTAAGCCATAATGCTTAACCC
The DNA here is from genome assembly GCA_963934295.1 of uncultured Opitutia bacterium. GTDB lineage: Bacteria > Verrucomicrobiota > Verrucomicrobiia > Opitutales > Seribacteraceae > Seribacter. The sequence goes on from CAWVXY010000022.1 coordinate 21,514, forward strand.
TTCCCTGCTCTGCTTTGGAGGGTTTAGCCGAACCGATATCCATTCCCTGATATAAGGCAATTGAATCGCAGGATAAAATCTCAGCTCCGTTTTCCTCAGCCCATTCTAATGCTAATTGAGTTTTTCCAGATGAGGTGACTCCCGCCAAAAAATATAGCGTTGGGCTAGTTTTATTCACCAGGCGAAAATGTATAAGTGGGATTTTACATTGATGAAAGTCCGGAGGACAAACTTTTCGCACGCGCTCCAATTTTTTCAATCATAATTTCAGGCTCATCCAAATTTTCTGAAATACAATTTACTAATGCACTTCCTACAACCACTCCATCTGACACTTCACCTACCGCCCGAACTTGTTCAGGACTTGAAATACCAAAACCCACAACTACGGGAAGTTCCGTGTATTTTTTTATTGTGGAAACTCTTTCCTTTAAATCCAGAGCAAGATCTTTCCGCTCACCCGTTACTCCAGCTCTGGAAACATAATAAATAAAACCGGAAGCACTCTCCATAATTTTCGGAATTCGGCTCTCCGGAGTGGTGGGAGCAACAATAAAAATATTCTGTATTCCTTTTTCTCGACAACATGAAACCAATTCACCCGCTTCCTCTGGGGGTAAATCCAGGGTTAAAAAACCATCCACTCCGGCAGAAACGGATCGATTTACATACTCCTCAATACCTTGGGAAAATATCAGATTATAATAGGTGTAAAAAACGATAGGTATTTCGGAAAACTTTCTAATTTCTTCAACTAAGCGAAAAACATCATCTTGTTGAAAACCAGACTCCAATGCACGCTGAGCAGCCAATTGATTGGTCAATCCATCAGCCAACGGATCAGAAAAAGGAACCCCTAATTCAAGCAAATCCACTCCTTGGCTTATCAAGTTTCGACAAACCTCAAGCGAGGTATCGAAATCAGGGTCACATGCACAGACATAACCCACAAAGGCAGGACGCCCTTTTTCCTTGCAGGTTGAAAAAAGTTTCGCGATTCGGTCAATATTCTCCATAAGTATTCACTATGCATCTATTCTCATCATCTGCCTATTTGGCAATGGTAAAGCTTACAATAACGCTTTTATATAAGTGATTTTTATTTACCGAGTCCTTTATCCGATATTCTTTGTCATTCTATCCCCTTATTATTTAAGGAGAATGATTAAACGAGGGGGCTATGGAAAAAAACTTTTTTACAGGCTTGGCTTCTGGCCAACTTTGCTCCCTAAAAATTCCAATAAAAAAAGAATCTGGATACAGGCAGTCAGCGTTGGGGAACTCTCCTCTATAAATACTCTGCTTCAAGCATTTATTGCCGATCCAAAAATTGAGATTGTATTGAGCGGAACCACAAGCACAGGTCAAAAAATAGCCGAACAAAAACATGCAAAAGATATTCTTGCCTTGGGCCCTTTTCCTCTCGATTGGTTTCCATTCTCATCCCTTGCATGGTCTAGAATACAACCCGATCTTGCCATCTGTGTGGATAGCGAGCTTTGGCCCGAACATATGTATCAGGCAAAAAAAAGGAGAGTTCCATTTTTCATAGTCAACGCCAGGCTTTCGGATCGGTCTTTTTCACGACTGAGTTCTTTGGGCATCTTTCGAAATCTATTACTTCCCAATAATTTACGGATCCTCGCATCTTCCGAAAAACAAAGACAGAGGTGGCTAACGATTGGACTAGACGAGCAGAGAACATGCAATACTGGAAACCTGAAAGTAGACATTGCACCCCACAATCCAATAATCGAAGCATTAAAGAATAGGAAAAAGGAAGAACTTGGATTCTCCTCTTCATCCATCGTTTTAGTAGGGATTTCCACTTGGCCAGGCGAAGAAGAATTTTTATTACAATGCCTTGCAGAGATTCGGGATAAAAAATTAGATGCCAGGCTCCTACTTATACCCAGGCATGCAGAAAGAAGAGAGGAAATTGTTAAGAATCTGAATACCTTCCCCTTTTCTTTTCAGCAAAGAACCTGCCCGGATGAAAATCTTTCTGATACCTTAGTCTACTTGGCTGACACAACGGGCGAACTTAATAAACTCATTCAATCCGCAGATCTCGCCTTTTTAGGTAAGACACTCCCCCCTCGGCACGAAGGACAAAATCCTATTGAACCCGTCTCCATTGGATTGCCACTAGTTGTAGGGCCAGAATGTACAAATTTTAGCGAAACCTGTGACGAATTATTGATTCGAGGTGCAGTTCAACAGGGAGAATCTTCAGAGAAAGTTAAAAAGATCATCCTTCAGTTATTTCAATCTGAAAGCCAAAGAGAAAAAATGAAAAAAGCTGGATTGGATTGGCGAAAAGACCAAGGTTCCCCAACCCGGAAAGCTTGCGAAGAATTACAAAATTATTTAACTTAAACTAGCCTCGTTACACCAACTAAACCTTTGAATTAACAAAGGAGATTATATCTTGAAGCAAAGGCTTTGGCCAAATATGCCAGGATGTTGTCCTTCGGATTAAAGAGGCATGTCCATGAGAATTATAAAGCTTTATTTTTGCATCCCCTCCAGAATCGTTAATTTTTTCTGCAAATTTAAAAGCGAGTTCATGTCGAATAATCGGATCAAAAAAACCATGCATAATAAAAAAAGGTGGAATACCGCTTTCCGCTTTTATCCCCAAAGGCATCATTTTCCCTGGATCAAATTCACCGGGAAAAAGATTGCGGTAAAGGAATTCCTTAGTTGGATCAAAGTGAAATGGACATGCCATAGGAATGACTCCCTGGATCCAATCCAATCCCCCTCCCATTTTTTTTAAATATTGGGAATCAAGTCCGACCAGGCTTACGCTGTGTGCACCAGCAGAATGTCCCATAAGAAAAATTTTATTACTGTCCCCACCAAATTCCTTCACATTTTCTCGGGCCCATTTAACGGAAAGAGCCACATCCTCAGGAAAAGCAGGGAATTTCGCCTCTGGGTATAATCTGTAGTTTATGGTTATAAACAAAATTCCACTGCGGGCTAATTGTTTTCCAATAGCTCGGTGATAATCTTTTCGCCCCCACCGCCAACTTCCTCCATGAACAAAAATCACTACGGGAGAACGGTTACATTTTTCTGAAGTTACAACATCGAGTACTTGCTTGGAATTCTCTCCGTAAGATAAATCAATATGTTCTTCAGTCGCAATTTCCTTGGGTAACCAGGAATCTCCAAAAGATACGAGTTGGACACTCAAAAATAAAAAAATTATCCTAACTCTTAATATCACAATGCAAGGTAAAATGGGGCGACAGACCGGATTCGAACCGGCGACCCTCGGCACCACAAGCCGATGCTCTAACCAACTGAGCTACTATCGCCATAATTGAAAGAATTATATCTAAAGATGATCAGGGATTCGTCAACGAGAAAGCATGCCCGAAACAACCGAGCTTTCTTGACCAATTACTCAACCTAAGACATTATGATCCTTTTTACCATTATGTTACAAGCTGGAATTGTTGGCCTACCAAATGTAGGCAAGAGTACTCTTTTTAATGCCCTTACCAAAACCCGTAAAGCGGAGGCTGCTAATTACCCGTTTTGTACAATCGATCCAAATGTCGGAGTGGTTCTCGTCCCGGATAACAGGTTACCCAAGTTAGCTGAGATGGTTGGTACTCAAACCATTATTCCGGCCGCAATTGAAATGGTTGATATTGCAGGCTTGGTTGAAGGGGCAAGCAAGGGCGAAGGTCTTGGAAATAAATTTTTAGCGAATGTCAGGGAAGTCGATGCCATCGTTCATGTGGTGAGATGTTTCGAGGATGAGGATATCATTCACAATATGGGACGGGTCAATCCAGTCAGTGATGCAGAAATCATTATGACCGAATTAATTTTAGCAGATGTGGAATCGGTAACCGGACAACTTCATAAAACCACTAAAAAAGCACGTGGAAATGATAAGGATGCAGAAATCAGTGTCGCACTTCTTGAACGATTACTGCCTCACTTGAACGAAGGAAAACCCGCAAACCTTCTCCCTATGGATGAGGATGAAAGCAAAAGATTGAAAAGCTTTTGCTTACTCAGTGCCAAACCAATGCTCTATGCATGTAATGTAAAAGAAGATGAAATTGCTGATTTTTCTTCTAATAAATATGTGGAGGAATTAAAAAACTGGGCCGCTGAACAACAAGATGCAGATTCATGTGTAATTTCTGCCAAAATGGAGGAGGAATTATCCGAACTTCCCGAGGAAGATGTCACAGAATATTTAGAGTCGATGGGAGTGTCTGACTCTGGAGTGTCAACTCTGATTCAATCTACTTACGACCTGCTCGGACTTGCCTCTTATTTAACTGCCGGAGAAAAAGAAACCCGAGCATGGACTTTCAAGAAGGGTATGACTGCACCTCAATGTGCCGGTGTTATTCATACTGATTTTGAAAAATCGTTTATTAAGGCAGAAGTAGTCTCCTATGATGATTTGATTGAAACTGGTTCCATGCAAGCAGCTCGAGAAGCAGGTAAACTGAGGCTCGAGGGAAAAGAATATATTTTTGCCGACGGGGATGTCACCCTCTTCAAATGCAACGCTTAATATTAGCTTACTTCGCTTGCTATAGAGGTTTCTTTGCATAGTATTATTCTAAGTCTTTCCTCTAATAAGAGACCAAAACATTTTATCTATTTTTTAATCTTTTATAAGATAAAAGCTTTGAACTACATTTATTGATACAACCATTCTTTCTAACCCTTTCCTCACACTGCTAAATTAACGGATACCATGTCTGTGAATACATTCCTTAAATACCATCGAGCATTTTTAAAATTTCTGCTCTCATCCATTTTGGTATTATCTTTTTTTTCATGTGCTGAAGAAGCATCTATTCAATCTTATTCCATCCCATCTGAATATGATGGTCCAATTGTAACTTGGAAATTACCTGACAATTGGGGTGAGAATCCAGACCTTTCTGGTCCCATGGCAGGTTCATTCCATGTAAAAACTAAAGAAGGTCCTCAAGGACGAATTGGAGTTATGCCCTTTCGCGAGCAGGTTTCGACTGTTGATGTTGCTAATATGTTTGGTCGAGAAATGGGTTATCCTACTTTTACCGAATCCACGCTTGCGCCCTTAGTTCAGAAAAAAGAAATCGGAAATCGTACATTTGAATGGCTCGTTCTGAAAGCGAAAAGCGATCCGGCATTTTCTTCTCCACGGACTGCCCTTCTTGCACTTTTGAGGCAAGAAGGTGAAACCTGGCTCTTTCCCTTTATCGCAAATCAGAAATTAGTACTTAAAGAATCTGAAAATTTTACTCAGTTTTTGGGTTCATGCACTCTCCGCTCAGCCAAGAATAACCCCATTATTGCACGCTCTCCTTTTCCAAAAAATAGAACGACAAAACCATCTCCCCCTCCCCCGTCACGAGACAATCCATGGATTTGGGAAATCCCATCCACCTGGAAAGATGGGAAAACTTCCTCCATGCGAATAGCCAGTTTAAGGGTAGATGATCAAAATGGCAGTGAACTAGATATTTCAGTAACCACATTCCCTGGTGATGTCGGTGGTCTTCTCGCCAATGTTAATCGTTGGGTCGGGCAAATTGAATTATCCCCCGTTAGCCAATCATCACTCGAAAAATATTGCACCCCGTTCACAATAGCAGGAAATTCAGGGCATTTCATCGAGGCCTATGGAGAAAAGGAAGCGGTTCTTGCTGGGGCATTATTTTTGGAAAAAGAATCTTGGTTCTTTAAACTTCTAGGTAATAAGAGCCTCGCAGAAAAAGAAAAAGAAAATTTCATCATGTTCCTTCATTCAATCTCCCCCAAATCAGGATCAGAAAAGAAATGAACGAAAATAAGAAAAAAAATACTCTCAGCCAGAGAAGAAAAAACTTCAGTTTCCTGCTCCCCTTTGCTTCGCTCAGGCTCACCATTACCCTATTGAGCTTGTCCATGATTTTGATTTTTGTGGCCACATTAGAGCAGGTAAGAATTGGAATCCGCGGAGCTCTTGCGGAATATTTTGAATCGTTTTATGGTATTTGGTACTACCCAGAAAAATTTTGGGGTGGTGAATATCTCCAAGATATTCCTTTACCCATTCCTGGTGGTTATTTACTTGGAGGTCTCCTTATCATTAATCTGTCTGCAGCTTATATTGTAAGATTCCAATGGACCTTAAAAAAAGCCGGAATACAACTCATTCACTTAGGCATCATTCTTCTGTTGATCGGGCAGCTGACAACTCAGGCGATTCAGGAAGAATCCAGGATGCAGATAAATAAGGGTGAAAAAAGTAATTTCATCGAGCGTTTTCACGGAGTTGAACTGGCACTTCGTGATGTAACCGACCCAGTTACAGAGCAGGTGATTACCATTCCACAGAAAACTTTGGAAAAAGGTGGTTCTCTGACAGATCAATCCTTACCTTTCACCATCAAAGTTCATCACTTTGGCGTGAATTGCGACTTTGATAGTGTTGAGCCAAACAAGCCCAAATCGAAAATCGTGGAATTTGTAAATCGTGGGGTCGGAAAGTCTGCAAACTTAAATGTCATTGAAAAAGAGGAGGATTTTAGCAGTGACGGTGCAAACTTCGGTTATCTTGTTCTCGAATTACTGGATCAAGGAAAAAGCCTTGGACAATGGTTAACCATAGCCCATCCTGCGGGTAATGAAGTTTGGTCACAACTCTCGCCCAAATTAGCTGACCTTTCTTTTCAGTCAATAAGACACAAGGGAAAGCTCTGGGGAATCACTCTCAGACAAAAGAGGGAATACCTGCCGTTTGCAATTGAACTCCTGGATATAGAAAATGAATATTATCAAGGTACCGAGATTCCTTTTAATTTTGAAAGTGATATCAACCTGCACCTAGAAGGAAATCAGACCCGTCGAGCATTAGTCTACATGAATACCCCACTACGCCACGGAGGGCTGACTTTTTACCAATACCAAATGAATGATGCCGCAAACTATTCTGTTTTTCAGGTCATTAATAACCCGAGTTGGCTCGTTCCATATATTGCCTGTATTTTAGTTTCTATCGGGATGCTTTGGCAATTTAGTTTCCACTTGATAAAATTTCTTAGGAAAAATTCAAAATCTCCAGCAAATGCTTAAGATGTTTAAAATCCAAAAGATTCTCTTCGTTTTAATTCTCTTCACGGGTTTATACATTTCTTTTTTTCCGAATACATGGACTCAGGCTTCTTTCTTCGATTTCCTCGGAACAGATAATAATAAAGATACCGATCAAAATGAGACTTTTGACCTCCAAGCATTTTCGAAAATTCCCGTCCTTCGTGGCGGCAGAGTCAAACCCCTCGATAGTGTTGCACGAAATATTTTACTCGTTCTAAGAAACAAGCGAACCGCCCTTCGAGTTTTAGAAAAGTGGGAAGTTGAAAAGATAAATCTTATCAAGACTCTGAAAAAAGATAAGGAAGAATTAAGTGAAGAACAGACAAAATTTCTCAAAAATTTCTCAAAAACCAAAAAGACAACTATACCTCAAGGGGGAATTAAAGTACCGGTAACCGAAGTCGATGCAATTGATTGGTTGGTTCAAGTTCTCTTTGCCCCCGAAAAAGCAGACAAACTCAAAACATTTCTTATAGATCACGACCAAGTTCTTGGTTTGGTTAATCAAAAACTGTTAGATAATGGTAAATTTTACTCCTATGAGGAGTTAAAACCCTTTTTATCGAACATTGATTCATCTGCTCGTAAGGCTGGAGAAGTTGAGACGGAACTTAGGGATAGTTTTCAACAAAACATCATCGAACTTTATAGATCCCTTTTGATTTATAAAAAATTAAAACATTCTTTATCTCCTCCCAATACTCCCGATCGCCCTGAAGTATTGGAACAACTAGGTGTAACTGATTTAGTTTACTCTGCGGAAATAGACCGTGCTCGTAGTGACGAGTATTTCAGGTTTCGGAAATTAACTGCTGAACTTTCTATGGACTCATCGGTTGTTCAATTGGGAAGCGAGGAATTTGCAAGAGTCGTTTTCTTTGTTGACCGTTATAATCAAGCAAACCTTTGGACTGAATTTCTTCCCATTCCTCCCCTGCTTGCAGATGAAGATGGAAAATGGATGAAAGTGACCGAATCTCTTGTTGGATCCGAACCTCTTGAATCAAGAGAGAAACAAAACATGGATCCCGCACGATTTGCACTTACTTTAAGAGAATTGCTTTCATTGGAAAAAAAGGAACTCAAAGAAAGAATTTCCTACATCAGAGAGAATCAAAAACTTGATCCTTCTGCATTATTTGCAACTCAGTATGCTGAAGCCATTAAGGTAAGAGAGGGAGTGGATCCAGTGATTCTTCAATACGAAGACCTCGCCTTTGCATACCGGGATCAAAATTTCAGTGAATTTAACCGTTTGGTTACTGAATTATATGACATAACCACTCAAAGGGCAGGTTCAACTGCTTCAACTCTTTCTTTTGAAAAAACCTTTAATGGATTCGAACCTTTCTATCGCAGTGCCATTGCCTATGTGGTCATCTTCCTTGTAGCAGCTATTTCCTGGTTAATACCTGCATTTAAAAGAGATTCCGAATTGGTACGAATGCTTCGTAACTCAGCATATTACCTTACTATTATCGTTTTGGTATGTCACACTTTTGGCCTGGCAGCAAGAATGTGGATCGAAGGTCGCCCCCCGGTTACAAATTTATATTCTTCCGCCCTCTTTATCGGTTGGGCTTCTGTTCTCCTCTGTCTTGGTACCGAAAAATATATCCGGTTAGGAATTGCCTCCGCTATGGGCGCCCTGATCGGATTTGGAAGCCTTGTTATTGCCCATAGTCTGAGTCTGGATTCTTCTTTGAATCCTACTGGAGATACTATGGAGATGATGCGGGCCGTATTGGATTCTAACTTTTGGTTAGCTACTCATGTCGTAATCATTACCATTGGCTACTCAACCACTTTCCTCGCTGGTTTTCTTGGTATTGCCTATGTATTTTTTCATCTTGGATGTTTTATTTTCAATAAACCCGAAAGTAAAATGAAGAAAACATTAGATTCCATGATCTATGGAATCACCTGCTTTTCCTTACTATTTAGTTTAGTGGGAACTATTCTTGGAGGAATTTGGGCAGATCAATCATGGGGAAGATTCTGGGGATGGGATGCTAAGGAGAATGGTGCTCTGCTTATTGTGATTTGGAATGCACTCCTTCTCCATGCTCGGTTTTCGGGAATTGCGAAAACTCGAGGTCTTGCCTGTATTGCTATTTTTGGAAATGTGGTTACCGCTTGGTCTTGGTTTGGAACCAATATGCTTGGTGTGGGTCTACATTCCTATGGATTTATGGATAAAGCATTTGATTATCTAATGATGTTCATCATTTCCCAATTATTCATAATCGCTCTTGCTTACTTACTTCTCCTTTGGAATCTCATTTTCAAACCAAAAGAAAAGGAACCCGATAACATCGATTCTCTACCTGACTACAATTCCCTAGATTAAAGCTCTTGGGGTTTTGTCCAAGCTTTTGCGTAAAGTTTTTAAGGTATCTTCAGCGGGTCTGCCAAAGGAGCAAGGAAACGCGATTGGTTTGTCATCCAACCCTCTCAATTTTAAAGCCTTTTTTCTTAAATTAACCACGATTAAAGTACGACCAGCATATATTTCGGAGGAAAAACTCTCAATCTCCTCATGTTTATAATGCTGCCTTCTCCACCATCCACGATAAGAATACCCATCTTGATTAATCTTCAACCTGGACCATTCGAAAATTTGATCCAATAAATTCAGTAACCCGAGAAGAAAAAATACGATCGTACCTAGCCAACTGAAAAAGACACCGACATAACTGACCATCGAGAAAAAAGCGGCAACTACAAGTAAAAATAAAGTAAATCCAGCCTGCCTCCAAAGCACAGGTTTGATTACAACTACATTCTGCTCTCCCTTTGTACGAATCTTCACGGATAGAGAGAGATTTTTCCCCGGAGAATAAGAATTACGATGGGCGCAAAGTCGGAAAAAGAATGGTATCCCGAATATTAGCTGCCTTGGTCAGGAATATGACTAATCGATCAATCCCCAATCCCATCCCCCCTGCTGGTGGCATACCATGCTCCAGTGCAAGAAGGAAATCATCATCCAACTCCTGAGTTTCCTCTCCAACCTGTTTCATAAATGCATCCCTCTGAACAGCAGGGTCATTTTGCTCCGAATATGCAGGTGCGATCTCCTGTCCATTAATACAAAGTTCAAACACATCGATTGTACTCGAATCATTTTCTGTTATTTTGGCTAACGGACAAAGCTCCTTTGGAATGTGTGTTACAAAAGTCGGTTGAATCAGGGTGTGCTCAATCACTTTCTCGAAAATATCATTGGTTACTTCGAAATCTTCCAAAGCTGGATCCACTTCAATTTTCAATTCCTTGGCTTTTTCCAACTTGGCTGATTTAGGAAGATCAAACCAGTCCTCTCTTCCAACCGCATCTATAATCAAATCTCTATATTTCGCCTCTCTCCATTCACCGGAAAGATCAATCGTATCTCCTTCATTCCTTTCCAATTGCAAAGTACCCAAGGCACGCTCGGAAACTTGTTGAATCAAGGAACGGGTCAATTCCATCATCCCGCGATAATCAGTATATGCCTGGTATGCCTCAAGCATCGTAAATTCAGGATTATGTCTCCGGGAGAGCCCCTCATTTCGAAAAACCCGCCCCACTTCAAAAACCCGGTCAAACCCACCGACCAATAATCGTTTCAAATGCAATTCCAATGCAATACGCATATTAAAATCACAATCCAACGCATTGAAATGCGTTCTGAATGGACGAGCAGCCGCGCCACCCGAAACTGCCTGTAACATGGGGGTTTCCATCTCCAAAAAATCTCGATTCCAGAAAAACTCTCGAATCTCTCGTATTATCTGACTCCTTGTCCGAAAACGTTCACGAGATTCTTCGTTCACAATCAAATCCAAATAACGCTGGCGATAAATTTGATCATTATCTGTCAAACCATGCCATTTCTCTGGCAAAGGGCGAAGTGCTTTAGAAACCAGACGATATTCTTTTGCACGTACAGTGACCTCCCCCGTTTTAGTCCGGAACAATTTTCCGCGAATTCCAATAAAATCTCCCAAATCCAGTTTCTTGAAAGCAGCGTACTCATCCTCTCCAATCTCATCCTTCCGCACATATGATTGGATCCGGCCATCCCGATCCAAAACTTTTAAGAAAGAGGCTTTGCCCATTAACCGAAATGCAACAATACGACCGGCAACCGATACTTCGGGACCATCTTCCATATCTTCAGTTAAGAGGGCTTGTGCCTGAATAGAGGTGTGAGTTTGATCCCAATTTGCTCGAAAGGGGTCGTTACCATTTTCACGCATTTGATCAAGCTTGGCTTGGCGGACGGCGACTTGGTCGCTTCCATCCAATGGCTTGTCTTGTTTAGGATTATTATTTTGCCTGTCTTCGCTCATCAAAAAGGTATAATTTATGAATGTTTCCGCTTAAAAGGGCAATGGAAATCCCTTCGGATAAGAATAGGATGGAAAGAAAATCAGCCATTGGGAAGCCTTGCCAAGGCAACCCGAAATCCTAAATTTCTAAATCGGTGATACAGAGAATTGGTTGAACGAGTGGAAGACTGGCATTCAATTGCCGTTTTCATATAACCCCCACCCCGGCTTATTCTGAATTCATCCTGTTCACTATCATTAAGCAAAGTATTTACAAATGAATTGCCCACCCACTCGCGAACATTTCCGTACATATCAAATAAATTCCAAGGATTTGGATTCTTTAAACCTACCGGATGAATTCTTTTTCTACTATTCCCTCTGAACCAGGCATGATTATGCAATTCACTGGGATCGTCGCCGAAATAATAGGCGGTGGATGTCCCCGCACGGCAGGCATACTCCCATTCCACCTCACTGGGCAATCTATATTCATACCCGGTTGGTAAAGTTGTCTGAGTATGCGACAGGATCGTCAAAGCTTTACAAAATGCAACTGCATCCAACCAGGAGACATTATTAACTGGAAAGCTTTGACTGGAAAGATCGCTTTCCACATCAGTAAAACTCGGATTTGCCCCCATTACCTGAGTGTATACCTCCTGCGTGATTAAATATTGCCCCATCCAAAAATCATGCTCTACCTCCACGACCCTTTGTTCTTCTGCATAAGGAACCCAAATTGATAATTTCCCTGAAGGGATTCTCGAAAAATTACCCGCATAAAAATCGACATGATTTTCTTGTTTGGGTTTACTTAAATTCTCAGATTCCTCGTTAATGGAAACATCAAAAGCAAGGGGATGCCTGGTCTTTCCACGACCTGGATGAACGGGAAATTTTGTACCCGTTTTTTGATTAGGATCTAATTTCTTCTGAGGTTTTGATGGTGTAGTGGGTATACCACGCTCTTTGTAAAATGTTGGAGTTCTTCTCTCCGTCGGAGCAACTCCTTTCAAACCTCTTTTTAACTGAGTGAGCCAAACCCGGTCCCAAGATTTCCACAGATCCGCACCATGATCAAATTCAACCACTTGCTGATCTACCGGTTTTGATCCGCTTTCTTCCAATTTAGGAAGCTCGTTGATCTTCTCCAACATGCAAGAACAGGCTTTTGTTTGCCAATTTTTTTCCGATACAAAAACAGACTGAAATTGTTGCAGGCATAGGGATAGGCCGGCCGGCAAAGTTGTATCCTCCAAATAGATGGTTAAAATATCCTTATTTTCACTAAGGGCATACCCAACCTCACTTTTAACAAAACGGGAATCAACGGATCGGGGAGAAACAAAAACTACAAACATCGAGGATTTCTTAATTGCATGAGCAATTTCCTCAACCCATTCCCCAGCAGGCTGAATTCCCTCATCGTACCACATATTAACTCCAGCGTCCCGAAATTCCCTCATCGATTGATAGACTGGAATTTTATCCGCATGAGCATAACTCACAAAGATATAGGGTCCTTCGCCAGAATAACTCTCAAAAGGCTCTGGAATATCTGCCGAAGATATCATTTTAGAAACAACTCAATCATCATACCTGTATCCGGTTCTTTGTAATATATAGATTGGATAGCTCCCAAAATTTTTGGCCAGTTCCAAATGCCCAACATATTCAAAATCAAACCCATCGTGTCCGAAGGAAAGCAATGCGGCCACGGTTTCAGAAACAAAAACAGAACCGGGTAATACAATCGGTTCAATTCTAGCAGCTTGATTAACATGACTTCCAAAAAAATTCAACTTACCGAGGATAGGGTCAAATTTTTCATATGCCGGCCCTGCATGCATTGAAATACGAACTTCCATTCCCTCCATCATTCCCAGTTCTGTCCAATCCCCTTTTGAAAAATAATCCCTCAATTCAAGAGCTAATTCCAATCCATCCTCCAATTTATCAAAAACCGCAAAAAAACTATCGCCCCAAGTATTAACAAAAGCTGGAGTGGAAGTTAAACGACCAATTATTTCAGAAATACCCCCAAGGAACTTTTCAACAAAATAAGGTGTCATCGTTTCATCCAATCGTGAAAAACCCTCCACATCTGCAAATAGCATCGTTTTTATAGTACGAGGCAAAACTTTCGGATCATCCGTAATGACAAAAGCTGGATTTGTCTCTCCTCCATGTCCGGGGCTTTCCTTTATTTCCGGAGTGGCCTGTAAAACTTGTTTGGCATCAATGATTAAAGGTTCATTAAAATTCTTTTTCCATTTTTTTACCAACTCTCCAGTACCTCCTTCTGCACCCGGTTGGCCATCCCAAAAAACAAGCAACCTAGGGTCCTCATCCATTCCCCTCCCCCTCATAGCGGCAAAGCCAAGCAGAACATCATTGCAAAAAGTATAAAGGGTATCCTCTCCATTATATCCATCCTTGGTCACATAATGAATCGAGGTTGCCTGATCGAGAACGCTTTCAAACCTTGCCACCCAATTACCACCTGCTCGACGAACACTGGTTTCAATAAATTCTTCTTTCGCAAAAGGGAGAAAAACATGGGTCTCTGCTCCCCGATCAATCATGGATTCCAGAAATATAATATCAGTACCACAGGCAGCTGAACTATAACCACAACTTGCATCCATTTCCTCCAGGGCACTTTCAATTTTAAGCTTAGCCATTTCTTCGGCTTCAGGAGGAAAACGCGGATCGGAACCCGGTCGATCCAAAACATGTCCCGAGAAAGCGACAATACCCAAAGTCGGGAATGCTCCCTGAATTTTTTCCCTTATTTCTTCATCTTCATATGCACTGGCAATCTGTAAAGCCTGCTTCCTTGTACTCGAAATCCATGATGGTTTAGTCTCGGGCATAGAAACGGCTTCCGAGTAGGAATAAACCGCATCATCCACCGAGCCTAAAAGTAAAAGAGCCTCAGCTTCTGTCGCCTGAATCCAATAATCATTTTTCCCACCCGCCTTTAATTTCTCACAGATTTTCCAGGCCTTTTCCGCGTACTCTTTCCCCGCTTCACCATTTCCGGAAAAGAAGTGCATGAAAGAAATATTGATACATGGATAATATTGGGTTTCCAAATCCTGCCTTTGGCTGGTTCTTAAATTGTCAAAGCTATTGGTGGAGAAACCCTCCTCATATCTTGCGATGGCCAACTCGGCGTATTTTTGTTTGGAATCCGAATCAGTCGCCTGTTCCCATAGATCTTTGTAAGCACTTGCCAATAGGCTATGGGTTTCAACTCCACGATCACCACCCGCGACCAAATCCTCCAATAGCTTGGATGCCATTTTGGGCGACCCTGCTTTGCTTAGTGCATGAGCAGCTCTTTGGCATAGTTTCCGATCATTTTTATGCCTTTCCAAACCGGCTTTAGCCACATCGTGAGCCAGCAAAAACTCGCCCACCGAAATCATTTTTTCACAAAGGGATAGAAATTCAACTGAGGATGAATTCTGTCTATCAAACAAATTCCATTCCGCCCTTAAACTGGGGGTTAATCTGTTATGAAGTTGGGACATCTTTTAAATAATGATTTGTCCCCTTATCAAAATCTACAACTTGAAATCCGTGCGGATTTCCTGGAAATTACATCTTCTCGTAACGAGTTCGAAGCATTTGGGTAAAAGCGGCTACCTTGCGAGCCTCTCTTTTCTTATCCGATGGTTTCCTGTAGTAGCGTTTGTCACGCACATCACGAATCGTGCCTTCACGATCGAGGCGTTTTTTTAAACGACGAATGGCCCGATCCATGGGCTCGCCTTTACGTAATTTGATTTCAATTGTCATATAGAAAAAGATTAAAGTAAAGAATCGTGTCTCAAGGTCAAGGCGTAAGATAAGCTAGAATTTTTTCTTACCAAATTTTCGTTCCGGAGGCGGATCGGGCGTTCGAATTAGGACACGGGCACCTCGGACCGGTTTCTTATTCCTCCATTCCTTGAAAACTTTGGACGAAAATCGCATCGAGAATCGACTGTCTGTCTCCACAACCAATCCATCATCTTCTCCACTTCGGGCGTAGGCCAATCGAATCAGGGTATTCCCCTCCCCCCGGTCGCCAAGGGAAAACATATCAATCGTGAACTGTTCACATTCAGGGTCATCCGGATCAAGTAACCAAGTGACCTCTTCGGTAACCGAAGCGATTGCACTCTCAATCGGTTTTAGGTTCGTCACACTTAACCGGGTTTCACCATCCTTATGAGAGGCAACTCCTTCAACCACAACAATGCGTCCGTCCTCCAAATGTAACCCGTATTGCTCACATGCCTCGGTGAACATAGGAATTGAAAAATCCTTCTCCTTCGCCATCAAAGTGAACCGTGCCCATGGTTTGGCATCTTTTTTAGTATACCTACGTTCAATCTCTCCCAGTACTCCACACAAGCGGAAGGATCGTCTACCTTCTAAATTCTCTATTTCTTCTGCCGTAATATCGTCCAGTAAAGCCCCCAATCCACCCAGCGTATCAACCGGATGTCCGGACAGATAAAATCCGAGCAGTTCCTTCTCGTACCTTAGTTTTTCAAGCTCGTCCATAGGTTCAACTTCAGGGCGGTCAGACACAGGAGAAAATCCGCCATTTTCCGCAGAGTTTCCCCCACTATCATCCTCCCCCATCATGTCAAAAAGGTTAACCTGTCCAGCCTCTCTGTCTTTTCTTCTTAATTGAGCTTCTCCCATTGCCCGATCCAAATCGGCCAATAAGGAGGCCCGGCTATTTTCCACCGAGTCAAACCCACCAGCTTTGATCAGGTTTTCCAACACCCGCTTATTTACCGCTTTTCCATCCACCCGTTCTACTAAATCTGAAAAACTTAAATAAGGGCCATTTTTTCGCTCGCCTACAATTACAGCTGAAGGTGCATCCCCCACTCCCTTAACTGCGGCCAACCCAAAACGAATAGAATCCGCCTGAGCATCTCCTCCCTCAACCGGGGTGAAATTCTCACCTGATTCATTAAGATCGGGCCCGAGAACAGAAATCCCCATCTCCGTACACTCCCCAATAAAATGAGAAAGTTTATCGGAATTCCCCAGCTCGCAAGAAAGCACACCAGCCATAAAATGAACGGGGAAATTGGCTTTTAAATAGCCTGTTTGATAACTAATCATTCCATAGGCTGCGGAGTGCGATTTATTAAAACCATACCCGGCAAACTTTTCCAAAATACTGAAAATCTCATTCGCCTTCTTTTCAGCAATATTATTCGTATCCTTGGCCCCTTTTACAAAAATTTCTCTTTGCTTTGCCATTTCCTCTGGTTTCTTTTTACCCATTGCCCGGCGTAATATATCCGCACCACCAAGGGAATACCCGGCCACCCGGCGAGCCGCTTCCATGACCTGTTCCTGGTAAACCATAACTCCGTAGGTTTCTTCGCAAACCTCTTCGAGGAGAGGATGTGGAAACTTTATGGTGGATGGATCTTCCTTTCCCTTAATGTAATCGGGTATCCAGTCCATTGGACCTGGGCGATAGAGGGCGATCAGGGCAATAATTTCATCCACATTGGTAATGGTCATTTGCCTGCACAAACGGCGCATTCCATCGGACTCCAATTGAAAAACCCCGATCGTACGGGCTTCGTTTAATAATTCAAAAGTCTTATCATCTTCCAAGGAAACATCCGTAACCCGGAAATCGGAAAACCCTTCCTTTTCACGAATATGTTTCTCCGCCGCCGCAATCACGGTCAGGGTTTTCAATCCAAGGAAATCCATTTTCAACAGGCCCAAATCTTCCACTGGGTCCTTCGGAAACTGCGTGGTTAAAATACCATCCTGCGTAGTGAGGGGAACCAATTCCTTCAAGGGCCGGTCTGCGATAATAACCCCTGCCGCATGTGTCCCCACATTCCGAACCATGCCCTCGATTACTTTTCCCGTCTCAATAATCTGTTTTGCAATCGGATTTTTTTCACACTCCTCCCGAAATTCTGGGCTTTTTTCCAACGCCTGTTCAAGCGTAATATTTAAATCATCCGGCACCATTTTAGCCAGTTTATCAGCTTCCGCATAGGGCACATCGCGTACACGGGCAACATCCCGCACTACCATCTTTGCTCCAAAAGTACCAAAGGTCACGATATTAGCCACACAATCCCGGCCATATTTTTCCCGGACATATTCAATCACCTCGGACCGCCTTCTCATACAAAAATCGATATCAAAATCCGGAGGAGAAACCCGTTCCGGATTTAGAAATCTCTCAAAAAGCAAACCAAAACGCAGTGGATCTATATCTGTAATCCCCAAAACATAAGCCACCAAACAACCCGCGCCGGAACCTCGTCCAGGACCCACTGGGATTTCCTGCTCCCTGGCCCAGCCCATAAAATCGGCCACGATTAAAAAGTAATCATTAAATCCAGTCTTTGCAATCACGCCTAATTCATAATCTATGCGCTCGCTCAATTCTTTTACTGTTTCATCTGTATCCTCTCCACGCTGATCCTCGGGTTGATAGGTCTTATCATATCTCTCCTTCAATCCATCGATACAGAGATGTTTCAGGTATTCCACATTATCCGTAACCGTGGTTTTAATCTCAGGAGGAAGAGTGAACACCGGATAATTATTCTCTCCAAATGGTAGCTTCAAATCACACATTTCAGCCACCGCAAATGTATTGGTAATGGATTCCGGTGCCTCCTTAAAAAGCTCCTCCATTTGCGCACGCGATTTTAAATAAAATTGCCGGGCATCGTAACGCATGCGTTTCTCATCATCAATTTTCGATCCCGTCTGAATACAAAGTAAGGCATCATGGGGTGCCCAGTCTTCTTCCTTCACATAGTGAACATCATTGGACGCAATTACTTTTAAATCAAACTGTTTGGCCAGTTTTAAAAGAACGGGGACCAATTGTCTCTGTTCCTCAATTCCATGGTTATGCAGTTCAACAAAGTAATTTTCTTTGCCAAATATATCAACCATTTGCCCCATTGCCTTTTCAGCTTCTTCTTCTTTCCCCCGCAAAATTAACTGAGGGACCCAACCTTGCATACATCCGGTGAAACCAATCAAGCCCTCAGCATGCTCAGCCAATGTTTCCAGATCCGTTCTTGGCCGATAGTAAAATCCGTCCACATGTGCATCAGAAACTACTTTGGATAAATTTTGATATCCTTCATAATTCTTCGCAAGCATACCAATATGATAAGATTTATGGTTCTCCCGACCTGGTTTCTCGTCGTTTTTATGATCCGTAACCAGATAACCCTCACAACCAATTATTGGTTTTATTCCGTGCTTTTCAGCCTGTTTGATAAAGGAAATGGTACCAAACAAATTACCATGATCTGTAAGGGCCATGGCCGATTGCCCTAATTCCTGTGCCCGCGCCATCAAACGGTCCATTCGACAACATCCATCAAGCAGACTAAAGTCCGAATGAACATGCAAGTGAACGAAATCTTTATCTTTGGTCGACATAAATCTAAATTATTCCTGATCTATCCATCGCCAAAGAAACAGAAGGTTTCAAGGCAATCTTGCGCACATTTATAAACACTTACCTTTTATTCGGATTGAAAGGCGAAACATCCAGGTGCTTTTTCATCGCTTTTCGGCATAGTGAAATTGCCCATATGATCATCGGGAAAATCAAAAAACTTAGTATTGGCATGTCATCCTGAAACAGAACAAAGTCATAAGCACCGTGTAGAACAACTGCATAAAACAAGCCTTTTAAACTTTTTTCGGTTCGGGCGGAACCCTGGTAATATTTTGATAACCCGATGTAGTATCCCATGATCACCGCAAATACAGCGTGCATTGGTACTGCGGTAAACATTCTCATGATTGCGACATACATGCCACCCTCCATCACATAAATAATATTTTCAAACGCGGCAAAACCTAGACTTACCATGACCGCGTATACAATTCCGTCAAAGGGTTCATTAAAACATGGTTTTCTGAATGCATAAAGAATAACCACTAAATATTTCAGCAATTCTTCGCCCAAACCCACCACAAAGAAAGCCATAAAGAAAGAAATGACCATCCCGTTATCCTCATCCAAGTCATATCCAAATATTTCAAACACTCCGGAATTCCAAAAGCCTGCAGGAAAACAGATCAACACCCCAAAAATAAAGCACATCACCAGCACACCAACCGGTTCCTTTTCATGTTTATCTTTCCAGTAAATAAAAAGTGCAATGGCCAAAGCAGGAGCCAGTGCCATAAGTGCATTAATTAAAGTCATGCTTTATTTTCCCAGTTTCGTAATTAAAGTCAGATCAAGCCTGCGAAATTCCACTTCTGAACCTTCTGCCTGGATTGATAGCTTGCCCTTTTGAGCCGAACAGGAATAACCATGATTAACCAAGTCCCCATTAACCCAGACTTTTACCTCATCCTTGAAGCACTCAATTTTCATTTGGTTCCATTCCCCAACCGGTTTCTCAGAACCGTCTGTTAAATTAAGTATCCTACGTGCCTTCCCCTCGGTAATTCCCCATTTCTCTTTAGCCCCTCTTCTCTTTGCCATGTTGGGAACTTCAATATTTTCCACGATACACCAAAAATCTCCAGCATGGGTATGGTTCATCTGTACTTCAATTGATTTGGGATACATTTTATAAAGGTTTCTCAATTTTGATGCATGGACCAAAATCCCACAATTTCCCGGCTTACCGGCAAAGCGATACTCCGCAACCAAACGATAATTCTCAAACTCCTTTTCTGTAAGCAAATGCCCAAATGGCTTCCCAAGGCTTACAAGCATGCCATCCCGAACAATAAACGGTTTTGCAAAATCCGGTTTTTTATCATGTGCCGGCACATCCATCGACCAACCGAATAAATCCTTTCCATTGAACAGCGATTCCGTTTTGGGATCTGCCCAAATGGAAGTGAGAAGATAAAAAAATGAAAAAAACAAGAGGTAATTGGAGTTCATAATTATAAATTTAAGCCCTATCAGAAAAGTTTCTTGTCCTTCTGCCAACTAGAATCATCCAATACAGAAAAGTAACCGAGATTGTAAAGTGCTTATATCACCGTGGATCGCCATGGGCATTCGTCCTCGTGATGACAAGGTGTGAACGGGACTTATCTTAAGGGTAAATGGCAGATGAATTGTAAAACTGTTCACAAAGCAATGAGATTACTTTGCCGTTAGAATCATTCTCTCTAACAAAAGGACCGGTTAAAATATTTTCTACACAACAAACGCCAGGTAATTATAATAAATGCCGTGAGGGGAATACCGAATATCATTCCCAATATTCCTCCTAATGCGGTCCCCCAAAAGAAGATCGAAACCATAACCACAACGGGATGAAGACCGGTTTGTTGGCCCATAATCTTTGGCGTCAAATAATAACTCTCAATTAACTGCACGACCACAAAAGAGATACCACAACCAATCAAGACATTCCATTCTCCACTTTCTGCAATCCCACCTGGTTGTAAATAGGAGACTAGCAAAGCGGTTGCGATCCCCACAATTGATCCGAGATAAGGTACAATATTAAGCAGACCAAAAAGTAAACCTAGGGTAATACCAAATTTCAATCCACTGATGCTAAATCCGATTGCATAGCCAATGCCCATTAATAATCCAATTAATAATTGCCCACGGAAAAAACTGACCAAGATACTGACAAATTCACGAATTAAAAAGATTACATCCTCCTTAACTGATTCGGATAAAAAACTGAGTTCCTTTTCCAATTCATCAATTAAGTTACGATTGGAACTAAGGAAATAAAAAAGATAGATAGGAATAACTGCCAGATATGTCATTTGGGCAAAAAATCCAAGTAAGCCACTCCACGCTGACTTAATGACCGCCGCGGATGTTTCAGCAATATCCCCTCCCTGCTTTTCCATAGCTTCCATCGCCCGGTTATGAATCTCGGTGGCTTTTCGTTCGAGATATTCGATTCGTTGAGTTTTTTCTTCAATTGCAAAAAGGGCATCCCGCTCATCGGGATCAAGAGCTCGAAAAGTTTCTCTTTGTTCAATATTTAGGGAGTCGTAAATTTTTTGCTGATCCAAAGGAAGGGTCAAAATGGGTGTTTTTTCATCCCCCAATATCTCCTTCCAGTATTCCTTAAATGTATCAACCTGTCCGGAAATCGACTCCCATGTCTCGGGGGGCAAAGATTGTTTCGCTTTTTCCTCGAGCTGTTCAGGCCAGTCCGCGGCAGTCCCTAGAAACTCCTTCGTTTGATAAATTACTTTTCCACCTAAAAACCAGGTTGCCGAACCAGCTGTTGTAATGACCAAAGCATATAACAACAAAATGGAAGCCAAACGACCAAGCTTTGCTTTCTCCTCAAAAAAAGAAACAATGGGTCTGAGAAGAATAGCCAACATTCCGGAAATAGCTAACGACCAGATTACTCCCCCAAACAGATCAAATGTCCGGTTAAGAATAAGAATAACTGCGGCGAAGAGACAGCCGAGGAGCAAGGTACCTGCAAAACAGGCAACAAACCCAAGGAATTTTCGCTGTTTTTCTGACAGAATATGTGGGGAACTGGTGCTATCTTTCATGTATCTTTTCCTTTTGTTTCCTTGCTTTGCTCTGATGTGAAGGATAAATATTCAAAGTACATTGTCGAGGTTCTATTCAAACGAATAGATGCCTCGGTTACGCCTATAATATAATTTATGAAGCTCACTAACTTACCATATGCCCTACTCGTTTTTATTTCTTTGTCTAAATTAATTTGTGCGGACGAGAAAAAAGATACTCTCCTCCCCCTCGCCCAAGCAGTGGAGGAGGTTTACCCGGCAATCGTTCGAATTGAAGTGGTTTCGGAACAAGGTTCAAGTGGACGGATGATGAAGTCTCGGGCAACCGGGAGTGGAGTGATCGTTTCCGCAGATGGTCGGGTTGTGACCAATCATCATGTGGCAGGCAAAGCAACCCGGATAACTTGTCGTTTGCATGACGGCGAGGAAGTGATGGCAGATTTATTGGGAGCCGATCCGATGACGGACTTGGCGGTTCTTAGGCTGCGGATGGAAGATCGTTCCAAAAAAAGCACACCTTTGGTCGTGGCTACATTTGGAGACTCGGACCAAGTGGAAATCGGAGATGTTTGTTTTGCCATGGGAAGTCCTGCCGGGTTGTCCCAATCGGTAACCCGGGGCATCGTTTCCAATGTCGCATTAATCTCCCCAAATCAGGGCTCATTTAGACTGGATGGAGAGAATGTGGGGGAATTAGTACGCTGGTTGGGGCATGATGCAATCATTTTCCCTGGAAACAGCGGAGGTCCACTTGTAGATGATAAAGGGTTTATTATTGGAATCAATGAAGTGGGTATCGGCAGCTTAGGCGGAGCAATTCCTTCCAACTTGGCCCGCTCCGTGTCCAAAGAATTGGCAGAAAATGGATTTATTTCCCGGTGTTGGACAGGTCTTGAATGTCAGCCTGTACTGGATCCCAATCAAAATGGTCTATTGATAGCTGGTATAATTGAAGATTCTCCTGCAGACGATGCTGGGTTTAAACCCGGAGATATAATTAAAATATACGACGGGAAAAAAGTATCGGCGAGGATTGCAGAGGATCTTCCTATATTCAACCAATTGTCCTACAGTATGAATGCTGGAAAGAAAGTTAAAATTAGCGGACTAAGGAAGAACAAAAAAATATCGTGGGTATTAACCACTGCAAAACGTGAATCCGCATTTGCAAAAGAGAGAGAATTAAAAAGCTGGGGCATCACGATTCGTGATTTCACTCTTATGTCTTCTCTCGAAGCACGCCGTTCGTCAAAAGAAGGTGCCCAAATTCACTCCGTGGGAAGAGGTGGTCCATCGAACAGTGCGAAGCCTAATCTGATTCGTGGTGATGTAATTACTGAGATAAACGGGGAAGCCGTAAGAAGTATTAAAGACCTTCTTCGCATATCGGAAAAAATAACCAAAGGAAAAAAAGAACCTATTTCTACTTTGATCAGGTTTGAACGGGATATGGCCCAATTACTCACCGTGGTAAAAATTGGACCAGAAGCACAGGAAAATCGACCAGTTCAAGCATGGAAACCTTGGTTAGGTGTATCCACGCAAGTGTTGACTCGAGAACTTACGGAAGCTCTTAAAATGCCCAAGACAACCAGGGGGGTTCGAATTGCTCAAGTTTATCCAAGAACGCCTGCCCAAAAAGCGGGCATGCTGGCAGGTGATCTATTGTTCAGGATTGATGGACAGATTATCCAAGCTTACCGGACGGAAGATGCAGAGGTTTTTGGAAATATGATCAAGGAATACAAACCCGATTCACTTGCTCTGTTTTCCGGCATGCGCAAAGGAAAAAAACTTGACCTTAATGTGACTTTGGAAAAACGCCCGGATCCTTCCAATGAACTACCCGATTATGAGGAGGAGACTTTCGAATTTACGGTTCGCGAATTATCTTTTGGAGATCGGGTTAGCAAAAGACTGAAGGAAAAAGAACCCGGCCTGGCTGTAGAAAATGTTGAACCCGCAGGATGGGCTTCTTTAGCCGGTTTGAGACAGGG
>CAWVXY010000023.1:0-43598 GCA_963934295.1 uncultured Opitutia bacterium
GAGCCATCTACTTATATTATGGTTACTGGTTTGTTTATGCTTCCTGGTTATCGTTGGATCAGGCGTTTCCGAAAAAAAATCAAATCCACGGATTCAGAATTTGATGAGGTTTGAGAAGTTTTAATTTCTTCATATCCAATTCTGAAATTCAGGTATCGTTTAATTCTACTAAATCTTTAAGGGAAGAAAAATGGTCAGCGAGAGCAGATGGTCGGTCCATATCGCCAATGATTTTTTGAAAGGTTTCTTTTTTTGAAAGTTGTAACATCCTAACCCTTTCTTCGACGGTTCCTTTTGTGACCAATCTGTAAATAAAGGTTGGTTTTGTTCGCCCCAGTCGATGTGCTCGATCAATAGCCTGTTCTTCTATTGCTGGATTCCACCATGGATCCATAAGGAAAACATAGTCAGCAGATTTTAATGTTACTCCGAGACCAGCTGCTTTTAATGAAGCTAAAATAACCGCTGGACCATCAAAGTTTTCAAAAGTTTCAACGGGTAAAGTCCGATTTCGAGTAGAACCCGTGAGTTCCAAAATTTTCAAATCAGGAACCTGTTCGGCAATTCTTTTTTTCAAAATGCTCAGGTAGGATGTAAATTGACTAAAGACAATAATTTTGGATCCTGAGATGGTAAGGTCCCTTAATTTTTCAAGGAGTATTTCCCCCTTTGTTCCGCTTGGAGGAAAACCTTCCCGCCATGGTAGGAGTGCGAGATCGCAACAAACTTGTCTAAGCCGAGTTAAGAGTGAAAAAATATGCGTAGGTGCCTGTTTAAAAGCTTGGTTCAAATTGTTTCCATGTTCCTTTATTGCTCCTTCGACAAGTTTACGATATTCTGTTCTTTGTTCATCATTTAATACACATGGGAGTTCGTTTTCAATTTTAGGAGGAAGTTCAGTTGCAACTTCACTTTTTATTCTTCTAAGTACAAAGGGTGTAACCTGTTTTCGAAGTAGTCTGGCTGTATAATCTGGATCGGATAATAAATCATTTTCGAATTCTTTTCTGCCTCCGAGTAAGCCTGGCATAAGGAAACGAAAGATGGTCCATAAATCAAGGGCAGAGTTTTCAATTGGTGTACCTGACAAGGCAAGCCTATGATTGGCGGAAATCGAAAGACAAGCCTGGGTCACTTTGGCTTTTGGGTTTTTAATCAATTGAGCTTCGTCCAAAATGGCATAACGAAATGTAATATTGTCAAGCAGGTGTCTATGCCTCCTAAGTTGAGTGTAACTCGCGATCCACAAACAAGGTTTTCCTTCTTC
Source organism: uncultured Opitutia bacterium (assembly GCA_963934295.1). Lineage (GTDB taxonomy): Bacteria > Verrucomicrobiota > Verrucomicrobiia > Opitutales > Seribacteraceae > Seribacter. The sequence goes on from CAWVXY010000023.1 coordinate 1,268, forward strand.
AGTGAAATTATTTTCCTTGTTTAAAATTTGCACATCAATTTGTGGAAACCTTTCTTTAGCTTCCCTTACCCAAACCGGAACTACAGAAGCCGGGCAGGTTACAAGGTCAGAGAATTCCCGTTTGGAGTTACTGGCAATAAGAGCTAAGGTTTGGACCGTTTTACCCAATCCCATTTCATCCGCAAGCAAACCATGGCATCCTAGTTTATGAAGTGTGTTTAGGTGAGAAACACCATCTTTTTGGTATGGCCGTAAAAAAGAGAACTTTGTAGAAATATCATCTTTTTTAGGGCTAGTAATAGCAGTTTGCCAATCCGCAAGTTTTCCGTCGGGGCGAGCGTTTAAATATTTGCGGGCAAAAAGAGAAAAAAGCATGTAACGTGGCCAATTCGTTCGCTTTGAGTCACCTCGGTTTCTTTGCCACCATTCAAAATCCTCTAATTGTTCCTGATCAAGTTTAACCAAACCGTGTCCAGGAACAAAAGTCGTTCCGTTTCGGGTTCTTGCAATTCTCTTACTATGTTCGCTACCGAGGCGATGGGACCCAAGTTTAAAGGACTCACGCAAAGTCATTTCCTCTTTATTTCGGCTCCGTGCTTCAATTTCCCAACTGAGTTTTCTTTGCCCATGACGAAGTAATTGCGCATCACCTTCGAAATTAAGAGTGAAAATATCTTCCCATTTGGGAAGTGTTTCTTCGGTAAATGCTGCAACTTTTTTCCAATCCTTCAAACGAAATAGACCTTTTGTTTTTTCAAAAATGAATCCGTGCCTCCCACTCTCCGCTACAAAGTTCATTAATGTCGGGCGGTCAGTATTTTCTATTTCGGTTTCATCATTTTGGCCGTATGCTTTTCGTTTATCCTTTTTTGAAATCTGCCAAAAGGGAGTAGCTGCTAATCCATTTGAAGATGAGATTTCAATTAAAATGGTAATGGGTATCACCCTAGAACCACTATCTTTTTTCTTAGACTCGGTTGGTTGAGGTTCCGGTTCCTTTACTGGTAAATCCTGTTTCTCTATCTCAGATGGGCAAATCTGTTCCAAAAGGGGGTCTTCTTGATGAATTTCGGCAACTAATTCCTCGATTTCATATAAACCTGCAGTTCCGAGTGCAATGCCAATGCTATCGTCTAATGAGGAAGTTCGGATTTCAGGTTTTTTTTCATTCCATTCAATAACCGAGTATGTTTCCACTCGATCAATTTTTTGAGTTACAATGATCTGAGTGCTTTGAATATCAAGGGATGACAACACTCCTTCCCTGTAGAAGGATCGTCCTATTTTAAGATGTTGTTTATCTATAAATTTTTCCCAGTCACAATCTGAAAGACGAAATAGCCACGCTTCCACCGCATTTCGGGTAAAGGTTCGAGCGGGGCCATTTTTGATCATGTAGATAGGAGATAATATTTTATAAACCAAACATTGTAATTTTTCCCCTTCTTATTTCGCAAGTGGAAACCCTCTAATCTAAAAGAAAGTTATGCACAAAAGTGTTTAATCGTTATTTGCCTTCTAGTGCCCAATTGTAGACCTCGGTATATTGATCCGCTGAAAACTCCCATGAAGACTGAGCATCAAGTCCAGTTTGCCGAACTTTTTGAAATGTATCTGGAGTACGAAAGAGATTTATTGCTCTGTGAATAACTTCAGTCAGTTCACTCGAACTAGCCTTTTCAAAAAGAAATCCATTAGAACAAATTTGATTTTCCATAAAATCAATAATTGTATCTGCTAATCCCCCGGTTCTACGGGCAATTGGAATGGATCCATATTTCATTGCATATTGTTGAGCTAATCCGCACGGCTCAAATCGGCTAGGCATAAGAAAAAAGTCAGTTCCTGCAAATATTCTACGGGCAAGACCGTCATCAAAGCCAATAATTGAACTGATATTTTTTGGGTATTGCTTTGCAAGCTCCACAAATCTTTGTTCAAGTTTTTCATCACCGCTGCCAAGGATTACAAATTGAATATTTGAATTTGTAACAAGCGAGGGGAGGGCATCAGCAAGTAAATCCAAACCCTTTTGATGATATAATCTGGATACCGCTCCCATAAGTGGAATCTTTTTATCAAAAGATAAGTTAATTTCTTTTAGCAGAGCTTTTTTATTCGCAATTTTTCCTTTAACGGGATTCCTCGGTTCTATTTTTTCTTCTAATGCAGAATCGGTTTGGGGATTCCAGCTGTCTTGATCAATCCCATTTAATATCCCAATCAGGTCGGCACCTCGATATTCGAGACATTTTTCGAGTCCTTGCCCATATTGTTCTGTTCTAATTTCTTTTGCATATGTTGGACTGACAGTGGTGATTTTATCCGCGTGTTGAATGGCCCCTTTTAAGAGATTCATTGAATTGTAATGATTAAATCCGTTCATTCCCGAAAATTTTACTGGTAAACCAGAAGAAGAAAAAGTTTTTTCAGGAAAAGCCCCTTGGTGTTCTAGATTATGAATAGTAAGAACGGATCTAGATTTCCTTTTTTTGTTCTTTGGAGAATCTAGTGCGTTCAGATAGGCAGGTAACGGAGCAGCCATCCAATCGTGTGAGTGGAAAATATCAGGGGTCCAACCTGTGGCCTTTTCAATGAACAAAGCTGCTTTACTGAGAGCAAAACATCGAGTTGGATTATCTGGGTAATTTCCGTTTTCGTCCGCATAAATGCCTGGACGGTCGAAAAGAAATTGATTGTGCAGAAGATAGACTGGAATATTTGTATTTCCTAAACGAGTTTCTTGAAATTGTATTAAAAAGTCTTTGGGTCCAAATTTTAAATTTATTTGAGTGGGTAAGGAATGAGTTTCCAATTTCTTACAATCCCTGTGAAGTGGGCATAGAATTCGCACATCGACACCAATTTTTTTAAGAGCGATGGGTAAGGCACCGACAACATCGCCCAAGCCACCAGCACGAACTAAGGGACCCACTTCGGGGCTTACAAAAAGGACATTCATTTTGAAATTATGCTTATTCGAAAAAGAAACTGAAAAAAGATAAGTTATAAATTTGGCAATAAGAATCGAATTTCGTTTAATCATTCAAGACTTGCGAATCGAATTTAAGGCGTTGTAATAGGAAACCTATCTTATGTCTTTTTCTTATCCCAAATGTAAACAAAATTTATTAGGTAATTTTTCGTTGTATCTAGTGGAATTAACAATTTCCTAGTAACATCTTTTGCTCTTTAGGTTATCTAGATAAATCGAGTTTTTAATCTTACCATATACTTGAATGCATGAAAGCACTTTAGAGTTCGAATCGGAACGTGAGTTTCATAAACTTTACGATGAAAAACCAAAAAACTTAGAGTTAGTTGAGCAAATACTTGGTGTAAGCTTGGTTGCCAGGGGGACTACTTTAAAAATATCAGGGGATGAAAAGAACCTTTCTAAATGTGAAGACCTTTTCTCCTTGCTTAACCTTGGACAGGAACATGGTTTTACTCCCAAGGGTTCGGATTTTTTACGTTTTCTCGAAAAAATAGAATCCGGTCGGATTAAAGAATTACGCGAACTCGTTTGTAATCCTATGGTTTTAAAGATTAGAAAAAAATCGATTGTTCCTAGAAATTTAAGTCAACGGCGTTTTTTGGACCTGATTCTTAAAAACGATTTGGTTTTTGGTATTGGACCCGCGGGTACGGGTAAAACTTTTTTAGCCATGATTGTTGCTCTAGATGCCTTGCTAAAAGGAGAAGTCCAGAGAATTGTGCTCGCAAGACCAGCAGTTGAGGCAGGAGAAGCTTTAGGTTTTCTACCCGGCGATCTGGAGGAAAAATTACTTCCTTATTTAAGACCACTCTATGATGCCATGGATGAAGTACTTGGACCTGTGGAAGCCCGTAAACTTATAGAGACTGGGGTGGTTGAGATTGCACCTCTTGCATACATGAGAGGTCGTACCTTAAGTAAGTGTTTTGCTTTACTTGATGAAGCTCAAAATACAACCAGTTCTCAAATGATGATGTTTTTAACTCGCTTGGGTGAAGGCAGTAAAATGGTGGTTACGGGAGATGTTACCCAGATTGATCTTCCTGTCCGCCAAGAATCAGGATTGGTGGAAGCTCATAAAACCCTAAGAAAAGTGGATGGTATTCATTTTCATGAGTTTGATCACCGTGATGTTGTTCGTCACCCTCTTGTCAGCAAAATAATATCTGCTTACCAAGCTCCTCATTCTTAATCTAACCTTTTTTCGAAATGGAAGAAAATAAAGCTTCACGCAAAAAAACTGGAAGAGACCTTGCCCGTAGAAGGAGAAGCTTGGAGGAGGGTAATGAAGATGGTAGGAATTTCTCTGGTTTTCGGGCTTTTTGGGAGAAATTTGGCAAACAAGGCTTTTTTACTTTAATTTTTGCCACATCGATTGTTTTTATATGTTTTGTAGGACAGGACCCTCCGGGGCTGCGTTCCTTAGGAGAAGTAGCACCTGAGAATATTTATTCAGATCGTCCATTTTCTTTTCAAAGCGAAATCAGGAGAAGAGAAGCGGAAGAATGGATCAGAAGTAGTACTCCGAGAGAGTTTTCGAGGAATCGAGCGGGAGAGGAAAGCTTTAAAAAGGCTATGATTCGTTTGGAAGAGGGATTGATTCTACTTAGTTCAATGAATGATGATGCCCAATTGAATGCAATGACTTCATTGATGGAAGAATTAGAATCAAACTTTAATCTACAAGTTAGCCCTGCTGAGATAAATGCACTGTTTTTATGGCGGAATTTTTCCAATCCTTTAACTTTTTTTGAAATAATAAAAGATCATTTGGAAAAGTTGCATTTAACCGGTGTAGTAAAATTCCCCTCGGTTGATCAGAAGTTTATTTCTGAATCGAACGCAACCACCCGAATCAATAATGCCATGTTAAAGTTGGCAAATGATTTAATTGTTATTGAGGGAATTCAGAATGGCTTGAGGTTTAATTTGGATCCGGAAAAACTAGCTGAGCCATATCCAGAACTTAAATTTTATTTAACTGAGTTAGAAGAACATTTGAGTAATGACGGCCCATTTCCTGAAACCGGCTTGTTACTGGAAGACTTGATTGAAAGTGGGGATGAAAATGCATCTTTTTCTGCTCAGCAGTTTAGAAACGACCTTGCGGGCAATCTTTCTAGCTTTGTCCAAAAAGGATTGTTTTTAAGAGAAATAGATCGCGAAGAAACAACCAAAGCACAAAACCATGCCATCGCAGAAATGGATCAACCAATAGTTATGGTAAAAGAGGGGGAGCTAATTTTAAAGAAGGGTAAGGAATTGACAGAAAGCGACCTTGAGAAATTTCGTGAGTTCTTATCCCTTACCGCGGAGGATCGTAATCTTTTGCCGAAAAGAATATTTATTACTGTGGGTACTTTCCTTATTGCCATTTTTTATATCAGTTTAGTCCTTCCAAATTTTTGGAGGGATACTGCTCGGTCAACTATTGTGGCGATCGCAATTTTATCGAATTTATGTCTTTCAAGGTTGATACTTGAACTAGGTTCAACAGATTTATTTGGGGGTAATTCAATTCTTATTGGATTAATCCCATATCTAATTCCGATGGCATTTGCCCCTATGATCGTGATGATATCTGTAGGGCCTCGTATGGCCGCACTTTCCGCTCTGATGACAAGTGTTTTTCACGCCACTATGCAAAATGCAGGTATAGAAGCATTAGCAATTTCATTAGGCTCTGCCTTGGTTGGTGCTTATTTTTGTAGGGAGATTCGACATCGTGGCAGTGCACTTAAGGCCGGAGCCATGGCTGGTTTAACAGGATCCTTATTAGCTTTAGGTATTGGTTTCGCATCCGGTGGGGCAGGGGTTGCTTCGGTTAATCATGCGTTGGCTTCTTTATTAATGGGAGTTTTTACTGGTGGACTTGTGCTTACCGCCATGCCATTAATTGAACACGGATTTAAAGTAGCAACGGATGCAACTTTGTTTGAATTAACAGACTTTAACCACCCGCTTCTTCGAAAAATGCAAGTAGAAGCCCCAGGGACTTATCATCATAGTTTAATGGTGGCTAATTTATCCGAAAATGCTGCTGTGGCTGTGGGGGCAAATCCAATTCTATGCAGGGCATGTTCGCTTTTTCATGATATTGGCAAAATGGCCCAACCTCATTATTTTACTGAAAATCAGGGCGAATTCGCGAATCCTCATAACAGGCAAAACCCTGCAATGAGTGCCTTGATCATAAAAAGTCATGTCAAAGAAGGAATTGAAATGGCTCGGGAAAATGGCCTGCCTAAAATTATGAGGGATGTTATTAGGCAGCATCACGGAACAACATTGGTTAAATATTTCTTCCATCAGGCAAAACAGAAAATCAAACAGGAAAAATTACCATACGGAGAACTAGATGCTGAAGAGCCAGATGAATCCACTTATCGATACGATGGTCCCAAGCCAAGATTTAAGGAGAGTGCAATTATTTTTTTTGCAGACTCTGTTGAAGCTGCGGCAAGAAGTTTACCAAAAGTTACACAGCATAGTGTGGAGGAACTTCTCGAGAATATATTTCAGGATCGATTAGAGGACAGGCAGTTGGATGAGTGTCCCTTAACCTTGGAAGAGGTTGCGAAGATTAAAAAGAGTTTTACCAAAACCACGCTAAATATGCTACATTCTCGGATTGAATACCCTGAAGAAGATAAGCAGAGCGGCGGGCGTAAAGGAAGTGCTTCTCCTTTTACAGACAAACCCAAAAAAAACAAAAGTCTTGATCAAGGTTGAGTCCACAAATTTATACCCATCGCTTCTTTTCGATGAGATCAAGTTGAGACTGTTTTTTAAAAGTATATTTTCTCTTCATGATCATAAATTTAAAGGTGTGCTTTCTGTTGTTTTTTTAAATGAAGAGGAGCATTCCAAGATTCATGGAGATTTTTTACAGGATTACAGACCCACCGATGTGATTACATTTCCAGCCGACTTAGAAAATGAAATGGTCGGTGAAATATGTGTTTCTGTAGATCGGGCAATCAGTGAGGCAGAGAGTCGAAACTTGCCAGTCGAAAAAGAACTGGGACTCTACCTAATTCATGGCTGGTTGCATTTGGTTGGATTTGATGATCAAAATGAGACAGATCGAAAAATCATGAGGCGGGAAGAGGCAAATGCAATGTCTGTTGTGGATAAAGATTGTCTTTGGCCTGATTTTCTTCTCGCTCCTCAATCTATTGAAGGTTAGCGAAAGAGAAGTGTCTACTAAAATTACATCGTTTTCCCGGAAATTTCGTAACGCCTTTTTAACAGGATTACTCATTTTCCTGCCTTTAGGTACGACTATTTTTGTATTAGATTTCCTGTTGGATTTATTTAAGGATCCCGTCACGAACTTGGTCTCACAACTGGGGTTGGGTGAGGAGAGTTTCTTTTTTGGCCTGGAGTCCTTACTTGGTTTGCTTGGTTTAATTATTGGGGTTTTATCCCTCACGGTTCTTGGTTTTTTATCAAATTATGTATTAGGTAAGTTTTTTATATCATCAACTGAAAGAGTTCTAGGAAAAGTACCATTTATTAATACCGTTTATCGTTCGGTTAAACAGATAGTTGAGACATTTGGAAAAGAAAATCGAGCGGTATTTAAAAAAGTTGTTCTAGTAGAGTACCCTAAAGAGGGCTGTTATGTTATTGGTTTTTTAACAAATGAAGCTTCTGGAGAAACTGTTGAAGTAATTGGCAAATCCTTAACCAATGTATTCGTACCCACAACCCCAAACCCAACAAGTGGATTTTTACTCATGCTTCCTCCCGAAGATATTTACCATCTCACAATGTCAGTAGGCGAGGGTATGAAAATGCTAATTTCAGGCGGTGCTGTAATTCCTCCTTCAACGATAAAAAGTTTGAAAAAGGCGGGAAGAAGAAAACCAACAATCAGCAGTAAGAAAAAAGCTGAGCCCAAAAAACCAGCATCGAGTAGCAAAAAAGCTTCCAAACCAAGATCAAATCGGCGTACTAATACAAAAACTACGCCATCCTCAGATTAATTTTTAATGCCAACTCCTGTTCAAAGTTTGGAGGGCACAATTATTAATCGTGTTGAAGCGGGTGAATCGCACCTTCGGATATTTTTTTTCTCAGGTAAAAAAGGCTTACAGATAGTTTTGTTTCGAATAAGCAAAAAAGCTAATTCACTTCCACCTCCTGATCTTTTTGATGATGTCGAATTTGTTACCAATGTATCGAAGGATGGAAGTGGTTTGCCCTTTGTTAAAGATTTTCAAATTATAAAAAAAAGACCTAAGATTGCTCATGACCATAACCGTTTCTTTGTCGCATCAACCCTTGCACGCTTATACCTTGATAATGGTTCTCATCTTCAGGACACAATCCCTTTCGGTCAGCTTCTCATTCGTTCGCTCGGAGCTTTGCATGAAGGCTTTGATCCGCCCTGTGTTCTTTTTAAAACCATCTTCCAATTTGGCCGGTTAGAGGGGCTACCTGTAAAAGAGGACTGGTTGGCAAACTTACATCATAAAGAACAGATGGAAGCCGTTTTCAGGTTAAATACGAAATTGGCTGAACAGGAGCCGAAAAAAGATTTAATTATGACCTTGGTGCACTCTTTACAAGAATGGTTAAATGCTGAAACGGAACTAAGATGTGAATTTTAAGAATCCGCCCAAAATCCTATTCGCTTTTTAACATGAAATTTATTTCTCCTTCTTGAATTAAAATTGGTCCAAAGCAATCTCGAATTATTCTCTCTCGACCCTTGCCAAAAATCGATTCCTTTCTAATAATAAAATTCAACTTTCTGATATGGCACTTTATAAAAAAGATTGGAATTACAAGACCGAGGGAAAAGGTACCTATGAAATAACGGAGGCTGTGGAAAAAGGATTATATGAATCAAAACTTTCCGATGGTATTGTTTCCGTTTTTATCCGTCACACTAGTTGCAGTCTAATTTTAATGGAGAATGCGGATCGAACAGCACGTGTTGACTTGGAGCGATTTATGGACGATCTAGTGCCCGAAAATTATCCTCATTTTATTCATACTATGGAAGGAGCAGATGATATGCCTTCACATATTAAGATGGCTCTTACCCGTACGAGTGAGAATATTCCATTTTCAGGTGGTCATTTACAACTGGGCACTTGGCAGGGGCTTTTTTTATGGGAACATAGAAATTCTTTTCATAGTAGAAATTTAGTGTTTAGTTACATTGGTGAATAAATGAGAAAAGAAATTTATGTTTTATTGATCGTTGTTTTATTGAATCTTGCCTTTGCTTCTTGTAGTCAAACTGGGCCCATTGTTGAGGAAGAAGAAGATGCTGCATTTCAGCGAGGACGGTCTTACCTTAAAGTGGGGAAAGAGGAGGAAGCGTTAGGCGAGTTTCTCTCGGTTACCCGTCGAACGATGAATTCTCCTAAGTCACATTTAGAGGTGGGTAGACTTTTTTTGAAATTGAAATCGCGAAAGGATCCAGTGGCCGCTATTTATCACTTTAGGAGATTTCTATTCTTGGAAAATGCTTCCAAGGAAGCTCCCAAAGTGAAGCAATTAATTATTACTGCTGAGCGAGAAATTATTCGTGATTTACCAGGTGAGCCTTATTCGGATTACCTTGATTCACTCGCGTTGAAGGAAGAAAATGAATTGTTAAAGCGAGAAGTTGCTGATCTGCGTGCCAGACAAGGTTTACCTATTTCCCCCACTCAGACGCGCAGACCAAATCCAACTGTTCAGCAAGTCCGACCGCAAGTAATCTCTCCCCTCAAGCCTAAACCAGTTGCTCGCTCGCGGACTTATGTTGTTCAAAAAGGAGACAGTCTTTACGCTATTAGTCGTAAATTTTATGGAGATTCGTCTAAAATTGATTTAATATTTAAAGCCAATCGAGCTTCATTACCAAGTAAAAATAGTTTAAAGCTCGGTCAGAAATTAATTATCCCTCCGGTTCCCTGAGTATTGACCACTTCGATGGTCTATTTTGATAACAACGCGACTACCCCTTTGGGTGCTAGTGCATTGCATGCCTATAAAACAGCCTTGGAGCAAGATTGGCACAATCCGTCATCTCCCTATCGTGCCAGTGCACGTATTCGGGCTATTTTGGATAGAGCAAGATCTGATCTTGCGAAATCTTTTGGGTTTAAAAAAGAAGAGCTCACTTTTACATCTGGAGCTACCGAGTCCAATAATGCAGTCTTCGCTCATTTTGGAAAAAAATTAAAGCCTAAATCGATATGTTTACTCTCTCCTTTTGAGCATTCAAGTGTGCTTGAATCGGCAAAAAATTGGTTCAAAGATCGAATTCATTATCTACCTTCTGACGATTCTGGTGTGGTTGTTTTAGATGGTGTGGAGAAAATACTGAATGAGGAAGATATTTCCCTCGTTTCACTAATGGCAGCGAACAATGAGACTGGGATTTTGCAACCTTGGCAGGATATGGCCGGTCTTTGTTCCTCAAAAGGCATTCATTTTCATTGCGACGCAACTCAGTGGATTGGAAAATTAGCTTTTGAAGATTTTTCTCTTTGTACTTCATTTTCCGCGAGTGCACATAAATTTTCGGGCCCTAAAGGTATGGGATGGCTTGCAAGTAAGGAACCTATTCAAATGCAAATAGGGGGAGGACAGGAGGGGAACCTGCGAGGGGGGACAGAAAATATCCCTGGAATAATTTCAATGCTATCTGCGTGGCAGGAAGTAAAATCAAATATAGCAGTCCTCAATGATCAAGTTTCATGGCGAGATCAATTTGAGATGGATTTAATGAAAGCAATGCCAGGAGTTAAAATACTGGGAAGTAAAGCTCAGCGCTTATGGAATACTTCGCTCTTTGTCGCTCCGGATTATGACAATTTAAGTTGGGTTGGGAAATTAGATAAAATTGGATTCTCTGTTTCTACGGGTTCTGCCTGTTCTACTAATAAAATTGGATATTCATCGATTGCCTCATCAATGGGTTTGTCGAAAACGGAATCCAGTAGGTTGATAAGGGTGAGCTCATATTTTGAGCAAACTCAAGCAGATTGGTCTAACTTGGCGATCGCTTTTGGCCATGCATGGGAAGAACTTCAATCCGAGGCTTCTCGATCATCTGTAATTTCAATTTAGATTAGGAAAATGCGTCTTCTTACTTTAAATTTAGAAAATTTTCGTAATATCGAAATGGCGAATTTATCTTTTCAGTCACAGCATATTTTTTTTATCGGAGAAAATGGACAGGGAAAAACAAATTTATTAGAGGGGATAGGTCTTTCATCCTCATTGCGATCTTTTCGTAAATCCGGAATGGATGGATTAGTTCAGGCAGGGAAGAAACAGAGCAGATTATTTTTCCAGTTTGCGGATGAACAGGGAGACATCCGTGAATCACTTTTGCAATTTCATGACAAAGGAGGCAAACAACTGGAGGTGGATGGTGAAAAAATAAGACGATTTTCAGATTACTTAGGTGAGTTTCCGTCCGTAGTATTTTCTTCAAGAGATTTTCGATTGGTCCGGGACGGACCGGCAGAGCGACGTAAATGGCTCGATTTATTGCTTTCCTCCTCTTCACCTGAATATTTCGAAGCGTTAAAAATCTTTCATCGATCCCTGCGTGATAGAAATGCTTTGTTGAAGCAGGGAGGAGCCGACCCCGAACTTGATGCCTTTGAACAGAGCTTAATCCCCAGTGCTCTTCGCATTTATGAGCTAAGGGGTAAGGCATTACCGATTATTTCCAACTTTCTTTCATCTTACTATCAATCTCTTTCCGGTGGATTAGAGGATGCCCAGTTACGATTTCGTCCAGATTTGGAACTAATCAATGAAGAGGACTTTTCCAAACGCCTTATTCAGGAACGAATGAGAGATCGACAATTTGGTACGACTCGGCGTGGTCCTCACCGGGATGACTTTGAATTCCATCTTGACCAACGGGACGCGAAGACTTTTTCTTCGGAAGGGCAGCAACGAGGTTTAGTGTTAGGGCTGCGATTTGCTGAATTTGAGTATTTAAAAAACGCTCGAAATCGAATTCCTCTTCTTTTGATAGATGATGTACTAGGGGAATTAGACGAATCGAGAAAGTCTAATTTTAAAAAACTTCTTCCTAAAGATGCTCAGGTATTTGCAACCGGAACAACTTTTCCAACCAAGACCGAGGGGAATCAATGGGAATCATTTAAGGTTACAGCTGGTGCTTTTTCTAAAATATAGTCTTTTTGTTTCGTTCTTTTCTAATTTCTCTTCATAGATCACTCCTCAGTAATGCTTAGATGGAAATTTTAACTTTAACTCATTGGTCTCTCCTTGCCCTAGGATCACTAATCATGGGTATGAGTAAAGGGGGATTACCGGGTGCAGGAAATTTGACTGTAGCTATTTATGCATTGGTTTTGGAAGATGCGTTAGGACCGGTAGGTGTTCCCCTTTCGGTTGGTTTGCTTTTACCGGTATTAATTTCGGCCGATCTTACCGCAACATTAGTTTACCGAAAGCATACTGATTGGAAGTTTATTATCCGATTACTCCCATGTTTTATAATCGGAACTATTCTCGGTTGGTGGGTTTTTGATTACTTCCAAGGAGGAGATGACAAAGTACGACAATTAAAGTATGTAATCGGTGGAATTTTATTAAGTATGACCGTATTGCATTTTATCGTTAAATTTCGCAAGAGAGTAAGCCCAAATACGATCATTGAAAAAGGAATTATGCCAAAAGGATCGATTGTTTTGGGCCTTTTTTTTGGACTACTTGGTGGAGTAGCGACTATGTTGGCTAACGCGGCGGGGCCAGTTGCTCAGTTATACCTTTTGGCCATGGGATTACCGAAATATGCTTTTATTGGGACATCTGCTTGGCTTTTCCTAATTGTAAATGTGATTAAGATTCCATTCATGGTCGATCTTCAAATCATTACGCTGGACTCGATGTCGGTAAGTTGGTGGATGTTTATTCCCGCTATGATTGGAGCTGCGATTGCACCAATGATCGTAAAATATATTAACCAAAATTTGTTCGAGCGTTTGGTTTGGTTTTTCATCGTGCTTGCGGGAATACGAATGCTGTTTTAAAACCTATTCCAATGGGCAAAAGTTCGAGGAAATTATGGGCCGATCATTTGGCCGGCAGGTCAACAAGGTCAACTCAAGTGGACGCCAAGTCATTGTTGCTCAAGACACCATACAGAGGAAGGATTTTAGGGATTGATCCTAGTTTGAGAGGGACTGGCTTAGCGGTATTGGAATGTGAAGGAAATTCTCACAAGCTTTTACATTCGGAAACTCTATCTTTTAAACCAAAGATTGATTCCATCGCCTGCCTTGGTTTGATTCATCAGGCAGTTGCTCATTTAATTGATTTATGGAAACCGCGTCATGTGTCATGTGAAGCCACAATTTATGTTCAGAACTTTAAGACTGCCCAGATAATGGGTGCGGCACGGGGTGCAGCACTATCCGCCTCGGCAATAGGAGATGTGCCGGTTTTTGAGTATGCTCCTCTGCGAGTCAAGCAAGCCGTAGTTGGTTTTGGCAGAGCGAGTAAAGAGCAAATGTCTCAGACTTTATCCCAAATGCTTCGATTGCCCAAGCCATTGCCTTTCGACCAGTCAGATGCTCTTGGCCTTGCCCTGTGCCATGCTTTGACTTGGCAACCTACATGACCAAAAATTTTTTACATAAATAAGCGGGAGGGCAGAAGTGGACGCTTAACATTTGAACAGCCAACCAATGAAATTTCCACAGTTATTTGATCTTTTATTATTTCAAGCATACTTCCTGGATTAATCCCAAAACTTCCCCTACTTAAATCGAGGGTGCCTTGAAAATAAAGCAGGTCACCAGGTTTTCCATCAAATTTCTTTCGTTTCGAACGAAGATATTTAACGCTAACGGGAAAAGAAATAGGGGCGGAAGTATTTTTAAGAAATAATGTCCCTGTAGCTTTGGCAAATAAAGTGTTATCCTTCCAATATTCTTTACTTAGCCCTTCTAATTGAAATGAAATTTTTGGAAATTTGCTAGTATTTAACCAAGTGGGCTGTTGGGCGTCTTGGTCTACTTTGTGATAGCCAAACCTGAGCGTACGAGCATCTAGATTAACCGACCCTTTCATTTTTGATGGATTCTTGGTATCAAAATCTATTTTGCCCTGAACACGGCCGAAAGCACCTCGAACCTGCCCTAATCCAAATTGTTGACCTTTTTCGAGATGAACTAAAATCTTATTTAGATTCCCGAGGGGCTGAAGGTCATATTCAATAGATGCATGAGAAAACTTTAAAATTATACCCAAGCAGAAAATGTAAGGAAAAATCTTTTTGTAAAACCAAAACATCGAATCTACTCTTAACTTACGGATTGAAAGTTGTCGATTAATCTTATTAGACAAGTTATAATTTACCTTGACCAACTAGTTTGAACGATGAAAAATAATTCTATTAACAATATAATTATGACCTACAAGAATATTTGTAAACTTTTTGCATTTCTACTAATTGTGTGTTCTCCATTACTCCACGCACAAGTTAGCCATGAAGGAGTTATTGGTGCTTCTTTCTATGGAATCACTAGCGATTCCTCCTTTGAGGTTGTCAATCAGGTTGGACCCTATGCTGACTTTGCTGTTCCGACCAAACTGAATGCTAAGACAGATGTCACTTCTCTTATGTCCAGTGAGTTTACCAAACTACAAGCGTCGTTAAGTTTGGACGATGGTACTGTTACAATATTATCTCCATCGAAGGTATTTTGGTCTAGTCCGAGTAAGGATTTAATTATTAAAGATGGTTTTGTTACAGCAGATAAAATTTCTAAGAATGCCCGTGTCTCAATAAGTGCAAATGCGGATGGTTTCTCGGCAATTCTTTATATTCGGTTGAAAGCAGGTGCTTCAACTGCTGACTCGATTTCTGATTCTTCCAAATCCATCGAAAATGTTCTTTCCGATTCTATTGACCTACCACAACCTGGCTGGAAACAATCGGGCTGGTTGGGAAATTATTTTGAGGGAGGAAATAACTGGATTCATCATCAACACCACGGATGGCTATACACAACGAAAGCAAATGAACCATCTTCCTTATGGCTTTGGAGTCCCTCCCAAAAATGGTTATGGACTGGTCCTGGGATATACCCTCATATGTTTAGGAATCTAGATGGTGCCTGGATGTATTTTGTTGTACAGGCACTCCCGCAAAAAATTTACTATAACCAGTCAACCAAGACACTGGAAAGAGCAGAATAAATTGTCTTTGAATTCCCTTTTCGCTTCTCTACAAGTAATAGAATTATTCCTTGCTAAAGGATTAGCATTGCATCTCCGTAAGAAAAAAATCGATATTTTTGGGTAACGGCTTCGTTGTAGATTTCTTTGAGTAGAGTTAAACCTTCTTTTTTTTCAGGTGTCAGGAAGGCACCGACTAAACACATCAATGTTGATCCTGGAAGGTGGAAATTGGTAAGAAGGTGATCCACTCCTAGAAACTTATAAGGTGGACGAATAAAAAGTTGAGCTTCAGACTGTGTTGGGTATGCTAGATCGAAATCTTCGCTCCCAAGGTAGTGTTCAATTGTGCGGACACTGGTTGTGCCGATAGCTAGCCGTTTTTTAGGGACCGCTCGGAGAACTGATTTAGTAGAGGGGCTTAAATAATATTCTTCCGCGTGCATGGGATGGTCTTCCACCTTTTCCGTCTCGATGGGGCGAAAAGTTCCCAATCCAACGGAAAGGGTAAGTTCGTGAATCGAGTGGCCTTCTTTTTCTAGATGGTTGAGAATTTCTGGTGTGAAATGTAGGCCCGCTGTGGGGGCAGCCACGGCGGAACATTTCTCTCGGTTCGCATAGACGGTTTGGTAGCGCATTTCATCAGTCTGATTTGCGGGGCGTCGAACATAGGGGGGGAGAGGGAGGGAGCCAATTCGATGAGCAAGGGAGGTAGGATCTTTGTCTTTGGGTAGTTCAAAGCGAACCAAGTATTCTCCGGATGGAAGGGCTTCGATAATTTTTGCAGAATATTCATCTACGATTCCAAATTGCCCAGCTTTGGCGGTTTTGCCTCCGGGTTTTAGCAAGCATCGCCATGTGTTTTCGGGAGGAAATGCAGGTCGTAAAAGCAGGCACTCGACCGTGCCACCGCTCGGTCTTTTTCCTGGAATTCGGGCTTTGAGTACGGAAACATCGTTTCGGAAAATCGAAAGGTTGGGAGGAAGAAGGTTGGGTAGTTCGTGAAAGCGGTGATGGGTAATCGATTGGGATAACCGATTGAAGACAAGAAGACGGGATTGATCACGCCGGTCAGATGGCCTTTGGGCAATTAATTCTTTGGGTAAATTGTACTCTAATTCTTTAGTCAGCATAAATAGTTCTTTAAAACTCATCGACAAGCGAAGAGCAATCGCCTAAAACTTTTTTAAACAAAAACCTTAGATTATATGAGTGAAAATAAGCCCGCTGACTTCGTTAATCCTCCCGAAAATGTTTCCAATAAAGCCCATGTTGGAAGCATGGAAGAATATTTAAAACAGTATGAAAGAAGTATTCAGGAACCTGAAGAATTTTGGTCAGAAATAGCTCATAATTTTCACTGGTTCCAGCACTGGGAAGAAGTTAGATCATTTAATTATGATTTGGAGAATGGACCTATTGATGTAAAATGGTTTCCTGGAGCCAAAACAAATGTTTGTTACAATTGTGTGGATCGCCATCTTGATATCCGTCCAAATAAGACTGCAATCATTTGGGAGGGTAATGAACCGGGCGAGGATAAAACGATCAGTTTTAAAACCCTTCACCAACAGGTTTGTAAATTTGCTAATGTTTTAAAGAGCCGAGGGGTAAAAAAAGGGGATCGCGTTTCAATATACATGCCCATGGTTGTGGAGGCTACCATAGCTATGCTGGCATGTGCCCGTATTGGTGCGGTCCACTCAGTTGTTTTTGGGGGTTTTTCTGCGGAGGCTTTGGCAGATCGAATAGTGGATTCGAATTGTAAGACATTAATTACCGCTAATGGTACATTTCGTGGAGCCAAGGCAATTCCCATGAAGCCCAATGCAGACCAAGCCATGGACAGTGCATCCAATCAAATGGGGGAAGATGTGGAGACATGTATTGTGGTCCGCAGGGTAGGAGAAGAGTCCGGGATTGAATGTTCAATGACGGATGGACGGGATCTTTGGTGGGATGAAGTAATGGAGGATGCCAAAGACAAGTGTCCCTGTGAGGAAATGGATGCAGAGGATCCTCTTTTTATTCTTTATACTTCCGGATCCACGGGAAAGCCCAAAGGAGTTTTGCATACAACTGCAGGTTACATGGTTTATACAGCGACCACACACAAATATATTTTTGATTATCACGAGGAAGATGTTTATTTTTGTGCAGCGGATATCGGTTGGATAACGGGACATTCCTACATTGTCTATGGTCCATTAGCCAATGGTGCGACCACATTGATGTTTGAAAGTATTCCCACCTATCCGAACCCTGATCGATATTGGCAGGTTATTGAAAAGTGGAAAGTAAATCAATTTTACACAGCTCCAACCGCAATTCGGGCAATTGCAGCCGCCGGAGAGGAATGGCCAAGCAAATACAATATGGATAGTTTGCGTATCCTCGGGAGCGTAGGCGAACCAATCAACCCGGAGGCATGGCGATGGTATCATCGAAATGCGGGTAAGGAAAGATGTCCGATTGTGGATACTTGGTGGCAGACTGAAACTGGAGGTGTTCTTATCTCCCCTCTACCCGGAGCTACTCCATTAAAACCGGGGTCCGCAACTTTTCCCTTTTTTGGAGTTAAGCCAATTTTACTGGACGCACAGACAGGCGAAGAAATTAAGGGAAATGGAGTCAATGGAGTGTTGGCTATTGAAGAGCCTTGGCCGGGACAAATGCGGACTATTTTTGGAGACCATGAGCGTTTTGAAAGTACTTATTTCCAGCAATACAAGGGATATTATTTTACTGGTGATGGGTGCCGTAGGGATGAGGATGGATATTATTGGATAACCGGTCGGGTTGATGATGTAATTAATGTTTCCGGTCATCGAATGGGTACGGCAGAAGTGGAAAGTGCTTTAGTTGCTCATAGCGATGTTGCCGAGTCTGCAGTGGTTGGCTTTCCTCACGAGGTAAAAGGGGAGGGCATTTATGCTTTTGTAACTTTGAATGCTGGGGTGGAATATACCGAAGAGTTAAGAGGCGAATTAAAACAACAGGTTCGCACTGTAATTGGGCCAATAGCAACACCGGATCAAATTCATTGGGCTCCCGCTTTACCCAAGACAAGGTCCGGTA
The DNA here is from genome assembly GCA_963934295.1 of uncultured Opitutia bacterium. Lineage (GTDB taxonomy): Bacteria > Verrucomicrobiota > Verrucomicrobiia > Opitutales > Seribacteraceae > Seribacter. The sequence goes on from CAWVXY010000023.1 coordinate 19,524, forward strand.
AAATTATGCGAAGAATTCTAAGGAAAATTGCCACCAATGAAACCGATCAAATTGGAGATGTATCCACTTTGGCTGATCCCGGTGTGGTAGAACATCTGATTGGGAATAGGTGAATAACCTTTTTTCTTGGCACTCGCCAAAGGTAAAAAAATACTTCAAATATAATACCAGAAATGAAAATTTATCTTAACGGAGATTTAGTTGCAAAGGAAGATGCAAAGATATCTGTCTTTGACCATGGTTTACTTTATGGAGACGGAGTCTTTGAAGGAATACGATTATACAACGGATGTATTTTTAAATTGGAGGAACATCTTGAACGATTGGAATTTTCAGCAAAAGCAATCCTATTGGATTTACCCCTCGATCGTGAACAATTAAAAAAAGCGGTTTGCGATACCTGCCGGGCAAATAATTTAGAAAATGGATATGTTCGTTTAGTCGTGACACGCGGTCCGGGTCATCTCGGGTTGACTCCAGATGGATGTGGACCGGGAAATGTCATTATTATTGCCGATGATATTCAACTCTATCCTGAGGAATTATATGAAAAAGGATTGAAGATTATATCTGTTCCCACGCGCCGAATCAATGCTTCTGCACTTCCTCCTGCTATTAAAAGCTTAAATTATTTAAATAATATTCTAGCTAAGATTGAGGCCAAGAAAGTCGGTTTTCAAGAAGCTTTAATGCTTAATGATAAGGGTGAAATTGCTGAGTGTACGGGCGATAATGTATTTATGATTTCCAAAGGCATTTTATATACTCCACCATTGGACGCAGGTTCTCTTCGGGGTATTACAAGGGGGGCCGTTATCGATTTGGCGGCTGAATTGAATTTGCCATGCCGTGAGCAAGCTTTGACAAGGTATGATTTATGGACTGCTGAGGAGTGCTTTCTGACAGGTACTGCTGCGGAAGTTATCCCCTGTGTTGAAGTGGATCATAGGATAATTGGGGATGGAGCACCCGGTTCTATGACTCGTCGACTCATTGAACTTTTTAGAAAGTTAGTATTGACCGACGGAGTGAATTTGAGTGTATGAATTCACCCATCTCTTGGATGTTTTATAACTTGGCGCATCATATGCGTTGAGTTTTTTAATTTAAATGAGTAGAGTATACATAATTAAAATACCAAATTTATTTTTATGAAGTGTCACCATTGCGATAAACAAGCTACCGTTCATCTCACTCAAATCCTTAACGGGCAAATGCACAAAATGGATTTATGCGAGGGTTGTGCTCAGGCCAAGGGCGTCACCAACCCCGAGAATCTGTCCATAAGCAATTTGATGGATAAAGTGGAGTTAGAAGTTGATACAAGCGGAACTACCATGGTTTGCGAGAGTTGTGGTACGACTCATCAGGAATTTAAAAAAGGCGGTCGCTTGGGTTGTGAAGCATGTTACCATGTTTTTCGCCCTGTGCTGGACCCACTTCTTGACGGAATGCATGCTGGTACAAAGCATTTAGGTAAGGTGCCTGCGGGTTCAGAGTCAAGGATCCAATTCGAGCAATCTGTTGATTCTTTGAAAAAAGAACTCAAGGAGGCAGTTGAGAAAGAAGACTATGAAAAAGCTGCTGAATTGAGAGATAAATTGCGAGATCTTGAAAACCAAACAAAGGCCACTGTATAATTTTTTCACCTTGTATGTTTCATACCATTTTAAACAAAGATTCGGGCGGAAAAAAACAGCCAAAGGCAATTCCGGTAACTCTTAGTACGCGCATCAGACTCGCACGTAATTTAAGGCAATTCCCATTTCCCGGTCGAGCCGAAGTGTCACAAAAGCGTGCCGTTTTGTCCAAGTGCATCGATGCAATGAATGGCATCAAGGGTTTAAATAATTCAATTTCTGTTGAAGTGGATGATTTAAGTGAATTAGACCGGCAAATTCTAGTTGAACAACATTTGATTAGTCCTGAACTTTCTCAAGTGGAAGAAGGTTCTGGAATTGTGTTAACCCAAGACAGATCCTGTTGTATAATGATCAACGAGGAAGATCATTTGCGTATACAGGTTCTCCGTCCAGGATTAGATTTCAGTTCCGTTTGGAAACACGCAGATGAACTAGATTCAGGAATTGAGTCTGCCATTAGTTATGCTTACGACGGTGAACTGGGATTCCTTACCGCATGCCCGACCAACCTTGGTACAGGTATGAGGGCGTCAGTTATGATGCACTTGCCCGGACTGGTGATGTCTAAGAATATGGATAAAGTGATTAACGCCGTTAACCAACTGGGTATTGCTGTCCGTGGACTTTTTGGTGAGGGTTCGGATGCGAATGGCAGTATTTTTCAAATATCCAATCAGCAAACCTTAGGTGAATCAGAATCTGCCATCATTGAGCGTTTAAATTCGACCTTGGAAAGCTTGGTCAAACAAGAAAATTTTGCCCGTGAAAAACTTTTGCAGGATGATCGTGCTCGTTTAATTGATAAAATGAGTCGTGCAATCGGAAGCCTCAAAACCTGTCATTTAATTCAAAGTGCAGAAGCAATGGATTTACTTTCTCTTGTTCGACTTGCCACCGATTTTGGTATGATGCCGGATAAATTCCGTGGTTTGGCGGATCGTATGTTTATCGAAGTTCAACCTGGACATGTTCAATTATCTGCAGGGAAAGCAATTGATCCATCCCGGAGAGATGAACTGAGGGCTGAACTGTTAAGGAATCATTTTCTGAGAGCACCTTTGCTTGATCTTTCTAGCCACTAGTTGACTTTGTCATATAGAAGGGTATAAATTTTATTATGTCTGAACCAATGAGTAATTTCACCCCTCGAGCACAGCAAGTACTTGCACTTGCGAGAAAAGAGGCAGATCGTTTTCACCACAATTATGTGGGGACCGAGCATTTATTGCTTGGTCTTATAAACCTGGGTCAAGGTGTTGCCGTTAATGTCTTGCAGAAAATGGGCTTGGACCTTGATACGGTTCGTCAGGCCGTTGATGAACAGGTTGGTCTTGGACCGGAAGCCAAACCGTCTGGCAATGTGCCTTACACTCCCAGAGTAAAAAAAGTTTTGGCACTTGCTGGTAAAGAAGCGAAGCACCTCAATCATAGTTATGTAGGTACAGAACATATATTGCTTGGACTTCTTCGTGAAGGGGAGGGCGTTGCAGCCCGTGTTCTCAAATCCCTTGATGTGGATGTGGAACGCTGTCGAAACGAAATTCTTTCTGAGCTTGATCCCAATTTTTCATCAAGTGAAGAATCTGAAGCTTCTGTGGTTGGTAGTGGTGCAACAGAAGAAAAGGGCAAGGATCAAAAAACGCCAGCCTTAAAAGCATTTGGTCGAGACCTTACTGAAATTGCCAAGAAGGGAGAAATGGACCCCGTGATTGGTCGTGAGAATGAAATTCGCCGTGTAACCCAAGTTTTATGTCGAAGAACCAAAAATAATCCGGTTCTAATTGGAGAAGCAGGCGTTGGTAAAACCGCAATTGTGGAAGGATTGGCTCAGCAGATCGCCTCTGGCATGGTTCCTGAAAACCTTTTGGATAAAAGAGTAGTTACCCTGGACTTGGCCTTGATGGTTGCTGGAACCAAATACCGTGGTCAATTTGAAGAGCGTATTAAAGCGGTCATGGACGAGCTTAGGAAAGCAAAAAACATCATTATTTTTATTGATGAATTACACACCATTGTCGGTGCGGGTGCAGCTGAAGGAGCTATGGATGCTTCCAATATTTTTAAACCAGCCTTGAGCCGTGGAGAATTGCAATGTATTGGAGCAACGACATTGGCAGAATACAGAAAATACATTGAAAAAGACAGTGCATTGGACCGTCGTTTCCAATCCGTTAAAGTGGAGGCTCCTTCGGTTGAAGATACCATTCTTATCCTAAAAGGCATTCGCCCGAAATATGAAGAGCATCATAATGTTAACTTTACAGATAAATCTCTAGCAGCGGCAGCCAAGCTTACGGATCGTTATGTCACTGGTCGTTTTTTGCCTGATAAAGCAATTGATGCTATAGATGAAGCTGGTGCCAGGTCTCGTATGGAATCTCTTAAAAGACCACCTGAAATTGAGAAATTATCAGACGAGATAAAAGAGGTTTGTGCTCTTAAAGAATCCGCAATTTCTGATCAAAATTTTGAGGATGCTGCCGAAGCACGAGACAAAGAAAAGAAGTTACGGGCCAAAAGAGAACGTGTTTTAGAAAATTGGAAGAAAAGCCGGGAAGAGAAGAGAGCCTCCGTGGACGAGGATGATATGCTCCAAGTTATTGCTGACTGGACTGGAATCCCATTGAATCGCATGGAGGCCAAAGAATCCAAAAAATTGCTTAAGTTAGAATCTGAACTCAGGAAATTAATTATTGGTCAAGATTTCGCAACCGAAGTGGTTTCCAAAGCGTTGAGGAGATCCCGTGCTGATTTGAAAGATCCTAAGCGGCCCATCGGTTCTTTCATGTTTCTGGGACCAACGGGAGTAGGTAAGACTCATCTTGCGAAAGTTTTAGCCGAACGTATTTTTGGAGATCAAGATTCACTTATTCAAATTGATATGTCCGAGTACATGGAGAAACATGCTGTTTCTCGAATGATTGGTTCTCCTCCCGGCTATGTCGGACATGAAGAAGGAGGTCAGTTAACTGAAGCCATTCGCAGAAAACCGTATGCTGTAATTCTTTTTGACGAAATAGAAAAAGCTCATCCGGATGTGGCTCAAATTCTCCTTCAAATATTGGAAGATGGCAGATTGACTGACAGCTTGGGGAGAAAAGTTGATTTTCGAAACACTATATTGATCATGACTTCCAATGTTGGGGCTCATATTTTACAAAGGAACAGCTCCCTTGGTTTTTCTGCCGGTAATGCAGATGATGATTTTGATAAAATCAAAGATAAGATTATGGACGAGGCGAAAAAATCCTTTAAGCCTGAATTCCTTAATCGTTTAACCGAAATGGTTATCTTTCGTCCGTTGGTTAAGGAAAGTATGCGAGCAATTGTAGACCTTGAACTTAAGAAGGTTACTGACCGTTTAAAGGAAAAGAAGCTTAAATTACAGATTTCTGACAAAGTTAAAGAATTCTTGATTGAAAAAGGCTACGATAATAAACTTGGGGCACGTCCGTTAAGAAGAGCGGTTGAAAAGTACCTTGAGGACAGCTTGGCAGAAGAGGTTCTTTCTGGTAGTTTGAGGAAGAACAAACTTATTCGTGTTCTTATTACTGAAGACGAAGAACCTAAACTTTACTTTACCCAAGAAGAAGTAGAGGGTAAAGTTTCAGTTTCTCCATCTTCCAAAGAGGAAGAGAAAGAATTAGATTCTTAATCTTCTCTAAAAGTTTTAATGGATTTTTTTAATTAACCTATCGTATAAACATATGCAAAGATCTCTTATTCTCTTAAAACCAGATTGTATTCAAAAGGCTATCATTGGCCAAGTAATTAGCCGCTTTGAAAATGCAGGATATTCCATTATTGGTTCGAAAATCGTTCAATTGGACGACGCTCTATTAAATGAACATTACGCTCATGTTGCTGATTTGCCCTTTTTTCCTGAGATTGCAGAATTTATGAGTTCCCTCCCAGTAATGGCTTTAGTCTTGGAGGGCGAGAATGTTATACAGGGCGTACGTGATTTAATTGGACCCACCGATTCCAGTGTTGCACCAAAGGGTACGATTAGAGGCGATCTAGGAACTGACCGGATGAAAAATGTGGTTCATGCTTCCGATAGTCCGGAATCTGCCCTTGCGGAAATAAACCGGTTTTTTGAAGCGGATCAAATTATTACTTAATTTTTTTCAATATTAGGGTACAAATTGCAAAGGCGGCAATCCCTTCCATTCTTCCGATAGCACCGATTTTTTCGTTGGTCGTTACTTTCAGCCCAATTCTATTAGGTTCGATATTTACAGTCTGAGATAGGGATATTTTGATATCATTTATATGAGGAGAAAGCTTAGGTTCCTCCGTAATCAAAGTAAGATCAATATTACCTAGTTGATATTCTTGATTTCTTGCTTCCGATAGAGCTTTTTTAAGGATTATTTTCGAATCAATATTCTTATTATTTTCATCAGTATCAGGGAAGTAGTGTCCGATGTCAGGAAGTGCCATTGCACCCAAGATTGCATCAGCAAGAGCATGAGTTAGGCAATCCGCATCGGAATGCCCCAATAATCCAAGATGAAATGGAATCTCAACTCCTCCAAGGATGAGTTTTCTTCCTTTTGTTAATCGATGGAGATCATAACCATGTCCAACGCGAATAGGTAATTCATGAGTCATTTTTTTGGAATTAGAAATTTAAAATATGGTAAGTCTGCAACCGAAGTTAATTTTGGGTTTGGATAAGGAGGGGTTAGTAGAGAAACTTTTTTTCCGATAAGTTCAAGAAGAGAAACCTCATCCGTGGCTTGAATCTTTTTGTTAGAAGCTAATTGTATGCCTTCTAACAACCAATCCTTTCTTGATACCTGGGGTGTTTCCATAATCCAAAGTGATGAGCGGTCAATTGATTCTGTTTTACAAGGTGACTCGGTGTTTATTGGATTTAAAAGGCTAATTCTTTTAATGGTATCACTCATGGGACGAGCAATTGCAACGGCACCAACTTTGGAAACAATTTGTTCAAGTTGATCAATCGTATTGGCTTGTATCATCGGACGTGCACAATCGTGTACATAAACGAATTCGCAGTTTGTCGGACAGTTTATGAGTGCATTGGAAACCGAGTCCTTTCTTTCCAAACCTCCTTTAACCCAGATGGGTAAAAAAGTTCGATTATTTTGTTTATGAGCTAAATCAATTTCCCGTGAAAGCATTTCCTTCTGTTGAGAGTCTCGGTATACGATAATTGCATTTTCGACTCTCTTGGAATTTAAGAATGCCTGGTAACTTAGACGAAAGGCATTTGTGCCATTTATCGGATTGAGGAGTTTATCCTTTATCGGATTGTTCATCCTCGAGCCTTTTCCTCCGGCAAGTAATATTGCGAGATGGGTCATCTGTGTAATTCAGCTTGTATTTCAGCAAGGGCAGTCTCTGGATTATTTGCCGCAATAATTGGCCGTCCAATAACAAGGAAATTAGCCCCCGCTTGTGCAGCTTGATATGGTGTCATTACTCTTTTTTGATCTCCTGTGGCAGAACCTTCTGGTCGAATACCTGGAGTCACAAATGTTGTGGAACTCGGAAGAATGGGGTTAAGTCTAATCAGTTCAAGTGGTGAGCAGACGATACCATCAATATTTGAATTGATAGCCATTTGAGCAAGTTTGTCTACTTGATCTGGAATTTTATTTTCGACTCCTATGGAAGAGAGATTATTTTGATTCATCGAAGTCAAAACAGTGACTGCGAGAAGTTTCGTGTTCGGAAGGAATTGTTTTGCGGCAATAGCACATTTTTCAAGTGCTTCTGGACCGGCAGTCGAATGAAGAGTTAACATTTTAATGGGAAGATCTGAAAGACTTTCAATTGCTTTAACCATTGTATTTGGGATGTCATGTAACTTGAGGTCTAAAAATATTTCTTTTCCGCTTGATGCTACTTCATGAAGAAAATTTGGACCATCACGTAAGTAGGTCTGTAATCCAATTTTTACCCATTTGAGCTTTGCCCCAGTTGCGACCAAGATTTTCTCCGCTTTTGCCCGACTTTCAACATCTAGGGCGAGTATGACTTCAGTTTTAGAATCTAGCATTTATAACATCATGCGTGCTCATTTCGCTTAGCCAATCCTATTCTTTCTCGTCGCATAGAAGTTGATATTTTGTTATGCATAAAAGGATACTTTAATGAATCCTAAAAATGCGATATCTCAAGTCTCCCTCCAAGCACCTGCAAAAATAAATCTGTTTCTCGCGATTACAGGAAAGAGGGAGGATCATTATCATGAAGTAAACTCAATTTTATCAACCATTGAGCTTTCGGACCAAATAACATTATTAAAAACCGGGGAAAGGGATGAGATTATATGCAATTGTAAGGAAGACACTTCCTTGTCAGGATCTAACAACTTAGCTTATCGGGCTATTGAGGAATGGCGGAAATTTACTGGAGACCGAACCGGTGTAAAAGTGAATATAACAAAGCGAATCCCGCAGATGGCCGGTTTGGGTGGGGGCAGCTCAGATGCAGTTGCCACCCTTCGTGCTCTTAATCTTATACATGGACAGCCTGTAGGGCAGTCCGGGCTTCTAGAGTTAGCTGAAAAATTAGGTTCTGACTGCCCCTTTTTTTTATCAAATGGTTTAGGTCATGCGAGCGGAAGGGGAGAGCAAGTACTTAATCTCTCGGGGCCAAGAAAAAAAGAATTGAATGGTCAGAGAATATTTTTGTTTCAACCACCCTTGGGTTTCTCCACTCCTCTACTTTATGAGGAAATTGCAAAAGAATCATCATATTGTGATTCAATGTGGGCAGAGGAAAGTGTCGAAAAATGGAAAAATGGAATTCTTCCTGTTTGTAAATTATTTTATAATGATTTTGAACAAGTTATTTTAAAGAAATACTTGTTTTTAAAGCCACTTTTTAAAGAACTTAAAAAATGTTTTGGTCTTCAATTTCATGTTTCCGGAAGTGGATCGTGCTGTTTTAGTTTTGCACCTGAAGATCAATGCGTTGACTCTGTGGTGAATGTAATCAAGAAATCATTAGGAGAGAATAGTCATTTTTGGGTTTCTCGAATTTGCTATGGATAACCAAGGTTTTTGTTTTCAATCCTTTTGAATTTAGGTCATGGTACATAATGTTTTCATTTTTGTATACTTGAGTTTTTATGTCTGAAGAAAAGAAAGAGATTATACTTTATGGAATTCCTGGATCTCCCGGAGTTTCCCATGGTGCTGTGTTTCGATTCTTACATGGAGATATTGAGGTTCCCCATTATCAAATTAGTGAATCCGAGCAAGCTTCAGAGCTTGAACGTTTTAAAGATGCGGTTGAAATTACCAGAGATCAAATTGCCGAGATTAGAAATGCAGTTTCCAAAAATTTAGGTGAAAAAGAAGCCGGAATTTTTGATGCCCATTTATTAGTACTTGAAGATAAGGCTCTTTTTGACGATATCCAAAAAGATATTAAGCAAACGGGAGATAATATCGAACAATGTGTTTATCGGGTTACTCAGCGCTATCATGATTATTTTAATCAGCTAGAAGATGAATACTTGCGGGAGAGGGCATCAGACTTAAAGGATATTTCAAAACGATTATTGGGTAATCTTGTAGGGGTTACAGCAGCGGGCACTGCTTTTCTTGGGGAACCAAGAATTCTGGTTTCAGAAGATTTAAGCCCATCCGATACCGCCTCCTTGGACCGTTCTAAAATTCTTGGAATTGCCACGGATACGGGTGGGCGAACAAGCCATGCTGTAATTATGGCACGTGCTAGTGGAGTGCCTGCTGTAGTTGGATTAAGAGGACTGACGGAAAAATTATCCGAAGGGGATTCCATTCTTATTGATGGTTTTGAAGGTTTGGCCATCATCAATCCTTGCCAAACCACCCTTTTTCGCTACGGGAAAGTTAGTTTACGTAGAAAGAGAATTAAGGATTTACTTAATGAGGAATCGAATTTTCCAGCACAAACCAAAGATGGAACCAAGATTAATTTCTTCGCGAACGCAGATTCGCCCGAAGAAGTCGGTAGTGGAATTGAAAATGGTTGCGAAGGAGTTGGTCTTTTCAGGACAGAATCAATTTTTCTAAGAAAAAATCAAATACCCAGTGAAGATCAACAATTTGAAGATTACCGTGAAATTATTTCTGCGGCTGGTGGAAAAACCATAACGATTCGAACCCTTGATCTCGGGGGGGATAAGATTCTTGATTCTATTGGTCGTGAAAAAGAAGAAAATCCATTTATGGGTTTTAGGGCTATTCGGTATTGTCTCAGAAACCCCGCAATATTTTTAGATCAATTGCGTGCTATTTTAAGAGTAAGCTCATTAGGCAAAGTAAAAATAATGTTTCCCATGATAAGTGGAGTGGGGGAACTTGTCCGGGCTAAGGAATTTTTATTTACTGCAAAAAGGCAGCTGAAAGAGAGAGGCATTGAATTCGATGATAAAATTGAAGTTGGGTGTATGATAGAAACCCCGTCTGCTGTCACTATATGCGATTTGCTTGCTGACGAGGTAGACTTTTTCAGCGTAGGCACAAATGACCTCGTGCAATATTTATTAGCAGTGGACCGGATTAATAACCAGATTGCATACCTTTACGAGCCACATCATCCCGCGGTTATTCGTGCCTTGTCGCACATATTTAAAGTTTCTAAGCAAAAAGGTGTCGAGGTCACATTATGTGGCGAAATTGCAGGTGACCCTCATTTTTTACCTCTTTTAATTGGTTTAGGTTTAAATAGTTTTAGTGCGACTGGAACCTTATTGCCCGAGTTGAAGTTTTTTGGGCGACGATTTACTATGGAGGAAGCCATGAAATTGAAGGATCGGGTCACACTGATGAGAAGATCTTCGGAAGTGAAAGCTTGTTTAAAGGTTTTTTACGACGATCGCGTTTCAGAATTGATGAAATAGAGACGGCAAATCATTCGTCTTGAAATTTTGAGCTGAATAGCTCGTTCATTTCTTTTTGAAATTCATCACTTTTAGAACAGTCTACATGGAATGTTAAGATCGTACCCTTCGAAGCAGCAAGCATCATTATTCCCATAATGCTTTTTGCATTAACTCTTTCATCTTCTTTTTCAACCCAAATATCCCCTTCAAATCGTGACGCAATTCTGACAATCATTGCAGCTGGGCGTGCATGGATGCCCATTTTATTTGAAACTTCAAGTGTAAAAGAAATGTCTTTTTTTATACTATTTTCTCCTGATTCACTCATTACCATATAAATTAGAAGAGCAAAATATCAAAAAGACAAAGGAAAAGTTTTAAACAGGTAGAGAAGGCAGGCAGATACAAGAGCAGCGGCCAAGTCATCAATCATAACTCCGAGCCCTTTGGGTAATGATTGGAGTTTTTGTATTCCAATTGGTTTTGCTATGTCAAAAATCCTAAAAAGAATAAATCCTACACATAGAAAAAGTAAGGATCTATTGAGGGATTCTGGATTTATATCTTCAAGACAAAATATAAATACAAGCGGGATGGCTGTAAATTCATCCCAAATTACTTCAGGAGGATCTGATTTGTTTAGCAGAATTTCTGCATATGTACATAAAGGAATTCCTAAAACAAAAAGAATAACAAAAATGCCCATAATATAAATAGAGGAGATGGATGTGAACCAAATAAGGGCAGAAAATACCCCTATACCTGCAATTGAACCAAATGTACCAGGGGCGGGTAATTTACTACCTATCGGACCGAGGGTAGATAAGGATTTAATTAAAAAATCCATTATTCATTTTCCTCGATAAAAAACCTCCAATACTTGGCAAGATATAAGATTCCCGATAATACAGTGATAATGGTTGCGGCAATTAAGGTAATTCTTCCTCCCAGAAGTAAAAGCTGGGTTAGGTTATCCTGGAATTCTGGAGAAAAAATTCCAGTAAAGTCGTTTTCCACCGCCATTTTTCCTAAAAAAAGGCAAATGCAGGTTAACTGAATCACTGTTTTTAATTTACCAACTTTCTCGGCTGCAAGGGTTTTTCCTCGACCCGCTGCTACTAATCGCAAACCAGTAATTAGAAATTCACGCGATAAAATGAGCAAAATTGGGAAAAGTGCCCAACGAGCAATTTCGTCCAAAGCGAGTAGGCTTATAAACATACCCAAGGTTAAAACTTTATCTGACAGGGCATCCATGAATTTACCGAACTCAGAAACTTGTCCAAATTTTCTGGCTAACCATCCATCTAACCAATCTGTCAGTGCGGCAAAAAGAAAAATAACAAGTGCACTGGTACGTAACCAAGGCAGGGAGGTTTCGGGAGGCGGATACAAAAAGGCTATAACCACCAACATTAATGGAATTCTAGAGAGAGTGAGTAAATTAGGTAAATTCATCCAAGAGAGTTTCAAAGATACATGCTTAAATCGCTTTTGCAATAACAAGGCATCCTTGGTTGTGGACTTGTTCTCATTCTTAGCTATTGTTAAGGGTTTTATTTTATGACCATCGCGATTTACCCAGGCACTTTTGATCCAGTAACTTATGGACACCTTGATGTTTTAGAACGAGCTTCTAAAATTTTCGACCGCATAATGGTTGCGGTTTCTGCAGATAATTCTGATAAAAAAACAGCGTTTGATTGCGATACTCGATTGAAGCTTTTGGTTGAAAATATTTCGGATTTCGCAAATGTGTCGGTGGCACCTTTCAGTGGACTACTCGTGGATTACGCAAAGCAGATTGGTGCGAGTGTAGTGGTACGGGGATTACGAGCGGTTTCAGATTTTGAGTATGAATTCCAAATGGCCCAGATGAACCGTCATTTAGACTCTGAACTAGAAACTATTTTTTTAATGCCAAATGAAAAGTATTTTTATACAAGTTCGAGTTTGATCAAACAGGTTCATCTTTTTGGTAATCGTGAAACTGAACTTGTTCCTGACAATGTATCCTTAGCCTTGCGTAATCTTTCTATTCAAAAGCAGAGTAAGAATGGAGGAGGTTTATGAGCGAAACAGAAAAAGAAATGGCTAAAAGAAAACGAGCCACCTTTGGAGTTGTCTTCCTTACTATTTTTTTGGATATGGTCGGGTTTTCGGTTATTTTTCCACTTTTTCCCGCGATGCTTGATCATTACCTGAATCGAGAAATTTTGCTTGGAGGAGGGATTTTAACTGATTTTGTAATGTTCATTCAAGGATTCGCATTTGAAGGGAACAACCAAAACTCTAGCTTTCGTTTTGAAACCGTTATTTTTGGTGGAGCACTTGGTTCTCTCTATGCAATTTTACAATTCTTTTTCGCACCGATTTGGGGTCGGTTATCTGATAAGATAGGAAGGCGTCCGGTTCTAATGTTTACCCTAGGGGGAACCTGTCTTGGTTATGCATTGTGGATTTTTGCAGGTGATTTTTGGATTTTGGTGATTTCTCGCATTCTTGGTGGAGTTGCGAGTGGAAATCTATCAGTGGCAACTGCCTCAATTGCAGATGTGACTTCCCGTGAATCCCGGTCCAAAGGAATGGCATTTGTTGGCGTTGCTTTTGGTCTTGGTTTTATAATAGGACCCGCACTGGGCGGTTTTGCTTCTCAGTGGTCATGGGGAAATGAAACCGATTCCATATTGGGTTTGAATCCTTTTTCTCTGGCAGCATTGATCAGTTTTACCTTGGCTGTTATTAATTGGACTTGGTTAACTCTTTCTTTTAAAGAAACTTTGCCGGAAGAAAAAAGAGGGAAGGGAGAACAGACAAAACCAGTAATTTTTCAACTTGGCAGGATCAAGGACAGTGCGGTGAGTAACACCTGCTTAGCATACCTATTTTATATGATTTCTTTTTCAGGTATGGAATTTACATTGACCTTCTTGGCCGTGGAGAGATTTTCATATGCTCCCCTTGATATAGCTAAAATGTTTTTGCTTATTGGGGTAACCTTAATTTTTGCTCAGGGTTTTTTTGTGAGAAGGTTTGTAGGGACAATCGGAGAGAAACGAATGGCTTTACTTGGGGTGTTTATAGGTCTTTTGGCCTTTACTTTGCTTTCCATCAGTAAGAATGAGACTTGGTTCTATTTTGCATTGTTTTTAATGTCAACCGGGGTCGCTTTTATTAGTCCAACATTGACATCGCTTACATCATTGTATTCCAGCGAGCAGGATCAAGGGTTTCATCTTGGTGTATTTCGTTCATCCGGTTCGATGGCACGAGCAATAGGTCCCTTAATTGCGGGAACGGTATATTTTAAATATGGATCATCAACCGCGTACTTGGCTGGTGCATTGTTTTTGCTTGTCCCTGCATATTTTTTATTCCGTGTTCCTCAACCCAAAGCACACACGGAATAAAAAATCATTCCATTCTAAGCACCTTTTCGCTCGCTATTTCTTATGTTTATCCTATGATAGAACTTTTTCTAATATCTTAACAATTGCCCAGTTATATCTTACCCGCCGAACCTGAATGAATGTTGAAAATATCGATCAGTTGATCGAAAAAGATCCTTCCCTTGAATCTTCACGCCCAGCCTTAGAGGCTATGACTGAAGGTGCCTCATGCATCCATCGGAGTTGGGGCCTTGGCAAAATAACCGGCTTTGATTCAGATCGTGGCATGCTTCTTATTGATTTTGAAGAAGGAGAAAGAAAAAGCCATGCAATGGATCCAGTTTTTTGTCTCGGCAAAATTGAAATTCTTGAAGATGACCATATCATTTCGCGGCATCGTTCAAATCCTGAAGAAATTGACCTGATGGCTAAGAAAACCCCCGTGGATTTAATCATTGAGATTTTATCTAAATTTGAGGACGGGTGTGCCGCCAACCGTGATTTTGAACGAATTCTTGGTTTCCTTTTTGGCCCAACGAAAGGCAAAAAATGGTGGACGGCTACTAAAAAACTTTTAGTTAAGGATCCACGGGTTGCGGTTCCTAATAAAAAAACAGAACCCTATGTATTGAGGGATGAACCGGTAAAACCTGAACAGGAAATTCTTCAAGACTTCTTTGATGAGAAAAGATCCAAGGAAAAAATTGCTTTAGCCGAAAAGCTTTATGATTTAGCATCTGAAAAAGAAGACCTCCAAGCTGATTTACCGCAAGTGCTCGAGGATCTAACAAATGCAATTTTAGAAGCCCGAAATTTAAGTGAAGCCGATCGTTTATATGGAATTTGGGTGCGAAATAACTTAGCCCGAGATGTTGAAGAGGATGTTGAAAAATTAGAACCCACATCTGCGTCCATTTTGCACGAGTGCGAAGAAGATTTACCTCGGTTAGCTGATCTTTTACCAACCAAGTTTCATAGCCGTTTTCTTGATCTTGTAACCCGGGTTTATTCAGATAATTGGAAGTCTATTATTCTTAACCTGCTTCAAAATACCTCCGTTAAGTTTTCAGGAGAATGTGCCCATTTTCTCATTGATCGTGAGGAGTCGAAATTACTTATAAAATCCTTGTCACTTTGTTTGGATGAGCAAACTTTAAAGGCCCCTGTTTTATTATGGATGTTGAAATTTCGCGAGTTGGCTAAATTTAAAGACCTACTTAAGGATTTGATCAACCCAAGGCTTTTAACTGCTGTATTTTCAGCAATTGATTACGAGTCCTTACAAAATGCTACCACGCGTCGGATTCCTTTGGCAGAAATTTTATCAGACGATAAAGAATTACTTCCTGATATTTTGAGTAAGGGTACAGCTGAAAACGCTCAAGATCTGGCACAAGCCCTACTTCTTAATCCTGGTTTTGAAGATCTCAGCAAACGTTCTCTGTTAGCTCGATTTATAAAAAGGTATCCGGAAATACAGGATTTATTGGATGGTGGTTCAAATAGTAGTTCCTCTAGCAGTTCAACGGTTACTGATGATTCCTTAATTGTTTCTAAGTCCAGCTATGATCGGAAAATTGAGGATTTGGACGAATTAACCAAGGTTAAAATCCCAGAGAATTCACTCGCAATCGAAGTTGCTCGTGAACACGGAGACTTGCGGGAAAATGCAGAATATCATATGGCCAAGGATGAACAGAAAATCCTTCTTGCCAGACAATCTGAATTACAGTCCGATATCATGCGGGCCAAACCAACAGATTTTTCTGACGCTCCTACAGATTCAATAGGAATTGGTTCCATTGTTCAATTAGTAGATCAGTCCACATCAGATAGCCAAACATACACTGTGCTTGGAGCATGGGATAGTGATCCTGAAAACAATGTTCTATCTTACCTCACTCCATTAGGACAGATGCTCCTTGGGAAAAAGATAGAAGATATTGTAGAAACTGATGTCGCTGGAAATATTCAGACTTGGAAAATTAAAGGATTATCCCGTTGGGTAGATAAGAAATAAATCGAATTCTGAAATGTGGTTTTCAAATTAAATTAACTACATTTCAAAAAGAGATTTGCCAAAGATCACTTCTTTAGGAAATCCTAGGAAGGTATGACAATAAAAGTAACTGAAGTTCTCCAGGTATTATCGGATAGTACTCGGTTACGTATGCTTAGACTCTTAGACCAAGAAGAATTATCCGTAGCTGAACTTCAGGAAATTCTTGAAATGGGGCAGTCCCGAATTTCGAGCCATCTTGCTTTACTAAGAAGGCATAACATGGTGGCAGATCGTAAAGAGGGAAAGAAAACTTTTTACATATTATCCCTCGGTGCATCCAAACATTTTGAAATTGTGCGTTTTGCTTTAGACACTGATTCAGATGAGGAGTTTTGGATATCTGATCAATCATCTCTTCAAAGAATTGTTGAAAGAAGGAGGCGGGCAAGCGAGCAATATTTTGATGAGGTTGCAGAACGATTAGGCAAAAACTATGTCCCAGGTCGTTCGTGGGACGCGATTGGCCATTTTCTTTTTCGCCTTGTTCCTGAAATAATTATAGCAGATCTTGGGGCAGGAGAGGGTACGATTTCGCAGTTATTGGCTGAGCGTGCAAAAAAAGTATATTGCATTGATCGTTCTAAAAGTATGGTTCGTGTTGGGACTGAACTGGCAAAAAAAAATGGACTTTCCAATTTGGTTTATAAATTAGGCGATCTTGAAAAAGTTCCCCTTAAAGACTGTTCCGTTGATTTGGCTTTGTTGAGTCAGTCTTTACACCACGCTGAAAGACCTGAAATTGCATTATTAGAAGCTAATCGTATATTGAAACCGGGTGGGCAATTAATTATTATAGATTTAAAGCAACACCAATTTGAAAAGGCTCGCCAGTTGTACAACGATCGTTGGTTAGGCTTTGCTGAAAATGATCTTTTTAAAATGATAAAAGATGCAGGTTTCGAAAAAGTAAAAGTAGAGATTGTGGCTAAAGAAAACACTGAACCATTTTTTGAAACGCTCTTAGCCTCAGGATTTAAAACTGTTTGAGGTTATCTTCAGATGGAAGGTTTGGCTTTGTAGTATTGATTGAACCTATTCCAATCCATCTTAGGCTTTTTCTGAAGACTTGAATAATATCTTCTAAAATGAGGTACAGGCATGGAACCATGATCAATGTTATAAATGTGGCAAATAAAACCCCAAAACCAATAGCAATCGCCATTGGCTTGAGGAATTGAGCCTGTAAGCTTCGCTCGAACAAAATAGGAAGAAGTCCTACAAAAGTAGTAAGAGAGGTTAGGAGAATGGGCCGAAATCTAGCCATTCCCGCATCTCTTGCTGCTTGAATTAAAGAAGAATTCTTACTTTTTTGATTCACATAGTGAACCAGTACCAAGCTATCGTTAATCACTACACCCGTTAAGGCGACAATTCCAAACATTGAAAGTTGGCTAAGCGGAATCGAAAAAATTAAGTGTCCCAATACGGCTCCAATTAATCCGAAAGGAATGACCGACATAACTAGAAGTGGTTGAAAATAGGAACGAAATGGAATTGCTAATAATGCATATATAATAAAAAGTGCTATCCAACCTGACTGAGCGAGACTTGAATCACTTTCATTTTGTTCTTTGCGTTCGCCGACAAAAGAAAATCGCAAATCAGGAAATGTTTTTCTGATGGATGGAAGAAAAGATTGATCTAAATCTCTCTCAATACTGGGAATGTCAGCAATTAATTTATCTGCGGAGGATTGAACATTTATAATTCTCGCTCGATCGGACCTCTTTATTGTTGGATAACCTTGTCCATATCCGGTTTCTGCAATCTCTTCCAAAGGCACTTCAATTCCATTGGGTGTTCGTATTCTCAAGTTTTCTAAAGCACTTAGGCTTTTTCTATCCTTAAGTGGATAACGAAGCATCACTTTAATTTCCTCGCGGTCACGTTGAATTCTTTGGATTTCTTCTCCGTAATAAGCTTGGCGGACTTGGCGACCAAGATCAGCCTGAGTAAGCCCCAAGGCACGACCTGCTGAATTAAGATTCAATTTTAATTCTCTCTTTCCCCCCGAGTAGGTGTCCGAAATATCAAAGAGACCCTGGTATTTATTGAGTTGTTCTTTAAGTTGAAACGCAGCCCTAGTCATGGATTCTAAATCTTGCCCTGCGATTTCAATATCAAGAGCTGTTTTGCTTCCCCCTGCGGCAACATCTCCAAAATAAAGCTGTTTGACTCCTGGTAAAGGACCTATCCTATCACGCCAAAGGGCAGAGATCTGCGGAGCACTTCGGGTGCGGTCTTCAGATTTTATAAGTTCGACGCTTATCTCTCCCATATTTGATCCGGTCACGATATTGGAGGAACTTTTCGGGCCACCAGAAAATGGCTGTGCACCCATCGTTATCATATCATACCTAAACGGATTTGGTTCTCCCATTGATTCTAAATATTTGATCACTTCAATTCTTGCTTCTTCGACTAATTTGATGGATTTTTCGGTAGTCGCAGCTGGCACGCCATCCTGCATCGTTATTTTGACCGATATATAATCCGAGGGAACAGGGGGAACTCCTCGAACAGATTTAACATGACCGCCGATTATAAGTGCGGATATAACAATAAGAATTCCCACAAAAACGGCAACTACTGGCCATCGTAGTCGTAGGCAACGGCTTAAAAAAGGAGAATAAACTTTCGCGATAAAGCGTTCGAGTCCATCGGCAATCGATTCCTGCATTCGAAAGAATCCATTTTTTCTACCTTTATTAAACTTACAGAATGTTAAATGGTAGGGTAAAATAAACTTTGATTCAACCAGTGAAAATAATAGAGCGGGAATAACCACAAGTGGGATATCTTTCATTAGCTTACCGAGCCAACCAGGAAGGAAAAGGAGGGGGACGAAGGCAACAACGCTAGTCAGGATAGCAAAGGTAACCGGCATTGCAACTAGTTGAGTCCCTCTTATTGATGCTTCGATTGGGCTGTGTCCCTTTTTTCCCAATGTATATACGGACTCTCCGACTACAATTGCATCGTCTACTAGAATTCCTAATACAACTATGAAAGCAAAAAGTGATACAAGGTTAATAGATGCTCCGATTACCCCCATGGTTGCGAATGCCCCCATAAAAGAAATCGGTAAACCTAGAGCCACAAAAAATGCTAGAGATGGACGAAGGAAAAAGGACAGGACCAAAAATACAAGGATTAATCCATGCTGAGCATTCCGGATCATCATATCCAATCGACCTTGTAAGTAATAGGAACTATCTTGCCAAATGGTCATTTTAATATCACCCGGAAGGCTGGATTTTCTACTATCTACATATTTGGATACCTTTTTTGAGATATCGAGCGGACTTTGTTTGCCAACGCGAAATATTCTTAGTGTAACGGCAGGTTGCCCTTGAAAAGTTGTATATAATACCTTGTCCTCAAAAGCATCCTTAACCAGTGCAATATCTTTCAGCTGGACGGAAGAACCATTTGGGGAGGAAACAATTTCAATTTGATCAAATTCTTTTCCTTCCCGTGCTTTACTTGTGGTTCTGATGAGAGTTTCTCCCGCAGTTGTTCTTGCTACTCCTCCTGGAACATCGACTGAATTTTGAGAAAGAGATCGAGAAACCGAGTCGAAACTTAATCCATGCTCTCTCATTGCATGCTCGGAGAGTTCAATACCAATTTCAGGTCTCCTTATTCCCGAAATCTCGACCTGAGTTATTCCTGGAATATGGGTCAGGTCATCCTGAGTTTTTTCTGCAAGATTACGAAGTGATTTTAGATCACAATTTCCATGAATTGCTAACGCTAGAACCCTCCTCTTCGCCGTCATAACTTCCACAATGGGTTTTTCCGCTTCTTCTGGAAAATTATTAATTGCATCAACTCTCACTTTGATCTCATCAGCAAGTATTTTGGCATCTTTCCCTTTTTCAACTTGAATGCTTACCACTCCGGTATTCTCCCGGGCAAATGAAGTCATTTCTTTAATACCAGTGAGATCCCAAATTTTTTCTTCAATTTGTTTACAAATTCCATCTTCAACTTCTAAAGGGGCAGCAGCAGGGTAAATTACAGAGACGGTTACAATGTCGAGATCGAAATCCGGGAAGAGTTCCATTTTTAGGCTCCGAATGGAAATGATTCCGGCCAGTAGAATAATGCCGGCCAGTAGATTGGCAGCAACGCCATTTTTTGCGAACCAGGCAATCATGGACGACTCTTATTTGAATCCAATGATGAGGGGGAAACCTTAACTTTCATTCCCTCCGCTATAATGTCTAATGGGGTGATACAAATTTTCTCACCTTCTTTGATTCCTTTGCTGACCCAGGCTTCCAGTCCATCTTTCTTTACTATTTCCACCTTTCTAAATGTGAGGCTATTTTCCTGATCAAGAACAAGAATGGTATCCTGTTCCCTGAATGCAGAGATTGGAATGATAAAAACATTAATTTCGGGCCCGATTAAATTAAGCTTAACAAACTGACCAATACTTAATGGATGTTTGATTTTAAGCTTTTTTTCATAGGGATCGGTAAAACAGTTTTCAAAGCTTGCAACTACATTGTGTAAGCGTGTTTTGGGATCAATGATACCCTGGGAGCGATCAATTGAACCGTTATGAATTATTTTTCCATTGTCATTAATAATTTGGGCGATAATTTGGTCTTTTCCCTGGGGGGAACCTTCATCAAAGTTCAGAAAGGAAATTTCTTTACTACTAAGGGATAAATGCACATCACCTGTTTTAATTGAATATATTTTAGCGAGGGATGACGGAGCTCCAGCACCTACTTGCTGTCCCACATCGGCTAATATATCTAAGATTCTACCACGAAAGGGAGCTCGTACCATCGCCTTGCTAACATTTTTTTTGGCCTGAGCATGAAGTGCCTCTGCTGCTTTGGCCTCAGCTTCTGCTTTAAGAATTTGGGGAACCCTTTTGACTAAGTCAGAAGCCAATTTCCAGTCTCGGTCGCCCCATTCAGTTTTAGCCTGATCTGCAAGTGCGCCTTCCTGAGCTAATTGATATTCGTTTCGCCTAAGGTTAGCAAAGGCTTCCGCTTCTCTGGCAACCAAATCCGTGTCTTCAATCTTGACCAGTAAATCTCCTTTTTCAAAAAAACCTCCAGCACGAAAAGACGATATTCCATGATCAGAATCTGTATCGAAAGGAGCCACTTCCTCAATTAATCCGGGAACTTCTGCAATTAGATTTGTAAGTGTACGAGCTTGAACAGTACCATAAGCTTCAATTGCGGCTTTTTGCGATATACGTTTAGCCACAATGATATCAACAAAAGGAAGCGAAGCCACAATTTCTTTGGGCTCAGCTACCGGTTTACTGTCGACGAGAATTTTTCCGACGAAGACTGCTATTCCAATGATGAGTCCGCATAGACCAAATATGGCGATTTTTTTCATAGTTCAGGTGCAACTGCATTCATGCCAATTGCAATGTAGAGATTAATTCGATTCAAAATACGTTCTTTTTTGGCAGATAAAAACCGACTTTCAGCATCGAAGGCACGCCTACGGGTATCAAGAGTATTGAAAATTCCTTCTAATCCACTTTGATATCGATCCCAACTTAGATCGGCAGCTTTTTTTAATGCATTGGAAGCCTCTTCAAGTTTGTTTTCCTCTGATGAAAAATGTTTGTCAGCGGAAAGAGTGTTTTCAACTTCGTAAAAAGAACGTAGAGCAATTGATTTAAAATTAAGTAACGCGGCATTTTGTAAAGCTTTAGCTTTTCTTACTCCGGCACGCAATCTACCACCTTGAAAGAGTGGTTGACTTATACCACCTGAAATATCCCAGACACGAAACTTTTTATCGATTAAATCTTCAAAGTTATCAGATCGGCTACCAGGGCTTCCAGTAAGAGTAAATGAAGGTAAAAGGTTTTTTTCTGCTACTTTTAAATCCAGTCCGGAAGCAACAATTTGAAGCTTCGCTGATAATAAATCATGGCGAGCGTTAACGACTTCAGAAGGGGTGGGAGGAAGGGGAGGCATACTTAGTTTTGGCAGAGAAGCTGGTGTGCTAATGGTAAAACTTTCGTTTGGTTTAGATCCAATTAACTCCTGAAGAATTCGAGTGAGGTTATTTTCAAATCTTTTCATTTGAGCCAATGTGGCTTGAGAAGATTTGAAGCTTGCTTCAGCTAATTTTTGTTCGAGAGCGGTGGCCAACCCTTTTTCATAACGATTATTTATAAAGGATAGATTTTGAGAATAGGTCTCAATCGTTTTATTAACTAATTGAATCTGATGAGAATTTTCTAAGAGGTTAAACCAAGCTTTTGCTACTTGCCCATTAAGAGACAATCTAGCTGCTTCGTAGTCCAATAAATCTGCTTCAAATCTTTTTTTGGCTGATTGTTTGTAGTCTTTCATTTTCCCCCAAAGATCTAATTCCCAGCTTATATTTATGCCCGAGCTAAAGCTGTTGGATGTAAAAGAAGTTTCACTATTCGGAAAATTGAATCCAATTAAATTTCGCTTCGTTTTTGAACCGGACACATTCGCATTGGCATGAGGCAAAAGCATGGCTCCAGCCATGGTTGCATCCTCTCCTCGAGCCACAACTCTTTGGTACATCGAATTAAGCTCAGGATTGTTTTTATTACAGAGTTTTATTAACTCAATAAGATCGGTAGCATTAAATTCATGTGCCCAGTAATTTTTTATATCCTTTTGAACGAATCCCGATAAATCAGCATTCCATTTATCGGGAACGATCTTTTTTTCGACGGATGTGGAATCTTTTATTGTTGAGCGACATGAAAGAAAGATGAAGGCGGGAAGTAATATTAAAAAAGTAGTTGTTTTCATTGCGTTTTTTTAATGCCGGCTTCAAAACCTTGGGATACAAAAATGATAAGTCTTTCAATCATTTCCTGTATAGCATTTCCATTACATCTGCCTGATGAAAAATCTCTAATTCGATTATGTTGAGCAAGAGCTCCAAGCATCGAGGAAACAGCAAAATGATAATTCCAATATAAGTCCTCTTCTTTGGCGTACGGATGGGCAATTTTGAGTTCATTCATAAAAACTTGTGACAATTCACCAAAAAATCTATTATGAATCTTCTCTAGGAAACTTGCCGGTTCGGTAAAACTACGTGAAATAATTTCTAAAATACCGGTTTGGTTCTTCAATTCTTTCTCAACCTGTTCTCCCACAGGGCGAATGAGAGCCCTAAATATTTCATCTGTGGTTAATGGACTACCAAGATATTTTAATTTGGCTTCGGCAAGTCTTTTCCTTCTTTTCGCATTGATCGGTTCAATTTTTGACTTAATCATTTCTAAAACCATGGCTTCTTTGGTTCCAAAATGATAATTTACGGATGCAAGGTTAGTTTTAGCCTGTTGAGTAATACCCCTCATGGTGACACCCGCGACACCTTTTGATGCAAACAATTTTTCGGTTGTTCGCAGGAGACGGGCTTTTGTCTTTTGTCCATTAGCCCTTTTGGGAACGGATGATATAGGCATAAAAACCATAATTAAACGATCGTTTGAAAAAAGACAAGATTGCTTTGTTGGCTTCCGTTGAATTAGAATAATCTAATCGCGTTCTGATACCCTTGGTATTAGGGCTTTTGCATTGACAGAATGAAGGAAATAATCTTTCCTTTTTACTTTTTCCTTAATTTCGTACCCTTCAATTAATTAGTAGATTATGATCAAGATTCGCTTGCAAAGACACGGAGCACGCCATGCCCCTTTTTACCGTATGGTTGTTACTCCTGCAACAACCCGTCGAGACGGAAAGTTTATTGAAGTTTTAGGAACTTATAATCCTCAGGCTCATTCCCGTACTGAAGAACTTAAGCTTAAAATGGAGCGAATTGATCACTGGCTCGGAGTTGGTGCTCAACCCACTGACACTGCGAAGAGCCTGATTCGTCAGGGTAGACTTACTCCTGAAGAATGGTTAGAGAAATCTGAACGCGAAGCGACTAAGCGACTTGCACGTGCTCAAAAAGGTAAATCGGTTCCTGAAGCCGAAGCAAAAAGTGAAGAAGTAGAGGCACCCAAGGAAGAGGCAAAGAAAGAAGATGCCCCTGCTGCTGAACCCGAAGTAAAAGCGGAGGAAAAAGCTCCTAAGGCCGAAGCAAAAAGTGAAGAAGTAGAGGCACCCAAGGAAGAGGCAAAGAAAGAAG
>CAWVXY010000024.1:0-42484 GCA_963934295.1 uncultured Opitutia bacterium
TCTCAATAAAAATGGATGGGGTGGATTGCTCGATCTATTTGTTCTTCTCGGGGATAAAAATATTGCCCTTACCCTGGGGGCATTACTCGCCCTAAGGCAACTTATGAAATCCAAAATTTCCTCCAAGTCAGACTTGTCCGACTCGGTCAAATCTTCTCTCCAGGGAGCAGGCGTGATCATTCTTATAACTGGAATGGGTGGAGCCTTTGGTGGAATTCTTCAACAAACATCTCTCGGCTTGGAAGTTTCCAATTTTGTAAGCAGTCAGGAATTTGGATCCCTCGCTATTTTAGTGGTGGCCTACTTTACCACCTCTGTTATCCGGATTGCCCAGGGAAGTGCCACCGTGGCCATGGTCACCTCTATCGGCATAGTTGGGGGTCTGGTGGAACAAGGAATCGGTATTCACCCGGTATACCTTGCTCTGGCTATCGGGTGTGGAGCCAAACCGATTCCGTGGATGAATGATAGCGGGTTCTGGGTGGTCGGAAAACTGGCCGGCTTTACCGAGGCTGAAACTTTCAAGACTTTTTCCATCGTTATTGCCCTGCAGGGAATATGTGGTGGAATTACCGTCCTTGCCCTCGCTTACTTTCTTCCTGACTTTATTTTTTGATTTACTGATATTAATCAGTGCAAGTCTAGAATAGCCGTAATTGAATCCTTCACTCTCTTGGCCACATCATCCGGCACACGAGGATTAAACGGGCCACCATCACCTGAATCGATGTCATCAAATTCAGATTCAATCATTGCTTCCACCACAGCGGAATAATTATATACCCGACCGTTTTCAAAACGTATTTTCTCAAAGGCAGAAATCCGATTCTCAATCTCCTGAGAAGTCTCAAAATCACCAACCCGTTGAGCATTATTAATCAGGTCACCTGCCCGGGCAAAAAGAACGGAAATCCCAGAGGTATGACCACGGGCACCTAAACGGGCAGCCTCCGTTGAGCGATCTCCTACCCCCCAAATTACCATTCCCTGATTCCCAATTGACTCGCATAAATCTGTAACTTCATTCTCCTGGGTTCCCACTTTGATCCCAATAAATGCAGAAGATTCTCGCACAAGACGAACCACCGTCTCCAGATCTCGGCTTTGACGGTGATAGTACAAAAGCCGGGCATTAAAATTACCCATCATTTTCTCACCAAAAGAATGAAATGTCTCAAAAAAACCTTCCATGCTATACACCCCTCCCAATGGCATAATCAAATAGGCATCAGGGGCTCGTGACATCATGGACTGGGCTGCGATTAGGTTCTCAGCTTCCGGTAAGGGATTCGGAACTACCGCGGAAAGAAGGACTCCTTTGTCCCCCATCACTTCTCCGGTCACTTTGATCAGCTCGTTCTGATCCTCAAGGGATACATGATGGATTAGGCTGGTTCCCGCGATGCAGATTACCCGGGGACGCTGATCCGAAAGATGATTATTTTCCATCAGATAAGTAATATTCTTTGCGTGGGCAACAAAATCGATTTTTCCATCCCGAAATGGAATCAGTGGAATAGTGGTGACGGAGTTCAGTCCGTCCATCAGTTCAGTTCTTGTGAAGCTCATAACCTATTAATAGTTTACCAACGCGGTAATTTTCTTTCCCATTTAGGATCCACATGCTTACGCATTTCTGCAGTGTCATCCCGTTTTCGATATGGACATTGATTATACCTCTCATGTCCACGGGCAAGTTGATCGTAATCAATTTCCACCCCCAGCCCGGGCTTGTCTGTTATTTCAACACAACCATTCACAATGGGAACACGTCCACCGATTACAATTTCATCTTCTTCAGTCTGCCACGGGTAATGAGTATCACAGGCATATGTCAAATGAGGAGTGGCGGACGCGACATGGGCCATACCCATAAGAGAAATCCCCAGGTGGTTATTTGAATGCATCGAAAGCCCGAGATCAAAAGTTTGACAAAGCTTCGCTAAATGCTGCACCTGACTCATTCCTCCCCAATAATGATGATCGCATAAAATGATCTGAGCAGCATCTTCATTAATTGCCTGCGGCAAATCATCAAAACAGGTTACCGCCACATTGGTGGCTAAAGGGGTGGTAATCCCTTCAGCCAAAAGCCTCCGTCGAACCTCCGCCATTCCTGAAATTGAAGCAGTCGGATCCTCAAGATACCCTCCACGCCCAAGCTCATCAGCCAGTTCCTTTCCGACCCGGACCGAAGTTTCCACCGTCCACGCTGAATTAGGATCAATTCTAAGTGGAACTTCGGGACCTAGTTCCCGGTATAATTGCTTAATCGTTTCGATCTCCTCATCAGGGTGAAGTACCCCGGCCTTAAACTTAATCGACCCAAACCCATATTCTTCCCGCATCCGGATTACCTGACCGACCAGTGTTTCCGGGCTCAGGCATTCTCCATATTTATCTTCACGTGAATCGTCTCCCTCCCCTCCTCCTCCCGCATGTTTGTAAAAAGGATAAGCAGAAAAAGAGACTCGATCCCGGACCCGCCCACCAATCAAATCACAAACCGATTGCCCGACGGTCTTCCCAATCAGATCCAAACATCCCACTTCAATTGCGGCATAAGTTCTTCGATTCGCATCAACGGGGTTTTCCCCGGGAACCAAATGAGTCTGCGTTGCATCTTGTGCAGTTCCCTTTTTGCCAAGCATAGAAGCGAGGGTACCCGTCAATTGATAAGGATCAGCTCCCTGAATTTGCTCACTTAAACTCAAAAGAGCATTCATTGGTGCCTCCCCGCCATAGGTTTCACTCACTCCAATTACGCCATCCTCGCTTATGAATTCCAGAATATTTCTGAGGGCATACGGTTGATGAAGCCCGTAGGAACTGCGCAGAGGAGGATCGGCTATCGCCACTGGAGTCACCATCATCTCCCTAATTTTTATTTGATCATTCATAGAAAACTCAACTCATCAGAACAAATCCCATCCCCATAAGTAAAGAAAGAACACCCATGTCATCTAAACTAATAGTATATACATGGATTGCTTGATATTCCTAACATATCGCGTAGCATAAAAATGTTTTCCATGTAATATAAATAACAAACTTCACTTCCAATATAAGAAAACTCCCAAGTACTAGCATTATGTCTGATAAGAAAACAGATCCAGAACCCCAAAATCCACGACGTAATTTTATTCAAAAGTCTATACTTGGAGCCTCCACTTTTGCAGGCCTGAGCGTTGCTTCAACTGCCCATGCATCGGTAGAGAACGGCGTTGAGGATTTTGAACCAGAAATCATCAATGAAGTTGACATTCTGGTTGTGGGGAGCGGATCTGCTGGTATCACCGCAGCACTGCAAGCTGGCCGAGCAGGAGCTAAAACTCTATTGGTCGAAAGAAGCTTTCAACTGGGTGGCACCACCACCACTGGGGGCGTCGCCTACCCTGGATTGTTTGATGCCTGGGGCAAGCAAGTGATCGCTGGGATCGGATGGGAACTCATTAAAGAAAGTGTGGAACTGGATGGAGGCAAGTTTCCTGATTTTTCAAAAGTTCCCCGAGCTCACCACCATAATCAAATCCAAATTAATCAATTTATTTTCGCCTTATTGGCCGAAGAAAAATGCCGCGAAGCGAATGTAGACATCGCTTATTACGAATTCCCTTCCAAGGTTACTAAAACCGATAAAGGATGGCAGGTGGACTGTGTCGGCTTTGGGACCAAGCGCAGGGTTCTTTGCAAGCAAATTGTAGACTGTACCGGAGGAGCGGAAGTCGTGGGAATGCTTGGATTTGAAAGACTCCGCGAGAAAGAAAGGCAACCGGGGTCTTACCTTTATCAAATGGGCAGTTCTCACAACCCAGCCAGTAAACAACTCCACAGGCTCTATGTGCATGGGGCCGACTCCACTAATTCGCGCACTGCCACCTTGGCCAACCTGACGGGAAGAAAAACAATTTTAGAAAAAGTCAGAAGAGATAAAAAACGCCTGATGCACTTACAGCCCGAGACCGGATTTAGGGAAAGCTACCGTATCCTCGGAGAAACTCTTATCTCGGTTCAAGACTACACCTCAGGACGTCATTTTGATGATGCAGTATCCTATGCTTTTTACCCCGTTGATCTGCACACCCGCACGGGGGTAAGACCCAAGCCTTTAAAACGCGGAACTGTACCCACGGTTCCCCTGCGTGCCCTGATCCCCAAAGGAAGTGAAAATATTATCGTGGCTGGAAGATGTGTCAGCAGTGATCGTCTTGCCAACTCAGGTCTGCGGGTACAGGCCGCCTGTATGGGAATGGGACAGGCAGCCGGGGCAACCGCTGCACTGGCAGCAGAATCGAACACTACGCCAATCAAGGTTCCCCTATCCAAGATTCACGGACTTCTTCAACAGCACGGGGCCATTATCCCCGCCAAGGCATAATTTTACTTGAAAAAACGACGACTAGTCTCCCTCTTTAATGCCATCCTGTTTGGGGTGATGGCAGTGACTGGGATAATTGCTTTTATTCAACCGTTCTCGATTGAAATCATTGGCCTCCATGCACTCACTGGTTTTCTATTCATTGGGGTAGTCGCAGGCCATATTTTCAATAATTCGGTTGCCCTGAAAAAGTATATCAAAAGTCCTGTAGTACTCGGAGTAATCGGGGTTACTATTTTTACAACGCTCCTGTTTTATTATCAACCTGCTCCGATTAAGAAAATACTTGGGCTGAGTGGGAATCTTGGCCCTGCCCTCGACCTTTTTGAAATGGATGAAAAAGGAATGACTTATCGATACTCACCGGATCCGGGTTATAAGATGCTCATCGATTTGCGCACCGGTCCGGCATACGCCCTCAAAAACCCGCCCCGGTTGGCGGTTTGGCTAGAAAATCAGTCACTCTATCATATCAAGACTCTCTATGTTTCCGACACACCCGATAACCGGGAACAACTCCCCTACTGGGCATTCAAGGTCAAAGGATGGGAAAAAGCCCAGAAGGAAGCGGAAGAAAAAAACCTCAGCCTTGAGGATTCGGTCGATGCGGTATCGGAGGCAACTGCCAATGGCTCCTTCGATCCGGCTGATTATATTCTACCCACCGAGCAAAACGCATCCATGCCCTATCGGGTTATGATCGAAGTCAACCAACCCAATGATCCATCGAGTAAACTGGATGATCAACCATCCCTGGTTTATGAGGTGGAAGTCGACAATTATGACCCTTACACTTTTCAGCTTCTTGAATTAGTGGGATTCCCGGTTTTAGAAAAGGATACGGAAAAAGAGGAATGGTACCTCAGTTATGCGGATGAAAGTATAGAGTCTGCCTTTGAAATAGTGGACAGCGTGCTTTTACAAATTGACCGGGCAGTGGATAAATCATTTTTCAAAAGCACAACATCTCCCTAATATTTGTATAATTTTTTTAAGATTTCATTTTTCGCATAAGAAAAGAAATCCTTAAGACATTTACAGAATAATTACTGAAATTATGTCGAATTTTAACCCAGATGAAATCATTCAAGATGTCCTTGCGGGAGACAAGGACAAGTTTCGGACACTCGTTCGGGAATATGGATTATTGGTCCGTGGCTACCTTGCATCCAGAGTCTACCATTTAGAGGATGCCGAGGACTTGGCGCAGGACTCCTTCCTTATTGCTTTCTCCAAGCTATCTTCCTACGAGATCGGGACGAATTTCCGGGCATGGCTTTTGAGCATCGCCAAGTATCAGTTGTCCAATCATTGGCGCAAAAGCAGTCGGCGGGCCAACACCATGGATAAATTCAGGCATGACATTGCCGGTGCCATCCAGCCAGAAATGGTCAAAGCATCCGATGAGATGAAACAAAACCAAATTAATAAACTTCTCCACTGTATTTCCGAATTACCTGACCGTACCCGTCATTTGATTAGAGCGGGACTCGACGGAGTGCGCATGGAAACTCTCGCTGAAGAAATGAATTTAAAACCCAACGCAATTTACCAACTTCGTCATCGTGCACATATCGTTCTGCGTAAATGTATGGAGAACAAGGAACCAAAACCCGCATCATGAAAAACTTAGATAAAGACCCTGACTTCCTGGATCTACTGGCCGCATGGCATGAAAATAAAAATGTATCCCCTTCCAGACGTGCAGAGCTCCTTCAGCGTTTGGAAAACGATGAAAGGCTAAGGATCGAACTGGCTCGGGAAATCGAAATGGCCGGTCTCACTCGGGCCGTTCAGGCAGGGGAACCCCGATGGTTGGAATTGGAAGAAAAACTCGGAATGTCCAGCGAACAGGGTTCTCCAGATTTTGAATCATCGGTTATGGATCGTGTTTCAAAATCTGCCACACCTAAAGCCAATCAAACTCTCTCCTTCCCTAAGTTCGCGTGGATTGGATGTGCCGCTGCTTTGGTATTTGCCCTTTTCTATTTATCGAACGAAAAACCCATTGAACTCGGGGTCGCTCAGGTAATTAGGCTTGAAGGGGAAGATCATGGTCATCACCAAAATCAATTTTTAAAGAAAGGGGAAGAATTCACCATTGAGCAAGGATTAGTCGAAATGGCCTTTCGTGACACTGGGGTACACCTCGTGGGCACGGGTCCTCTTAAAATGACGCTAATTAGCAATGACCGCGTTTTTCTTAATGAGGGTGAAATAAAGCTTGTGGTACCTCCTCAAGGAATTGGCTTTGTAGTGGATACTTTGGAGCGAAAATTCGTGGATTTAGGAACCAGTTTCGTGGTGCAGGCAAATGATCAGGGCTCGCAGGTTCTTGTTCTAGAGGGAGAAATTGCAGTAGGAGCAAGAAACGATAGCTCGAGTCAACTTATGGGTAAAGGATCCATGGCAAATTTTGACCGTAATGGAAAAATGGACTTGCGCTCAAAACAACACAGTGGAGTGCCTGAGCTATCCGTTCCATCGATGGTTCAAACTGCTTCTTCTTTGAACGGAAAAATCTTTGGTATCGCAAAAGGGTCTGAACCAATCCCTTCCAGCAGAGACGAAATTCAGGAAAAGAGTATCACCAAACGGTTTCTATCTCTGGTTAAATCAGGATTTAAAAAAGCAAAAGGACTCGAAAACTTTATTCAAGGGCGTCCACTTCGGTACACCGGTATAGCTGGGAGTTACAATCATTTCCCTGAAAATGCAAGCCTCGGTCCTTATTCCGAAATGCATGGATGGATGGCATGGTATCAGGGAAAAGTAAAAGCTCCCCAACCCGGCCGTTACCGGTTCTGGGGCTATGCGGACAATAACCTTCTCGTATCCATAAATGGCAAGGCGGTATTTGAGGGCTCACGCTCGGATTCTCATCTTCGTAACCACCTTAAGGTTTTTCGGAATAACCATCCTTCCTTTCCTTGTCTGAATTCAAGAGCCGGTTTTGCCCGTGGAAAATGGATCACTATCGGCGAGGAACCTGTACAAATTGATCTTCTCTTTGGTGAAAGAAGTGAAAACCTTACTTCAGGTATCCTGCTCATCGAAAAAGAGGGGGAATCCTATGAAAAAACTTATTGGGGACAGCCTAAATGGCCTTTATTCCTGACCGAGTTGCCTCAAGAAAAGCAATTGGTCGAACTTGATGAATTACGCATTCATATGGAAGAAAACATACAGGGCTCCTTTTCCATCTCCAATAATAGCGTCTGGAAAGTGGTTAAGGGTACCTGATCTTCTTTCCCTCATTTCGGTTTTCCGGTTTGCCCCCAACTCTCGCTCTTTCAATTATTCTGATTTGATTATCCTCTTTTAATCTATGAAAAACAAAACTAATCGCTCCACATACATAACCCTTATATCATTCCTCCTTTCATGTCTATCGGCAGGTGCAACTGTCGATCTCTTCAACGGGAAAGACCTCAGCGGTTGGCTTGGGAAAGAAGGTTTTTGGAAAGTTGAGAATGGTACCATTATTGGAGAGACCACGGCAGATAACCCAACTCCCGCAAACACCTTTCTTATTTGGAAAGGAGGAGAGGTAAAGGATTTCGAATTCTCCTGTCAGGTAAAATTCCAGGGAAATAATTCTGGAGTCCAGTACCGCAGTAAAGCAGTGGGTGACTTAGAAGATTGTGTACTGAGCGGATATCAGGCTGACTTGCACCCCAAACAGGAATTCTTTGGCATGCTTTATGGAGAGAAGTATGGCAAACGAGGAATCATTGCCAGGCGTTGGCAAAAAGCGGACGCACGGGGAGACAAGGATGTAAAAGTTCTTGGTTCAGTGGGGGATAAATCTGAATTGGATGGCACAAAATGGAATAAATTGACTATCGTGGCCGTGGGCAACCGTTTGGTCCATATGGTCAATGATGTGGTAACCGTCGATGTAACGGAAAATCATCCCGATGCGATCGCTAAAGGCCACCTCGGACTTCAGCTACATCGCGGTGTACCCATGAAGGTCGAATTCAAGGCTCTTAAGTACAGAAAATTATCGGGGACTGCTGCCAGGACAGCCCTCGAAAACGCAACCGGTGAGAAGCCTAAAAAACAGGCCTCTAAACCAGCACCCAAGCCAAAAATGGAATCTCTTGCCCGTTCAGCCACTTCTCCCGCACGAATCAATATTGCCGAGGGGTTTAAGATTGATCTGCTTTATTCAGTACCCATGGACAAACAGGGTTCATGGGTTGCCATGTGTATGGATAATAAAAACCGTCTGATCGTCAGTGATCAATACGGGGGGATCTTCCGTTTTCCTATTCCAGCTGCGGGCAAGAAAATTGATCCCGCCAGCATCGAGCAAATCACCTATTCCGCGGAACGGGCAGGCATGGGCAAGCCAACCGATGCACAAAAAAAACTTCCACAAATTGGACATGCACAAGGACTTTGCTACGCCTTTGACAGTCTTTATGTCGTAGTCAACTCCCGCTCGAGTTCAACCGGGGCCGGCGTATTCCGCCTCTTAGACACTAATCAGGACGATAAGTTCGACAAAATTATAACCATTAAAAAACTTTCCGCCACCGGGGGCGAACACGGTCCGCACGCCATCATTCCAGCTCCGGACGGCAAACATTTATATGTAGTCATGGGGAACCAGACCCCACTCCCGGACGACTACACCCACTCCCGGGTTCCGGAACTCTGGGGAGAAGATCAATTATATCCATCCCTGCAGTATTTCATGAAGGGCGCGGTCGCTCCGCTCGGGCATTTTGCTCAGATTGACCCTGAAGGAAAAACCTGGGAAGTTATGTCCACCGGTTTTCGTAACCAATACGATGCTGCGGTCAACCGCGAGGGTGAGCTTTTTACCTATGATGCGGATATGGAGTGGGACATGAATACACCCTGGTATCGTCCCACCCGCGTGAATCATGTGATCGATGGATCCGACTTTGGATGGCGCACCGGTTCCGGTAAATTCATGGATTATTGCAGTGACACCTTTGGCACTGTGGCTGATGTGGGACCCGGCTCGCCCACAGGAGTATGTTTCGGCTATGGAGCGAAGTTTCCAGCCAAGTACCAAAATGCATTTTTCATCAGTGACTGGTCTTACGGGAAATTATATGCGGTACATTTATCTCCCCAAGGTTCAACCTATACTGGAAAGGTCGAGGAGTTTGCCAGTGCCCAACCTTTCCCGCTCACCGATCTTCTGGTCAATCCAAAAGACGGTGCGATGTACATTGCTGTGGGGGGAAGAAAAGTGCAGTCCGGGCTTTATCGTATAACTTACGAGGGCAAGGAATCCACCGTACCGGCAAAATCCATGTCCGGCGGTGAGGAAGCCAGAAAACGCAGGCAAGCATTGGAATCCTTTGTCCAAAGAGAAGCCAAACCTGCAAATAAAAACCAATTAAACAAAATTTGGAGCTCTTTAGCTGCCCAGGACCGTGGGATTCGCCATGCCGCCCGAGTCGCTCTGGAAAAACAGCCCGTTAAAAAATGGAAAGGCCGATTAGCCTCTGAAAAAAGCCCGATCGCTGCATCCGCTGCTATGATTGCCTTGGCCAGAGCTGATGCTACAAGCGGTGAAACCGTATTGCAAAAAGCAATGACTTTTAAATACAGGGATCTCAAATCCCGTCAGCAAAAGCTCGACCTGCTCCGATCCATCACCCTTGCCCTGACCCGTGGAGGTCAGCCTATCGGGGAGCAAAAGGTAAAGCTGATCGCATGGCTTGATCAGATTTACCCAGCATCCACACCGGAGGAAAACCGTGATCTTTCCGCAATTATGCAGTTCCTCCAGGCACCATCGGCAGCAAGAAAGGGAATGGCACTTTTAAGGGGAGCTTCCGGACAGGAGGAACAAATCGGTTATGCCCTTAATCTCCGCCATCTAAAGAACGGATGGACCTCCCTCCTACGCGAATCTTATTTTAAATGGTTTGTACGGGCGGGTAACTTCAAGGGAGGTGCCCGACTCAACAACTACTTGGATGGCATTAAAAAAGATGCGATTGCCAGTGTTAAGGACTCGCAAATGACCGAGGGACTGAAAAAGATAATTGATACAAAACCCCAGTCCAGTGCTCCCCAGTTTACTTTTGAACCCCGTACTTTTGTCAAAAATTGGACAATGAAAGAAATGGGCAAATGGGTACCCAGTGGAGTACCCGGAAAGAGAGACTTTAAGAATGGCCGTCAAATGTTTGGTGCAGGGAGCTGCTATGCATGTCACCGAATCGGGGGCGAAGGAGGAGCGGTTGGACCCGATCTTACTTCCGTTGGTGGTAAGTTTGGAGGTTACGATCTGATTGAGTCCATCGTGGATCCCGGAAAAGAAATAAGTGATCAATATGGATCAAGTATCTTCAGCCTCAGCGATGGTTCTCAACTTAACGGCCGAATCATGAACATGAGGAACAATGAGTACTGGATAAACACCGATATGATGCAGCCCAGCATGGTTACCAAAGTAAAAGCGGAAAATTTAGCTTCTATTGAGCCATCCACGGTTTCCATGATGCCTCCAGGACTGCTAAACACCATGGACAAAGAAGACATTCTTGATTTAATGGCCTATTTAATTGCTGGTGGTAAATCGGATCACCAACTTTTCGCCAAATAGTTTTTAAATTCAATCTTACATCCAGCCCTTTTACCTATGAAAAAACTCATTAGCTTACTCTGTGTATTTGGTGGAACCCTTTGGGTATCTGCTCAAAAATCTCCCAATGTTCTCTACATCATTTCCGATGATCAGTCTTGGACCGACTATGGTTTCATGGGGCACCCTCAAATTAAAACCCCAAACTTGGATAAACTCGCCAACGAAAGCGTGCTTTTCGAGCGCGGCTATGTCCCCACCGCTCTCTGCCGTCCTTCACTCGTAACTTTGATCAACGGCCAATACGCTCACAAACATGGAGTTACCGGAAATGATCCATCTCCCAAACGCTATCTCAAAGAAAAAAGTAATCAAAAGAAAGCTCAGCTTATTTCCTATCTCGACCGTTTCGAAACCTTACCCAATTTACTTGGAGAAAAGGGATACCTCAGCCACCAGAGCGGAAAATGGTGGGAAGGAAACTTTAAGCATGGTGGGTTTACACACGGAATGACACGTGGCTTCCCCCAACCAGGTGGACGCCATGGAGATGATGGATTGAAGATCGGACGGAATGGCTTACAGCCGATTGAGGATTTTGTGGATCATGCAATGAAGGAGAATAAGCCCTTCTTTTTATGGTACGGGGTTTTCCTTCCACACACTCCGCATAACCCACCCGATCGATTACTCAAACCATACCAAGACCTTGGTCTGCCCCTCTCCATAGCTAAGTACTATGCCATGTGCACCTGGTTTGACGAGACCTGCGGGCAGCTTATTGATATTTTAGAAAAAAGGAACCTGCGGGATGACACTATTGTCGTCTATGTCACCGACAATGGATGGATCCAAAATCCAGAAAAAAACGGATATGCACCCCGATCCAAACAAACCCCTTATGAAGGCGGGATTCGTACGCCCATCATGTTCTCCTGGCCCAACGGAAACCTAAAGAATGGAAAGCGTAAGGATGTGGTCTCCTCGATCGATCTCTTCCCCACCGTTCTGGCAGCCACCGGTGCCCGCACGCCCAAAGACTTGCCCGGATTAAACCTTCTGGAAAATTTAAAAAATGAAAAGCCCATCAAAAGAAAGGGTATCTTTGGAGAAAGCTTTGCCCATGACATCGCAGATGTCGAGAACCCCGAGGAGTCGCTCATCTTCCGATGGACCATTGAAGGAAAATGGAAACTTTTGCTTACCTATGACGGGGAGGTTAACCGCTACAAAACCACCCATCCACGGGAAGAAAAACGGCCTCAATTATTCAACTTGCTTGAAGACCCCAAAGAGGAAAAGAATCTTGCCGAACAAAACCCGAAAGTGGTGGCAAGGCTCGCCGCTAAGATTGGAAAATGGTGGCCAGTGAAGGAACGCAAGGTTCTGACCAAGTGGGAATAAAGAATAGTCTCATGAAGAAC
Organism: uncultured Opitutia bacterium; assembly: GCA_963934295.1. Classification (GTDB taxonomy): domain Bacteria; phylum Verrucomicrobiota; class Verrucomicrobiia; order Opitutales; family Seribacteraceae; genus Seribacter. The sequence continues at coordinate 12,383 of CAWVXY010000024.1, forward strand.
CTATTCTCGCTTAGCCTAGGTAGTGCCCTTCTTTTCTTACATCTAAATTTATCCTCCGAACAAAAGCCTAACATCATCCTCTTTTTAGTCGATGACATGGGTTTGATGGACACCTCCGTGCCCATGCTCACGGATAAGGAAGGTAAGCCTCAAAAGCATCCCCTCAATGATTGGTACCGTACGCCCAATATGGAACGATTGGCCAAGCAGGGAGTACGCTTTTCTCAGTTTTATGCCCAGTCTGTCTGCTCTCCCACGAGGGCTTCCATCATGACGGGACAAAATTCCGCAAGGCATCGGGTTACTCAATTCATCAGTCCGGAAAGTAAAAATGCTGGACCTAAAGATTGGAAATGGGAAGGACTGACCTCCAAGGATGTGACCCTACCCTCCGTTCTTCGATCCAATGGATATCATACAATCTTTGCTGGCAAAGCACACTTTGCCCCCATTGGACATGAAGGCGAAAACCCTACAAAGCTTGGATTCGATATTAATATCGCAGGCTGTTCCTTTGGTGCCCCCGGTAGCTATTTGGGAGAAGACGGCTATGGCAACCTCGATCCCAAAAGAAAAAGAAGGGCTATTCCTGGACTGGAAAAATATCATAAGACCGACACCTTTCTTTCCGAAGCGATCACTTTGGAGGCCAAAGATGCCGTCACCCGATCGATTCAAAAGGACAAGCCCTTCTTTTTGTACATGTCTCATTACGCAGTGCACAGTCCTTTCCAGTCCGATCCACGATTTATCAAGAATTATGAAAACTCGAAAAAGCCAAGGTCTGCCAAGTCATTTGCCACTCTGATCGAAGGCATTGACAAATCACTTGGTGATCTTATGGATCATGTTGCAGATAAAGGTGTGGCCGAAAACACCCTGATCCTCTTCGTCGGAGATAATGGATCAGACGGACCCTTGGGAGATACTTACGGTTATTTCAGCTCAGCACCTCTGCGTGGAAAAAAAGGAACCTGCTATGAAGGTGGCATGCGAGTTCCTTTTATTGCCAGCTGGGCAAAGGCAGGAAAAGCTAATCCCTTTAATATCGCCCGTAATCATCTTCATCATGAACAGATTGGAACAGTCATGGATATATTCTCCACCATCGTGGACGCTTCCAAGTCCAGTTCACCAGCCAAACATCCGATTGATGGCGTGAGCCTGCTTCCTCAGCTATCCGGAAAGAGTAACAAGGAAAGGCCTGATCACTTTATGTGTCATTTCCCCCATTCGCACCGGAGCTCCTATTTCACCTCATTTCGCAAGGCAGACTGGAAAATAATCTATCGATACCTTACCAATGGCGGAAAAAGAAAAAGCAAAGACCCCTTACCCAAATATGAATTATACAATTTGAAAAATGATCCCTTCGAAACCAAAAATCTGGCACTTAAGAATATCAAAAAAACCAATAACATGATCCGTCTGATGACGAAGCAGCTGGAAGATGAGAATGCTCTCTTCCCGGTGAGAGACGATCTTGAATTAAGACCCCAGCTGATTAAGTGAATATGAAAAACCTCCTGCTTACCCTACTACTTGTTACTCTAGCCAACTCGTCACTCGCTGAACAGAATACCAAGCCCAACATTATCTTTATATTCATCGACGATATGGGCTGGGGAGATGTCGGTTGCTATGGAAATGATTTTATCGATACCCCCAATATCGACCAACTCGCAAAGGATGGAATGCGTTTCACCGATTTCTATGCCGCGGGTGCAGTCTGCTCGCCTACTAGGTGTGCAGTCCAGTCCGGTCAGAATCAGGCACGTATTGGAATCACCGCCCACATTCCAGGACATTGGCGTCCCTTCGAGCGGGTCATTAATCCCCAAACCACCATGGCCCTCCCCTTGGATGTGGTCACCGTTGCCGAATCTATGAAGCAAGCCGGATATACCACAGGCTATGTGGGTAAATGGCACTTGGGCCGAGGCGATCAATTCGGTCCGGATAAGCAGGGCTACGACTTTGCAGCTGAAATCAATGGTCCTCATTTACCCGGTCGTTTCAAGGCAACCAATCCGGAAATTGTAAAACCTGCACCCGATCAGTTTCGCACCGATTACGAATCCGATCTCTGTGAGTCCTTCATCAAAAAAAATAAAGAACGTCCCTTTTTTTTAATGCTTTCCCCTTTTGCGGTTCATATTCCTCTGGGAAGCAAATCGGAACTGGTTGAGAAATATCGAAAACGGGGCAAGGAAAAGAATCGTTCCCTGCCCCACCCCATCTACGCCGGTTTAGTTGAGGAGGTAGATGATCAGGTTGGACGGATTGTTCGCGAAGTCGAAGCTCAGGGCCTCACCGAAAAGACCATGATCGTTTTCACTTCGGACAACGGAGGATTAATCAAAAGATACGATTACAATGAACAGTCGGATAATATCGTCAGTGATTTGGCTCCCCTCAAGGGTGAGAAAGGCTCCCTCCACGAAGGAGGCATCCGCGTTCCTCTGATCGTAAAGTATCCGAAAATGGTCAAAGCAGGCTCAATCTGTTCCGAGCCCACCATATCCTATGATTTTTATCCGACCTTTGTTGCCGCTGCCAGTGCTACGCTTCCAAAGAACCAAACCATTGACGGACTAAACATTCTTCCTTTGTTGCAAAATCCAAAAGCCAAACTGAACCGCAAAGCAATCCATTGGCATTACCCCCATTACCACCATGACCGTCCTGCCGGTGCCATTCGTGAACGCGACTGGAAATTAATCGAATACCTGGACGGAACCGGAGATATCGAATTATATCACATCTCTCAGGATCTCAGTGAATCCAACAATTTAGCCGACGAGAGAAAAGGAAAGGTTGCGGACCTTAAGAAAAAGCTTTCGGGTTGGCGAAATGAAGTTCTCGCTCGCATTCCCGTCCCCAACCCATCCTACAACCCTGAACGGGCCCCTGAATGGTGGAGTCGTCGTTCAGGCAAACCGATTGACAGTTCTGCCCGGAAAAGATTTCCAGAATCTGAAAAACATCTCTGATTCTAAAAATGAAAAAGTTCATTTGCCTGCTTTTTCTTTTTTCAAATCAAATTATTTTCTCCATAGAACCCTGGCAGCTTACCTCCAAGGCCTGGAATGCAATGGGGCAAAAAGATTGGAATAAAGTTGCAGACTTGGCCAATCAGGCTAACCGAACCTGGGGAAATCACGCACGGGCTAGTAACCGAAAGATCACCAAACTTCCCGGGAAGGATTCAGCAAAAAAATATGCTACGCTCAATGAACTTGCTACAATCACTTACCTCAAGGGTGAAGCATTAAATAAGAAGGGTGACCAAGTTGCCGCCCTCACTGCATACCAAATGGTAGTTAATGATTTTAACTTCGGTCAGTGTTGGGACAAAGCAGGATGGTGGTGGCAACCCGCATCCGCTTCCTTAGATCGAATCAATGAACTCAAACCTGATTTGCAAAAAGAAATTTCTATCGAAACAACTCCTTTATCTGAGAAATTAAAATTACCGGGCAAAAAAGGGATCTGTTTCACCCTGCGAAAAAGTGGTCAACGCGGAAGCTCGGAGGAAAACCTTCCCAAGGTAAAAGCCACTCAATCCTATTGGAATTATTCATGGGGAATGGAACTGGTTGACCAACAACCCGCGAAGATGGAATTTATGCCCATGGCCTGGGGTGCATGGGGGATGGACGGTTTCCTCCAATCCGTACGCAAACACATTGTGCCCCAAATCAAGTCAGGCACGACCAAACGCGTGCTTGGGTTTAATGAACCTGACAAAAAAGAACAGGCCAATATGCCCTACAAGGAAGCCTTGAAATATTGGCCCGTGCTGGAGGAACTTGGCGTTCCCCTCTGCAGTCCGGCCTGTGCAAACCCATTAAGTGATGTCGATGAGAGCACGCAGGGAGTGCGTGGAACCTGGATGCGTGATTTTATGCGCGAGGCAGATAAACGGAACTATCGCATCGATTATATTGGGGTCCACTGGTATGGAAGCACCAGTCCAAGAGCTTTTAAAGAACGTATGGTTCAGGTTTATGAGGCATATGGTCGGCGCCCCCTTTTGATCTCAGAATTTGCGGTTGCAGATTGGGGAGCAAAGACCGTCGATCAAAACAGTCATGCCCCAGGGGAAGTGCTCAACTTCATGAAAAATGTTCTCCCTTGGATGGAAAAACAAAACTGGATTGCAGGATATTCTTGGTTCTCATTTGGAATGCATGAAGCGGTGGGTACGAGTTCCGCCCTTTTTGATAAAAACGGGAAGCTCACCACCTTGGGTAAATTCTACAGTTCGGTGACAAATGAAGATCCCCTCGGGGATCAATTGATCAAATAAACCTTCCTAAGTTAGTAGAATAAATTTCCTTTCCTTTTTATCTCAGGTTTGACCTGAAGAATATCTATTCATAATTTAAGTTGTGAAAAAAAGTTGGAAAGTGATGGTTTGGATAGGTCCCCTTGTTCTTGGAATCCTTTTGCTTTATTTTTCCATCAACCCAGATAAAGAACCGCTTATTATTCACCCAAAAAGCGAATTTATTCTGAAAACCGAGAAACTCATCGCTGATTTATCAGAGAAGAACCCAGTGGATAAAAAGTCCAACTTCCAATCTATAGACTATAATCAAACTGAGCCCACCTTAGTGATCACCGAGGTTGAAAAACTCTCTTATCAAGAATCCGAAGAGGATATTTCGCAATCACTCGAATCCTCTCCTCAGCCAGGCCTACCCGTTGAGCCCGCCTGGAAACAGGAGCTCGATGTCTTCCTAAAAGGAAAGACCTCACCCCAGAAATTTTTAAATTCGCTCACGGCCACTAACTGGGAAGAAGCAAGGGATGCACTCGCCCTTGCCTATGAGAAAGAAAAGCTGCCCCCCAATAAGAATTTCCAGGAGAGATTCTGGATGAAAGTCGGAGAAATCGGGGGCGAAGAAATCGCGAAGGAACTCCTCGAGGATGGAGACCCCGCTTTTAGTAAAGTCCTCAAAGGGTGGGCCAAAGGAAATCCTCAGGAAATGTTTGATTATTATGCCGACCTCGATCTAACATCACCTGAAGTCCAAAATTATTTGGATAAAACAAACTCCCGTGAAATTCCTCTGATGGATCAATTCTCAAGTGGTATGATCGACGAAATCCTCAGAAGTTCCAATGGTAAGATTGGGAATACTCAAGTTGAAAGTGCCAACGATTTGATCGATCACTTTCTTGAAAAAGATAAAAAGAAGGCGGAATCTTTAATGCGTGAATTCACCGAACGAGTCACCAAGGGAAGGGATAAGGATACTTTGAAACAGTGGGTGGCCGGATATAAGGAACCGGAATTACAAGCCGGCACGGCCCAACGGGTGATTGAAAGCGGTGTCTTTGACAAGAACCCTTTGGAGGCAGTCGAATTTGCTAATTCTTTAGAATCCACCAAGGCTAAAAGGTCTGCACTCTCTTCCGCCTACGCAAGACTCGCAGGTGGAGTAAATGGACATGACCCCAATATCACCGCCACCGAATTGAACGCGATGGAAGACGGATGGCAGAGAGATTTTGCCCTTAATGGATTTGCTCATGGCTTGGTTCGTAAGGACCCCGAGGCAGCCATTCAATGGGCTAACTCAATAAGCAACGAAGGATTTCGTAAAGTAGTCACCAAAAATGTAACCAAAAGAATCAACGCCGAAGTCTTACCAAGATTAAATTCTCAAGGGGCGAGCAAAAATTAAAAAGCAAAATTCAAGAAACCTTATCTCACAATTAAGTAAGATAATGGACCCAAAAGACATTTGCTAGCTTATGAAAATTTTCGCTATTGCAGTAGCGTGGGTTTGCTTTCAAACAGCAACCACACTCCAAGTATTCTCAGACGAGAATCAAACCATTGGAATTAAGATTGAAAATTATCCGTACGCTCCCCTTTCGTTCTCGACTAGGATTCATGACCTCAAGCTTGCTGAAACGGATAATGGAAATTATCAGGTAGAGACCACGGGAACCGATCCCTATGTTTGGCTTCGGTCCTTTAAGGATTCCTACCAACCGAATTTATCTTACATCATCGCATTTGAATATCAGGTTGCCGGAGACTTTGGTGAGTTCGTTTTTTACTGCAGTACTGGCAATCAAACCAAAGCGATCAGAACCGAATTAAAACCATCTGAGGATTGGCAATGGCATGTTTTTGAATTGAGTGAAAAAGGAAAGCTCATCGGGCAGGAAATTGATGATCTCCGTATGGACTTCGGTGAGCAAAAAAACAAAACTTTTCAAGTAAGAAATCTGCGACTGATTGAAACGACGCGTGATTTAAGATTATATGCTGCCGTTGGTAATAAACTTAATCAGATCAAAGATTTCGGGATTGGACTGAACAAACTAAATCCCCAGTTTTCAGCTGCGGAAACAGTGAGGCATATCGATGATAAATCCTCAAGCGTCACCCTCTCTGTTTACCGGCATCTTGATCTGGATGCCGGAACCAAGAGAGAATCTAAACAAGCAAGCACTCACCCTCCCGTCCCTTTGGGGCCACAAATCGTTGCAGGAGAAGGCCCCGCCCCCCGGAACCACACGGTAATCCGTATCCTTTCTGAATATCAGGTCTGCCAGACCCAGTTTCTTGCCTATCCACCCACAATCCGTGGCGGTGTTGGTGTAGAGACTGGTAAAGATGAGAAAGATCATACCTTTATTGCCACCTGGCCCCTTCTTTCCAAACTTACACATAACATCCACCTCTTTAATCAAGCAGGCGGAACTATTGGTAAAATCCAGGTCGCTAAGGAAATCCCCCCACCCTTCGATCTCGCAGTTGGAAATTTTGCCCCAGGGTCTCCAGGTGATGAAATCGCGGTAATTTCACAGAATGCTCAGCGGGCAAAACCAATTGTTCTCGTTTACTCTTCTTCAGGCAAACTTCTCAGCCGAAAAACTATAAACGGTGAGAAGGGAAGATATTCTCTCATTACGAAGGGAAAAGACCGGTTGATTGCCCAGGAGTTTGACGAAAATAAAATCCACACACTCTTGCCGACTCAGGAAATTGCTAGCCTGAGAAATGAAATTCAAACTTGGTCTCTTTTTGATTCGGTTTATCCGGATCGGGAATTTAATGGGGGCAAGTCAGAGAAAACCAAATCCACTCTGATGCGGATTAAAAAGGGAAAAAAGCTGGCTCCCTTGGATGCAGGAGGAATGGAAAACAAATTTTGGTTTGACCCGCAGGAAGAACATAATGGGGATCCTTCCACTTGGGGAAAATTCCCAGACGGAACCCATGTCAGAAATGCCAAGTATAATTATCTGGGTAGTGCACAGTATTGGTCTCCTCTGGTGAAATCGGGAGAGATTGAATCCCGATCCTACGCTGAATGGACTTCGAATATCGATTGGCAAAAAATCTTCAAGTCATCGTGGAAAAAATCAGTCATAGACTATAACCAAGGAAAACCAACTGTCTGGTCAGCTGGGTTCAGTCATCGGTGGAGAATTGGAGCAATGAAATCAATATCCTCAAAGATAGATTCTAAAACCGGTCTCCCCACATATCTGCTTTTGGACCGCAAGAATGACCCTACGGGCGGAGGCTATTTTGGTAAGACTATGTTTGATTACGGGAGCCAGCACTTCGAGAACGAGGCACTCAACAAACTCTACACCTACGCCCAGCGAGCCTTCTATCGAAAATTGGCTCCCGCCTATCGGAAAAACCCGGAAATGACTATCGCGGTCGAACCCAACCATGAAAATGAAATCGTTTCCGGAAGCGATTCCATAGGCGATTACAACACGGGGAGTCTCGAAGGATTCTATCATTATCTATCCTCTCTTTATGGAGACATCGGATCGATCAATCAGATTATGGGTACGAGCTTCACTATCGATTTTTTTGATGCCCCACGCAATCTATTCCGCGGGGAGTGGGATCAATATGATTTTGAAAATCTCTTCTTTCGAGAGTGGGTCGAATATAACCGGGTCCTTGTTTCCAGAAGAGTGGGAACGAGTTACCGGGAATGCTTACTTGCGGGATTCCCTCCTGAAATGATCAAGAGCCATCAAATCCCGGACAGCTATGTATTCAAATCAATCGTGGGAATTTCAGAAGGAAAAAAAAGAATTTCACCCATTGATTGGCTTCTCACCACCGGAGCAGGATTTGGCTTTTCGAGGTACGGAACCTACTACGATCGTGAACATAACATTGGTCAGGGTGCATACAGTTCAGGCTTTGATAATATGCTGGTTGGAGAATACGCCTCGCTTAATGCAAGCCATCAAAAGTCGCTGGACCAATTACTCTACCTTCGTAATCACGGAGTATCTACTCTGCATGTGATGTGGTGGCCATCCGATCTGGACAAGGGATTTAATAAGGCCCAGGAGTCCGCTCTTCGAGAAATGATTTCCATACATGATACCCCTCGCAAGGGACTGGCGGGTGGAATCAATGAAATCCGACCTTGGCGAGGACAAAAAAAATCCTTTGATATTGCCAGTCTGGGAATAGGACCCAGCCACACCGGCCTCCTAAAAAGCCTAAGGAAGGATGGATCCTTTGAAGGGACGGTCTATGCCGTTCCCTTTCACGCCCATGTAAACATTGAGGTATTGAATGAGCAGAAGACGACAAATCTGAATCCTCAAACGCTGGAATTGGCCACCATACCCCATACCCGGCCTGGTTCGGTAATCGAAGTGAGCTTTAGGTTGAACGGAAAAACAGATAATTTACTGATAGACTTTACGCACAGAGGGGTAAAACTCAGCGACAAATCAATCAGGCTCGAACAGATTAAAGCAGGACAACAGGTTCGATTGGTTTATAAAATTCCTTTGCTCATGGATGAGATCAAGCTGTTAGCCAGCTCCGACAAAAATATTATAATTGAAGACCTTCTCGTGGTTCACCATCAAGACCAGGTGATCAACTTGGCCAAAAAGATCATGACCGGTAAACGACACCAGGGAGGCGTAACTTTTGCCTGTCTTCCACAATAATTTATTCCAGTTACCAAAATATCCTACCCACTCTTCAGAAAAGATGAAAAAAATTTACTCCCTATTGATAAGCCTCGCCCTTTTTCATGTTGCAGCAAAAGCACAGGACAAACCAAACTTTTTAGTTATCTTAGTGGATGACATGGGATATTCCGACTTGGGCTGCTACGGGGGAGAGATTGAAACACCCAACCTGGACCATCTTGCGTCCAACGGATTGCGTTTCACCCAATTCTACAACACGGGCCGTTGCTGGCCCACTCGTGCATCCATTCTTACCGGCTACTATGCCCAGCAAGTCCGTCGCGATTCCCTCCCCGGAGTTAAAGGCGGTGGTGGAAGAAGCGTGCGACCCGGATGGGCTCCTTTGGTAACCGAGTATTTAAAGAAGGATGGTTATCAGAACTATCATAGTGGCAAGTGGCATATTGACGGTAAGGTTTTGGAAAATGGCTTTACTGAATCCTGGCGGGTAAATAACCAGGGGAATTTCTTTTCATCGAAAGGGAATTTAGTAAATGACATTCCCTTTCAGCCAAACCAGGAACCAGAAAATTATTATTCCACTACCGCCACCGCCAGTCATGGGATCAAATGCCTTAAAGCACATGCCAAGGATCATAGAGATAAACCATTCTTTCATTATTTAGCTTTCATCGCTCCCCACTTCCCGCTTCATGCCCCGCAAGATGTAATTCAAAAATATAAGAACCGCTACCTTGCCGGTTGGGATAAAATCAGAGAGCGAAGATTCGCAAGGCAGAAGAAGATCGGTTTGATCAACACCACCCTTTCCAAGCTAGAAACCGATGTGGGGCCGCCCTATGCTTTCCCGGAAGCGATCAAAAAACTCGGACCCGGTGAGATCGACCGCCCCATCCCCTGGGATCAACTATCGGGCAAACAAAAAGAGTTCCAGGCAACCAAGATGGCGATTCATGCCGCGATGATTGACATAGTTGATCAGGAAATCGGCCGGGTAATCAAACAGCTCAAGAAAATGAAAGCCTTTGAGAACACCCTGATTCTTTTTGCATCTGATAATGGAGCCAGTGCAGAGATCATGATTCGAAGCGGAGGGCATGATCCACAGGCACCACTCGGAAGTTCAAAATCATACCTCTGCCTCGGGCCAGGTTTTTCCAGTGCCGGGAATACCCCTTTTCGCCGGCACAAAACCTGGGTGCATGAAGGCGGAATCAGCACCCCATTGATTGCGCACTGGCCCAAAGGTATAAAAGCGAAAGGAGCACTCCGCCACACGCCTTCCCATGTCATTGACATCGTTCCCACCATCCTGGAAATGGCAGGTATTCAAAAACCACAAAGCTGGAAAAATCAAAAAATTCCAACCGCTCCCGGCAAAAGCCTTCTGCCCGCCTTTTCTTCCGGCACCCACCTTAGCCGAGATCATCTATGGTGGTTACATGAGGGACACCGAGCCGTTCGACAGGGAGATTTCAAGTTGGTCTCTGCCAAAAATCAACCCTGGGAATTATACGATCTCAAAACGGATCGGGCTGAATCCAAAAATCTTGTTAAACAAAAGCCCGAGTTAAAGCTTCAGCTTGAAACAATTTGGAACGATCAGGTGGAAGAATTTAAGGCGTTACTTACTAAATAAGCATTTTAAGAATCTCTTGTGATCCGTAAATGTTTACCCTTACACACTTTATTTAAAACATATTCGATCTTTTAATTTTTCCTCGAGGATATGTAATTTTCCAGCTTCTTGAATAATTCATTTTCCCAAGTAATTAATTTTTTAACTTTCGGATGTGGCGAAGATTTATCTTCCTTCCAAATTGGAACCATTGATGTCCAAATACCTTCACCCTTCATTCGGGAATAAACTGCTCCAACCACATGAATTATGATGAGAAGATAACTCAGGGATGCAGAGAATTCGTGTAAACCAACCGCAAAGTCCTGCATTAACCCGCGCGTAATCCCAAGCGTATATAAACCTGCAATGAACAAGCCCGATAAAGGCAAAAGGACAAGGCACAGGTACATACTTATGTGAATTGCCTTCGCCAGATACTGATGTGCCATCGGTACAGCTTTACTAGCCCCGAGGAATGTTTTGTATTTCCTCATGTAGAGATAACGAAAGACCACAATGAGGAGAAATATGATTGAAAAAACCACCTCAAAATACAGCAATTCCGCATCCTCTAATTGAGATAAATCATCCAACTGTTTAGCCATCCCGTATGTGTAGAGAATGATAAATCCCCAGTGGGAAATCTTGGCGATTAAAGTATGAGAGCTTATAATTTTCATTAAAATGGGAGGTTAATCTAAAATAGATCATAATTCGCGATTTTACACCATACTTAATTGGACGATCACCAAGTACGGCTAATGAGTAAAATACAAAAGTATGCTCTTAATATGTTGTGAAATTATTTCTAGGGTAATATATTATACTACACAAAGATCATAATTATTTTGAAATTTATTACTCCCCTATTTTTCGCTCTCTTTTCTTTTCTTTCTCCTTTAATTGGAAAAGTAGACTTCAACCGCGAAGTACGTCCCCTACTCGCCAGTAAATGCTATGCCTGCCACGGGCCGGACGAGGAGGGTCGGAAGGCGAAACTTCGGCTGGATATTCGTGAAGATGCACTCAAGAATGATGTGATTGTTCCTGGTGAAATCGAGGATAGTGAATTCCACTACCGCATCCATTCGGATGATCCGGATGAAATCATGCCTCCTCCCGAATCCCATGCCACTCTCACTAAGCAGGAAAAAGAATTGCTCGATCAATGGATCAAGGACGGAGCGGAATATGCCAAGCACTGGGCTTTTGTTCCACCCAGTTCTCCCAAGGTACCCACGGGTCGCAAAGGCTGGAACCGTACCCCCATTGATGCGTTTATTTCCAACAACCATGCAAAACATGACCTGGAACCATCTCCAGAAGCGGATAAGTATTCTCTGGTCAGAAGACTTTATCTAGATCTCGTTGGCTTGCCCCCCACTCCCGAACAGGCCGATGCCTTCGTTTTTGATAACCGTCCTGATGCCTACGAAAATTTAGTCGATCAATTACTCCAGTCTTCTCATTACGGAGAAAAATGGGGAAGAGAGTGGCTGGATCTTGCCCGCTATGCTGACAGCAATGGATACGAAAAAGACCGCCCCCGTACTATTTGGCCCTACCGCGACTGGGTAATTAGATCCCTCAATGCCGACATGCCCTACGGTCAGTTCACCATCGAACAGCTTGCCGGAGATATGCTACCGAACGCCACCGACAATCAAAAAATTGCCACTGGTTTTCATCGTAACACCCAGCTCAATGAAGAAGGTGGTATCGACCCCCTTGAATTTCGCTTCTACGCCGCTGTCGACCGGGTGGCCACTACGGGTACGGTCTGGATGGGTCTGACCACTGGTTGTGCTCAGTGCCATACCCATAAGTATGATCCCATCACTCACGATGAGTATTTCGGCTTAATGAGCATTCTCGATAATATTGAAGAACCCGATCTGCTGCTTTATTCGGACGAACAAATAAAAGTTAAAGCCGATTTGGAAAAACAAATCGCTACCCAAATCGTTGATCTCCAAAAAAACGACACAGTCTTCGAACTGGAATTTTCAAAATGGCATAAATCCGAGCAAGAAAAAGCAACTTCGTGGAAAACGATCCGTCCAACCTCCATGAAATCAAACCTGGCCAAACTCGAAGTCATGGAAGATGGATCCGTTTATTCTTCAGGTGATGTGACCAAGCGGGATGTATTCGACCTGAATTTCACAAGCGATCAGCCTATCACTGCCCTTCGTATTGAAGCATTAACCGATGACCGACTACCCGGCTATGGACCTGGCAGGTGTTACTACGAGGGCAGGAAAGGAACATTCTTTCTCAGTGAAGTGGAAGTCAAAACAGCAAATGGAATTAAAGTTCCACTTAGCAAACCCATCGCCAGTGGAGGTAATGGTGCTGAGAAAGTTATCGATCAGGATGGGTCTTCCGGATGGAGTTCCGCTATTGGTCAAGCAAACCATCTTGTCCTTCCGCTCACTAAGCCACTTCCCGCAAATCAATCCCTATCCATCTCCCTGCTTTTTGAAAGACACTTTGTGGCCAGCCTCGGACGTTTCCGGATCTCCGCAACCTCAAGTGAAAAACAGCCCAAAGCTGCGAAGATTGGAGTGGAAGCTGAACATATCCTGAGCCTAAGGGAGCAAGCCTCCACAGCAGACTTATCTCAACTGCGTTCCATTTATCTTGAAAAAGTCTTCCTGGAAAAGCCCTCCCTCGCAAAACCTGGAGCCATTCAGAAAAATACGCAATGGATATGGACTGCCAAAGGGAACCGCCCACAAGAGACTCTTTATTTCTCCAAGCAATTTGATCTGAAGAATGTTCCTGAAACTGCAGAGATATTTTTCACCTGTGATGACAAAGTAGAATTCTTCCTCAATGGAAATCCCATTGGTTCGACCGACCTGTGGAGTAAGCCTGTCACCACATCGGTAAAAAAATATTTCCGCAAAGGCACCAACTATCTCACCGCGATTGCTTCGAATAATGGAGGACCCGCTGGTTTGATTGCCCAACTCACGCTCCATTCAAAAAAAGGGAAAAACCAATACATAACAACCGATGCTAGTTGGAAACATCTCAGCCAACTGCCTAATCCGCAGTCGAAGGACTGGCACACCCAGTCTCTCCCCGACGCAATGCCAGCCATTGTTGTAGGAAAATACAAAGACGGCCCATGGGGAACCCTTAACCTTCCACAAGAAAAGTCTGCCAAGAAACCAAACCCGATCACTCAGTTACGGAATCGCATGCCCCGCCCCAATCATACCCTGGTGATGCTCGAGCGACCAAAGGATAATCCCCGCCCCACCCAACTGAGACACCGGGGCGAATACACCAACCCCAAACACGAAGTAGCTTCGGGTATTCCCGAGATTTTTGAATTACAAGATCGCAAGGAACCAACCAACCGACTGGAATTTGCCAAGTGGGTGGTAAGCACGGATAACCCGATAGGTGACCGGGTCGTTGTCAACCGGGCCTGGAGATCCTTTTTTGGTTATGGTCTGATTCGAACAAGTGGTGATTTCGGCACCCAGGCACCGGCTCCCGATCATCCGGAGCTTCTTGACTGGCTGGCCATGGAATTCAGAAAACAGGGAATGTCCCTGAAAAAGTTACATCGATTGATCGTCACCAGTTCCACTTATCGTCAGGATTCCAAGGCATCCCCCTCCCTTCTTGAAAAAGATCCACAAAATCGACTCTTGGCCCGTGGACCCCGCTTCCGTTTATCTGGTGAATTAATTCGTGATCACATGCTCAAAGCCAGTGGAAAGTTATCCGGCAAAATGTTTGGGCCGGGAGTGTATCCTCCGCAACCGCTTACTGTTCTGGCCCACGCTTTCGGCAACAAGAGTTGGAACGCTTCCAAAGGAGAAGACCGCTACCGTCGTTCGATCTATACCTTTATCAAACGCACCGCACCCTTTGCTGGATTCATGACCTTTGATGGAACTTCAGGCGAAAACTGTCTGGCCAAGCGTGACCGTAGCAATACTCCACTTCAGGCCCTTACCCTCCTCAATGACGAGATGTATCTTGAACTTGCCCGTTCAGCAGGAGAGAAAGTTCATCAAACCAAAGATGATCCGATTCATTCCCTGTTTCGCCGATTTCTTACCCGACCTCCCAAACAATCCGAAACGGATGCCCTGCGAGCTTATTACGAACAGCAAATCCAACGTCTAGAAAAGGGAGAGATCAAACCTTCAGATATTACCGCAACCCCCAAGGCCACTCCTGAACTCGCAGGTAAAATACTCCTCGCCCGGGCGATTATGAACTTAGACGAAGCCATCACCAAACCATGATCACACATCCATTACTTCATCGTACCCGTCGCCATTTCTTTCAGGATTGTGGAATTGGAGTCGGCAAGATCGCCCTCGCCTCGCTTCTTGCCAATGAAACCTTCGGTGCAACCGGCACTCCAAACTTCATGCGTTTTCCGGTTAAAGCGAAAAGAGTAATCTATTTGTTTATGGGAGGGGCTCCGAGCCAGCTGGAACTTTTTGATAACAAGCCCAAACTCCAGGAAATTGAAGGTAAACCCATTCCCCCGTCCGTAATCAAAGGACAAAGGTATGCGTTTATTCAACCCGATGCCGCCGTTCTCGGACCACGCTTTCCCTTCGCCAAACACGGCCAGTCCGGTGCGGAATTTTCCGACCGCCTCCCCTATTTATCCAAAATCGCGGACGACCTGACCATCGTCAAGTCGATGCACACCGATCACTTTAACCACGCACCTGCCCAGTTGTTCATGACCACCGGTAGTGGCATCCCTGGCCGTGCCAGCATGGGTTCATGGCTGAGCTATGGGATTGGAAGCGAAGCCAATGACCTGCCCGGATTTGTGGTAATGCGCAGTGGGGGCAACTTAAGTGGTGGTTCGGCGATGTGGGGCTCCGGCTTTCTTCCATCCGAGCATCAGGGGGTGCCGTTTCGGGAAGGTGCGGAGCCGATTCTCCATGTAGCCAACCCCAAGGGGATCGACCGCACCGCTCAGCGTCAGACCCTCGATCTTTTAAATACATTAAATCGTGGTTCTCATGGAAAAATGGGAGATCCGGAAATTAATGCCCGTATTGAAGCCTATGAAATGGCCTATCGTATGCAGGCACGGGCACCCGAGTTGATAGATTTTGAAAAAGAAAGCCAGGAAACCCTCGATCTGTACGGGGTGAAGAAAGGAAGATCCAATTTCGCCAGTAACTGCCTCCTTGCCCGTCGCCTCGCCGAACGGGGCACTCGCTTTATTCAACTTTACCACAGCGGATGGGATGCTCACAGTAATGTGGAAGGGAATGTCACAAAACAGGCAAAAGCAGTGGATCAGGCGAGTGCGGCCCTGGTTCAGGATCTGAAGAGACTGGGCATGCTAGAAGATACCTTGGTTGTATGGGGTGGTGAATTTGGACGCACCCCCATGGTGGAAGCCAGTGCCGCCCTCAACCGCAGCGGCGGTCGCGATCACCACCCACAAGCCTTCACCATGTGGATGGCGGGAGGAGGAACCAAGCCTGGCATCACCGTGGGTAAGACCGATGAGCTGGGCTTTCATGTAACCGAGGATCCGGTTCATGTGCATGACCTTCAGGCAACCATTTTAAAACTGATGGGCATTGATCACACCCAACTCTCATTCCGATTCCAAGGTCTTGACTTTCGGTTAACCGGGGTGGAACCACACCATCCAGTAAAGAAATTAATCGCCTAGAATGTTACGATTCTTGCGAGCGATTCTCATTTTTCAGCTCGCTGGTATGGTTTTTTCAAACCTTAGTTTATCAGCAGAAGATACCTTTCCTAGTAAACCAATCACCGTAATCGTTCCTTTTGCGGCAGGAGGAGGAAGTGATGTGTTCGTTCGAATCTTTCAGGATTCCATTCGCAGGAATAAACTTTGTCCCCAGCCCATTGTGGTAAAAAATATCTCCGGTGCAGGGGGAACGATTGGCAGTCGCACGGCACGGGAGGCGGAACCGGATGGACATACCATTCTTTGCCTCCACGACGGAATCTACACGGCTCAACACTATGGAAACGCGGACTGGGGACCTGCAGATTTTGAACCCATCGCTGCAACCGGGCAAAGCGGAGTGGTGATTGCCGTAAGTGAAAACTCTCCCTTTCCATCGTTAAGGGAATTAATCGATGAATCGATTCTGCGACCTTATCAATTAGTTTTCGGAACTAATTTAGGAGCACCAAACCATTATTCAGCTATGTTTTTACAGAAGGGGAAAGAAGGTTCAAAATTTCGTTTCACCCAAACGGGTGGTGGAGCCAAGCGCCTGGCACAACTTAAAGGTGGGCATGTTGATGTGACTGGATTCTCCATATCAGAATATGAACAATTTAAAGCGGCCGGCATTCGGGCACTTGCCGTGATGAGCGAAGAAAGAGAACCAGCCTATCCTAACCTCCCCACGGCGAAGGAACAGGGAGTAAATGCAGAACATGGCCTGATGCAATTTTGGTGGGCACCCCGAGGTACTCCGCCCGATCGAATCGCATACCTGGAAAACCTGCTCCGTCGGGCAATGAATACAGAAACCATTCGAGAACGATTGGATTTCCTTCATATCAACCCTCTTTTTATTGTAGGTGATGAACTACAAAAAACAGTCGAACAACGCAGTGCCAATTTGAACGGAATAACCATCGAAAAACCAACCTCACTGCCTCCCCTTCACTGGTTGGTTCTTGGCATGACAATTATTTGCGGAGCTTTTGTCTTGATGGAAAGAAAGAAAGCATGATCGCCCTTTTTTCCGACCCTTTAATTCTCGGGCTTGTTCTTTTGGGAACGACTCTTGGTATAACCGTTGGAGGGATTCCCGGTCTGACCGGGACAATGTTAATTGCCCTCACTCTACCCTTTACTTTTTCAATGCAACCAGTGGAAGGTCTTGTTCTTCTGGTGGCGATGTATGTGGGAGCGGTGAGTGGTGGATTGATCAGTGCCACCCTTCTCCGCATGCCCGGAACGCCGGCTGCAGTCATGACTACCCTGGACGGTTACCCCATGGCAAACTCAGGTCGACCGGGCCGGGCTTTAGGGTTGGGCATGGGAGCCTCACTCGTGGGGGGAATCATTTCCTGGTTTGCCTTATGGCAATTATCTGAACCCATGGCTGACTGGTCCACCAAGCTGGGTCCCTTTGAACTCTTTTCACTGGTTATACTTGCCCTCGCATTACTCGCGGGCGTGGGAGAATCCACCCGGGCAAGGGGTTTACTGGCGGGCAGTCTGGGTGTACTCGTGGCCATGCCCGGAATGCATCCAGCCACTGGTGAATTACGGTGGACAATGGAATTTACTTCCATGAACGAGGGCTTTCGTCTAATTCCCGTTCTTATTGGAATGTTTGCCATAGGAAAAATACTGGATGACATTCTTGGGAAAGCAGAAAAAGTGGAAAAAGTAACCGGGAAAGATTCTGCATGGATTCCACTTAGCGATTGGAAAAAACATTTTGTTAATTTAATAAGGTCTTCGGGAATTGGTACACTGATTGGAATTTTACCCGGAGTCGGAGCTAATATTGGATCCTTAGCGGCTTATGTTACCGCAAAAAGGGCTTCTAAAAACGCGGATGAATTTGGCAAGGGAAGTGAGGAGGGAATCGTTGCTTCCGAGTCCGCAAATAACGCAACCGTAGGCGGTGCACTGATCCCTCTCATTGCCCTGGGCATTCCTGGAAGTGTGATTGGAGCAGTCCTTTTAGGTGCCCTCATTGTACATGGTCTGCAACCCGGCCCTTTACTCTTCCGTCAAAACCCCGAAGCCGTGCATGCAATCATTGGCACCGTTTTAGTAGCCAACTTGATGATGTTTCTCATCATGCTGATATGTGCCAGATG
Source organism: uncultured Opitutia bacterium (assembly GCA_963934295.1). Lineage (GTDB taxonomy): Bacteria > Verrucomicrobiota > Verrucomicrobiia > Opitutales > Seribacteraceae > Seribacter. Next base: position 30,792 of record CAWVXY010000024.1, read on the forward strand.
GATGGCAAAATTATCCCTAATCCCCAAGAATATTCTCTTTCCAGCGGTTACTCTTTGTTGTGTCTGGGGGGCTTACGCATTAAACGGCCTCTGGTTTGATGTGATCGTAATGTTTGTATTCGGATTACTCGGATGCCTGATGGAACGATCTAAATTGCCCCTGGCCGCATTTGTGATCGGTTTTGTGCTCGCCCCGGTCGCCGAAGAAAACCTGTGTGCCGGCCTTATGGCAAGCGGCGGAAGTTATGTTCCTCTGCTTACCAGGCCAATTTCTCTTTGCCTATTGGTCTTGGCTGGCTGCCTACTCCTATGGAAAAAGAAAGATTCGGCAAACAGGTCTTAAATACTTAAAGTCCATTTAATGAGTAAACGGCCCAACATTTTATGGTATTGCACCGACCAGCAGCGCTTTGACACCATTCACGCCCTTGGTAACTCCTTTGTAAAGACTCCGGTATTGGACTCGCTTGTGAAAGAAGGAACATCTTTTACGCACACCTACTGCCAAAGCCCAATTTGTACCCCCAGTCGGGCAAGTTTCATGAGCGGGCTTTATCCCAGCCGGGTACACAACACCCGAAACGGGAACGAAAGTTTTCCTGGGTGGCCACCCGTGATTACGAAACTAATTGCCGATGCCGGCTACGATTGTGGACTTATTGGAAAATTTCACCTGCAAAGCTCGGGTAAACGAACGGAACCGAGAATTGAAGATGGTTTCTCCTTTTGGAAATTTAGTCATGCCCCAAGAGACGATTGGGAAGAAGGGCACGACTATGCCGACTGGGTACGAAGCCAGGGAGGAGACCTCAATAAACTGCGTGAAAGTGAAGACAGAGTTCCCACTGAATTACACCAGACTACATGGGCGTCAGAACGATCCATCGAGTTCATTCAACAGGAAAGGGAAAAACCGTGGTTATTGAACATCAATATTTACGACCCCCATCCTCCCTTCACTCCCCCCAAAAGCTACGCCGATCAATTTGACCCAAATGATATGCCCGGGCCCCATTTTAAAGACAGTGATCTGGATGCTCAGGCCAAATTGGCACATTGCGACTTTCAGGATGAAGTACGCAGACCCGAGGAACATGACGCCAAGGGAGCACAGGCACGATATTATGCAATGATTGCTCAGATTGATGATCAGTTTGGTCGTATTCTGAAAGCCTTGGAAGAAAGTGGTCAGAGGGAAAACACGGTGATCATTTTCACCAGCGACCATGGGGAATCACTTGGCGATCATGGACTCATGTACAAAGGATGCCGTTTTTATGAAGGACTGGTGCGGGTTCCCCTTATTTTTTCCTGGCCTGGAAACTTCATTCAGAACAGCCAAAATAATGCACTGGTTGAAATGCTCGACTTATCCGCCACCTTGTTAAATTTGGCCAGTGTTGATTTACCGGACTATTTACAGGGAGTCAGCCTGCTTCCCATTCTCTCCGGACAAACGAAAGATGGGGAACACCGTGATTTTGTAAGAAGTGAATACTTCGATGCCCTCGACCCTCACTTCACCGGAGGAAACGGCACCTATGCGACCATGCACAGGACCAGGAAATATAAGCTTTGCGTATACCATGGAAAAGGGGTGGGAGAATTATTTGACCTCGATCAGGATCCGTGGGAACACAATAACCTTTGGGACTCACCCGCCTATTCCGATATCAAAAACCAATTGCTCGCAGAAAGCTTTGATGCCCATGTTCTGCTTACCACTGATGTCGGGTCTAAAAGAATAGCCCCCATGTAATTGGGTCTTCTTGTAACCCCTTTAAATTAGGCTTTTTTACTTTTTTTCAAAAATATTTACTTTCTTTTGAACGTTTTTGGAATTAGTTCCGTCTTACCCATTGACAATAGTCAGTTTGTTTCAGTTTAGTTTGTATTTCAAAAGCCCAAGAACACCGCAGCAATGCGGTGTTTTTGTTTTAAAAGGAATTCAGTAATTTCCAGGTATTACCGATGTATCTAAAATAAATTAACTTTCTTTTGAACGTTTTATAAAGTCTCTTGGTCTTACCCATTGACAATAGTCAGTTTGTTTCAGTTTAGTTTGTGTTTCAAAAGCCAAAAGACACCGCAGAAATGCGGTGTTTTTTTTGGCATAGTTTGAAACTATTCATATAAAAATGACAGCTGTGCTAAATATGCCTTTGCTTCTGAGATTATGATGAGATTGACTTAACACCCAATGAAGAAGCTATTCACATTAAGCATATGTCTAATACTTGAAGCATTTTCTACCTCCCGCCCTAACATTATACTCGTCATGTCAGACGACCACGGTTACGGGGACTGTGGATTCACCGGTCATCCTTTTGTGCAGACTCCCCATTTAGACGACATGGCCAAATCAGGTGTTGTCTTTAATCGATTCTATGCAAGCGCACCGGTCTGTTCTCCCACCCGAGCAAGTGTATTGACTGGAAGGCACCCCTTTCGAGTAAATGTTCCCAACCATGGCCACTACCTAAGACCTCACGAAACCACAATTGCCGAAAAACTCAAGGAAGCCGGATACCTGACCGGACACTTTGGAAAGTGGCACATTGGATCTGTTCAACCCGACAGTCCAACATCTCCAGGAGGTGCCGGTTTTGATGAATGGTTATCCGGTCTCAATTTTTTTGATAACAATCCCTTTCTAAGCCGAAATGGAAATTTCGAACAGATTGAAGGGTCCGGTACGGTCATAACGATGGATGCCACCCTTGCGTTTTTGGAAAAATACCATCAAGGCCCCAAACCTCTCTTTATTGTGACCTGGTTTCCTTCTCCCCATGCTCCCCACCGCGAGGTCCCAAAGGACATGCCCAATGCGTCTACTCTCTACAATAAACAAAGAACTGGAATGAAAGGATACTTTCGCGAGATCACCTTGCTTGACCAGCAAATGGGTAGGTTACGTAAAAAGCTTCAGGAATGTAATCTCACGGATAATACACTTCTATTTTATTGCAGTGACAATGGTGGGCTCGATCCTAAAACATCTGGCGGTCGAGAGAGAAAGGGCAGTATTTATGAAGGGGGTTTACGCGTACCGGCAATTCTCGAATGGCCTAATCGCTTTTCTGCAAAAGAAGTTAACACTCCCTGTATTACATCAGATCTTTACCCTACCCTTCTTAGCATAGCCGGAATCGAAAAGGAAAAAGATCAGCCCCCTTTAGATGGAATTAATCTAATGCCGATCCTTTATGGCAAAAAGAACAAACGTCCCCCATTTGGATTTTGGTATGGATTCAGAAACGGACAATCCACATGGAACGACCGTATTATAAAAGATTTACTTGATGCCCAAAAAAGTGGAAACCCAACCCCCTATCCGGAACGTATTCTCAAAAATGTAAACGAGTTCGAAACATTCGATCCGAACAATCTTCTTGGACATGCTGCGTGGAATGGTTGGCCTTGGAAGCTCCACCGTATACAAACTAAAGAAGAAACCTATTACGAATTGTACAACTTAGAAAAAGACTCCATGGAGTCTCAAAATCTAGTCGTTACTCAGAGAAAGAGAGTTCAATCCATGACCAATGCCCTGGAAAGTTGGCAAAAATCCGTTCTCCAAAGTTGGTCTGGAAAAGACTATGAAAAAAGTGAAAAATAGAACGAACAGAATTTAATTAATAAAGCATGCCTGGATATTTCTACCATCGGGGAATCACCCTGCTTTTCACTCTACTTTTCTTTACCCTTTCCGCTTCTGAAAAAAAAGAGCCTGTCATAACAAAAGAAATTAAACTGAAAGCGGAACCTGGTATAAAAGCTATTTTGCAGGTGCAAAAAGTATTTGGTAAATATTCCATCGAAACACCCCAAATATTTAAAAGGAACCATCAAGAATTTGAACATATAGAAATTGTAAAAGACAAAGAATTGGAAAGTGCCTTTATGTTTACCCTTCGTAGGGATATTGACGGCGACCGGGATAAGGTATGGCCTCAAGGTAAGGAAAGACAAAGAAACGAAATTAAAGGCTACCAGCGGTCACCAGAACCAATGAAAGCGAAAGTAAAAGAAACTCATCATATTAAGTGGTATCTTAAGATTGATAAGTCCTTTCAAATCAATAAGGAATTTTGTCACTTTTTTCAATTAAAGGCAGTGGGCTCAAATAATATAGATGATCCGATCCTCACCTTGTCGGGAGTAACGGAACGGGGGAAACCCCAACTTCAGTTGCAATGGTGGTCGCTCAAAGAGTCAGGTAGGATCTTTCTGATCGACTGGGAAAATTCAAAAGATAAATGGTTAATATGTGAATGCATATCAAACTATTCTAAAAACGGTTCCATTGATTTTTCTATTCGCTCCATGGATGGTGAAATTAATCTCAAAAAACAATTGAATAATCTGGAAACCTGGCGGGATGGATTTGAATTTGTACGCCCGAAATGGGGAATCTATCGAAGCTTGGCAAAAGAAAAAAATAAATTAAACCCACAGGATCAAATTTGGATGAACAATTTCTCGATCCGCAAATGGAAGACCGATGAGAGCAAAAAATAAACGGCTAACTCATCTAAGACTATTTTCTAGAAATATCCCTGCAAAGGGCTTTTCTCTCTTACTCCTTTTTTTCTTCAAAGCACCATGCTTTGGCCAGAACCTACCCTACCTACCGCCTGAGCTAAAGTCAGTTTTTGAATCAGAAATTCCTGTTTCAATTCCAAGACCAGTTGCTACCGGAAAGTTTCGTAAACTACCAGCTGGGGACGGATTCGTATGGATTGCAGAAGCCTCCAAAGTACTAGAGAAAGGAAATCACTTAGCCTTCAAAATGAATTTCGATGCCACCTTAAGGGAAAAGGAGGTTGCATTGATTGCTATTCGAGCAAGAACCGTAAACTTCCCGATTGATTCATCAGATAAGCAACGACCTGGACAAATCAGGATTCATGTGGCTGAACGGGAAAACCTGGGTAAGACAGCTCTGTATCATCTTGCTAAAATTGGAAAAAATTGGGGCTGGTATTACCATCCATTTCGTTCAGCCAAATCAATTGATTCTGAAAAAGGAGTAGTGCGATTTAGTTTCGACCTCCAAAAACAAGCAATCGAAATCGAAGAAGTTAGGCTATATACTGCCCCGCCCGGATTTGATATGTCCCGTCTGCCGATGATGGAGACTGGATACCAAGGACGAGAGCCTGATGCTCCATGGCGAAAGCATGCAGAAAAAAGAATCACCCAATTCCGAACTGGAAAACTGCAGATTAAAATTACGGATTCCTTGGGTCAACCAGTACCGGGATCAAAAATAAAGGTTCGCATGCAAAGGCATGCGTTTGGGTTTGGTAGCACCTTCAAATCCAAATATCTTCTCGAAGATGATCTGAACGCTCAAAAATATCGGAATACTTTTGATGAACTTTTCAGCTGCTTGGTTCCTGTCCCTTCCCTAATCCCCCGACATTCTCCTAATATGCATTCGGGGAACTATGCAAAAAAACAACTCCAGGGACTCCAACGAGTAATGGAGTGGGCCCAAGGTAAAGAAATGAGCATGAGAGGCCACACTTTAGTATGGGGAAACCTTCAACCTTGGAGTAATGAATTGGCTAAAGCTGGTCAAAAGGAAGATATCTTGGCTTTTCTGAACCAACACCTTCATTATGTATTATCCCAAACTCGAGGATTCATCAACGAGTGGGATGCAATCAACCACCCGATTCGTTTTCAAAAAGATTTGCGGGATCTATTTGGAGAAAAAATCTATGAGCAATTACTCGATGAGCAGAAGAGAGCAACCGATTCGGCCCTGATCATAAACGAAGCCCTTTTTGATAATCAAAGAGAGAATTCTTTTTATGAATTCATGGTTAAACTCCAGAGTAGTAATGGACCCAAAGCTGACGGTATCGGTTTTCAAAGTCATTTCACAACTCATAACCTGAGAGGAATGGAGGATCTCTGGCGAAGATACCAAAGATTCTCTCCATTGGCTAACCGCATGGTAGTTACCGAATACGACTTGGTTTGTAATGATGACCAACTTCACGCCGATTATCTTCGTGATATACTGACTTTAACTTTTAGTCATCCCAAGATGACTGGATTTATAAACTGGGGGTTTTGGGCAGGGGAACACTGGAAACCAGAGGGTGCTCTTTTTCGAAAGGATTGGAAGGCACGACCTGCAGTTAAAGTATGGAGGGACTTGGTAAAGAAAAACTGGTGGACTGAAGCAGAAATAAGGACGAATCAAAAGGGGGAAGCTCAAATCAACCGAGCTTTTTATGGGGTTTATGAAATTGAATACGAATTTGGGGATGAACCTATTCTAATTCATCATACGCCAGATAAAAAATTGATTCTAATTAAAGCTAACTAATCGATATCTCTTGTTCGAATGTCTCTTGGCAATTAGGATAAAGTGATGAACCATGCAAGAGAAGGACAAAACACCATTCATTCCGCTAGACCATGGGGTGACATCTTCATGGTTGTGCGTAACCAAAAATGTTCGGTTGACCTGACCGAAGTAAAACCAGGCGAGCGAGCAAGTTTACATTCTCATGCCATCCGGCATGAACTCTTTCATTTCATGGATGATGGTGCAGTCCTTGAAATTGACGGTGAGCTCTTTCATCCCAAAGCTCATGAAGAATTCATGATCAAACCAGGTCAAAAACACCGGTTCTGGGCAGAAGATAGAATTTTTCGAATGTTGGTGGTCAGCTTTGGTGAATGGAGGGTAGAAGACCAAATCCGCCATGAAGACGACTACGGCCGAAAAGGAGAAACCCTCAAACTTTAAATGCCAAAACCACGCATAGCTGTAACCATGGGCGACCCCGCAGGGATCGGCCCGGAGATCTGCCTGGACCTTCTAACCGATTCCTCCATTGCGGATCTTTGTACACCGATTGTATTTGGAGATGCCAATGTCCTCAGACTATGTGCCCAAAAAACGGATAAATCAGCAGATTTCAAAGAAATCAGTTCAAATGACTTAGTTTCTGCAGCTGGGCCTTGTGTCCTCAACCTTGAGCTTATCGATCAAAATCTCTTGGAACCGGGCGTGGTTAATGAAGCCACGGGTCACGCCACCTATGGATATATAACCCAAGCAATCGATGCCTGTCTTTCCCAATTCGTCCATGCCGTGACCACCTGCCCGGCCAACAAAGAAGCACTGCAATCCGCCGGAATTGCCCAACCGGGACACACCGAGATTTTTGCCGATCGGACCCAATCTAAAAAATTCTGCATGGCCTTTATTTCCGATGAAATCAATTGCAGTTTGGTCACCGTGCATGCTGGCTATCAGGAGGTTCCCCATTTACTGAACGAACAAAGAATTGTGGATGTAATCGAACTTACTCGGGACACACACAAAAAATTGCTTGGAAAAGAGCCACGAATCACGGTATGTGGGCTTAATCCCCACGCTGGGGAAAATGGTTTATTCGGAAACCGCGAAGAAGAACTTATTATACAACCTGCGATGGATAGAATGCGGAAGGAAGGTTTCGACCTCGTAGGCCCGGTCCCTCCTGACACCGCCTTCACCCAATCGCAAAGGAATGTGACCGATGCCTACATCTGTATGTATCACGACCAGGGACTGATTCCAGTCAAGACAATCGCCTTTGAATCAGCGGTGAATGTCACTCTGGGTCTCCCCATCGTCCGTACTTCGGTGGATCATGGAACCGCCCTCGACATCGCTTGGCTTGGCAAGGCGGACTCCCGCAACCTCAAATCGGCCGTTCGGCTTGCGGTGCGGTTGGCAGGCTGAGAAAATTTTGAGGGTCAATCCTTCCATGGTAAAAATCAAATTTCTTTTCACCCTACCCGCTTTCTTTGCTTTTCAATTGTTTTCGGAAGCACCCCTATTACGGGACTTCATGGGAATCAATGGACATTTCCATTTCGATCCAATCCAATACGCCCAAACCTGCAAACTTGCTCGCAATTACCATAATCTAAATTGGGATGTAAAAAAGCCCGGTGATCCCATCACTTTTCCCGTTTGCGTAAATAAAGTGAATTGGAAAACCCATGTGTACGGGAAATGGACCGCACAAAATTTCGAAAATAGCCTCTGTGCGCAGTTCGGATCCTTTGGTGAAAGTAACCAGGACTATGCCTCCATTTGGAGGAATCAGGAGGGCTGGTGTTTTGAATATGGTAAGGCGATGGCACGCTACTTCGGACCTTCGGGAAAGGAAAAGCTGATCACTTCAATCGAGATCGACAACGAACCTGGGAACGATTTTGACGATGCTCTTTATCAATCGATTTTTAAAAATATGGCCAGGGGAATCAGGGCTGGAGACCCGAAAGTCAAAATTGTCACCTGTACGGCTCATGCCACAGCAGCCGACAAGTATTCCAAAGATTTGCGGAAAACTTTTGCTGATCCTGAGATGCTCCCACTTTTTGATGTCATAAATCTGCACACCTATGCTCAGCTAAAAAAAGGGATAACCCAAAGCCCTTGGACTCGTACCTATCCTGAAGGCAAAGACACCCCCTATCTCCAGGTTGTGGAAGACACAGTCCGATGGAGAGACCGAATCGCCCCTGACAAGGAGATCTGGATAACCGAATTCGGTTACGACTCCTGCACACCAAAGGCTATGGCCAAACGCTCGGGGTGGTTCGAAAAGCTGGATTGGCGAGGAGTTACCGACTTGCAACAAGCCCAGTATTTGATCCGTTCCTTTCTGCTGTTTGCATCCATGAAAGTGGATCGTGCTTACCTTTACTTTTTTGACGATAAGGATGAGCCTCAAGTCCATGGTTCATCGGGTCTCACTCGCCACGGAAAACCAAAACCCAGTTTCTATGCAGTCAGTCAACTTTACCGGACCCTGGGTAATTATCGATTCGAACGCATTATTAAACGAACCGAGCAGCTTTACCTCTTTGAATTCTCCAAAGAAGATAAGAGGAATCATCTATGTTGGGTGGCATGGATGCCCACGGGTTTCCGATCCGATCAACCGGCCAAAAAAAACCATCGAATAACGGAGATCACACTTTCCGACCTCCCCGCGAAACCAAAACAAATCTTGGACATGCAAACCTCAGAACAAACCCACAATAAAGACTTCGTTTCGACCTTGGAGTCTATTACTTTCGAGCTCAGCGAAAGCCCAGCCTATCTATTCTTCGAGCCAAAAAAGTTACTTCTCAAATAGACAGACATTATCATTTTATCACTTTTTAGCTTTTAGATAGGAATAAGCAGAACCTTTTCTTCTACCATAAATACAGCATTTTCATTATTCATGTGACACTAAGGGAACTCCTATAGCAGCAAAACCCGAGTCCTAAAAGCGACATCATGACTGATTTTAAAGCTGGGTATGCTGTAGCATTTTTTATCAATATAAAATCAGCAAAATTAGTACATTTGTACTAATAAATTAAATAAACCCTGAAAGATTTGGCGTAAATAAGTGATTACATGTAGGTTAACAATTATAGCCCATAATTAATTATCCGTAAGCCCTCTCTTTTTTGCCCAATTTTACTAAATATCTTCTATTTATATATTTTCTAGCTTTTTTGGTAATCACAAAAGTATTTGGACAAGAAACACTATCTTTTTCCAAACCTTCGGAAATACCCATCCAAAGCAAAGGAATGTATGAGGGAAACCCCACATTTCGAGCCGTTTTTGTGGATGATGGACCCAAAGTAGACGGTGACCTTACTGATAAAGCATGGAATCGAGCCATGCCCGCAGGTGATTTACTACAAACCTTTCCAGAAGATAATGCGTCAGGAACTGAGGCCACGGAATTTCGTGTTCTTTACGACAAGGAAAATCTCTACATCGGAATTTGGTGTTTTCAGGATAACCCAAAGGATGTCACAGCTAATGCTGGAAATCTGGCGGATGCCGGAAACGACGATCATGCACTTATCATCCTCGATACATTCCGTGACCAACGAAATGCTTATGCATTCATTGTGACACCCAACAGCTTAAGAGCGGACTTGCTCATTGGCGATCAGGGTAGGATGCAAAATATAGATTGGGATACAATCTGGGATGCCAAGTGTGGAATTCATCAATGGGGATGGGGTGCGGAAATAGTGATTCCTTTTAAATCGATTTCCTTTGATGAGGATTCATCGACTTGGGGTATCAATTTGAGAAGAGTAATTAAAAACAATGGAGAGGTTCAGGACTGGGCAAATGCCAGGTCAGGGGTAGATCCTGCCAACGCTGCACAAGCTGGCACTCTCACCGGACTGAAAAACCTGAAACAGGGGCTGGGTCTGGATGTGCTTCCATTCGTTACTGGAACCTACACGGATGACCAAACCACCGGGAACGATGAATTCAAAGCAGACGGCGGGCTTGACCTGCGTTACAGAATCAATGCCAAGACCACCGCATACCTAAGTATCAACACTGACTTTGCCGATGTCGAAGCCGATGTCAGACAATTCAACTTCACCCGTTTTAATCAATCCTTTCCGGAAAAACGGGACTTCTTTTTGGAAGACGCTGGAATGTTTCATTTTCCATCCGACGGGTTAAGTCCATACTACAGTCGTAAGATTGGTCTAAGTGAAACTGGAGAAATCGTACCCATACACTTTGCGGCTAAAATTACCAGTAACCAAAAGAATTACAATTTTGGGCTCATGGATGTGTTAATTGACTCGCCGGAAGGAGAACGAAATGTTTTTGTCGGTAGAGTTCGCAAAAACCTCGAAAACGGTTCCACCATTGGTTTACTCTCAACTTTTGGAGATCCCCGTTCCAAGGAAGACAGCTACAGTGTGGGTACGGATTACCAATTTATCAATGGTGAGTTTATGGGAGACAAATCCTTATCAACCAAGCTGTGGACACTAGGTACCTGCAACAAAGCTCAAACCGACTCAGAACTAAAAATTTCGTACGGAGCAGAAACCATTTTCAAAGGTCGTGAACTCACCCTTGTAGGAGCATTTTCCGAAGTACCTGAGAATTTCAATCCTCCGCTAGGTTATGTAATGCGGGACGATTACAGAAAATACCGTTTTGCGGGATCCTATGCCCCAAGGCATGAAGATGTGGAATGGCTTAATGTAAGTATACATGATTATGACCTGGAGATATACACGGATACCGGAAACAGACTATCGGATATAACCCATACAATCACCCCAATCGAATTCATATTAGAATCGGGAGACAATCTCGGATATGAGATTGCCCATAAACTGGACCGTCCTACTGAAGCCTTTACCATCTTTGATACCACACTGCCCGCAGGAGAATACGAGGGATTTTATCATAGGTTTTTCTTCAACTCTCATTCCAAACGAAAAGTGGTAAGTAGACTTTCGTACTTATACAACGAAGGCTTTCTTGCTCCCGGAAAAAGATATGAAGCTACTTTGGACTATCTTCCCATCAAGGAATTTATGATCGGAGTTGGCTACTCATCCACGATTTTAAACTGGAACCATGCCCCCAAAACGGAACTAAATGTAGTTTCCGGAACCTCCAGAATTAACTTCAATCCTGACTTATCGATCAATAACCTGTTGCAGTATGACAATTTCAGTAAATCACTTGGGGTAAACAGCAGGCTTCAATGGGAATACAAACCGGGAGCCAGGTTCTATTTTGTGGTGAATCAGACTTATCTCGACGAAAGAACGGGGCTGACCCTGCAAGGTTTCGGTACGGCGATCAAACTGGGAGGAATCTTTCGCTTCTA
>CAWVXY010000025.1:0-39124 GCA_963934295.1 uncultured Opitutia bacterium
CCTGAAAATGTGAAAGACATCTTTGCAGCTGCTAGAAATAAGCGTAGTTCTGAACAGCTCAAAATTCTTTCCGACGCTTTCAAGAAGAGCAATCCCGAGAGAGCATTACTTACCAAACTGCTTACGGATGTAAGCAAACCACTGCCCAAAGATCCTCAACTAGTAAAGCTGGAGGGAGTTTTAACTGAGGCAAAGAAACCGATTCCCTTGCCCCCTGAGGTTGCTCGGTTACGCAGAGCCGTTTCACTAAGCAATGGGCACTTGCAAAATAAAAGACTGATCGCTGTTCAGGATTTGACTTGGGCTTTAATTAACACACCTGCTTTTCTTTTCAACCGCTAGGCAAAGAAATTAACATCTTTGAAAATTTTCAAAAACTAAATTAGGATATTATTATGATCGGAATACCTGGACAATTAGGACGAGATTTATGTGACGCTCATTTGCCGATGAGTCGGAGGGATGTATTAAAAGTTGGAGGCTCAAGCATGTTAGGCTTATCCCTGGGTGCTATGCTGCAAATGAAAGCATCTGCCAACCCCTTGGGTGGAGGTGGACCAGGTTGGGGGCAAGCGAAGAGTGTGATAATGATATATCTACAAGGCGGCCCCAGTCATTTAGACCTTTGGGATCCCAAGCCAGATGCCCCTGATAATGTCCGGAGTATATTTAAACCGATTCCCACTAAGATCCCAGGGGTTAATTTTACTGAGCTTTTACCCAAGCTGGCCAAGGTCAATGATAAGTTCACAATGATGCGCTCTGTCAGTTATACTCCGAAAGGACTTTTTAATCATACGGCAGCGATTTATCAAATGATGACCGGTTATACCACGGATAAAGTTAGCCCTTCCGGTCAGCTTGAACCACCCAGTCCAAAGGATTTTCCGAATTTTGGATCTAATATTATTCGAATCAAGCCAACATCCGAGCCGATGCTTCCTTTTGTTATGCTCCCACGCCCACTTCAAGAGAGCGGGGTGGTGGGTAAGGGAGGAACCGCTGGCTTTCTTGGTAAAGCCTATGACCCTTACACACTTTATCCTCCTGGTGACGATATGGATATGCAAAAAATGGCCAAATTACGGGTGGACGATTTACAAATGAGGCCTGATATGTTTGGGGTTCGACTAAATAGGAGAGCCAAATTGCGTAATGCGATGAACGACGCGATGCCCGTTATTGATAAAGCGGTACAAAAATACAATTTAAACCAGCATTATGATCGTGCTTTAGATTTGGTTGCGTCTGGTCGCGCAAGAGAAGCATTCGCATTAGATCAGGAATCGGATTTGGTTCGCGATTCTTATGGGCGAAATACTTTTGGCCAAAGCTGTCTTTTAGCCCGCCGTTTAGTGGAGGCCGGGACACGGGTGGTTGAAGTTATTTGGCCCAAGGTGGCAAATTCCAATAATCATTCCTGGGATACGCACAAGGATTTGCCTAAACGAATGAAAGATCAATCTGCACCGATGCTGGATGCTGGATTATCGGGACTAATGACTGATTTAGATCAACGTGGATTATTGGATGAAACAATGGTTGTATGTGTCGGAGAATTTGGACGTAGTCCTGAAAAAGGAGTGAGTACTTCAGGAAATGGAAATGACGGCGGAAGTCGTGACCATTGGCCATATTGTTACACTGGAGTTATCGCAGGAGCAGGAATTAAACGGGGATATGTTCATGGTAAATCGGATAAGACGGGTTCGGCACCATTGGATAAACCCATTCATCCCCGTGAGTTATTAGCCACGATTTATCACGGCTTTGGGATAGACCCGGAAACTATCGTCTACAATCACCTAAACCAGCCTCGTGAGTTGGTCAAAGCTCAGGCAGTGACAGAGTTGTTTGGTTAAGTCAGCCAAACAATTTTAATCTAGATACATTAATGAAAACTAATGATGCCATTATTGGTGCCATTTTTTTGCTATTTTTATCTTTTAGTTCCTGTCGGTCAAATGTGGATCCTGCAAGTGCAGATCGGGAGGTTCGGGAACTTTTGGGTGATGTGCCCGGTTTTGATTGGGAATTGGATCAGGATTCGAGGTTAAAATATCCTGGGAACTCTTTATTTCCCCGGGTCCCCGCTGATGATCCTATTTCCCGCAAAATCACTAAACGTATTCAGGATGAAAGTGCGTATGAAGATGGAAATAAAAGTGTAAATCTCGTTGGGGAAGATTGGCAGAAATCTTTACCTTTAGATGAAAATGATTTCGTTCAGCTCAATTTAAAAAACGCGATGTATTTGGCAAATTTACATTCTTCTGAATTTCAAAGGCAGAAGGAAAACTTGTATCTATCCGCATTGGATGTAACCTACGAAAGGTTTCGCCTGGAACCGAATCCATTTGCTGGTGTGTCGGCACAGGCAGACAGAGAAAGCTCTGATGATGAAATTGATCTGCAATCCCGTGCACAGGTCGGATTTCGAGGGGTCGCTGGAAAGGGTGCAACTTGGGTGGCTTCTTTAGCGAATCGTCTTACTTTAGAATTAAGTAATGGCGATGCAAAAGTTGGAGGTTCCTTGGCAAATCTTACGATTACTCAACCGCTATTGCGTGGTGCAAGTAAGCGAATTTATAAAGAACGACTTACGCAGGCTGAACGCACATTGCTTGCTCATGCGAGAAGCTTAGAGCAATTTAGACAGGGTTTCTTTTTGGATGTGGTAACGGGGAATAATCCGGCAGAAGGAGTGGGTGGGGGAGGAATGCCCAGGGTATCTTCTTTTTCGAGCGGTGTGTCTGGTTACCTCGGGCTTGTTCAGGATGTTCAAAGAATTAGAAACCAGGAAGCTAATGTGGCTAAATTGAAGGATAGTCTTGTTCAATTAGAGGCCGCCTTTGAGGCCGGAAGGATTGGAAATCGATTGCAAGTTGATCAGGCCAGGCAGGCATTGTTTAATGGACAAAGTGGATTGCTTGCGGCCAAGTCATCTTTTGAAAACAGGCTGGATGGTTATAAGCTCTTCTTGGGACTTCCTCCTGATTTATCGGTTCAAGTTAAGGATCAATACATCGAGGACTTTCGCCTTACTGATCCCGTACTTGTCTCGATTCAGGATCAACTTAATCAACTACTACAAAAAATCCGAAACCCTGAAACTTTGCTCAACCTTTCTGGGTTACAGGATTATGGTAAGCAAACTCAGGATATGAAAAAATCGCTCAATCAGAGTTTGTCGGGATTAATGTTAGATCTTGGTTCGTTGAGGGATCGACTGCCTGAAAGGAAAGAATGGTTTCAACGACTACGAGATCGACCTGATTTAAAGGAGTTGGGGATGGGGAAAAACGCATTTCAAGAACAGGCACTTGAAGAATTAGCCCTTGATTTGAATCAAACCAGTCTTCGGTTACAAGCCGAATTAAATATTCAATGGGATAAGTTGGAAAAAAGAATGGAAGATTTATCCTCTGTACCCATTGAAAAAGCAAGGAGTGGATTAGCATCTCAGATGAATGAATTGTCGGGCTTGGTACTTGAGCTATCCTTGACCCGTGCCTCGGTGAGATTGGAATCGATTTCGATGGTCGATGTTTCGGTTGATTCAAAAAAAGCCCATGATATGGCATCAGAATTTCGCTTAGATTGGATGAATGCACGGGCATCCCTAGTTGATTCTTGGAGAATGGCTGATTTGGCGAGGGATGATCTTCGCACGGATTTGGATTTGATTTTATCAGGTGATTTGGGCTCAGACTCAATGGGTTCAGGACATTTTAAATCAAGCGAGGGCAGGGTTAGGGTAGGGATAGAATTAGACACTCCTCTTTCCAAGGTCCGTGAACGGAATCGCTATCAGGCATCCCTGATCATGTATCAACAATCCCGGCGACAGTACTTATTATTTGTAGATAATATTTTACGGTCGCTACGCCAACACGCACGAATGTCGAAGTTATATCAATTGAATTTTGAATTAAGCCGTGCTGCTGTTCGTGGGGCTATTGCTCAAGTTGATCTTGCCCGTTTACGGCTGAACGAACCTCCACAGCCGGGAAAAAACTCCCAATTTGGTGCAACGACTGCCCGTGACTTGGTTAATGCATTAAACGACCTTTTAGAGGCAAGTAATTCCTTCCTGAGTGTATGGATTGGATATGAAGCAATGCGAATGAGACTAACCTACGATCTTGGAACCATGCGTCTTTCAGAAAATGGAATTTGGGAAGATCCGGGCCCCGTTCTTTCCGTTGTACCTCTTCCATAAAAATATCGTGTTCTTTTGATCCTGCCTTGCTGATTAAATGACCATAATTTATAGTGAATGTTTATAATAATGAACACTTCATCAAAATCAGGTTTTATATCCTCCAAGGTGCTATTAGGGCTAGCCAGTGCTGGTGTTGTATCTTTCGCTTGGTGGATGATGGGAGATGCTTCGAATGAAAACCTTTCTATTCAACCATTATTAGAGGAGGTTACATCCAATGAATTTGTTCTCGAAATCACGGAGCCTGGAGAGATTGAAAGTGCGGAGAATGTGGAGATCCGCTGTGAAGTAAGAAGCCGAAGCTCATCCGGTATCAGCATACTTGAAATTGTGCCCGAGGGAACATTAGTGAAAAAGGGTGATTTTTTAGTAAGACTGGATGATGCCGCCTTACAAAAAGATTTGCTTCAACAACGAATTGCGGTGCATCAATCCCGTGCATCCTTAGTCAAAGCTCGGGCTGATCGTGAAGCGGCTCTTTTATCTATGCAGGAATATTCGTCTGGATCCTTTAGGCAGGAGGAGGAGCAACTCGAAAGCGCCGAATTTGTTGCCAAGGAAAATCTCCGTAGGGCGGAAGAGTATCTTGCTTACAGCAAGAGGTTGGCAGCTAAAGGTTATGTTTCCGACGCACAATTGGAGGCGGATCAATTTGCAGTCGAGAAAGCGGGAAAAGAACTTGATCTTTCTCAAACGAAATTGGAGGTATTAAGAGTTCATTCGAGAAAGGCAAAAGTAAATGATCTTAACGCCTCAATCCAAACTTCCGTAGCAAAACTACAATCAGTAGAAAATTCTTATGAATTGGAATGTACCCGGGAAAAAGAAATTAATGAGCAGATCAAAAAATGTATCATTTATTCTCCCTCTGCTGGAGAAGTCACTTACGCAAATCGTACAAAATCAGGGTCAGAAGACGGTGTTTTGATTGAGGAGGGAAAATCGGTTAGAGAAAGGCAAACTATAATCCGTTTGCCCGATGCATCTCTTATGCGAGTGATTGCAAAAGTGAATGAAAATCGAATCGAGCAGATTAAAAAAGGTATGTTCTGTTCCATTACAATTGATGCAATTCGGGGAGTTGAGATTAAGGGGGAAGTTGAATCGGTTAGTGAATATCCACTTCCATCGCTTACCCGGTACACGGCACATATAAAAGAATATGCGACTGAAATTATTATCCATAATCCGCCTGTTGGAATTCGTTCAGGCATGACAGCCAAAGTTTCTATATTATCTGAAAAATACGAAAATGCATTGCAGGTCCCCCTTACAGCTATTTTTCGTAAAAACGGAAATGCTTATTGTTTAGTTTCGAATAAGGACGGCATCGGTTTTTCTCTTCGTAGCCTTCAGTTGGGTGCAAATAATTTGAATAAAGTAATTGTGCTCAAGGGATTAACTGTGGGGGAAAAAGTGTTAGTTAATCCAGATTCCTTTTCCGAAAAATATACATCCAGCTTAGACTCAGACTCCTCAGGTTAGAGGGAATCCTCTTTTTGTACACCCCCCCTTTTTTAATAGATGAACCTTGCTTTCTCTGTTCGTTCATTGTCTAAGGTTTACCAAATGGGAACCGAGGAAGTTCGGGCACTTGATGGTATTGATTTAGATGTTCCGGAAGGTGATTACCTGGCAATCATGGGGCCATCTGGATCAGGGAAAAGTACTTTATTAAATTTACTTGGCTGTCTCGATCGTTCCTCAGGTGGGAGTCATGAAGTGAATGGAATTGAAGTTACTAAATTAAGTGATAACGAGCTATCTAAGGTTCGTGGAGAATCAATTGGTTTTGTTTTTCAATCATACAATTTAATTCCATACCTAAATGTATTGGATAATATAAGAATGCCCCGAGCTTATCTTCGTAGTTCTAAAGATAAACTTGCGACAGCAATAGCATTAGCGCAGCGAATAGGATTGGGGGATCGAGTAAATCATCGCCCTCAGGAACTATCGGGAGGGCAGCAGCAAAGAGTGGGAATCGCAAGATCGCTATCGGGGAATCCTGCTTTTGTCTTGGCAGATGAACCCACTGGTAATTTAGATAGTAAAACTACTGAGGAAATACTCTTGTTATTGGATGAATTAAACCGGGGTGGAAAAACAATTGTCCTGGTTACTCATGAAGATGAGGTGGCCCAGCGTGCAAGCAGAATTGTGCGGATGAAAGATGGAAAGATCGTTGAGGATATTAGAAGTAAAGAGCCCGTTAGACCTGAATCTTCAAGGTTAGAACCAATCCCTGACAGTGTATTTTCTTGGCGACAAAGAATTGTAAGGTTCTGGCAAAATTTAGTTAAGACTGCGTTGCTTAGTATTTGGACTCATCCAATGCGGTCCTTGTTAACTGGTTTAGGAGTTTTTATTGGGGTTGTTAGTGTAGTCTGGTTGTTGGCGATCGGAGAAGGCATTGCAGAACAGGCTGAGGGTGAAATTATGGCACTTGGTGCTAATAATTTGATTTTGTCTTCAAA
Organism: uncultured Opitutia bacterium; assembly: GCA_963934295.1. Classification (GTDB taxonomy): domain Bacteria; phylum Verrucomicrobiota; class Verrucomicrobiia; order Opitutales; family Seribacteraceae; genus Seribacter. The sequence goes on from CAWVXY010000025.1 coordinate 6,703, forward strand.
AAAACCACCGGAAGAGGAGAGAAGAAATAAGGGGAAGTATTTTTATTCTTATGGTATCACTGCCAATGATCTAGATAAAATTTCTAAATCGATTCCCTATCTAGCTGCAATCTATCCAACCCGTGAACTTAACAATCGAACTGTTTTTACAAAAGCCGGTAAAACTCGGGCAGAATTACTCGGATGTCGGCCAAATTATCAAAATTTACATAATTTAGAGGTGCACAAGGGAAGATTTCTGTCCGATCTCGATAATCAACAAAAAGCAGAAGTTTGTGTATTAGCGACCGGATTGGCAAAAACACTTTTTCCATTTGGGGATTCAATTGGCCAAACAATAAACATTGCGGGTAATTTATATACTGTTGTTGGGGAGGTTAGCCCAAGAAGCGAATTAAAGGATTCTGATGGCCTTGGTTTCAAAGAATTATTTGAGGATAATGTTTATTTACCGCTGCAAACAGTATGGTCAAAAGTATTTGATTACTATTATCGAGGATATGACGGTTCCCCTTTGGTCTCTAAAATTACCCTTACCTTAAAGGACCCTCAAAAATTAATGACGGTAGCCCAAATGATTCGTGATTTTTTGGGCAAAGAGCATGAAATGGAAGATTATCAAGTTACCGTTCCTTTGGAATTAATGGAACAGGCGGAAAAAGCGAAACTTACTTTTGTTGGATTAATGGGATTAGTTGCTGGTATTTCACTTCTTGTGGGCGGAATCGGAATCATGAATATTATGCTCGCTACTGTTACAGAAAGAACTCGTGAAATTGGTATTAGGCGTGCACTGGGAGCGAGAAAGGGAGATATTACGCTTCAATTCCTAATAGAAACTATGGCACTAACTGGATTGGGGGGAATTCTTGGAATTGCTGCCGGATTTTTATGTGAGCCTGCTTACAAATTAGGACTTGGCTTGATTGAAGATTTTACCCCTTCCATTTTTGAATCTTTTCCACCCTCTATGAAAAATATGACTCCGGAGTTGGTTTTATGGTCACTGCCCTTAGTTTTTATGACTGCCGTATTAACCGGAGTTTTATTTGGTATTTATCCTGCACGCAAAGCTGCTGAAATGAATCCAGTTGATGCATTGAGGCATGTAAGCTAAATCTCTTTAGAAGGGAAGCCCTGCCTGCAAACTGGACGGACGAACCTGCGGTATGCTTCTTTACCTATTGATGTGTGGCGAGAGTCAGTGGTTGCTGGCCAAGGTCCTCCGTGGTGAGTGGCAATACCGGGGATAACTCCTGGAGGGAAACCATTCCATAGAAGCCGACCTGCAATAGATTCTAATTTGAGAACAATGTTCTTTGCTAAAGCGTTTTCTTGTTCCGTAGCATGGATACTAGCGGTTAAAGTGCCCTCCAAGCTATTGATACAATTAAATAGTTCTTCCTCGTCTTCACAGTGTACTAAAAGCGAAGCAGGTCCAAACGCTTCGACTCGAAGTTCCGGTCGATATAAGAATTGTTTCGAATCCGTTTCGAAAATTCTACAAAAGCCAGCGTTCTCCATTCCGCTGTTATCGTTTTCATTAGTCGCAATCAGAGTTAGTTCTTGTTTGAGCCAATTTATGCAATTTTCATAATTATTAAAAACCTCTGGATTAAGCATAGGAAGTATCTTTTGTTTAACGACTGCCTCTTGTAAATCCTTAATGAAAGCACTATTTTTTTTAGATTTTAATAAAAAAATTACACCCGGTTTAGTGCACATTTGTCCTGAAAAAAGGTTAACTGCTTGGACATAATCAACAGCTAATTTATTATGATTTTCAGAGATTTTACCGGGTAATGCAACTATTGGATTAATACTTCCCATTTCAGCATGAAACGGAATGGGTATTTTCCGATTAAACACAATTTCTGAAAGAGCTTTTCCTCCTGCCAGAGAACCCGTGAACGCGACACAAGAAATATCCGGATGAACAACAAGTTTTTGAGTGACTTCATACTTTTCTCCATGAATAAGTTGGAAAGTATCCTTTGGAATTTGAGATTTTTTTTCAGCGATCAGAACCATTGCAGCAAGTAACTGGCAAGTTTTTGGGTGACCGGGATGTGCTTTTACAATTACAGGGCAACCTACTGCCAAGGCTGAGATCGTATCGGTACCCACTACTGATATGGCAATGGGAAAATTACAGGCACCAATTACTAGAACCGGGCCGATAGGGATATTTTCAGTATGAAGAGTAGATTGGGAAGTTTTTTTGTTTTGTTCCCGGACTGCAGTTTTAAGCCATTCTCCTTTCTCGGCCATATTTGCAAAAAGTTCAATTTCACCTATTGTTCTGCTTAATTCCATTTCTAATCTCAGCTTTCCCAATTTAGTTTCCGATTGGGCAATTGAGATTATTTTATTTTGTGCATTTCTAAGTTCCTTTTTAATTTCCCGAAGAAAATTTGCCCGCACCGTACCATCTAGTTTTCTGTATTTATTAAAGCATCTTTTCGCATTGAAAAGACTTGCTTTAATTTCTGTATCTGTAGCGTCAGGAAAAAGGTCGGTCACCGGAATTACAGATACATGCTTTCGTAGATATCGGCAATTTTTCGAATAGCGAGTGCATAGGAAGCGGTCCTTCGGTCGTTAATCTTATCATTTGAAAGATACTGTTCCTTAATTTCTGCATATGCCGTTCTCATGGTATCTTCAAGTCCGGAGCGAACGAGGTCAACCTCCTCGGGACCAGTAAGTAATTTATCTTTTGCACTTTGGTGGAGGTCCTTACCAATTCCACTTTCAATGGCTTCAATTATTTTTTGTCCCTGAGCTTCAACAAACCTACGGTCCATTCTACCAAACCGAACATGTGACAAGTTTTTGAGCCATTCAAAATAGGAAACAGTAACGCCACCCGCATTAAGGTAAGCATCGGGTATAATAAAGATTCCTCTCTCATTCAGTATTTGATCAGCCTCATAAGTAACAGGGCCATTGGCTGCCTCTGCTATTACTTTGGCTTGTATTCTTGGGGCGTTTTCTTGGGTTATTACACCCTCCATCGCCGCTGGTATAAGAATGTCGCAAGGGTGTTCCAAAACTTCACTGCCATTTTCAATGAAAGTGGCACCAGGAAAGCCTTCCACCTTACCATGTTCTAGTTTGAAATTGGAAACTTCTTCAATGTCTAAGCCCTGATTATTTATAATGGCACCATCCCGTTCAAGAACGGCGATTATTTTAGCACCATCCTCTAGCTGTAGAAATTTAGCCGCATGATAACCTACATTTCCTAATCCCTGAACAATGATTTTTTTATCTGCCAAGGCACCATCTAAATTTGCTACTGCCAAGTCATCCGGATGCCTGAAGAATTCCTGTAATCCAAATTGCACCCCGCGTCCCGTTGCCTCCATTCGCCCTTCTACACCACCAAAATGAACAGGTTTTCCTGTCACGCATCCCTGAGCATTTATATCAGATGGATGAAGTTTTTGATATTCATCGGCAATCCATGACATCATTCTTTGCCCAGTTCCCATATCCGGTGCAGGCACATTAATTCCAGGACCCAATAATCCTCTTTTGTCCAACTCTTGGGCAAACCGCCTAGTTATATGTTCCAATTCTTCAATAGTGTATTTTTTGGGATCAATTTTGAGCGCACCTTTGGACCCAGCATAGGGAACGCTTACAATAGAGCATTTATATGTCATTAAAGCAGCGAGAGCTTCAACTTCCTGCTGGTCAGCAAAGGGAGCATAGCGAATACCACCTTTAGCGGGTAACACATGCTCGCTATGAGTAGCTCGCCACCCTGTAAAAATTTCATAACCTCCTTTTATTTCAACACCAAATTTCATTTCACAAATTGCGTTGCAAGTACGAATTTGTCTGGCAAGACCTTTGGGTAGTTTTAAAGCGGAGGCAGCTCGATTAAAATAAAGGTCTACGCTTTCTAGGAAAGTGGTGGCTTCTTTTTTGCTCATGTAATTATTCGTGTAGGAAATTTTTCAGTCAGGCAAACTAGAAAAAATTCACTAATAAAAATAAGCCAAAAAAAATCCGCTTGAAGCGGATTTTTTTATTTAAAAGATTACCAGTTTGACTGGCGAGGAGGACGGTCCTCACGAGGGCGAGCCTCATTTACTTTAAGATTGCGTCCAGCCATTTCGCTACCGTTCATTGACTCGATTGCTTTATTTGCTTCATCTGCGTCTTCCATAGTCACAAAGCCAAAGCCTTTAGAGCGACCTGAATTACGATCAGAAATGATCGAAGCCTTTTCAACTTTTCCGAATGCACCAAATGCATCCGCCAAATCTTGATCACTGGTGGACCAAGGTAGATTACCTACATATATTTCCATTTTACTATTTACTATGATTATCCTGAATCGCTCGTAACATTTTTGATTAAGAAAATACAATTAACCATCTCAACCAGTCCACGAATAAGCGAATAAAGATTTAATTCTGTCAGACTTTACAAATAAATCAATGGTAAAAGGAACATAAACTGGCTTTTGGAAAATAGCTTTTGAAAGAAATTATTGGGGGTTTAATGTCTTTATTATCTAAAACATACTCAATTAGGAAATAGGTATTATTTAAAATAATAGATAATTAAGAAGCACGACCTCAAAGATAGTAAAATATTAGGCTGGCACTTTTAGATATTGGTGAAATTTTAATTTCGATTTCAGATGTTTCTTTTTGTAAAGTTGACAAATTGTAGTTATCTCGGAGTGTCTGTGTAGTTAATCTTTTAGAAACGAACTCCCGTTCATGAAATTTAGTCGAATATTCCCATTTATATTTTTTTCCTCGTACTTTCTTTTATCAGCTGAAAAAAAAGTTGATTTCGCTCGTGAAGTTTTACCTGTACTTTCTAACAAATGTTTTGCCTGCCATGGCCCTGATACCCAAAAACAGGACTTGGTCCGATTAGATACAGAAGAATTGGCAAAAAAAGATTTGGGAGGCTATCATGCGATTGATCCTAGTAAATTGAAGGAAAGTGAACTACTTTTTCGTATTGCAGACGAGGATGACCCGATGCCTCCAAAGGATTTTGATAAATCTTTAACAGAACAAGAGAAGTCATTAATTAAAGACTGGGTTCTTTCGGGAGCAGAATATGCCCCACACTGGTCATTTGTAAAACCAACAAAAGATGAAGTTATCCCAGATGGTAGTAATCCGGTCGATCATTTTATAGCCCGTGGATTGAAAAAATCCGGATTCGACTTTGCTGGTGAAGCGGATCGGGCGACATTGGCTAGACGGTCATCTCTTATCCTCAATGGATTGCCTCCTGTACCGGAGGAGTTAGACGAATTTATTAATGATCAAAAAGACGGAGCCTATGATCGTTTTATTTCTAAACTCTTAGGTCGCCTTGACTATGGAGAACATGTTGCACGCTATTGGTTGGATGCGGTTCGGTATGGGGATACCCATGGTCTGCACTTGGATAATCGAAGAGGGATTTATCCCTACCGGGATTGGGTGGTGCGTGCTCTCAATGCCAATCAACCCATTGATGAATTCATCCGTTTCCAATTGGCTGGAGATTTGATGCCCAATCCTTCGGAGGATCAAAAAATTGCTACTGGCTATGTACGATTGAATCCCACATCGGGGGAGGGTGGAGCAATTCGTCAAGAATTGCAGGCAAAGAACAATTTTGACCGAGTGGAAACCACTGGAACTGCGTTGCTTGGCTTATCGCTTACCTGTTCCCGATGTCACACGCACAAGTACGACCCGATCACTCATCAGGAATACTTTGAGTTTCTTGCTTTTTTCAACAACACAGCAGAAGAATCGATGGATAGAAACAAATATGTCTACGGCGATCATTTGACTGTGGCAAAGGATCCAGTGTCGAAAAAGAAATGGAACGATTTTCTTAAAAAAGAAACGGAATTTTTAAAAGAGGTTAAGGATTCAGGAAAATACAATGGAAAGGATGACAGTCTTTCCTCACTTACCGATTTGCTCAATGCTGATCTTGGAAAGCCAGGAAACAAGGTAAGAGGTAGTTCCACTAATTATCCCAGAAACCAAAAACCGGAAATGGCAATTGATGACAGACCAGGCACCAAGTATTTAAATCGGGATGGGAATGGAAGCGGGTTGACCATTATTACCCGTTTGGGAGTCGTTGCCGGGGTAAGCCTAACCTCAGCTGAGGATGCACCTGGGCGTGACCCTAAAACCTACAAGTTAGAAGGATCGACTAATGGTAAGTCCTTTACTGTGATTTCAGAAGGAGAAGTACCCAGCTTTACAAAGCGTCGCCAAAAGAAAGAAATTTTATTTGAAAATAATTCATCCTACCAGCATTACCGGCTGACCTTTCCGAAGTTAGTGGATGTTTATTCAAAGGAAATGCAAATCGCCGAGATCGAACTTCTCAAGAAAGATGTAATTGCAAAGGATGATCTACTTGCCCGTGCCCAGGTGTTGAATGCCGAGAGAATTAACTCCGAAAAAAATTACCTTACCACCACACTTATTGCCCGCGAATTACCTCAGCAAAGTAGGCGGGAGACCAAGATTTTGGAGCGTGGGGAATATACAAAGCCAATCGGCAAAGCCTTGAATCCCGGAGTGTTTTCCGTCTTGGGCAAGATGAAAGAGGGGAGTCCTTCCAATCGTTTGGGCTTGGCCAATTGGATGACCAGTGACGAGCAACCCCTGACCTCAAGGGTCTTGGTCAATCGTTTTTGGCTTATGGTCTTTGGGGAAGGTTTGGTACGTACGCCCGAGGAGTTTGGGTTACAGGGTGAACATCCCACTCATCCCGAATTGTTGGATTGGTTGGCAGTGGATTTTCGGGAGAACGGATGGAATCTCAAACGTTTACTCGCCCAGCTTCTGAGCAGCCGGACCTTTCGGCAATCTTCTGCCCGTCGGGTGGATTTTCCCGACCCCGAGAATAAAAAGTGGGGCAGGGGGCCTTCCTTTCGCTTGGATGCTGAAGTGGTGCGAGACCTTTCTCTTTGGTCTTCCGGGTTGCTCAACCGTAAGATTGGAGGAGAAGGATTTAAGCCTTATCAACCTTCGGGAATGTGGATCGCCTTGTCCCATCCCAACAGTGATACGAAAAACTATAAGATGGATACTGATGATAGTATTTATCGTCGCAGTCTCTACATGTATTGGAAGCGCACATCTCCGCATCCCATGATGTCGCTGTTTGATGCCCCCAGCCGGGAGTCCAGTTGTGTGCAGCGCTCCCGAACCAGTACCTCTCTTCAATCATTGGCCCTTTTGAACGAAACACAAAGACTGGAAGCTTCCCGTAAATTAGCCGAACGCTTAATTCGTCATGCGGACGAAGATACTGCACGGATTCATTATCTGTTTGAATTACTTACCTCACGAAAACCAAAATCGATCGAAATCGATGCCCTTTCTGAATTACTCCAAAATTCAAAGGCTCGCTATTCTAAGAATCCCAGCGATGCGTTAAAACTTATGGAGCAAGGACTTTCTCCTGTAGATCAAAAGCTTCATACAGAAGAGGTGGCCGCATGGACTCAAGTTACGGCAACTATGCTGGCCAGCGATCCTGCACTTTTATTATATTAAAGTAATGATGAACCCAAGCGACATACTTCTCGATCACTCTTTAACAGTTACTCGGCGGAAATTTTTTGGCCGATCGGCCCTCGGTTTAGGAACAGCTGCAATGGCCGGATTATTAGGGAGTGATTTGCTCGGCAAAAAATCTTTCGATGGGATGCATCACCAGGCCAAGGCAAAGCGAGTGATCTACTTGTTCATGAGTGGTGGGCCCAGCCATATTGATATGTGGGACTATAAGCCCAAATTAAACGATGAGTTTGGCAAAGATCTCCCACCGGAAGTGCGGGATGGTCAACGGATTACCGGGATGACTTCTGGTCAAAAAACTCTTCCATTAGCTCCCAGTAAGTACAAATTCACAAAGCAGGAAAATAATGACCGGGGTGTGTGGGTAAGTTCGTTGCTTCCGCACACTGCCAAGGTGGCCAAGGAATTATGTGTCGTGCACGGCACTTTTACGGAGGCAATTAATCATGATCCAGCAATTACTTATATCCAAACCGGTAGCCAAATCCCTGGCCGTCCAAGCTTGGGGGCATGGCTGAGTTATGGACTGGGTAGTATGAATGAGGATCTGCCTAATTATGTGGTGATGCATGCCAGGAGTAACCATCCGCAACAAAGCCTGTTTAATCGATTGTGGGGCACTGGCTTTATGCCATCCGATCACCAGGGTGTTCTTTTTCGGGCGGCTGAAAACCCCGTTCTTTATCTGAAGAATCCGGCCGGAGTTTCCCGAAGTGATCGTCGTTCCCAGCTCGATGCCCTTTCTGTTCTCAACCAAAATCACTATCAGGATTTTGCTGACCCCGAAGTTCTTTCCCGAATCAAACAACACGAAATGGCTTATCGTATGCAATCGTCCATTCCCGAACTGATGGATCATAGTCAAGAACCGGACGAGGTTTTTGAGTTATATGGAGAGGATGCCAAGACAGCCGGTACATTCGCCGCCTCCTGCCTGAATGCCCGACGGATGGCTCAGCGCGGGGTGCGCAATATACAAATTTTTCACAGAGGCTGGGATTCTCATGGTAACTTGCCCAGTCAGCACGGTTCCCAATGTAAGGATATTGACCAAGCCTGTTATGCATTGATTACGGATCTTAAACGTTTGGGTATGCTTGATGACACTTTAGTTGTGTGGGGAGGGGAATTTGGACGAACTAATTATTGCCAGGGGAAATTGACAAGAGAAAATTATGGACGGGATCATCATCCCCGAGCATTTACGACCTGGATGGCGGGCGGTGGAGTGAAACCCGGAATCACTTACGGACAATCCGATCAGTACGGATACAACCTGACAGATCGGGACGGAAATGTAATTAAGCCCAATATGGATCATTGGACAAAGGATACGATGCATGTCCATGACCTGAATGCGACAATTCTTCATTTACTCGGAATTGACCATCGAAAGCTGACCTACCGCTATCAGGGTCGTGACTTTCGTTTGACTGATATTCATGGTCATGTGATCAAGGATATTATTGCCTAGGCTTAATTCATTGGAGTGGACTCGCTCCATGATACATTCTACTGATTGGATCATGAAGTATTTATCTTTTTTATTTTTTTCGACCATTCTTTGCACCATAGTTTCTGCGAAAAAGCCCAACTTCGTATTTTTGGTCTCGGAAGATAATTCGATCCATTATCTTAAGCATTATGGTGCGAAATTTGGAAGCATGCCCAATGTGGAAAAAATGGCTGAAAGAGGAGTCACCTTTAATCATGCTTTCTCAAATGCACCGGTTTGTTCCGTAGCCCGTTCAACTCTGGCTACTGGAATCTTAGCCCCAAGAGGAGGTTTTCAATATCACCGTAAAGCGGAATTAGCCACTTTGCCAAAGGGAGTTTTACCGTGGTCCGCTATCCTGAGAGATTCAGGGTACTTTTGCGCCAATAACCGTAAGCAGGATTACAATTTTAAATCTAATGGAACTAAATCGTGGGATGAGTCGGGTAATAAAGCAAACTGGAGAAATCGACCAAACAAGGACACGCCATTCTTTTATATGCAGTCAATGGCACAGTCTCATGAGGGATCCCTTCATTTCTCAAAAAAAGTAATGGAAGATGAAAAGCCTAAAACTCCAGTTGGGGAAGTTGACCTCCATCCTTATCACCCGGATACGCCTACTTTCCGTTACACTCATGCCCGTTATTATGATCGGATCGAATTGATTGATGAATTGATTGGTGGGGTTTTAAAGAAACTTGAGGAGGATGGCGTGCTTGAAGATACATTTGTCTTTTATTTTGGTGATCACGGTGGCGTTTTACCAAGAGGGAAGGGGTATGCGTACGAGTCTGGGCTTCATGTTCCTTTAGTGGTTCGAATTCCCCAGAACTTTAAGCATTTAGTTGACTTTCAAGGGGGCACAAGAACAGATGGCTTTGTAAACTTTATCGATTTTGGACCCACTGTTTTAAACCTGGCCGGTATAACAATTGATAAACGATTGGACGGGCAGGCATTTATGGGAAGGGGGATTTCTGCTAAGGAAGTGGAGTCCCGCGATGAAACTTTTGGTTATGCTGATCGATTTGACGAAAAATATGATTTTGTGCGGACATACAGGAAAGGAAAATGGAAGTATATTCGAAATTATCAGGGCTTCTACCCTGATGGATTACAGAATAATTATCGATATCGCATGCTCGCGTTTCAGGAATGGCGTGAATTATTCAAGAAGGGAAAGCTGACGGATGAACAAAGCCAGTTTTTTAAGGCCCGTCCGTCCGAGCAACTTTTTGACTTATCTGAAGATCCGCATGAAGTGAATGATGTATCCGGTCATTCTGATAAGCAGGATATTCTTTCCAAATTAAGAGGGAAATTGCAAAGAAAGGTAAAGGCGATCAACGACCTTAGTTTTTATCCAGAAAGCCATATGATTGATCGTGCTTTGAAGAATCCGCTAGCTTTTGGTCAGGATCATTCTGAAGAAATTACTAAACTTGTGGATGTTGCTGACCTTGCTCTGCTTTCATTTCAAAAAGCAAAGCCTAAGCTTGTTAAGGTTTTTCAAAATGGAACGGAATGGGAAAAATACTGGGCATCTATGGTGTGTGCACAATTTGGTCAAAAGGCGAAGCCTCTTTCTTCTCATTTAAAAAAAATGCTCAGTTCCAAGAATTTAATGCTCAGGATGCGAGCGATTGAAGCTCTTGCACTGACTGAAAAAATTGATCCAATGCCAAGTCTAATTGATATAGCAAATGTATCTGAGTCTTCGGTGGAAGTATTGTTAATTTTAAACACTGTGACATTCTTTCGCGATCATCATGGATTTAAACTTAATCCAAAATTATTGAAGATTATCGCACCTAAGGCTGAGTATTACAGAAGAATCGAATATTTTTCGCAAAATTAAATTTTACTTCTCTTTTTTGCCTTAGTACAGAATTGTTGCGAAAACGAGTAGGGAAAGATAAGGAAATGTCCTAGTATAAGCATTCAAGGTTATTAGCTATTCATACTGATTTAAAGTTCTAGGCAATGACTCAATGAAAATTCAGTAAAATACCAGGCATGTGGTTCGGGCAAACCACATGCCTTTTTTATTTTGACATGTAGTTCCTGAAGTTACTAAACACCTAGAGTCAAGCCGGGGCAGAGAATTAAAGCTTGGGGCGATTGAGATAGCGTGAATTTAAACGAGTATGCCGACTTTCGAGACTTACTTCATTTCCCTGCATGACCATACCAAGTACAGATACACGAATATCGAGTATGTCTCCAGAGGTTCTTATGAAAGTGGCTTCTTTTCCTTTTTTAAGGGTACCCAAACGATGGTCAATTCCACATACTTTTGCCGGTTCAATGGTAATGGCAGCCAATGCTTTTTCGCGGCTCAGCCCATAGGGAACCCCATGGGCTGCATGATAAGGGAGGTTGCGCTGATTGGCAGTGGACCAACCACCTAATGGTAATCCGATCGAAAGAGGTACGCCAGCCTGGGCTAGAATACCCGTGGCTTTGTAATGTTCATCATGGGGAGAGCTTCGATGCAGAGGGGCAGAAAAAATATGCCTAAAAATAACCGGTATTTTTTTTGCAGCTAACCAATCGGCATGCTTCCAAGCATCTCGGGCATCGGATAAAGTAAATTTGAAATTTCTTTTTTCAGCCCATTGAACGGCTGCTTTGATTTGCCTGGATTCATTCGCGTGGATCATCAGAGGAGTTTTTCCTTCAATTACTGGAATCATTGCCTCCCAAGATGGAACCTGAAGGAAGTTTTTATCTCCGGATCTTTTAAGGGTTTGATAGGCAATTGCCTGATCAAAGAATTCATCGATTTCGCTAATTCTTTTCTTTCTTTCCTTATCCTGATCTTTAATCGATTTGGATTTGTTTCCATGACTTGGAGAAGGGATTGATAATCCATGGCTCGGCCACCATAGATGCAGGGCGACATTTTTTTTAATGGTTATATCTTCCGTTCCCCATCCGTGTAATTTGATTAAACCTGAGGTTCCTGAAATAATTCCTCCCATTGGAACTGTGAGCGAGTGGGTAATTCCATTGGCTCTGGCGACTGGAATAAGTTCGGAATCTGGATTGACCGCGACCCAAGCCTCAATACCGGGCGTGTGTGTTCCCACTTCCGATAAATCCCTCGTCGGACGGAGTGCGTTAATCTCAGCAAGGCCAAGGGAAGATCCGGGACTTATTAATCCGGGATAGATTTCAGAGTTTTTCCACTCCACGATCTTACACCCCTCTGGGCTTTTGATCGAATTTCCTATAGCTTTAATGATCCCATTTTCAATTAAGATTTCTCCGGGTTGATAGGACTGAGATGGGGTAGCTTGAATTTTTTTGGCACGGTAAAGCGTTGCAGCTTCTCCAACAAGAATGAGGGGGATTGCAAAAAATAGGATGTGAGAGAAGATCGATTTCATTAATGGACGCATTGAATATTGTTTTGACCTAAGCGGCAAGAATGAGGATGCAAATCGGATGCAGCTTCTAAGGAGTATCGGAAAAACTTGATTTTGGCTTCTTTAGTCGGTTCAGCCTCTGTTCCTTTTTCCAGTGATTTCTGTGCCTTTTTTAACAATGATAGTCTTTCGTTTTTTCTCATTTTATCGCGTTTGGCTGAGGAGCCAATTTCGTGAAATAGAATCCCGTCGACCCATGTCTGTTCACATTTTGTGCGATAATCAAGCGGTGGACCTGACCAGATTGCCAAATTAGCCTCCTTACCCACCTTCAGTGAACCAACCCACGAATCGATACCCAATTGTTTTGCTGGATTGAGAGTAATAAACTTAAGTGCCTCCATTTCTGAGAGTCCGCCATATTTGACCGCTTTCGCCGCTTCAAGATTAAGTCTTCTGGCATGGTCTGGGGAGTCCGAGTTGAAGCTTACTACACAGCCTCTTTCATGCATGATTGCTCCTGCATAGGGAATGGCATCATAAACTTCAAATTTATAGGCCCACCAATCAGAAAAAGTGGAGGCTCCTGCACCATGTCCCGAGATTTCATCTGCAACCTTATATCCTTCAAGGACATGTTGAAGGCTTCCTACTCGTACACCAAAGCCTTCCATTGTACGAAGAAAAACTAGGATTTCGTCTTGACGATAGGAGTGGCAATGAATGAGCCTTTGCCCTTTTATAATCTCAAGAATGGCTTCCAGTTCGAGATTCGTTTTAACGGGAAATCCTCCCTTTGCTCCCCTTTTAAGCTTTTGTTCATAGGCGAGTGCAGCACCAAACCGGTTTTGAAAAAACATTTTTACCCCCATTCTTGATTGGGGGAAGCGAGTGGTGTATTTGTCACCCCAGTTGGACTGTTTTACATTTTCACCAAGTGCGAATTTTATTCCTTTCGGGGCATTTTTGTAAATCATTTGATTTGGGGAATCACCTAGTCTGAGTTTAATTACTGCATTTTGCCCACCAATAGGGTTGGAGGAACCGTGTAATAAATTACAAATTGTCACTCCACCGGCTAATTGTCTTTCAATGTTTGCACTTTCCGAATTCACCACATCTGCAATTCGGACCATGGCGGTGGATGGTAGGGTAGACTCGTTAACCCGTCCAAGAATCATCGCATGACTGTGGCAGTCAATTATACCTGGAGTTAGATGCCTGCCTTTACCGTCAATGATTTTACACCCATCTGGCAATTTAGTTTTAAGGTTAGGTCCAATTTTCGAAATCTTTCCGTTTTCGATAAGCAGATCGTGATTAGACAAAACTCTTTTTTCTTCGCATGTCCAAAGTTTAAATCCGGAAAAAAGAACGGAAGATGGTCGTTGAATTGCCTTTTTAAATTGCGTGGGAAATTTAGCCGCGATTTTAATGTCCATTCTTTGATCATTGGAGCTATTTGAATCGCGTGTTTTTTCTTGGGGATAATGTAAAAAAGGGCGGCCTTGAATCCAGGTAGAATGTATTACAGGGTCTTTAGTGAAATAGGTGTCTCCATTGATCATAAAAAAATTAGCGATTTTTCCTTTTTCCAAAGTTCCGCAGAATTGATTAACTCGACAAATTTTTGCAGGATTGATGGTTAGGCTGGCCAATACTTCGGATTCGGTTATGCCGCGCTCAATAGATTTAAGGAGGTTTCGATGGAATTCGCCAATTTCACTTCCGGAAGTGGTGAGGGATAAGGATCGAGTCCTTTCTTTTAATAATCGAGCCATACTGGGTGCGTGATCCCAGGCTCTCAATTGCTCCAAAGAAATCTGTTCCCAGTCCTCCAAATTAGGCAACTTTGGAATAGCGGGAAAGAGGAGGGGTAAAATATAATCGTTTTTAGGTGAAAGGGAAAGATTCGGATTTCGCCATTCTTCACCGGTTGCAATAAGAACGGGATCCCCAAGGTTAAATTCCTTTGCGATATTCATAGCTTGGGCATTCATCAGGCAACTTCCTGGTTCGATCCAAATGGGAATACTTTTGTTTTCTCCAAGACTGCGGGTGAGAGCTTGGGCACCGAAATGGGGGGTAAATCCATCTCGAATTTGATTCTTAATTTCAAACTGAACCCGCTTATTCGCATAATTTGTTTCGAGTATACTTTGTCTAATGACTGACAATACGCCCATCAATGAAGCAGGATAAACCGAAGGAGAACTATTTTTTCCTACCGGATCAAATGCGATAACTTGGGCTACCTCGTTTTTAAGAATTAATTCGTTTGGTTCTTGTTCTGAAAGGAGTACAAATGGACCAGTTCCTCGAAAAATTCCCTCTGCAGGTGCCAAATGGGCGGAAGTAAATCCGTATTCCCTCAATTTTCCCCATTTGCTTTCATCTATATCTAGGCTATCAATAAGTTTTCTTTGCGGGTGAATACCAGATACTTCAAAGCCTGGTCTTTGCCCACCAAGGTCTTTTCCAGATGAGGGCAGACCATGAAAGGAAAGATCGGCAGTAGCGAGAATATGTTCATCGTGATTAAGATCCAAAAACTTAGGATTTTCGGTGCCTGAGAGCAAATATGGGTCAATGAAACCAGCATATATTGTTTTACCCGTACAGTTCCATTCCCTGGAACCATTAGGGATTTTTGGATTTTTTCCCACAGCCTCAACTTTTCCATCCCGAATAATGAGTATTCCCCTTTTAATTTTTTTATCGGGAGTCACTTGTATATCTCCACCTATAAATGCATGTAGGCTAATTCCGCTTGGTTGATCGCCAGGGTGGGGGTAATCCGACTCTGCGAATGCAGGTTCTAGTAAACTAAGAAAAATTCCGATAAAGAGAAAGGCTTGGGCACTAGATAACATAAGAAAGAAGGAAATGAGTTTTTGGAAATAGTAATTTGATAACAAAGCAGAACTTTTTACAAATTTAAATACCTCAACTTTTATCCTGTGAGGATTAGGAAATGTTGTCACGAAAAAACAAATGTCCAAATGACAACTGAAAGAAATTTTTTAAACGAATCGACAATGAGCAAGATTTTCTTCTTTTTAGGTGTTTTTCACTGATTAAAATTTAAATGATTAAAATATTTGAAATCTTAGAAGCAGATAATGCTACATTAGAGGCAGTAAATCGTTTGTTACCTCAACTTTCCAAGTCCGCAAAATTGATTAGTTTAAATACGCTGCAAAAACTTTCCAACTCTGAATGCACTCGCCTTTATGTGGCCAAGGAGGGTGACTTTATTTTTGGAATGCTTAGTCTTGTGGTTTTTTCTATCCCCACTGGGACCAAGGCATGGATCGAAGATGTAGTTGTGGATGAAGGGGCACGGGGTAAAGGAGTCGGGAGAAAATTGATGGAGCATGCACTAGATGTAGCAGAAGAACTTGGTGCAAAAAGTGCCGATTTAACTTCCCGCCCCAGCCGTGAAGCTGCTAATAAATTATACCAAACAATTGGATTTGAAACGCGGGAAACTAATGTTTACCGATACAAAACTTCTTAATCTTAACTTTCTCAATGCGAGGATTAAAGATATTTATTTAATTAGAAGTCTTTTAGCCTTTGACCGAGATGAATTTACACCCTTAAATCAAACATCATTGCTCTCTTAACAACTTTGCTTGCAAGACCTCAGACAAATTCTCACCCGTAGCAAACTTACCTCAAACCTCGATGATTGACATACCTCGAGGTTGTAGGCATTAATTGCAAATATATTAGCTAAGTCTGGATCAAACAGTTTATTACTAATAGCACCTTACTTTATTATCTAACCCCTTAAAACCTTATGAGCTCTGAATTATTTTTTTCCTTCCTTATGTTCTTTCAAGTGCAGATGGATTCCATACGTAAAAGCGGATTCTATCAAATTGTGGATGAGAAGTTTCCTCAGGTTACACAGGGTTTGAATGAGTTGGAGTCTGAAGATGAAGTTAAAAAATTCATGACTTTAACTGGTTTAGAATTCGACAATCTAAAAAGTTTTAGCTTAACGGTCGAAGGGTTGGATGGAATGTCCAAGTTAAAGGGGCGTGCTCCGAAGTTCGGATCAGAAATTGATCTCCTTGCATCGACGAAATTTGAGGGTCAACTAAAGCCAGATGAATTAATTTCTTACATGCTCGATCAACTGGAGCAAGAGAAGGGCAAGGAGGAAAGAAATCGAGTTGAGAAAACCAAAAAGGTTTTAGGGGATATTACCTTTATTACTATCCCTGTCGAAGTTATGGGTGCTGAAAGCAGTGGATCTGATTTATTGATGGCTTTTAAGAGTGGGAAGAAAGAATCTGAGATTTTTGTTGGGATTCCCGAAAAAGTTAAAGGTATTATTAAAAAGGGAGATTCCGTGCCTCAACTCAATTGCCTTGAGGCCATGTCCAAAAATCGACAAGTGACACTTGCAATAAAAGTTGATCCAGCAGTTTGGGAACGGCCAGAGTTTTCTGGCAACCAACAGAATCCATTATTTGCTGGATTGGCGAACTCGGTAAAGGGCATTCGCGAATTTGGTGTTTCATTAAGTTTTCTTGAAGAATCTATGGGGATTGAATTGTGCGTTCATTGCGTGGATACTCAGTCCGCGCTAGGTCTATGGACTGTTGCTCAGGGCGGGTTGGGGATGGCTCAGTTAGCGATGTCTCAGGAAGGTTCTCGAGCACCATCTATTTTAGGACGTATTAAAACACAGGCAGTGGAAAAGAATGTTTTTGTGAGAGTTGAAGTTTTGCCTAAAGATTTGGATGAAATGGAGTCTCAATTAATGCCCAACTCTCGTAGCTCTCAATCGAGTGACGCTGAAACCGCAGTAAAGGAAAAGGATCCACTTATTGGTCAAAAGGCACCTGATTTTCAGACTCAATTTCTAAATGAAGAAGAATTTAAACTTTCTGACCAAAAAGGAAAAGTGGTCATTCTTGATTTTTGGGCAACTTGGTGTGGTCCATGTGTTCGTGCTTTACCCGAATTGCTAAAAGCAACTTCTAGTTTCAACAAAAAAAATGTTGCTCTTTTGGCAGTCAACCAAGGCGAGTCCACAAAAGTAATTTCTAAATTCTTGAAGAAAAAACAACTCAAAGCTTTATCTGTGATTATGGACGAAACTCGAAAGATCGGTGGTGACTATAAAGTTAAAGGGATTCCGAAAACTGTAATTATAGATCAAAAAGGAGTTGTTCGGCATGTCCATGTTGGTTTTTCATCTGGTATGGGCGAGCGCTTGAAGGGTGAAATTAATAAACTTTTATCTGAATAATATATTATACATAGTTCTCTTTATTAACACTTTAAGTTTTTTTATGCCGTGATGTATTAAATTTTTGTCTAAATTGTTATAATCTTCTCTATTAGATAGGTACTTCCTTTTTGGAAGATTGTTGAAACCCTATTCTTAACGCCTAAATGGAGATATAACACTATGATGAAAGTTAACGACTTCCTAAAATACGACATCACACTAAAGATTGATTACGATGATTATTTTCGATTGATCTATGATACCAAATATTTGATTGAGGCACGATTAGGACCCAACCGTACTTTCATTGCTACTAAAGCGGTTTATGGAAACAGCAGAAAAAAAGCTGTGCAACAGGCAGTTCAGTGGTTTTGGAAAGATTTTAAAGGAATTTTGGGTAGTGCTCATAAAGTTATGACAATTAATGACCCTTACGAAGAAGTGGTATACGACGATGAGTTCGCCTGTAACGATCTTGGCAATAAGTATCTTGATGAAAAAACACTTTCGAACCTTCTTGAACTGGCAAATGGAGATCTCGCTCGGGATGAGAGTCAAGGAAGCGAAAAACACCCTCCCAATAGCGTCAAGCGCACCAAAAGAAGGCGTAAATCAAATAAGCAATTAACTTCTCGTCTATCCCAATCACCAGGTGGTACTATTTACTATAAGATGACATCGGTTTCAGATAAAAGTAAAAATACTCGGGCAAAAATGAAAATGATCAAACTTTCATCTAAAAGCCTAGATAAAGCAATTCGTGAAGTTGAGCGCAGGGGTTTAAATAAATTCGAGAAATTTGAAGCAGAATCCAAACCTTCCAGGGTATCCAAAGCCAAGGATAAACAAGCTGCTTAGTCTAGCAAATGTCTGTAAGTGAACAGGATCGATCGTCTGAGTTGGTACAACTGATGATGAAGTACCAGAGGAGGATATTTGCGTATATTCATACGCTTGTTCCATCAAGAAGTGATGCTGAGGACATTTTACAGGAGGCGAGTTTGACCATATGCGAGAAGTTTTCCGATTTCAAATCTGGTACAAACTTTTATTCATGGGCTTGCCAAATTGCCTATTGGAAAGTGCGTGCTGCCCGAAAGAAATTTGCGACTGCCAAGGTAGTATTTAATCAGGAAGTTCTGGATGTCATTTCTCAAACGAGGTTTGAAGTTGAAGAAGACTTAGACAAACGCCACGGAGCTTTATCCCGATGTCTACAAAAACTTAATGATCGTGACCGTCGAATGGTGCTTACACGTTACGAATCAGGTAAGAATGTGACAGCGGCTGCCCAAGCATCTGGTCGTACTATTCAGGGTGCCTACAAAGCCTTGAATCGTATTCGCAAAACTCTCTTTGACTGTGTCTCATTCGAACTTACTACTGAACGGGCATGAGTAAACTTAGCGACAGTGAATTATTGGAGTTGCACGAACTCCTCGACGGACTCGTTGAGAATAATTTGTCGAAAGATAAAATTAGTAGGTTAGAGAAATGGATTGAAGGAAATGAGGATGTTAGGATGCATTACATCGAGTTTATGGATATGTCATCCAGTTTGTGTCACTACGCTGATGAATTAATCAGCGATGATACCGATGATTTTCCAGATGAGCGTCAAAATAATACGATTCCTTTTTGGAGACCCATTCTTTCAGTTGCAGCCGTAATCGTCTTTGGTTTCTTTTTTATTCAAGACTTTAAACTCAATGACGGGCAATCGAGTCCCATCAAGGTTGTTAATAATACTGTATCAGATGATCCAGAATCACTTGTCAGTGATGACATTATTTTAGACTCTGTTGCAGTTCTCACCAAGTCTGTAGGTGTTATCTGGGACGAAACTGCAAATTTTCGGCCCAATTTAGGAGATACTCTTGAACCCAGTAACTTGAAGTTATCCAACGGATTGGCTCAAGTTGAATTCCTACAGGGTGCAACCGTAGTGTTGGAGGGCCCCGTAGATTTTTCTATAATTAATCCGAATGAAGGTTCTCTTACTGTAGGAAAACTCCGAGCAATTGTCCCCGAAGTTGCCACGGGTTTTACTATATCCGTTCCTAAGGGCCGAGTCATAGATTTGGGAACCGACTTTGGACTGCATGTACATGCTGGTGGATCAACTGAATTATTTGTCTACAAAGGAAATGTGGTTTATGAAGGTGAGACAGATGCGGGTGAAAACATAACCCGCGAAGTTTCGGGAGGAGAGTCAATTTTTGTTGATCCTTATGGCAATGCTAACTGGGTTGAAATGCCAACCGAGCCTTTTATCAGTGCGGCTGATCTTGCATTTCGTTCGATGGAGGAATCCCAAAGAAGACATGCAGCATGGGTTGATTTGAGTAATTCTATTTCCTCTGACCCTAATACACTCCTTTATTTTTCTTTTGATAATCATAACCCATGGTCAAGGATTCTCAGAAATGAAAGTAAATCTGAAAGACTAGTTCAAAATGGTGCAATTGTCGGATGTAATTGGAGCGAAGGTCGCTGGTCGGGTAAGGGTGCGCTTTCTTTCAAAAGACAGAATGACAGGGTTCGCTTACATCTTCCCTCTCATTTGAAGTCCGCAACTTTTTCTGCCTGGCTTAAGATTGATTCGCTTGATCAAACCATATCCCCCATAGTTTGTAGCGATCCATCGACTTTGGGGTCAACTTGTTGGAGCGTTAACCGAAATGGGCAAATTGTACTCCGCACACGAACAGAAAAAGAAAATGTTTACTATGAATCTGCGGTTGCTTTTCGTTCTGATAAACTCAGTAGATGGTCACATGTTACGACTACTTATGATGCTGAAGCAAAAATGATCAGTCATTATGTAAATGGTCGTTCGTTCAGCAGGGAAAAAATAGTAAATCCCGTTGTCCTTAGTTTTCCTAAGGCAATGCTTGGCCATTCTAGTTCCGTACCTGAAATGAAAAATGGAGTGGCATTTAAGGGCAGTATTGACGAGTTTGGTATTTTTGAGGGAGTGTACAGTGAAGATCAAATTCGAAGGATGTATGAAGTCGGTCGTCCTTTCCAAGTGCCCAATGTATTGAGTTCCCGCATTCCTTAATTAACCATTTCCCTACTTCTTTCTAACGATCATTATTCATTTTCTGACTGCCCATAGAGCCTGGAATTTATTTCCGAGATGTTGAGGGTGAATGAGTTCCTTTAACTTTTGTATCTTTGAATCTAATGGTCCGTCTGATTGCTCAATGAGGTGTTTAATTTTATTTTGAGAATGATGCATGAAAAAAGATTCCTGACTTTGCAGTTTTGGGGAACAGAAGTTCCTACTTTTAAGGCAGTCAATAAGTTCATCCCAGCATAAATGACAGGTTAAATCCTGCTCTCCTACCATGGAAAGTAAATCTGTATTGATTTTATGCTTGGAGTAACCCCGTGCAGTGCCTTCCGGTCTTTCCTGTAAAATAGTGTTGCGTGATAAACCATAATCAAAGGTCAGGAATAGGCCACGCCAATTTTGTGAAATGATCTTATTTATCGCAGTCCGTGCTCCAGTAGACCAATCAATAGTGTAACCATCTATGCACTCTTTGGGGAAAACTGAATTTTGTTTAGTTTGGAAAAAACATTCTGAGAATTTTTTTTCCAATAAATTGACACCGATCTCCATCCATTCTTTTTTTGTACCATCAAACCTAAATCTCTTAAAGGGTTGTGCGTCTAACCATTCATTCGAA
This sequence comes from uncultured Opitutia bacterium, assembly GCA_963934295.1. Taxonomy (GTDB): domain Bacteria; phylum Verrucomicrobiota; class Verrucomicrobiia; order Opitutales; family Seribacteraceae; genus Seribacter. Next base: position 28,101 of record CAWVXY010000025.1, read on the forward strand.
AATACTATGGATTGATCAGGAATTTCTATAGAATCGCCTAATCGGTATGTCATAGTGGACTTAAATGGATGAACTATCTGGCTTAAAATAGAGCAGTCCGGTTCAGCTGCAATTTCAATAAAGGTATAATTTTTAAGTTCTTTTGGTTTTAAGATTTGAGTACATGCCTCTATAATCAAATCCCCCCATGGTGAACCTATTGAATTGGATGTGTAGAAATCGGAGTTGTCACTTTTGCCAACACGTTCCTTTCGCTGTGAGTAATATCCGAGGGTGGGATGATAGAGAGCAAGGTTTACAAATTCGTCAAAAGGCATCATTGAATTTTCATTGAGCCTATTTTTAAATTCTTGATAGATGTTTGTTTTGTCCTTTGGCATTGGCTTTGTTAAATTGCTTGGATATATGATAATCAGTGAAAATTAAGCAATTTCTAATTTGGGGAATTCCATCTTTTGTTCTTTCTTTTATGTTGTTCAAAATTTGGCTTGATCCTGCAAAACATTCATTTTTTGACACGGATTATTGGAATGCTTTATTTCGATTTGGTGAGTCTTTACGGGTAACAAATGCTCTTTATGTTGATAAGAATAAATCTGGTTATAGTCAACTAACAGACCATGCAATATCTGGTATGAGTTCTCAACTGGATCGTCATTCTAGTTACTACACTCCTGCGGAATATAAATCCTTCAAGGATGACACTCATAGAAGATATGTCGGCATAGGTGTAATGATTCGAAAAGCTAACCATGGCGTTTTAATAACCCGAGTTTTTTCAGAAGGCCCTGCTGAGAAAGCAGGTTTAATTGTAGGAGAATATATTCTTAAAGTGGAGGGTAATTCTATAGCAGACTTGGACCTGGCAGAGGTAAGCAGTCGAATTAAAGGCGAAGAAAATACTTCGGTAGAAATTACAATCCAATCTCGAATGGAGGTGGAGAGAGAAGTCAAGGTATCTCGTCAAAAAATTAACATGTCAAGTATTGAGGGAACTGATTTGAATGAGGTTGGTACTGGTTATCTTCGTTTACTTCAATTTACTTCTCGTTCAGGCCTTGAGTTTAGGGAGGCAATAAGTGGTTTAATTGATCAAGGTGCGGAGCGATTGATTATTGATCTTCGTGATAATTCAGGAGGTCTTTTGAGTGCAGCAATTGAAGTGGCGGAGTGTTTTCTTCCAAGCGGGCAACTCATTGTATCGATCAAGGGAAGAAAGAGAGAAGATATTCGAAACTTCAAGGCAAATTCAACTAAAAGTTATAAAGACATTCCTGTTATCTTTTTAATGAATGGCGGAAGTGCTAGTGCATCTGAAATTGTTGGTGGTGCCTTGTCAGTACTTGGTCGTGCTCAGATTGTTGGTGAAAAATCGTTTGGAAAAGGGTCGGTTCAGACAATTTTTCCCTTGTCTAATGATTCTGGGCTTCGGTTGACTACCGCAATGTATTTTTTACCGGATGGTTCGACTATACATGAGCAGGGAATTGAGCCGGATATTTTGGTTGATTGTACGGATGAAAATGAGACTAAACTTAGAATACAAAGGTATAGCCAGGCATTAATGGATAATGAAACCTTTGAAAAACAATTCGGATTTCTTCCCATTGTTGATGAGCAATTAAAGAAGGCAGAGGAGGTGATTTTAAAGATGAAAGACCCGAACATTAAATTAGATTAATCAAATTACGGATATTTTGAACTCATGATATTAGGAATTGAAAGTTCATGTGATGAATCTGCATTAGCTCTATATGAACCTGGCAAAGGAGTCATAGATGATTGGGTTCACAGTCAAATAGTTAAGCATTCTGAATATGGTGGTGTAGTACCTGACATTGCTGTTTTAGAGCACTTAAATAATTTCCCCCCTTTACTCGATCTTGTTGGGAAAAAATATAATTTGGCCGAGATAGTTTCTAAAATTTCTGTTACCTGTGGTCCGGGTTTGGTTGGGTGTTTAGGAATTGGGATTAGTGTAGCAAAGTCGTTGGGAATACTTTGGAAGGTTCCCGTTGTTGGAGTAAATCACTTAAGAGGTCATGCATTTTCTCCCTTTATGTCTCTTGGCGAAGTTTCCCAATGGCAAGATTTCCTTCCACATCTTGGATTATTGGTTTCTGGTGGAAATACATTACTTTTTTCAATCAACAAGGAATTAGAAATTTCAATTCTTGCGAAAACGGTTGATGATGCAGTAGGGGAAGCACTGGATAAGGGAGCAAAATTATTGGGCATACCCTATCCTGGTGGAGCGGAGTTAGAGAGAAGATCCATTGGGGGAAATTATAAAAAATATGATTTCCCACAGGCATTCCCTCAAAAAAGCGAAATGAAATTCAGCTTTTCCGGACTTAAAACCAGTCTCTTATACACGATTCAAAAAATGAATGAAAACGAGGTGAATCATCATTTTGCGGATCTTTCTGCGTCATACCAATGGGCTGCTGTTCAACAATTAGTTCGTAAAACAAGTCATGCGTGGAATCAGGGTCAATTTAAAAGCCTTGGACTATCGGGAGGGGTTGCCAATAATAATGTTCTACGTTCTCAAATGAAGGATTTGGCTGACCATTCGGGTGCCTTATTACTTTGTGCTGAGCCAAAATACACTGGGGATAATGCGTCGATGATTGCCTATGCCTCTCATGTTGACCCTGACAATACCTGGTCGAATGAAAATCAGGAGTTATCCTTCAATGCATCGCTTAGGCTTGAGCATCTGTCTTCCTGATTTCTTAAATGGGTTGCTTGTGTAATTGAGAATCCTTGCTTATTCACCAAAAAAAGATATTTTCTTAAAACATGATCTCAGATCCTGAAAAAAGCAAAAAGCTAGCTAAAAACGAAAGTATTAAGGGAGGGAGCGACTTTCTTCGTGGTACCATTGTAGAAGGTTTATCGGATGCTTCCACCGGTGCCATTTCAGCCGACGACGCACAACTTACTAAATTTCATGGAACTTATCTGCAAGACAACCGGGATGAGCGAGCCGCATTAATTAAAGAGAAAAAAGAAAAGGCATTTTCCTTTATGATTCGAGTACGAGTACCGGGGGGGGTATGTACTCCGAAACAATGGCTTGGAATTGATAAGCTATGCGATAAATTTGGAGATAACTCCCTAAAGTTAACCACTAGGCAGGCCTTTCAGTTGTACGGTGTAGTGAAGTCTAACTTAAAGCAAACAATGAAAGAGATTAATGACACTCTTCTCGACACATTGGCTGCTTGTGGGGATGTAAATCGAAATGTGATGTCTCCTTCCAATCCATTTGAATCTGAACTTCATGGAGAAGCTTTGAAATTAGCTCAACAAATTCATGATCATTTAACTCCCCAAACATCTGCTTATGCTGAAATATGGCTGGATGGTGAAAAGACTAAGGTTGTCGGAGAAAAAACAGAAGAACCTATTTACGGAAAGACTTATTTGCCACGGAAGTTTAAAATAGCGGTGGCTTTACCACCTCGAAACGATGTTGATGTTTTTTCCAATTGCTTGGGCTTTGTCGGAATACCCGAAGGTGGCAAAATTGCTGGTTACAATGTCTTAGTTGGGGGGGGGCTGGGGATGACTCATGGTAAAACCACCACCTTCCCTCGAGTTGCTGATGTTATTGGTTTTTGCACACCTGAGCAAGCTGTACAGGTGTCCGAAGAGGTGGTGAAAATTCAACGGGATTTTGGGGACCGATCAGACCGTCGGCATGCCCGTTTGAAATATACCATTGAGGATCGTGGAGTAGAATGGTTTAAGGACGAGTTAAACCAAAGATTGGGTTGGGAATTACAGCCTGTCCGGAATTTTACTTTCGAATCCACCACTGACCGATACGGTTGGAATGAGGATGCGGATGAATCTTGGACATATGGTTTGTTTTTTGAGAGTGGGCGATTGCGTGACAAGGCGAAATTAGCCATTCGGGAAATTGCATCTTCGATTTCCTGTGAATTCAGGCTAACTGCAAATCAAAATTTGGTCATTGCCCGTATTTCCAGTGCCGATAAAGCCAAGATTGAGCAAATATTATCTCAATTTCAAGTTCAACTTCCACAGGAATTATCCGGACTAAGGCTCAATTCGATTGCATGCACAGCTCTTCCTACTTGTGGATTGGCCCTTGCTGAAAGTGAAAGATATCTTCCACACTTAATTGATGAACTAGATTCAATCATTGATGAACTTGGATTGAGGGATGAATCTATTGCGATCCGTTCAACTGGTTGTCCTAATGGATGCGGTAGACCCTATCTTGGTGAAATTGGTTTGGTTGGGAAAGCTCCTGGGAAATATAACCTTTATCTTGGTGCCGGATTAGATGGAATGCGATTGAATAAACTTTATAAGCCCGCAATTACCCATGATGAGATTGTTTCTGAATTGCGACCCGTATTGAAAGCCTTTTCCGAACTACGAAACCAGGATGAACATTTTGGAGATTTTTGTATTAGGAAAGGATATGTGAAAGCAACAGGACAAGGTCCTGATTTCCATGACTAAAATTTCTTTTTTCCGATTTAAAAAATTTTAATGGGCAAAAGATTTTCAAAATCTCTTGGGCGAAGAACACATTCTAAAACAGAAGCCAGAATATCCACCTTGGATGAAGACGAGGCTCTTGCAATGTTGGATTCTTTGGATGAAGACCCTTTCTTACTCATACTGGACCAAGTTCAAGATCCGAGGAATTTGGGAGCATGTCTGCGTTCCGCAGATGGAGCGGGTGTTAACCTGGTAATAATTCCATCTGACCGGTCTGTAGGTATAACCGATGTTGTCCGTCATGTGGCCTCGGGCGCGGCGGAAGCATTGCCCATCGCCCGTGTTCGTAATTTAGCCCGCTTTATGAAAGAACTTCAATCTCGAGGAGTTCGTTTGGTAGGGACGAGCGATCAGGCTAAATGCACAATTTTTGATTCGGACCTGAAAGGTTCGCTTGGTCTCGTTGTTGGTGCCGAAGAGACTGGGATCCGTCGATTAACCGCAGATAATTGTGATCAACTCGTAAACATACCGATGCGTGGCACTATTGAGTGTTTAAATGTTTCGGTAGCAACCGGCGTGTGTTTATTTGAAGCGTTTCGTCAAAGAATACCTTCTAATAAATAAGATAATTAAGCCTTGGTTGGTTGGACTGTTTTTCCAACGAGAAATCGTTTTTCTTTATTTTTAATAAAAATCCAAGAGAAAACACCTGAAAATAGAATCGTGCTTACAATAGAATTTCTGAGAAAAAGATAAGCAGGTGCATATCCAGGTTCCCCCAAAAACTGAGCCTGCCAAAATCCAGAAATCGTTTTCGCATATGCTGGGTTCATCAACCATGCAAATCCACAGGTAATTCCGTGGAATAATAAAGCACTCCCAAGTGCACCCGCAAAAATCGGAAAGATTTTTTTGGATGATCTAATCGATTTACCAAGGAAGAAAATACCTAGATAAGCGAAAGTTGAGATTAGGGTGAACGGTTCTAATAAGCCCACGCCATAACTTGGGTTGAGTGCTAGATCAGAAGCAATCACAGCAACAACAGGTCCGATCCATGATAAATGTCCCCTCAGGTAAGCGCCTGAAATAAAAAAGAGGGCAAGAACAGGTGTGAAGTTATAAAGTTCCGGGTGGGAAAGCGGAAGGTATCTGGACCATCCGACGGCTACAATAAGTATCACAAACCAAAGTTGAGAGATAGTTTGAGGTTGAGCCTCTTTTTTTGATTTACTTTGCATATATCCTTTTTAAAGGAAAAATTGGAAAATTTCAATGATTGGTTGTTATTCCTTGTCCCGTAGATGATTAAGAAGTCGATCAATCAAGGGATTTTGCTCAGACCTTAACTTTTTTTTAGCTTCCTCAGCATTCATCATAATAGCCTGATCAATCTCTGGGAAAGTCCATAATTTGCCACTTCCTTTTGGGTATTCCAGGGTTATTTCATTACATATTGGTACCCGTTCTTGTTCCCAATCTCCTTCGAATGCCCATGCATAAACCCGTTTTCCATTTTTTTGAAGAATATTGCCCAAGTCCATGTATGGTCCATTGGGTTTCATTCCGGTTTCCTCTTCAAATTCGCGAATTGCTGCATCGAAAACATCCTCATTTTCTTCGGGTTCTCCCTTTGGAATAGTCCACCAGCCCTGATCACGGTTTTTAAAAAAGGGACCACCAGGATGAGCGATAAGGAATTTTATCTGATCACAAATTTGCCGATTATATAAAATAAGACCACCGCTAATTTTTGTCATTTTTGAATTTCTTAATTTCTTTGAAGCATTTTTTCCATTACGACTAAATCTCTCCATTTATTTTCAACTCTTCGGAAATTTTTTCTGAATGACACTTCTTTAAAACCAAGAGACTGATAGCATTTGCGAGCAGGAAGATTGTGACCAAAGGTATTGAGAATAATTTTGTGTAGTGATTTTTCTTTAAATGCCCAGTTTGATAATTCTTTAATAAATATTTTTCCTATCCCTTGTTTTCGTAGCTCAGGTTTGATGATCACTCGACAAAGAATTCCTTTTTCGCCTTCTGAAAACACAATTTCTCCATATGCTAAAAGTAAATTTTTTTCTCCAAGAAAACAATGTGGATGTACATCTTTTCGTTGAAGGTGGATAGAGAAAATATCGGGATTTAATCCTTCCTGAAATGTATTCCCAGACCAAAATTGCTTATCTTTCTCACTCTTGATCCATGAAAGCAGTTCGTAGGTTTTGTGATTTGGAAATTCGATGAGTTTCAAAAATGAAGAACAAATTAAAAAAAGGATTAATCAGGGAATTCGTAAATCTTTACTTTTTGCCCGAAGGAGTTCTGCTGGTTGAGGTCTGAGCCGTGAAACGGTATTTAAATTCGGAGAATACGTTCCCTTGGTCTTTGTTAATATTTCTCGAGCTTTCGCATCATATTTATTTGCTTCATCAAATTTTCCTTGGTTTAAAAAAATAACTGTCATCGCAGCATAAGTCGCACCTACATCCGTATGGTTCTCACCCAATTTTTCTGTTCTTGTTTTCAGTGCTTTGTCCAATTGTTCCAATGCTTCCTCATGTTTTTCCTGTCCCTCTAATGCAAGAGCAAGCCCTTCCTGACAATTCGCTAAGTCCGGATGATTGGCACCGACAATTGGAAGTTTAAGTTGTAGCAATTCCCTAAAGCTTTTCTCCGCCTGTTTATATTTATTTTTTGCTTCCGCAATAAAAGCCAAGTTCGTTTTGACCGTTAAAATATCAGGATGTTTGGCTCCAACTGCGGGGAGTAAGACTTGAATCGCTTTTTTATATGCATCTTCTGCCTGTTCATTTTCTCCCAAAAAATATAATGCCACACCTAAGTTATTCCAGGTAACCCCCACATCTCGATGCTGGTTACCTTGGTACGGAAGTCGTCCTTTAATTACCTGTCTGTAAAGGCTAACTGCTTCTTCATGTTTAGCACTTCGGGATAAATTATCAGCTTCTCGGTGAAAGGTTGCCCAATCCCCAAGGCTTTTGCTTTCTCCCTTAACATTTGGATGGAGTAGAAGAAGTAAGATAAATGGTCGAAATATTTTCATAACTTAATTATTTATAAATAAGAAGGGATTTATTTGATCAATGGGCAAGTAATAATCAATGATTTATGGAATTCTTTTGCTATTCCTAAAAGAATCTTTTTCATCATATATAGTTTATTTTAATTTAAGGAGGAAATATTTTATGAGTAAAAATAGTAAATTGTTGTTTGGAATTATCGTAATGTTATCTGCTTCATTGTTTATGGGGGCTTTGATTAATAAAACAGAAGCTTCTTTGAGCGTGATTAAGGCGGGTGTTGATGAAAAAGGTCACCTACTATGCGTTAATAAAAGTCAGGTTTATCTGTTTAAAAAAGACCAAGCTCAAAATAAAATTATATTTTACTATCACGATGCCCAAAGTCCAGATGCATCGGTTACAAAATCTTTTCCAGATTCGGAAAGCCTTGATAGTTATTGGGAAGAACTTTTACGTAAATGGTAAGATTACTCGATTGTTCGAGGCAATCATAACTTAATTCAGTCCTTTAATTTATAACTATCGAGGGAGGATAATTACCTTCTTTATGTGATTAGGCTTAAAATTAAATTTTAAGCCCGATAATTAATTTTTAGTACTTAAATAAGGTTTCCAATAATCCGTCCGATTTTTTTCTCTGAACTTTTTAGGGGCATTTTTGATCATTACTGAGAATTGGCATCAATTATGCAAAACTATCAGTAAGGAAAGGGTTTCATGGTATCTTACCATGTAAGGCGCATGTCAGAGGAAGGCATGCGCCTTTTTTATTTTAATAGGTAAGTTCTCCAATATTTTCCCAGTAATCTTTAATTCTAATGCCTCCATTGTTATCCATTGGTAGAACATCACATATTTTCGAATGATCAGGTCCAATGGTAAATCGCATAACTTCGCCGGAATGATCTTTTTTTCTTGGTAACCCGTCCCGACCTTTGATTGCAACACATTCTATAAGATCTTTGCCGTTGTAGCCTTTTTCATTTGATTCTGTATACAAACCATCGGGGTGTACAAAACTTATTATTTTGCCATACCTAACCAGTCCATGTCTTGAATGTCTAATAATATCTCCAATTTGGAATGTCAGTTTTTTAAAGTATTTGAGTTCATTCAATTTTTTACATCGACTCTCTGCCAAGCGAAAGAACTTTAATTCAAGGTTGCTTTTCCGGAGTGGCGATAAATCATGAGCATTCAGTTGCATAAGCTCTAGCTTTCTAGTTCTTCCTTCCTGGACAAAAATAATTTCTCCTATCCTTTTTTTTCTGCCGATAGAAATACGTTCAATTACACGATCTCCAATTTCTAATAATTTTTGTTTTTTTTTCCTCATCTAGCTGATTAATAAAGGGTTTTATAAATACATAAATAAACTAACACCACTCCTTGCGTTGTGCAAAAAATATTTGTTTCTTTTTGAGATTTCATTTCTTTTGTTCCTTAGTATTCTCAATTACTTGGTATTAGATTGGTATTATGTTCAATCCTTCCGCAGCATGTAATAGCGTAAATACATCGGCAGTCCAAATACGAACCATTCTTTTTATCCTCTGCTGACAACGTTAGAATTTTTTATTTCAAGTCTCGAATTGTCTTTGGTATGAAATAGCATTATCTTTAAAATCTTTTTAATTCGATCCGATAATCTAATTCAAAATAGCCCCTGATAATTAAAATCCATGAATTATATTTACAGAGTAACTCGTTTAAGATGAAAAGACACATTGTCGATTACCCATTTTTATTTGTCCTTTGTTTATTTGGAGTTTTTGGGCAACTCCAAGCTGTTGATTTCAACAATACACAAGTCAGTTCTCAAATTTATAAAGAGTCTTTGAATTGGAATGAAATTCAAGATCGGAATGGAATATTATACGCCCCAAATACTGAAGAACCTCATTCTGGTTATTTAAAAAATGTTTATTCGAATGGACAGGTTGAGATGCTTGCTCGTATTTCCCTTGGTCTGATAGATCAAGCGAAGACATGGAAGGAGAATGGTATACCGGTATATTCTGTTGAGGTTATTCCTGGTAGTCTGACTTTTAATTCGATTCCGGACAGTAGTGAAGAACTAGATGGAACTAAATTTCACGGAATTTCCCGGTTTTGGTTTACAACTGGTCAAATTATGCTTGAAGCTCAATATTCTTATGGGAAAAGGAATGGATTTTCTAGATCTTGGTATGAAAATGGAAATTTAAAGGTCGAGGAAAACTATAAAGACGGATTAAAAGATGGTAATGCCCGTTCATGGTTTGAGAACGGTAAAAAATGGATGGATTATACTCATTGGAATGATAAACGAGATGGACCGTTGGTTTGGTGGTATGAGAACGGTGAAAAACGACAGGAAGGAAATTACAAGGGCGGGCAGCGCTTTGGGCAATGGACCTACTTTAAAGATGATGGTTCCATTTTGTACAGAAAGACATTTCGGGATGGTAAATCAATTTCCACCAATTACGGGGAAGATGATAAAAAAACAAAAGAATAAGTTTTTTATTTTGTTACCAAGGCAGTACTTCTAAGCGCCAAAGTAAGTAACCTAGCCAAATAATTAAACATAAATAAGCAAGGCACCAACCTATTGTTATGGGGAAGATTTTATTTATTGAAGAAAATTTTTCTCTGTACCAATCAATAAAAAAGATGCCAATGATACAGGCTACAATCCAGTCCAGTACAATGGCATACCATAAGATCGCTTCGTAATTCATGAACGAAACAATTTAATTGATTTATATTAAAAAAACAAATGCCTTTATCTCTCACAAAATTTCGCAGCCACGATTATAAATTTCTGGTCCAACGCTGGCGGAGAATATGCAAGGAATCTGGTCTGAAGATGAAAAAAATTCTTGTGCTTGATCATTTTCCTTATTTTGAAGTTTCTTCACCTATAATAGGGAAGAGGGACATAATCTATCTGTCTGCTGGAATTCATGGGGATGAATCCGCCTCTACTGAAGGATTGCTTGCTTGGGCACAACAGAATTTAGATAAATTACAATCTCTTCCGCTATTAATTTATCCATGCCTCAATCCTTGGGGTTTGCAGAACAATTCCCGATTTGATGCAAAGGGAATCGATTTGAACCGAGTTTGGTCAAACCCGAAAAATATCCTTATCAAACACATTTTTAATCGTACAAAAGCCCTTCATTTTCAAACGGTAATTAATTTGCATGAGGATTTTGATGGCCAAGGGGTCTATCTTTACGAACCGAGCAGGGGAGGGCGCCCCAGCACAAGAGCGACTGGGATTATAGAGGCTGCATCCGCTTTTATCCCTCCAGATCCGCGTAAAATGATTGACGGGCGGAAGGCCACGAATGGAATCATTAGACCCCGTCCATCAAATCCGCCGAAAGAGGGAATTCCCGAAGCCCTCTATTTTTATTTAAAGCATAAATGCCCGACCTTTACCTTTGAGACTCCTTCAGAATTTGATCTTGAACTTCGAATACAAGCTCATGT
>CAWVXY010000026.1:0-39009 GCA_963934295.1 uncultured Opitutia bacterium
CTCTTCTTGAAGGCGTCGGAAAGAGTTTTGAGCTGTTCTGAACTACGCTTATTTCTAGTAACTGCAAAGATGTCTTTCACATTTTCAGGCAACCCAAAGGAAACTGGAGGTGGAACATTGGTAACTGCTAATCTAAAGCGTCCAAGGGAATGCTGACCACTTTGAAACTGCTGCTTCAATGTAAGGGTTAAATCAACAGGCCCTTTAAATGAAACTTTTCCCTTAACCTGAAAGGAAGCAAAATGAACCTTGCCCATTTGAGGAGAAATGGCCCATCCATTTCGACTGGGAGCCACTTTACCATCGACGGCCGATACCACAGGGTATCCACGTTGACTAAATGTAGCTAAGGGGTTTTCAAAGGAAAGTTTATGGGGAACTTCATTTCGGTATAACTTAAGCGAACGGATTGCTACTCCATTATCCAATTGAAGCTGAATACCTTGTAAATCTTGTAGAGAAACAAAATTGAGTCGGTATGATTTCCAATCACTTGATTTAAGAATCTTCAATCCTGAGGAAATATTTTTTGGAGAAGAGGATCCCGGCTCTGTTTTCCATCCCACTTTAGCAACAGCAGATTTCGTTGCCTTCGCCATAAATTCGATCGCAAAACTTCCCTTTTTACAAGAAAGATCAATGGCTAGGCTTGGTTTAAAAGTTTGGCCTGCTCCAGATTTGTAGTAAAACCCTGATGGTCCTCCCCCATTGTAGATTTTAAGAAGCACAAGATTTCGCCCTTTATTCAAGGTAAGAGTTATTTTTTCCTGATCTGGGGCTGCGGCTCGTCCAATATTATTTTCCAAAACCAACTTGCCATTAAGGTAAACTTTAATTCCATCATCACTACCTAAATTCAAAGGAATTTTTGTCGGAGCATCTGAGTTAATTACTTTCATTAAATAATTTGATGAGTTTTCCGCTGAAAACACAGTGCCGTATAAAACACCGTCTTTCCAATCTGGCCTGGTCTTCCAATTATGCTGAATATCACCATGCTTAAAAACTTTATTCTCATCAAAAGTATAGTCGAGTTCCGGACCAGCCTTGTCATCAAAGCCTACTCCCTTAAAAGGTCCTACATGATAAAAACCTCCTGATCTAACCCTTCCATTTGGTACGCTCTGAGATAAAAGGAGACTTTCATTTGAATCATGAAATTTTGTTTGAATTCCAGGTTTCCATTTATTTTTTCCGCCTTTCGTCCCAAAATTCCAATCGCCCTTTACCTCCCATTTTTTCAAATTATTCGAAGGTTTTGCATGAACTTCGAGTTCAGTAAGAACAAAATTTCCATCCCCAGGAGAACGACCCGGGCCTTTTCTGGGAAGCCTAGGGTCAGTCATCGCCTCTAATCGGACTCCTGTTATCGAGGACAAATGGGTGGTCGTGTTTACTACATAACTACCCTTTGCACTTCGACCACCCACAAATACGGATCCATCTTTTTGATTTTCAAATTTGACCCCAGGCATTTGGGAAGTAACTTTCCCCAAGTCCAAGTTTTCCCACTTGCTTATCCCTTTCGAATATTCATCTTCCCATTGAGCCAATCGTGCGGGGAGCGTTTGATCAAATAAAGTGACTGCATCTTTTGCTTTTTTGATTTCCAGTTTTCGCTTTTCAGTGGCTTCCTTAACAGCATGTGCAGTTTTTTCTCTGTAATCATTGATCTCAGCATTGGCCCGACTGATCGCAAGTTCTCTCTCTCTTTCCTTAGCGGCAAGCGATTCTTTTATATCCCTCTCTTCTTCTTTCAATTGTTTAGTCAAACTTTGATGGTCATGTTGCAATTGATCGGCAAATAATTTCAGGCTTTGTTCGATCTCACTTTTTGATGCCGGTCGGTTGAGTATACGAAGAAATAAATTGTTTATTAACTCATGATCATCCTTTTGAGCCTTTGCCATTTTAGCGACTGCGTTGTTGGGATCCGAAATCGCGTTATTTACCGTAGGTCCACTGACAAGAGCCATAATCGGTCCCAACTGGAGCTCACCATTACGTTCACATTCACAGGAAGTTTCACGAGCAGGACGACCGAAAGTACCCAAAAAACCATCTGGTAATTTAATTCCCACATCAGGCAAGGATGCCGCACGTGTACCCGGAGGAACTCCTGGAAACTTAGTTACAGATCCCGTTACACGATATACGGCATCGAGCAGGGTTTCAGCGGGCAGGCGTCGAGGATGGGCATGAGAAAAATTAATCTCATCATCATCGTTCCATTTGCTCGATTCAACAGAAAGTTGATAGGTATTCGATTTACATATTAGCTTGATGATATGCCTGACATTAAATCCACTATCTATGAATTCTTTCTCCAAATAGTTCAAAAGCGTAGGATTGCTTGGTGGATTACCAGCCCGTATATCATCAATAGGTTCGATAATTCCGACCCCAAAAAGATAACCCCAAATTCGGTTTACATAACTCCTCGCAAAGTAAGCGTTATCGGGTGAAGTCATCCATTCAGCTAACTTTGCACGACGAGACATCTCTGGTTTCGCCTTAAATTTGACGGGATAAGGAAAGTCAGGTGCAACAACCTCACCAGTCCTCTCATGCTTAACCTCACCGGTCTTGACATCCTTGACAAATTCGTAAAGGGGTTTCCCTCGCTCTACCGCAGTCTTCCCGATTTCGTTTTTTCCCGAAGCTGGATCTTTTTCCAATTTAAATTGAGCAAAATGAGCGGCCATTTCATAGTATTGGTTTTGAGTCCATCGTTCAAAGGGATGATCGTGGCATTTATTACAATTAAATCGAGTGGCCAAAAATAAATGGGTCGTATTCTCCATGGTATCTTCAGGCGTCCTCAGTATTTTAAAATAGGATGCCGGTGGATTTTCCTTATTAGAACCCGTGGCCGTCAAAATTTTTCGGACAAATTGATCATAAGGAGTGTTATTATCAATTTCTCCACGTATCCATTTCCTTAATTGTGTGGCTCCCGCACGACCAAGAAATTTTCCATTTACCTGAAGTAAGTCAGACCACTTGTTAGTCCAGTGCTCGACGAACTCTTCGCTCCCCACCAATTGATCGATAAGATGGCCACGCTTTTCGCTGCGTGGTTTTTTGAGATCCACAAACTGAATTACTTGTTCTGCAGTGGGAGGTAGTCCAATCAAGTCTAAGTAAACCCGACGAATAAAATCAAGATCATCACTTATTGCAGATGGAAGAATTTTCATTCTTTTCCACTTCTCTGCAACAAATTGATCGACTGGATTGTTCACTTGAGGCTCGATCCACTGAAAGCCCTTACGGTTCCCCATAACGGTCATGGTTGTGGCTGCATAGCAACCTTCGTAACGAGCGAGAATGGGTGCTTCGCCCCTCCGATGCGAAGTGAGTAAACCAAATTTATCATGCTCTGCAACTTCTCCATTTCCACTTGTGATAAAAGCCTCTCGGGTGACATCCCTACTAACCCCGTTCTTAAAAGTCGCAACAACACGCATTTGTTGTTTAGAGCCAATATTCGAGACCACCGGATCATTCGGAAATAATTCAATTCTGTTTACTCGAACTCCTTTCTCGTTAAGAGAGGCCCCGGCTGCGATCCATGAGCGGATCACCTGATAGTATTTTGACTTTTTATCTGTCAGTTTACCACCTTCATGTGCAACGCTCCCTGAGGCCTTCAAAAGCATTAGGCTACTATCAGGTGCGGCTACACTAACTCTTCGACAAGCCATATCGTCTGAAAATCCACGAACATCAAAGATCGCATCGTAACCTCTTAAAGAAAGTTTAAACCCATTCTTCCCGTCTTTCGCTCCGTGGCAAGTCCCAGCATTACAACCAAGTTTCGATATAATGGGATTTACATCCTCAATAAAGTCAGGGGTCCAATTTTTTTGCATTCCGCTTACCTTGACTTGAACAGTTTTCTTCTTTCCACCAATACTTGCCGTAAGATTTCCTGAACCATTTTTCTGTGGAGTGAACAAACCTCGATGGTTCACCTTACCGAATTCTCCCTCGATACTCCATTTCGCCATTCGAGTTACATCAACAAATTCCCCGTTGCCTAAATCTGCGGTCAAAAGCAATTGAGAATAATCGATTGATCTGGTTATTGAAATCTTACTTGGCCGAACGATAAGATTTTTTACTTCGAGCCCTTTCGCAAGCGACTCAATATTGGGGAGAGGCGGGTCGCTTTCCATTTGTGTCATTAAATTACTCAATTTCTTAGTCGCTTTCCTGTTCAAGGGAACGGATATAAATTTTTTAACAATTTCCCCCGAAGAAACCTTGTGCAGACGAACGAGTCCATCATACCCTCCCGAAGCCAAGGTTTTTCCATCGGGAGAACATGCAAGTGAATAGATTGGTGATTCGGAGACTTGCCTCCTCCATAATTCTTTCCCTGAATCAATTTCAAAACACAAAATTTCTCCCTTGCCATTCAGACTACTTCCAGAGAAGCCAAGATTTCCCTTAGGATTAAAACAAACGGAAAAAATCCGCCCCTTTTGCCCCTTATATTCACGAATTTGGTTTGGATTGCCCCCTCCAGCAGGAGCCGCCTTGGTTGCCTGTCGAAAAAGCTTTGCTTTCCCATCAGCACCGCCTACTAACAACTCACTTTTACCCGGACGCACCGCAATTGAATTTTGACCACCACTTAATATTCCAGGTGTATGAGTAGTCACATTTCCCACAAACCTTTCAGTTCTAACATCGGTTTGCTTTACAGTTTTATCACGGCTAACGGAAAATATCGATTTACCATCCGCGGAGAAAATAGTCCCTCTTACCCAGTCATCATGCCCGGACATATAAACGATCTGCTTTCCGGTGCCAGACTGAATAACCCTTACTGATGTATCACTACACCCGAACCCTATATGTTGATTGTCCGGCGACCACGAGACTCCATATACGGTATCGTATGTAACCGCATGGGAAAGTTTTAATTTTTGGGATCGCCAATCCCAAATCTGTACCTCCCCCATTCTCCCCGGTTTACCGCCAGATACAGCTAAACTTTTCCCATCAGGAGAAAAAGCAACTGCTTCGACTCTCTCCGATAACCCAACTAATCGGGAAACAATAGATCTGCCATCTGCTTTATGAATAATGGCTTCATGAAACCCAGTCATAGCCAGATGTTTTCCATCCGGAGAGTAGGATAAAGAAAGGATTAAGGGTGGAATTTCATATTCCGGAGGGGAATCCAAAGTATATGGGGGCCCCGAATCCTCGGGGGAATCGTTTGTAGCTCCTTCGTTTATCCATTGAACTATTTTTTGAAATTGCGATGAGTGAAGAGGTTTTACCTCTTTTCCCTTGGGCATCTCGGAAAATCCATCTTTATCTGTCTTTATTTGATCGATCAGATAACTTATCTCCGCCTTGCCGGGCACTACAGCTGTTTCCCCGCTTTCTCCTCCTTTTAATAAAGAAGGAAATTCCGTCATTAAATAATCCCCCTTCATTTTTGCGGGTTGATGACAACCATTGCAATGCTCCTGAAAAATAGGTCGTATATCCTTGTAAAAACTAATTTTCATGGCCTCCTTTGCCCTAGCGGAATCTGCGAATAACGAGAAAATTAGAAAGAGCGGGAAGCAGGGAGTGATTTTTTGTAAAAAAAGAATCATCCTCTCATTCTGTTTCGAACATATTGATAGACAAGTTGTAAAACGCCTAATACTGAATTTTATAATCTGAAGTTAATCCCAAAATTGAATTGCTTGAGATTGAAAAAGATTAGTTAACTTATCAATACTTAGGAATCAAAACAACATGCTTAAACTATTTGATTCAACATTCTCAGTGAAAAGGAAAGCTGCATAAGACTCATAATATACAGGAACTTATACCACTTCCTTATTTAAAGATGATAAGACTCCTAAAAAGTAAATAAAAGTCCTATTACATAATAATACCAATTAGAATGTAATTTCCCCCCTGAGAAAAGTATCCGCATATCCCTCTACCCACACATAATTTTCCTTTAATCCACATGCTATTGATGTGCCTCTTGGCGATAATTGACTAGCCCACATTTTAACTTTTCCCAATTTCTTAAACCAATAAGGCACAAGTAAACCATGAATAGAACCGGTAACCTCATCTTCATTTATACCGTACCGCGGGGCGAAAAACCGAGTTACATAATCAACTTTGGAATCTGAGGACTTCGCTGTAGCAATAATTCCACGAGCACTACCAATCCTTTTTAAAAGTCTTGGTTCAGGTTGTAATTCCCTCACAATTGATTCATCGGAAAAAACACAAAGGCAATCCATACCCACGAAAGTTTCATCCGGGTAAGCTCCTAATCCCTCAACGAGCAAGGGCGATGCGAAGCATGACCTTGCTTTTAATACATCCATCTCCAAACGCAAAGTACCTTTTGCTGTTTTTTCAACTTTTAATTTTCCTCCGCTGGAAGAAAAATTAAAGGCTTTGCTTTCGTCAGAAAAGCCCTCTTCTATTAAAATATGTGCTGCTGCCAAAGTACCATGCCCGCTTAAGTCTTTTTCAACCAAAGGTGAAAACCATCGAATAGACCATTGATGAGAATCAGAAGGAAAAAGAAAAACTGTTTCCGCCATCTGAGTTTGCGAGGCAACTTTCTGCAAATCATCGGTGGAAAGCCAATCTTCTAGTATACATACCCCAGTTGGGTTACCTGCAAAGGAACTTTTGCTAAAGGCATTAACAATAAAATAAGGCACTTTCATAAATTTTTTTAATCAAATAATATGAGCAGTAAATTTAAAAATTCTTGTTCCTATCGTCATTCAAAAGAATTAAGAAAATTAAACTGCGAGAATGAAAACTTACAAAGCGATAAGGGTGCCAATGAAAGCTGAAGGCAAAAATTTGTGAAAATTTTTACATTTCCCAAGCAATTATTGCCTGGTCTAATTATTCAAATCTCGATTAAGCAGGTTCGAATCCCCACTGGGTACGGTAAGCTTTAGAAATCAACTTGTTTGCGTCCTTACGATCCGTGGTCATTTTTTTGGCATTCCACTTAAATTTACCTCCTGCACGCATAGCAACATTTCCAAGCAAAATGGCCTCTGTCATATTCCCCGCATAATTAAAATTAGACATTGCAATCTTTGGATTATTCTCACGGATTGCCTTAACTAATTCTTCTTTCATACCAGAATCACCCCTTCCATTACGGGGCAAAGATTGTTCGGGTAATTTCACATCAGTACGATTTATCCACTTCCCTTCTTTGTAGACCAACCAGTCGGCACCGTAATCATTGGGTGAGTACATTATACCCTCGGTCCCGACAATCAATAATCCGCTATTCTTAGGGGTTTGCCCGTGAAAAAGATCCATTGGGGGTAAATTCTTAATTCCCTTATTTCCTTTACCATTATTTCCTACTTTTCCTTCGTACCAATGAAATTTGATCGGCCCTCGTTTATTCGTTTTAGGAAAATTAAAATTAATCGATGCCCAGGATGGGTATGTTTCATCGTTTATTGGACCAGTGTTCACAGATTCGACTTTTGTCGGTTGCGTAAGCTCACAAGCCATAAAGGCTAAATTCGTTGTATGGCATGCCATATCTCCCAGAGCACCTGTTCCATAATCCCACCAACCGCGCCATTTAAAAGGAGTATAGCACGAATGGTATGGTCGCATAGGTGCCGGTCCAATAAAGGAATCCCAATCTATGTGACCAGGCACACTCATTACCTCTGCTGGACGGGCTACTATCCCAGGAGCTTGTGGCCAGACAGGTCGATTTGTCCATGCATGGATCTCCTTCACATCTCCCAAACCACCCGATCGGACATATTCTGCTCCTTCTCGGATTCCGTCCGTTGCAGTACCCTGGTTCCCCATCTGCGTGCAAAGGCCTTTCTTATTTGCAAGCATTGTCATTTGACGTGCTTCCCAAACGGTATGTGTCATTGGCTTTTGTACATAGACATGAATTCCTTTATGCATCGCCATCATTGCAGCAGGTGCATGAGTATGATCTGGAGTACTTACAGTAATCGCATCAATTTTATCTCCAAATTGGTTGAGCAAATCACGGTAATCAGAAAATTTAACCGCATCGGTATGTTTTCTTAAAGCAACATCCAATCTACGTGAATCAATATCACAAGCGGCTACTACATCACCATGAGCAGCCAAATGATCAAAATCACTTTTGCCTTTCCCGCCTACTCCAATTCCTGCAATCTGCAATCTTTCATTTGCTCCAAATACCCTCGACGGCAAAAATGAAAATGAAAACGCAGCGGACGCGGAAGCACCTAAGAATGCTCGGCGTGAATAATGAGTGGTTTGCTTGTATGATTTTTGCATAGTAGAAATGATATAAAAAGGAAAGTAATTCAACAAATCGAGTTTCTGTTACTGGATGCAAGACAAAAAACAATTCAGCATAAACTTTTAAAGTTATACCCCTCACAAAATCTACTCTACTTTAATTGAAACCGGAAAATATTATTGTCCTTTTTTGTATTGAATAACGCTTTTGAAGTATTTTTCCCTTTCTGGAAATGTGAGAGCTCGAAAGGCTTTAATCTCATTTTGGCGGTCTTTAGGATTCAGACTTGCCCAATATTGAGTAAGTTGTTCATACCTACGCTTAAGTCGGCCAATTTCATCTGCACGAATATGAGGCGGCGAATCTTTCAACTGCCTTAACCTCTTCTTGATTTCTTTCTTTTTCTGAGGACTCATGGACTCCACTCGTTCGATCGTTTTTTTCATAATTTTCAATCTTTCGGGTGAGGCATCTAAAAGGGAGCGAAGTAATTCAACTTCATTCGCACCAGGAAAAGAGGGCCTTCGGCGAGAACTCATTTTAGTAAAATTATTATCGCTTAAACTTTTATGTATAGAATTCTTCGTTTCGGTTGTAACTTGTTTTAAACTTTCCTCGTTTCCATGAAGTAAAATTGATCCTCCACCAATTACAAGAAATTGAATTTTTATTATTTTACTTACCCAATTCATCGATCGCTTCCAATTAGTAATCTAATAAAACCAATAATTCATAAGTTTCTTCGCTAAATAAAATTTCAGATGAATCAAATTCTTCCGGAATTGACATCAAGTCTTCTAGCATGACTTGTTCGGGATCTTCTAATGTGGTCGTCATTAAATCATCACGAATGCCATCAAACTTTACAGTATCAAGATGATCAGGTTTTGGATAATTCAAAATAAAAATGGAAAGCAAACAGATGGCAAATCCGATAAAAGCAACAGGGAAAAAAGATATTTTCTTTTTGTCCGTGATTCCGTTTTTGTCGATAGATCCAATCTGATTAAGAACACTCTGAGTAAAATGAGCGTCCAATGACTTTTCCTTATTGGATAAATACTCTTTAATTTTTTCTTCAATACTACTTTCTTTTTTCATATTTATTACCTCACTTTCTCTAGAGACTCTCTTAAATGAACCCTTGCACGAAAAATCCAAGTCTTCACTCTTGATTCAGATACCTTCATGATATTTGCGATTTCTCGATAGCTTAATTCGCTTTGAACCCTCAACAAAATTGCCGTGGTATAATATTCGGGCATACCTTCCATTGCGAAATCAAGAATTTCCTGCCATTCTTTTACTCCGTCACCCTGTTGATCCGTATACCCATTTATCCATTCATCATCGTAAGAGGAAAGTTGTGCACGGTTTTTCTTCTTAATCTCATCAATCAGCAAATTACGGGCAACCGTAAATAAATAGGTAGAAAACTTTGCTCTAGGCTGATAGCGAGATGCAGACTGGTAAAGTCGTATAAACACGCGCTGGGTTAAATCTTCAGCATCAGCTTTATTTCTTAAAGATCGGTCAAAAAAACGAAACAGCCCACCCTTCCATTTGTCAATAATTGCACTCATTGCCGACTGACTACCTTGAGCAACATCCAGCATAAGAATTTGATCCTCACATAATTCCTTTTTTCGCTCACACTCTCTTTTGCTCATAGGCAGACCTTTTGTTTGGTCGAAAAAAAAATGGATAGTACTCTGCATAGTTCTTCCTGTAGCAACTTCACAGAAACAAAAAAGTTTCAAACTACTCGTCCACAAGATAATTAATCAAGAGGAATAATATGAGCCGCGTCCACAATAACATAGCCTTCCGTATCTTCATTAAAAACTTTTAAGTCATATTTTTTCCCTTTAACAAAAACAAAAGACCCCAAGGAATGCCACAAATCATTTGTACTGGCTTTCTTTCTCTGATCCACAACCACTTTTGACAAACCCTTCTCATCTCTCATTTCATAACGAACGGAACCCGCTCGGTTAATGGACGCAACATAAGAAACCAAAATTTCATGCAATCCATCCTTTGGTGCTTGAAATGGAAAACACGCTGAACGCATACCCTTACCTCCATTTCCATCATGATAATATGATGAACCTATAAAAGGGCGTAACGAAGTACTTTTCACCCAGTCTCCCTCAAAACTTAATTCTTCGCCGTCAACCACCAAGCCACTAAAACTTGACGGATCCACACCTTTACCAAATGCCAAACGATTTGGTTTATCAAGCTCAAGTATCTGCCCATCATTCAGAAGTTTGGTTTTTAATTTCTCATAAGAAACATCTTGTACCGAAACTTGATCCTCTATGGAAATAACTGCGGCAGTTGCTGCCGACTGGGCTAGAATCATAAAAACCGGTTCCATACGAATTGAACCAAAAGCTATGTGGGAAGAAGAAACACAAACGGGTACTAAAATATTTGAGCAATCCTTTCTTTTGGGAATGATACAATCGAAAGAAATTTGATACGGCCCTCCCGGGTTAACCTGAATATCTCCCTCATTCAGAACATAAGCAGATCCATTCTCGTCCTTAGCTACATAGCGTTGGACATTATGAGAATCCATATTATAGGAACCCATACCAATAGGGCGTGGTGTTTCTTTAAGTCCTCGTAAATGGCTCTCGGTCATTACAAAACCACTCACCATACGACGAGCTTCTCGCACATATATTTGATGGGGCCAATTCCCATTGCTTTTAAATTCATCTTTAGCCAAGCCCCATGTATTCATCTTTCTACGAATATCTTCTGGCACTCTGGGATCATTACATAAAAAATAAAAATATCCCTTTTGGTAAAGTTCATGCTCTAAAATAATTTCCCGTCGTTTCGCATAACTTGCTTCGGGGTATAAATAATTCATCCCGATGTTATCGGTGCTAAATGGGCCATGATTATTCGTATCGGTTTTCCCATTAGGAACTGGATCAAATTTTCCGAAAACATGCTTAGAGCCTTTTTCCAATGTTCGAAGTAAAAGTTCATACTCCGAGGGATCGTATTGTTCTGGTTTTGGAAAAGGCAAACGATTCTCTTCTACTTGCGTTAAGCAAAGGCGAAAATTGTAAGCCTGCATTTTCGAATCGCCTGAACCTTCAGCCCCTGGAGCCTCTTTACTAATTCGGGCCAATAGTCCACTCGTCGGATCTCCCTTGATCACAAACGGATCGACTTTGCCCATAAATTGATGGGATCGAGCGTTCTTCGTTTGAACACCACTTAAAGTTTCTCCGTAAACCGCATTCGATTCCCGTCCTACGAAATAAGAAACACCAGCTGCAGCCATCAGATCTCCTTCGTAACTACAGTCAATAAAAACATTTCCACTAAATACATTTCCAGAAAGAGTGCTAATCGAGACAATCCTACCCTCCTGTTTCACCACCCCTTTTTCCCTGTCCAACCATTCATCACGATAAACCTCAAGATTGTTTTCCTTCACCCAAGAATTGAAAATGAGTTCTGCAACATTAGGTTCAAAAATCCACATTGTTCTTCTATCTCCATCTATTGCCGGTGATCCCTGCCCTCGATTCCCGTAGTCATCCATCTTTTGCCACTTCCAGGAATCAACGCTTTGATAATGCCTCCAAACCCGATGATAAAAATCTCGGGCAATGCCTCCAATTGCTTCCTTCTTTCCACTATCCGTCCAACCTAAGCCACTGCTAGATAATCCTCCCAAATATTTATCCGGAGAAACAATAACTACCGATTTACCCATTTTCTTAACCTGCACCGCGGCACTCATCGCGGCTGAGGTTCCTCCATAAATCACTACATCATGCATTAGTTCTTTTTGAGCAAACGCACAAAAAAAAGGATTAAAGACTGCGATGGTTAAGATATATATTCGGAACATAAGTAAGTGAACTTACTAATCGTTTGATGATCATAATCTCAAAATGTTCAAACAGAAATGCTTTTTGTGAATAACATTTCAAAAAACATAATTCTTCGGAAGTCTTTTTATGGAAAAGTAAGCTTATCCTTAATCAGATTAAGATTTATCAGTTATTCAGCCTTTTTCCCAAGCTGTATTATGGAATCTATTGCGTTTGTAAAAAGGAATTCGTAACCGTTTTCTGACAAAACTTTAGAGATAACCTTACGGCTTTTCAAAACTAACTCGGCAGAGGTATTCAAGAAGAATGCCCCCACATGCACAGCCAAAGTCGGTGCAGGAAAGCCGATTCCAATAGGTGCATACTGCGCCCTCATCGCACGCATGAAGTCAGAATTCGTGATCGGATTGGGGGCTGCTAAATTAACTGGACCAACAATAGATTTAGTCTCCATTAAAAACCGTGCAATCCCAACCCAGTCATCGATATGCAACCAACTCATCCATTGGGAACCTGGACCCTGAGCGCCACCCAATCCCAGTTTCGCAAAATGTTTCATAACCGGAAAAGCTCCTCCACCTTCTCCGAGAACGATACTAATCCTCATTGCCACTTGCCGGAGGTCTTTTCTCGAATGACTAAAGAATTCTTTTTCCCAGGCCCGCCCAACTTCTTCGGAAAAACCTTCGGCATTTCCTTTACTCGATTCATCATGAGGGGGTAAATCACCTCTTTGATCACTGTAAATCGTAGCAGTACTTGCATTCAACCAAGTCTTAGGAGGGTTTTTGCATTGGGCAATCGCCTCTCCCAAAACCCTTGTCGAATCAATCCGCGAATTGAGAATCAATTCACGATTTTCTTGCGTGTAACGACAATCCACGGAACGACCAGTTAAATTGAATAAAGTATCCGCTCCTTCCAATTCATCACTCCATTGAGCTAAATTTTTTCCATCCCATTCAACTAACCTGCCCGACAACCGGCTTACTTGATTTCCCCCTCTTCCCAAAAGGACTACTTCATATTGGTCAGCAAGCAAGGAATGAGCAAGAGCCTGACCAAGAAAGCCTGAACCCCCAGCAATAATAACTTTTGGTTTCTTCTCCTTATTCACTTAAATATTTTTGAATGCATGAAGAGTTCTTTCTACGCCTTCTTCATCAATATGCAAGTGAGTCACCATTCGGACAAGATGGCTTCCAATCGCTAAAACATCAATTGACTCAGCAGCCAAAGATTTAACCACATTTTCAGCCAAGTCTTCCGTTTTTAAATAAACCATATTTGTCTGCACTGAATTTACATTTAAGAGTATTCCATTTATGCCGTCTAAGCCCTCAGCTAATTGACGGGCTCGAACATGGTCTTCTCCTAAACGATCAACATGATGATCCAAGGCATATAAGCCCGCAGCAGCCAAAACTCCTGCCTGCCTCATCCCACCCCCAAACATTTTCCTCCATCGATGTGCCTGATCTATAACCTCTTTCGAGCCCACCAGCACACCACCCACCGGTGCACCCAGACCTTTTGAAATACAAATGGAAATAGTGTCACAATCCCGAACCATGCGGGAAGGCTCGACACCCGATGCAATCACGGCGTTGAACAACCGTGCTCCATCCATATGGACTGCACATTCCTTGGATTTTGCCATCTTTACAATTCTATCAATCTGCTCTTGTGGGTAATAGGTTCCCCCTCCCCGATTAGCAGTGTTCTCGAGGCACACTAAAGTTCCGTTCGGATAATGACTTTTGCCATGAGCAGATTTACGAATCTTGGATTCTACATTGGAAACCTCCATAATGCCTGATTCACTTGAAACCAAGGCAACGGAACAACCCGAAAGAGCTGCATAGCCTCCTCCTTCATATACATAAATATGACTGTTTTCCTCGGTGATTATTTCGTCCCCAGGCTGAGTATTACACCGAATCGCTACGGCGTTGGACATGGTTCCACTGGGCACAAATAACCCAGCTTCTTTTCCCAATAAAGAAGCCATTCGCTCCTGCAGTTTGATTACTGTTGAATCTTCCCCAAAGACATCATCCCCTACTGGGGCGGTTGACATAACCGCCCGCATTTCATCCGTAGGTTGAGTGACCGTGTCGCTACGAAGATCGACTCGGTTCATATTTGATGAATGAGTTGAGTTATTTAAGAACAATATTCTTAAATAAAACCTTCATTGGTGGTCCGGCATGTAATTGCAATGCGAGCAAACCATCCTTTCGTCTGGTTTTCTCGTCATTGTCGATTAACTCAGTCGTCTTAACCCCATTAATGAAGTGTTGAAAATTAAAGCCTTTAGCGGTTATTTTGTACTTATTCCATTTACCTTTTTTGACCGCTTTTCCAATCTCAGCGGAATCGCCAAATTGCTTCGCATCTTTTTTAAGTTTACCCTTATCATCTAAAGTTAAAGTAGTTTTCATACCACGCATGGAGAGTATTCCCCGAAAGCCTTCTCCATAACATATGCCAGAAAACTTATCGCCTGCTTCCAAATCAGCCTGATATCCACCAATTCGCCAACCGTCATGCTTTCCCGGTTTAACAAAGCTACGGTACTGAATTCCGCTGTTTCCCGCTTCAATTTTGTAATCAAGCGTGAGTTCAAAATCGCCCAGTTTTCCATCCTTCCAAATGAGAAAGGTATTTCCCTTGGTCGGGTTCTCCTTTGTGGTTTGCCCAAGAATTGCACCATCCTGAACGCTCCAGAATTTTGGATCACCTTCCCAACCCTTAAGGCTTTTACCATCAAAGAGTTTTTTTTCCGCAAAAAGGGAAGAGATTAAAAAAAAGGAGGAGAGGATGATTTTGGATATTTTCATAATTGGTTGATTTACCCTAATCAATGTCCAATTTTAATCATTTTAGGCAAGGAAAAGTTGACCTAACTTGATTTTTAATTTCCTATCGATCCTTCCTCTCATGATCCAAGTCCAAGATCTCAAAATTCACTACGGAGACTTTGTTGCTGTAGACAATCTGTCGTTTTCGGTAAAACCAGGTTCGGTTTTTGGACTGATCGGGCCTAATGGTGCGGGTAAAACAACCACGATCAAGGCCATTGCCACTTTGATCGAACCTACCTACGGGGAAATTATGCTCGGAGAGACTTCTGTCCTACACCAACCGGAACAAGCTCGGCGAATGCTTGGATACATGCCCGATTTCCCTCCAGTCTACGACGACTTGAGGGTGGAAGAATTTTGTGATCTCTTCGCCCACGCCTACGGACAATCAGTTGCCGAAAGGAAAGAAAATGTGGAAAAAGCCTTAGCTCAGACTGAACTAACCACCAAGCGCAGGGAACTCTGCAAATCCTTGTCCCGCGGTATGAAACAGCGAGCCCTGCTCGCGAAGACATTGGTTCACGATCCCTCCGTTATGCTTCTCGATGAACCGGGAGCCAATCTTGATCCGAAGGCTCGTATAGATATGCGTAAGTTACTGAGGGAACTTGCAGATCAGGGGAAAACCATTCTTGTCTCCTCCCATGTACTTACCGAACTGCAGGATCTTTGCGACGAAATCGGAATCATGCGAGATGGAAAAATGGTGGTATCTGGATCAATCGAAGAAATCACACAACGCAAACAATCCTCAAGAAGACTGGAAATTGAACTCCTGGAAGAATCGCATCAATTTACTGAATTTGTAGAACAGTGGCCTACTCTTTCAGAACTCCAAAAAACCCACGACACAAAATTCCAGTTTGAAATATCTCATTCAGGAGGTCGTGAAGAAATTCCCGGAATTCTTTCACAAATGATTGAGCATGGTCTAAAAGTTACTTCATTTACCACCCGAAAATCTAAAGTGGAGGATTTGTTTTTGGAAATTGAATCCGGATCCTCAGAATTTGATCAAAATTGATGAACCCACTTATTCTAAAAGGCATCCGTGAAAACCTTCGCCCCAAACATCTGATCGCAGCCGGGCTGTTCTCCCTAATCGTATGTTCAACGGTTTACCTGACCTCCTACCTCGAGGGATCTGAAGGAAAATACAGCAAGGATCCTGAAACCAATACATGGGTGCAGGCAGAAAGCTCACCAGTAAACGGGGCACGCAACGCATTTCCTTTCCTTCTCGCCTTGCAGGGATTTTACCTAATGTTTTTGGGTACTGGCCGGGTTGCTTCCATTACCGCAGAGGAAAGGGAATCCGGTCTACTCGATTACCAGCGGATGACTCCCATGAATCCGCTTTCTAAGATCATTGGATATATATTTGGAATCCCCGCTCGTGAGTACTACATGTTTTTATTCACTCTTCCCTTTCTTGGACATGCTATCCTCGTGGGAAAACTTCCGTGGGGAAACATCATTCAATTATATTCCGTCTTCTTTTGCTCGGTCATTCTCTACCACCTTACCGCACATGCAGTGGGCTTGGTGGTTCCCAAGCCCCGTGCTGCCTCATGGGTTTCCCGCATTGTCGTTCTTGGATTATATGTGGTGCTACCAGGGCTGGGTCAGGCAGGAATTTCTTTCCTTTCTTTCCTTACGATTCTCCCAACCTACTTCGGAAAAATACTTCCTGTCATACGGGAAGAAGGATACCAGAGAAGGAACCACTTTGATTATGAAGCTCGAATGGCAGATTTTTGGCAGGATGTTCCTTTTTTTGATTTTGTAATCTCGCCTACTACTTTCACTTTTCTCATGCAGGGTCTACTCATTTTGATTCTGTTGATCACGGGTTATCGAAAATGGAGGAATCAGGCTTTACCGGCATTATCAAAATCCTCCGCTCTTTTCATATACTCTATTTTTCAATTTCTCCTTTTAGGTTGTTTATGGACTTTTTTTGATAAGGCCGAGGCAAGCGGACTGATCGGGCAGGAATTGTCAGCCAATGAATTTTCTGGTAGCGAAGAAAAACTCGTGGGGCTCATTTTAGTAGTTGGAATCTTATTCTCCCTTTCCTTTCTATTCATTCTCTGCCTCATTAATATTTGTTGTCCCAACCGACACCTTTATCTCAAAGGAATCCAGCGAATCGCAAAGTTCAATCTCGCCCGAATTCCACGAATCGCGGATGAAAGCAGTGGGCTTGGCCTTATGTTGATTCTTACTGCCATTACCCTCTTCACCTATTCGGTCTTGATCAAATTGGCATTACATTCAGATGCCTGGGTACTAAATTCTTCCTTTCTTTCTCTATGCCTAATCCCGACTATTACCCTGCTCCTTGCTGTGATTTATCTGCAGGCAAGTCGTGAAATATGGTTCAATCTTGGTTTTTGGGGATTTGTCGGATTACTATGGATCACCCCGCTCCTCGCCAGTCTCGTCCTGGGGGTTGGTTGGGGAGAAGAGAATGTGGGTTTAATTTTAAAGTTACTCGCGATCAATCCGCTTTCTATAATCCCCATGCATTGGGTGTACGAACATACAGAAATGTTTAATTTGCCCCAGGAAATTTCTCAAAATGTTAACTCGGCGATACAGTTTGGATTGTTGATTGCGGGTATATTTGCGATTCTTTTGCAGACGCGACTTTATTTTATTAGAAAAAAATAACTTTCTTAATCTTATATGATCCAAACTTTACGAATACTTGGAAATATCGAAGGAATTTCCTACCTACTTCTACTTGGGGTTGCCATGCCGATGAAATATTATTTCGAAATGCCCATGACCGTGAAAATCACGGGAATGGCTCACGGCGTTCTATTTGTAGCTTATTGCTTAGTTCTCGCCTTATGCATGAAGAATTTCAACTGGAGTTTAAAATTTGGAGCTTACCTTTTTATCGCAACTCTTATCCCATTTGGTACATTCGTTACCGATCGTAAACTAAGGAATAAAGTCACCGATTAAGCGAATAAACTGGAAATCATTCCAGTACTATCTGCAAAACGGTCTAACTTCAGACCCATCGCATTCGCCTGTGAAAGCCAAAGATTTGCCAAAGGAACCCCACCCTCGGGCGTTTTGTATGTACCTCCGACTTTTTTGACCAGTCCCGACTTGGCCGAGACATTCAAGTGCTTACCGGTAATAAATTTCCCACCCCCGGAACCGGCAACGAGAATGGGTAACGCACTGTATTGGTGAGTCGATCCATCTCCCAATCCAGAACCATAAGTGAACATAATATTATCAAGCAGGCTCTTGCCATTAGCCTCCTCTATCCGATTCATTTTTTCGCAAAGATAGGCAAATTGCTCCATATAAAAGTAGTCCACTTTGATCAGGTCTTCAACGAACTTCCCTTGATTGTGGGACATCATATGATGACTTTTGGGCTTATCGAACAAACTCTCGAATAGATAGGGAGTATCCCATCTTTCAGGTCCAACCATAAAGGTTGCCACATTGGTCAGTCCACTCTGCAAAGAGGCAACCATAAGGTCACCCATCAACCGAATGTATTCACCCCTTGGCATTTTCCCATCCATCGGAACATCCAGGTCAACCTTACTTA
This sequence comes from uncultured Opitutia bacterium, assembly GCA_963934295.1. Taxonomy (GTDB): domain Bacteria; phylum Verrucomicrobiota; class Verrucomicrobiia; order Opitutales; family Seribacteraceae; genus Seribacter. The sequence goes on from CAWVXY010000026.1 coordinate 18,598, forward strand.
ATTCAGCCTTCATCCCGTCGAGTCTCGAGATCTGGGTCTCAATTGCCCGGATCGATTCAAAATATTCCCCAAATTTCTGCTGATCCGAATACCCAAGATCCTTTTTCAACGAACGTGCATCATCCAGCACCAAGTCAGTTATATTCTGGTAAGCACTCCGTTCATCCGATTTAAAAAGCCTGCGGTACGCAAGCAATGGATCACGCATCGAGGGAGCCACATGCTCCGTTCCATACCAGGAAATATTATCAAACTGAATCGATTCCTTGTTATCTTTGTGGCTATTACAACTGAATTCCAATGTCTTAAAAGGAGTATCCCTACCAATTTTATCAGCAATAATATGATCCAAACTCCGTGCCTGAGGATAAGGCGTGTGCTTCAGGCTAAATGGACTGGCACTGGAAAGAAAACAGGAGGCACACTGGGCATGTACATCGGTACCCGGTTGGAAAGTACGATCTAACCCCGTGATCAAAGTAACCTTATCTTTAAGCCCCGACAGGGGTTTCATGGTTGGAGTCAACTGCAGGTCATGCAAACCGACTTCGATGTTTGATCGGGTACTCCCTGCATCATAACTATCATTGGTAAACTTTTGCTGTACCGCACTCTTTTCCTCTCCCGGAAAGAAAGTCTTTCTTACCACCCCGATGGGCACATAATAAAAAGCCGCACGCTGTGGAATTTGAAAATGATTACTACCCACCGCCAAGCTTTCCATCCATGGCAGGGCAAGAGCGGAAGTTCCCATTCCGCGAAGAAAAGTACGGCGGCCAATATTTGTCATCGTTTTCATATTTTCAAAATTCACTTGGTTTTATGCAAGGCAAGTTTACTACTTGGACCTCGAAAAGGTTTCGACTGCACAACGGCGTGGATCAAAGACTTCATCGAATAATCCTCCGCCTCCACTCTTTCTACAATCTCATCCAAAGCCAAGCTATCAGAAGGATTCAGTTCGCGACCGAGTCCAAAGGCCAGCAGATGTCCGGCAAGTCCACGGACAAAACGGTTTTTTTCCTTCAGGATTGCATCCTTAAACTCGATTACATTGGAAAATTCGTGGGTTCGGAAAAGAATTCCACTTGCATCCACTTCCCGTCCGTTATGGTATTTTTTCCGCCAACGCCCCACCGGATCAAAGTTCTCCAAGGCAAAGCCCAGCGGGTCCAGTTTCTCATGACATCCGGCACAATCCGCCCGTTCCCGATGATCTGCAAATCGCTCACGCAGGGTAAGGCTTTCGTCCAGTTCTTTCTCCTCAGGAAGAGGAGGCACTTCCGCGGGAGGTGGAGGCGGAGGCGAATTAAAAATGACCCCTGCAATCCAGGCACCCCGTGTAATCGGTTTTGTTTCCAATGGACCCGAGGTCATCGTCATCACCGCCCCATTCGTGATCATTCCGCCATGCCGACGATCTGCAACTAACTGCCTTGCAAATGGAATGGAGACCGGGCCACCCAGTTTCCCCTTAGGTTCCTCACCATACCATTTACGCAGTCGTGGAGAACGAAAAGTATAATTTGAATCAATCAACTCGAGGACAGACCGATCTTCGATCAACACCGTTTCAAAAAGCAGGAGTGGCTCCATCATCATATCCATAGTCGTACGATATAACGGGGCAGCATAATAAAAATCCCGATACTTCTTTTCATCCGGCACGGCTGAAATAATCCGGTCCAACTGCAACCACTGGGTAGGGAAGGAATCACAGAATCTTTTCAGCTTGTTATCGGTTAGCATTCGGTCTACCTGCTTACTTAACTGCTCTTCCTCAACAAGAACCCCTTTTTTCGCGGCACGCAAAAGCTCCTCGTCAGGCAAACTGCCCCAAAGGAAAAAAGATAGACGTGATGCTAAATCCAAGTTTTGAATAGAATCTGGATGAGTACTCTCTTTATCATCCTGATCGTAAAGATAAAGAAAACGCGGGGATGCCAGAATTGCAGATAATACTTCCTTGATTACATCCCCCATCCCAAGACCCTGATCTATTTGTTGCTTGGCATAGGAAAAATATTTCTTAAAGGTTTGATCTTGAACCGGTCGACGGAAAGCCAAGGTCAGCAGACTGCGTAACCGAGTCTTCAGTTCAGCTATCTGATTAACCTCTGGCTTAGGTTCTCCAAAATATTTGGTCCATGAGCCAATGTTCTTTTGGTTAAAGGAAGGGCTTTTCACGATACTCCGGCTCAACCGGAAGAAATCTTCCATCAGAAGTGGGGAAAGAGAAAGATGATCTCCCTGAGTATCATAACCATGCTCAGCCCGTAGGTCCTGAGGAAATGGAGCCACCCCATCCATTCTCGGTTCAATGAGACCGGACTTCCCGAGAGCTCGACTACTTACCGTCATCTTCGACGGCATTTTACCGGATGCAGGTTTAAAGTATCCAGACCGGTCTCGCATCATCTTTTCAGGCAGGGGAAACACTTCTACCTTTAAATCCAATAAATCCTTCACTGCATTAGCATATTGAAAACGCGTCATTCTACGAATCGGAGCATTCACCCATTCCTCATTTGCTCCTGAAACCGCTTCCTCCAAAAGCTTTTTCAACTCGGAGACAATCATTTTTCGCTCGGTTTTGTCAATAGGCTGGTTTTCCTCCGGTGGCATCTCTCCAAAGTCGATCACTTCCAGCACCGTCTGCAGCAGTTCCGGATCACTTTTAATATCCTTACCCTGAGTAAAAGAAAGAAGGTTCACTTCTCCTTTCACCTTACCCTTCGCCCCGTGGCACTCGACACAGTGAGTCTTGAAGGTGTCCTCAATAGAAAACTCTTTTTTGGCTAAAACTGGCTGAATCAAAAAGAAATAGACCATCCCAACAGTAATAGGGAATAAGTAATATTTTTTTATATGTTGATTACTCACCATGTTATTAGCCTGTTACAATAAGCTGTACATTAAAATTATCAATTCGAACATATTATCTAATATCCACGAAGAGGATTTTTATGATTATATATTCTTGACCATAACATATCTATTTTTGACCTCGATTAATCTTATTATTCTATTTCGGAAATAGACTGCAGAGCTTCCTTAAATGTATGTCAAGTTTACTTAGTTTGTTGGATTGTAAAAAACAGCCAATCCATCATTATTAGGATTAATGTTTTCTTTGGGCAAACTACAACTTAGATCCAATCTTTTTCTTTCCCCCCTAGCAGGCTATACCAACCTGCCCTTCCGTTTGGTCATCCGTGAAGTCGGCGGGGTTGATCTCTGTACCACTGATCTTGTTAATGCCCGCTCGCTTGTTGAAAAGAACCCTAAAGCCCTCAAATTAATCGAGACCAACCAGCAGGATAGTCCCCTCTCCGTCCAGCTATTCGGCGGAGTCAAAGAAGAGATGCGGGATGCATCGATTATTTTGCAGGAACATGGAGTTGATTCAATCGATGTTAATATGGGCTGCCCCGTCCCCAAGGTTACCAAGACCGGAGGCGGGGCCAGCATGATGAACGAACTCCCCAAAACTCAGGATTTGATTCGGGCAATGACCGGTGCCGTCGATGTTCCGATCACGGCCAAGATGCGACTCGGTTGGGATGATGAAAACCTTACTGCTCCTGATCTCGCCCGGGCTCTGGAAGATGCCGGCGTGGCTGCCATATTTGTACATGGTCGAACCCGTGCCCAAGGATTTGATGGAGTTGTGAACTTGGAGGGCATCCGCCAGGTTGTGGAGGCGGTAGATCAAATTCCGGTAATAGGAAATGGAGATGTGACCACACCACAAGCCGCTAAGCACATGATCGAGCACACGGGTTGCCATGGAATATCCGCTGGGCGTGGGGCGTTTTATAATCCCTGGATTTTCCTACACACCCAACAATACTTGGTTTCGGGTGAACTACCTGCCGAACCGAGCTTTGAAGAAAGAATCCGCGTTATGAGGAGGCATTACGACCTGATGGTCGAAGTATTTGGGGAAGACCGTGGATCGCTCCAGTTTCGGAAAGTAGCACCCTGGTATTCTAAACGATTTGGACCGGTTAAACCATTTAACACCGCAGTGGTACGAATTAGTTCTCGTTCGGATTTTGATAAGGTTCTTTCAGATTACCTAGAATGGAGAAAACAATTTACCGATGAAAAGGGCGAATTGCTGAAGCGTTATCAAATGGCACCGATGGTTGCCTCTTTCATGGAAGAAGATGATGCCTTTCAGGCAAAACAAAGAAAAGCAATCGGCGTGCCCAAAGGCCCCGTGGAAGTCTGGTAGGAATGCTTACTAGGCCCGGTTCCAGGGCATCTTGGCAATCATCATCCCCATCCCGCAGGTGTCAGTTACGCCGGCAAATACCAACCCTGCTCCGATGAAAGCCGATAATCCGTACCCAGCCGGATGCACGAATTGTCCAACGACCGCCCCAATCACGACCAAAGACCCCGCGGCGATCCGCACCTGTCTTTCCAGTGACATGACTTTCTTTCCTTCTACTACGGGAAGTCCAGCAGACTGCCAGGCGGAAGTTCCACCGGCCACATTTACGATCTTGGTAAACCCTGCCGCTTCCAGCTTCTGACAAACCTTCATCGATCGCCCCCCTGACTGGCAAATCACATGTATCTCTTCATCTTTGGAAAGCGGAAACTGTTCCAAATCAAATGATTCCATGGGATAGTTCACAGCTCTCTCAGCGTGTACCGCACCAAATTCCGCGGGTGTTCGAACATCCATTAACGGAATCGATGAATCAGATTCTCTTTTAATCCTACTTTCTTCAGTTGTTAGATTTTTCATAAACTTTAGGTTAATTTTATTTGAAAGAATTTATAGACCCAAACTCTAATGAGCTGGCCATATTCCCTGCTCTATTAATTGCCCAGTTGCAGCTTCCGCCCAACCACGATTCGCTGCTGGACTTGCTGGACTGGGATGCAAAACTTTTCCTATCTTAGTTCCAACTCCCGAAAGTGCGATCGTCGCTCTTTTTTCGGCAAACGCGCCTACCCCAATTAACCATTCCGGATCCAGAATACGAACAATCTCGCGTAGATGTTGATCACAAATCATTTCCAATGATTTTGTTTCGGAAACAGGCAACTTATCCGGTGTCCGATTTTTTCCGCTCTCTTCCATAAATACCAACGGGCAATAATTGGCGACAAAGTGATCATTAAAAAAATCATGGGCAGAAGGAAACTTCTCGGAAAACAAACCCCATAATCTCCGCCCACTCACTTCGCTCTTGCTGCACTCCAATCCATCCACGGGACGCTTAGGATGCTCTGGGATGGGCTTCTTGACTTCGCCCATTAACCCCATCCAGTCCCGCACGGCCGGAATCTCGCCAAAGGGCACTCCCGTCTGGGCCATCCCATAAGGGCCCGGATTCATTCCAAGAAAGACTACCTTCTTTTTTCCATCTCCAGCTAATTCGAGGTACTGGCGATGAATTTCCCATGCATATTCCAATGGATTATAGATATAAGCGGTTGGCAGCTCAAAAGACAGGGATCCCACCGATTTAGACAATTCTCGGGCAACTTTTACAAGGTTCTCAGTATTACTCATTTCTCGATGGGTATATCCATAAGCATCTCCAAATCAAAGGAATTATCTTCCGATTTAAAACGTACTTCCAACTTGGGCAGGGATTTAAAACCTCTTTTTTTACTTTCACCAATTTCATGAAGTTTGAACTTTAGAATCTTTTCTTTGCCTGGTAACAAAGAAACATTCGAGCTCATTGGATCCACCTCCACATTTTTATGAGCAGGCTGTATCCATGAAAGCCTTCCACCAATCTTAAATTCAAATGGATTCTTTACTATGAGTGTAAGTTCTTTTCCATCAAGTACACTTCCTTTTTGAAAATACTCCTCAAACACTAAACTCCGCCAAAATATCTGGTGACTTTCCCGTGTCACATCTTCCTTCATTATTCCATCAATTAACAAATTTGCCATTCTTGGCCCCTCATCAGTCATGGTGATCCAGGTGGCATGATCAAATTCCCCAAATGCTTTCCCGCGTAACTTACTACCACCACCGGTAGTCCCGAGGGTGTAAAAACTGGTTTTATTTCTAAGATATTTCCCGTAATGGTGAACATGCCCTGCGTAAACTGTGTGACGTCGTTTCTTCAATTCTTTGGCCACCCTTGGCCAACCAGTATCCGTACGTCGAAGTTCTTTATTTCCATTCTTCCGGATCAAAATTCCCTCCTCCATGAGCCAAAGCGGTTGATGCATAAAAACAATCGTCCAGCGAACTTGCTGGTTTTTTCTCAATTCATGTAAAGCCCATTGAATTTGCTCATCTTCCAACAGGGCCGGCTTCGACCCCGGACCTCCCTGAGTATTCAGACATAAAAAAAGTACATCCTTATAAACGAAAGAATAGTAACGAACACCATACAACTCATCCCATATATCATCTGCCACCTCATTACCCACGTCATGATTTCCCGGAAGATAGAAAAAAGGCATATCGAATCCCTTGATAAAAGAATTGAATTCCTCCCACTCCCCCATCAATTTCCCTACATCCCTATTCCCGGCTCCACCCTTGATCATATCCCCAACTGTGATCACAAACTCCGGACGAAGTTCATTAAGTTTACTCACCGCTTTGGGAAAAACGCCTGCCCGTGGCCCCCCGGTCCGGTCGGCAACAATCACAAACTGAAAATCGGATGGATCATTAAGGAAGCTCTTGCTTGTCCATGGCTTTTTTTCGGTCTTCACCGAATGAGAAAATATTTCTTCTCCGACTAAATTTATTTGAAAAGACAGCAAAGAAAACAAGTTAAAATACAAAAGGTTTTTTAACGAATTCATACCTTTACAAAATACGAAACAATCTCCATCTCCAAGCAAGAACTTATCTTCACTATCTCTTAATTAATTCTCTGCACCTAAAATAAAATGTTGGAAATGCAATAGGTAATGAATATGTGTTCTTGGAACTTCCCTCTCAAAATAAAAAAATCTCTAATCAATTGAATCTGCCATAATGAATGACTACAAATATGGAATAAATGAATTAATTGCGGTTTTATTTAATGATTAGCATAGCCTAATGCGAATGAAGTATATTTTTCTCTTTTCATTGCCGATATTTTTGTATGCCGAACCGTTGAATTTCAATCGGGATGTACGACCGATTCTGTCCGAAAACTGTTTTTATTGTCATGGGGTAGACGGAAACAAGAGGGAAGCCGATCTTCGACTTGATGTACGCGAAGATGCCTTAGCATCCGATGCGTTTGTACCGGGAGACCTGAATGCCAGTGAATTATTCTATCGCATTCATTCGGACGATAAAGACGAGATCATGCCTCCCCCGGAGTCGAACCGGGTACTGTCTGCCCAGCAAAAGAAAATACTCGAGCAATGGATCACGGAAGGGGCAAAGTACGAAGAACACTGGTCTTTTGTGGCACCAAAAAAGAAAGCCCCTCCAAAAATTAAAAAACCAAACTGGGTTCGTAACCCCATCGATTCCTTTGTCTTGGCCAAAGTGGAAGAAAAGAAACTCGCCCCATCGCCAGAATCCGACAAATCCACCTTAATTAAACGACTCTACGCAGACCTCATTGGTCTGCCCCCTTCTCCTGAAGAGGTGAATGCCTTTATTTATGATCACTCAGCCGATGCCTATGAAAAGGTGGTGAATCATTTATTAGCAAGCCCACACTACGGGGAACGCATGGCTCTCGAATGGTTGGATGCTGCACGCTATGCCGACAGTAATGGTTTTCAGCAGGACGGAGAAACCTATCAATGGATCTGGCGCGACTGGGTGGTCAAAGCCCTTAATCAGGATATGCCATTCAATCAGTTCACGATCTGGCAGCTTGCTGGTGATCTCCTACCCAAACCCATTACCGAGCAAAAGATTGCCAGTGGGTTTAACCGTAATCATTTGAATAACGCAGAAGGGGGTGCCATTGCGGAGGAGCAACGTTTTGTCATCCTCTTCGACCGTATTGATGTTACTTCCACAACCTGGATGGGGCTCACCATGGCATGTGCTCAGTGCCACGATCACAAGTATGATCCCATCACCATGCAGGATTACTACGGTATGATGGATGCCTTTAATCAGGTTTCGGAAAGTGGCCGACCAGCACGCCTGTCTACCCGAGTTCAGTTGGCTAGTCCATTCATCGAAATTCAAACTGAAGAAAATAAGGTGAAGATCAAGGAATTCGAGAGCCGGATTGCACAGCTACGAAAACAGATTAAGACCAACAATGACAAAACAAAGGACATAAGCTCTCTCCCAAAACGTAATGGACCTACACAAGCCCAGTTCATTCGAGTCATCAATGATACCCCCAAGGGGTTTCTTCACCTTGCTGAAATTGAGATCTTCCACAATGGCAAAAACATTGCCAGAGAAAACAAAGCGTCCCAAAGCAGTGATTATCCGAATGGACCCGCAAAAAATGCCATTGATGGAAACACCTCTGGAGACTTTTCCCAAAATTCAGTCACCCATACTCAGGAAGAAGCCAAGCCATGGCTGGAGATCGACTTGGGATCGGAAAAGCCCATCGATCGGATCCAATTTTTCAACCGCACCGATAACGGAGTCGGAAATCGTTTAAAAAACTTTTGGGTAGTCGCTTATGATGCCAAAAAGCAACCAGTCTGGGTCAAACGGGGAGAAAAAACACCCACGCCCAAGTGGAAATCCAATCTACCTTTATCCTTTGAAAGATTCACCAAAGAAGACAATGCATCGGTCATTTCCTTTCTTTCCCAGGATAATTCCAGGGAGAATGAAAAGCTCCAAAAACGCATCAAAGGCATTGAAAAACAACTGAAGGATTACAAGGGAGATCAAGTGCCAAAAGTCATGGTGATGGATGACAATAAAAAGCGTGAAACCCATATTCTCCAGCGCGGAGAATACCTGAAAAAAGGAGAACCTGTTTCCTTTAACACGCCTTCATTTCTCCCCAAAATGGGTGATAACCTGCCTAAGAACAGGCTAGGTCTGGCCAAATGGCTCGTATCAAGAGAAAACCCGCTCACTTCACGGGTACAGGTCAATCGCATGTGGCAGAGGTTTTTCGGAACCGGTTTGGTCAAGACATCGGAAGATCTGGGCGTACAAAGCGAATATCCCCTGCATATGGATCTGCTCGACTGGTTGGCCGTCGAATTTCAGGACCTTGGATGGAGCCAGAAGAAAATGCACCGGCTCATTGTCACCAGTTCCGCTTACCGCCAATCCAGTCACATGAATCAGTGGCATCGTGAAAATGATCCGGACAATCGATTTATCAGCCGGGCCACCCGCTTCCGCATGCCTTCCATGATTCTTCGCGACTGGGCTCTTGCCAATGCTGGACTCCTCGTTTCGAAGGTAGGTGGAAAACCCGTATATCCTTACCAACCAAACAAGGTCTGGGAAGCCCTTGCCATTAGTAAAAGAAAAAACTTCGACTACCCCACATCCACCGGAGACGATTTGTACCGAAGGTCACTCTATACCTTTTGGCGTCGTACCGTTGGTCCGGTCAATATGTTCGACTCTTCCGACCGACAGGCCTGTCGGGTGAAACCTGGAAAGACCAGCACACCCCTACATGCCCTCACCACGCTCAATGATCCGACCTGGATTGAAGCTTCCCGGTTTCTCGCGGAAAAAATCATGTTGGAGAAAAAGGAAACAAGCGATCGTTTGGAAGCCGCCTTCCGGCATGTCACGGCACAAACTCCATCCATCGCAAAGCTTTCTGTACTCGAAAGAGCTTATGATGAGCAGTTGGCCATTTTTAAGCAGAACCCGGAGGAAGCGGACAAACTTTTGACAATTGGAGAAAAGAAAAGAAACCCCAAACTCCCCGCAATTGAACATGCTGCCCTCACTCAGGTATGCTTGGGCATCCTTAATCTCGACCAGTCTCTTACCCGCGAATAACTCTCACTATGAATCTTGCAACCAACCCATTTTATTCCAGTCTGGAATCCCGTCGTAGCTTTCTTGGAAAAGGAACAACCGGAGTCGGACTAGCGGCCCTTGCCGGACTTCTGAATCAGGATCGTGCATTGGGTGTATCCATTGGAGATTTTACCTTTCCTAATTTCGCTCCTAAAGCCAAGCGGGTGGTTGTCCTTTGGCAGGGAGGCGGGCCTTCCCATATTGATCTGCTCGATCCCAAGCCCACCCTTACCAAAATGGCGGGGAAGGATATCCCTAACTCTGTACGTGGGGACACTCGCCTCTCCACCATGTCCTCAAGCTACAAAGCATGGCCATGCGTGCCCGAAATCAAACCCTATAAAAAGTACGGTCAGTGTGGAACGGAGATCAGCTCCATGCTTCCCAATATTGGAAGTCATGCGGATGATTTATGCATTGTGAGGAGTCTCAACACGGAAGCGGTCAATCATGCCCCCGGAGTAACCTTTATGCTTACGGGCTCACAAATACCCGGACGGCCAAGCATGGGTGCATGGCTCACCTATGGACTCGGAAGCGAATCCGAGGACTTACCCGCCTTCGTAGTCATGACTTCCACGGACAAAGGTAAAACCTGCGGCCAACTCTTTTACGATTACTACTGGGGTAGCGGATTTCTTCCCAGTAAATTTCAGGGAGTCAAATTCAGTAGCACGGGGGCTCCTGTGCCCTATCTGAATAACCCCGCCGGTGTATCCGGAAAGGCACGCCGTTCCCTCCTCGACCGGATGGCCGAGCTCAACCAGGCCCATCACAGCGAATTTGGAGATCCGGAAATTGAGACCCGGATCTCTCAATATGAAATGGCATTTCGCATGCAGACCAGTGTGCCAGAACTACTGGACTTCCAAAAAGAACCTGACCATGTAATCAAACGCTATGGCCCCGATGTACAACAACGCGGAACCTTTGCCAGCAACTGTCTGACCGCACGCCGCCTGCTCGAAAGAGGGACACGATTTGTCCAGTTGATGCATTCCGGATGGGATCAGCACAGTAATCTTTTTACCCAACTCGAAAAACAATGCCTCGCCACCGACGCCCCCACGGGTGCACTGATTCAGGATCTGAAGGATCGGGATATGCTCAAGGATACTCTCGTCATCTGGGGGGGAGAATTCGGGCGCACCCCATTCGGGCAGTACCGTTCAGGCGACCCAAAGAAACCAACGGGTCGGGATCACTTCGGTCGGGCCTTCAGTTGGATTATGGCAGGGGGCGGAGTGAAACCCGGAAGCACATACGGAGAGACGGATGAATTCGGATGGAATGTGACCAAAGATCCGATTCATGTCCACGACATGCAGGCCACCATTCTACACCTCTGTGGCATCGATCACACGAAGTTAACTTACCGTTATCAAGGACGTCGATTTCGTCTATCCGATGTTCACGGGCACGTTAAAAAAGGAATGCTCAGCTAGATCCAAGCAAGTAAAAGATTGTAATTACATATATTATATTACTATTAAATGTACGAAAAATATAGTCTGAGTTTAGAGAGAAGGCTGGGAGGCCAGTTAACTTTTGTTACGACCGTGATCTCAATTATTGGACTTTTTATTTGTTATATAAGTAATCCCGAATCAATCACCCAAGTGACTATTTTTATTGGATTTGGTTTGATCATTCTCTGGGGTAATTATTTCAACGATTTTTCCGAAAAAAATAATATTTTTTTAACATTAAAAGGTATTTTTTTTCGGGATGGTATGTATCTCGGTAAAAAAATTTATTTAGACTGGGACGATGTGGGCAAAATTAATCCATCCATAGATCGCTCGACCACTTTGGGTTCGAACAATAGTTTTAAAATCAAAACTGGTATAATTATCATTCAAAAAAAAGGAGAAGATAAGAAGTATACAATCAAATACTCTCACCTTGGAGGTAGGTATGTGGTTAACCATACAGGTTTTTTTAATGCAGCAAGGGCAAGTGATCTTATTAAATCTTTACGGGATGCAACATCTAGTGAAGAAAGAAAAAAAATATTCGGGGAAAGTACAGGTACTCCCATAGAAAGATATAAGCATAGGCAACAAAGTATCCCTTTTGAGTTCCGTGTAATGTATCATTGTAAGAATTGTGATATACTTATGTGCTACGATAAAAGAGTGGATATCTCAGAAATTGTATGTCATTCCTGCCATCACAATGACCTCGTTAAATCGTAACGAAATGAAAAATTAATTTGCAGAAAGTAACCCAATCCATCCTTTTCTAAGTTTTGCGATCTCCTCTTTTTATCCAATTCCCCTTATTCTAAGGGATAATCCCGATGCTCTTTTATTTCCCTACACCCATTATTGCAACGGGTATGGCATCAATTGAGTTATTGTAAGTAAATAGTGAAAATCAATTATCTTTTTTCGTCCGGTTGATAAGCAGGAAGCTCCTCTGTTAGCTTTTTCATTTTGGCAACGATTCCCGGATTCTTTAGGGCTAAGTTCTTGGTTTCTCCCAAATCTTTATTCAAATTATAAAGTTCATCCACCTCAATACGTTCATCCTCCCTCGCATAACCATAGAAATGAGCATCCGCCTTTAGGTATTTCCATTTACCCATGCGGATTCCCGCACGGTCGAAATAAAAGGTATCCCTGCCCTTTTCAGATTTCCCAAGCAACAAATCCGTCTGATCAATACCATCTATCTTTCGATCATCCGGTATATTAAATCCACAAAGCTTAGCAAAAGTGGGCATAAAATCAATGGTGGCAAACACCGCATCCGATTTGCGTCCCGCCGGTATCTTACCGGGCCAGCGGGCAATACATGGTAAACGATATCCTCCCTCGTAGGGTGAACCCTTACCATTTCGTAAGCGACCGGCGTCTCCCCAGAAGATTGATCCCTCCGGATGTCCTTTCTTATTCTTGGTATACTTATCCTGATTCCAGGGTCCATTATCGGAGGTGTAAAGGACGAGAGTGTTGTTCGAAAGTTTAAGCTCGTCCAAAACATCAAGCAGGCGGCCCGTCTCATAATCAAATTCCTCCACTACATCTCCGTAGAGTCCTCCCTTGGATTTGCCACGAAAGCGCTCAGACGCGTCAATAATCGTATGCATCATCGTATGAGCGAGGTAAAGAACGAAGGGCTTCTTTGGATCTCTCTTATTTCTCAAAAATTTGATGGATTTATCGGTGTATAAAGTCGTCAAACCACCCATATCTTTGGAGGAACCCGATGCTTCATTGTTTTCGTGAAACTTCACCATTCCTCCGTCATTAGCTCCGAGGGCACCGAAGAAATAATCGAAACCCTGAGCATTGGGCATACGCTCAATGATCGGTTTCCGGTTGGAAACATCCCATTTCCCAATGCATGCTGTTTGATAACCTGCATCCTTGATCAATTCCGCAAAAGTGATCTCACTCGCGGGCATGCCCCACCCCTTGCTTCTGCAGGGATATCGCCCCGTCAACAAAGCGGAACGCGATGGTCCGCAAACCGTTTGGGTGTAAAAGGATGTAAACATAGTCCCCTCCTTGGCCAATTGATCCAATCGTGGAGTTTTATTTGTTTTACTGCCATAGCATCCAAGATCGGCATATCCCTGATCATCCGTAAAAATTATTACGATATTGGGCTTCTCGGCGTTGGAAACTAACCAGAGTGAAATGGTTACAAAAAGGATCAAAAAAATTCTCATTCCTCGATTAGAAACAATTTCAAGGTATCGGAAACCTAAAACTAGAGTATTTAAATAATCTTTTCATTCATCTCATGCCTCTATTGACTATAATACTCCCTCTCATAAGCTGATATTCCATTGCATTCTCGCTCATGAAAAAAATCTTATTTCTTTTCCTCCTCCCATTTTTCCTTTGGGCCAACCCTCTCGACTTTAATCGGGATGTACGGCCTATCCTTTCGGATAAGTGTTTTTCCTGTCATGGACCAGACGAACATGGACGTAAAGCAGATCTTCGCCTCGATATCGAAAATGATGCCAAACACGAGGACTTAATGGCGATTGTTGCCGGCAAACCCGATGAAAGTGAAATGATCTACCGGATTCATTCAGATGATGAGGAGGAACTCATGCCCCCACCTGAAATCGGGAAACCCCTGTCTCAGAGAGAAAAAGAAATGCTCGAGCAATGGATTAAAGAAGGAGCCATTTGGGCGGATCATTGGGCCTATGTGGATCCGGTCAAACATTCTCAACCTCAAGTAATTGACTCAAATTGGCCTACTCATTGGATCGACCGATTCACCCTCGCAGACATCAAGAAGAATCAATTAAAACCAGCCCCCGATGCTGCCCCCATCACTCTTGTCCGCCGCCTACATTTCGATCTAACGGGACTTCCACCCACGCCACAAGAGGTTACAAATTTCGCCACCAACCGTTCCCCTCGAGCGTACGCATCTCTAATCGATAATCTCCTTGCCTCCCCTCATTTTGGTGAACGTATGACAGCGTATTGGTTGGATCTTGTTCGTTATGCAGACACCGTGGGGTACCACGGAGATCAACCCCATAACATTTCTCCCTACCGGGACTGGGTGATCAATGCATTCAATCAGAATATGCCGTTTGATCAGTTCACCCGTGAACAATTAGCTGGCGATCTTCTCCCCGGCTCTACAACTCAACAAAAAGTCGCATCGGGGTACAATCGTCTACTGCAGACTACCCATGAAGGTGGCTTACAAATCAAGGAATATGATGCCATCTATGCCGCTGATCGGGTGCGTAATGTTTCCGAGGTTTGGATGGGAGCCACCGTTGGTTGTGCCCAATGTCACGATCATAAGTACGACCCCTACACCATCAAAGATAATTATGCCTTGGCTGCATTTTTTGCGGATATTGGGGATCGTGGATTCAATGGAAATTCCCTGCCCACCAAGCGCCCTCCAGAAATCATCATTCACAACCCCGAAAACCTGGCCAGAATTCAACAACTGCAAAAGGAGATGAATGCCCTACTTCCCCCCGCAAACCAAAAGAAATTCCAGGAATTTCAGGACCGTAAGAACAGGCTTACCTCAACGCTGAAGAAAGCCAAAGAAAAAGATAAGCAGGATCTACAAAATAAACTGGGTAACTTGAATCAAGAAATTTCCAAACTCGCAGGTGAACAGGAACTAGCCAGATACCGAAAGATTCGTAGGGAAAAGGTCGATATTGAGAAACTGGGCCGACCCACCATGATTTCCCAAGCTGTAAAACCCCGAACCATGCGGGTTCTACCCAGAGGAAATTGGATGGATGAAAGCGGCCCCGTTGTCCTTCCCGCAGTGCCTGAGTTTCTCGGCCAAATCAAATCCAATAAAGATCGGCTTAATCGCCTGGACCTGGCCAACTGGCTAACCGATCCTAAAAATGGCAAAGGAAAGCTTAATGCCCGCGTGCTCGCCAACCGGATCTGGTATCTTCTATTTGGCAAAGGACTGGCACCTGATCTAACTGATTTTGGCGGACAAGGCACCCCCCCAAAACACCCCGAATTACTTGATAATCTTGCACTCTCACTGATTGACAAGCAATGGAATATTAAAGCATTCATCAAGGATATCATGCTGAGCCGCACCTATCGCCAAGCCACGCTGCCAGGGGAAGGTTACCAAAGTTTCCAGGTTGCCCAACGACTGCCTGCAGAATTCATCCGGGATAATACTCTGGCCATCAGCGGTCTATTAATTCCCGCAATTGGTGGCCCCAGCGTGAAGCCCTTTCAGCCCGGTGGTTACTACCGGCACCTCAATTTCCCCCAAAGAAAATACACAGCTGACACCGGAGAAGCCCAGTGGCGCCGGGGACTTTATGTTCACTGGCAAAGGCAGTTTCTTCATCCCATGATGAAAGCCTTTGACGCTCCTAGTCGTGAGGAATGCACCACCCAACGACCACAGTCCAATACTCCATTGGCTGCACTGGTTTTACTGAATGACCCCACATTTCTGGAAGCAGCCAAGTCTTTTGCCGGAAAGATTGTAAAGCACGGGGGGGACTCCTTTGGAAATCGTCTGGCCTTCGCATTTGAGGTAGCCCTGTCCCGCCCCCCCGATTCTTTTGAAGAAAACACCCTGGCACAATTTATCGATGATCGTAACTCCGCCAGTGCGGAATCTTGGACACCTCTTGCTCGGGCTATCCTCAATCTTGCCGAAACCAATTTAAGACGATGAATATTCCAATGAATCCGAACATGATTAACCGGAGAGCTTTCCTCGCCGGTTCCGGTTTAAGTCTGGGTAGTGCAGCACTTAATACACTAATCGCCAAGGACGCAGACCAACCCATGTACCTGCTCCCCAAAGCCAAGGCCAAGCGGGTCATTTTTCTATGCATGGCGGGCGGACCTTCTCACTTGGAAACCTTTGACTACAAACCTAAACTTGATGAGCTCAACGGAAAACCCATGCCCGAGTCCTTCACCAAAGGTCAACCTATTGCTCAGTTACAGGGAAAAGAACTTAAAGTTCAGGGCCACTTGACCAAATTTAAAAAATACGGAAAAGGAGAACAGTACATTAGTGATTATCTTCCATGGACTGCGAAAATGGCCGACGACATTTCAATTATTCGTTCTATGGTTACTGAACAGATCAACCATGATCCTGCACACACGTTCATGAATACCGGAACCGCGATCAGTGGACGTCCGTCGATGGGATCATGGGTAAACTACGGCTTAGGAAGTGTTGCCGAAGATTTACCCGGTTTTGTGGTCATGACCAGCGTGGGTGGACGCAATCCTCAACCCATTGCTTCTCGCCAATGGTCAGCGGGCTTTTTACCCAGCCGTTTTCAGGGAGTGGAATTCAATTCAACCGGAGACCCCGTACAATATGTACGAAACCCGAAAGGCGTAAGCGCAGAGCACCAAAAAAAATTGGTCAATGCAATTACAACTCTCGACCGTCATCGTAATCAGGCGATTAATGATCCCGAGACCGATACCCGGATTGCTGCCTATGAAATGGCCTTTAAAATGCAGACATCCGTTCCTGAACTAATGGATGTGTCCAAGGAACCCCAGCATATCCTTGACATGTACGGTGCTAAACCAGGAGATGGTTCCTATGCTTCCAATTGCCTCCTTGCTCGTAAACTTGCCGAAAAAGGTGTTCGGTTTATTCATCTTTATCATCGTGGATGGGATCACCATGGCGGGTTAGAGAAATACATGGATACCTGTTGTGGCCTTACCGACAAACCCACATGGGCACTCATTCAGGATCTCAAACAACGGGGCATGCTCGATGATACACTGGTAGTTTGGGGAGGAGAATTTGGACGCACTCCTATGTATCAGGGTAAGGGAGAAATCGGAAGAGATCACCACATCAAAGGCTTTTCCATGTGGATGGCGGGCGGAGGGGTAAAAGGTGGCTTTGGCTATGGAGAAACCGATGAACTTGGCTACCATGCAGTCAAAGACAAGGTACATGTTCACGACATGCACGCTACCATGCTCCATTTACTCGGCATTAACCACAAGTTCTTTACCGTCAAACATCAGGGCCTTGACTGGAAACTTACCGGCGTCGACCATTCCCATGTGATTAAGCCTCTGATTGCATAAAGTCTGCCCAATTCAATGATAGTTGGAAAACGATAATAACGACTGTTCTTTCTTGTCAGATACCTTTTCATTTTCCTGATTACTCAGGCGGATATTCGGTAATCAATTATCATCCGCTAGAGCTTAAATTTGGTAATCATCGAATTATAAATTGCAATATCTTCCTAACCTAAGTCTTGCAATTAGTATATTTTTCTTAAATCTAGGAGGATGTGGACGGGATACTTCCTTCGTGGAATTCTTTTATTGTTGAGCAACCTCACCCTGGTTATCCAGGCCAAGGATTCGCTGATTCCTGAAAACCCTGAAGATCGGGTTGGACCGGGCATTGCCGACCTTTTCGAGAGGGATAATCCCCCGCCCTTCTACCAATCGACCCGCAATCATATGCATGTTGGGTTTCGATGGCAGCCCTACCGCAAGCAGCCCAAAAATTCTGAAAACGATATTAAGCGTGAAATCGCAAAAGTGGGTAGCTACGCAAGCTTTTGGTATATGTCGTTACATACCCTTCCAGAGAAAAAAAACCTGGATTATGCTAATCATCCATCCGATACAGCTCTTGCGATCAAACATGCGGTAAAACTTTGCAAAGAACGGGGCATCAAGACGGAATTGGTCATCTGGCAGGTCCCCTTGTGGATCAATGGCGGAAAGGTCTATGATGACTTCAATAAAATACCGCCTGATGATCAGGCGATTTATGATATGGTGAAAGCAACAGTCGAATGGTTTGGCGAGGATGTCGATTACTACGGTATTTTTCATGAAGCCAATCACCCTAAGTACTGGGATGGTAACTGGGATGATTTGATGGATTTATTCATTCTACCTGCCACCCGTGCAATTCGAGATTATGAAAAGGAAACCGGAGACAAGAAAGTCATTTCCACCGCCGGCTTGTCACCATCCAGAAATTGTAAGAAATGGTACGATGTGCAACTGAAGTCAAAAGAGCTCATGGGAATGATTGATAACTTCGCTCTCAACCTGAGTGATTTCAACAATGGATGGGGGGGAGGACTACTCACTTGGGTAGGTTCAGTATGGAGCCAAATGGAATACATGGATAAACGCCTCCATGAGGAAGGATATTCTGATAAAGGGATCGTCGCGGCTGAAAGCTGGATCTGCTGGGACGGAAGAAAAACAACTCATGGGCCCGAAGGAAGTGGTGATACTGTAGAGTCAACCCTACGCATTTTTGGTGAATGCCTCCAGCGCGGTCTGAGCCTTGCAAATCTCCCCTGGGCCGACAACAACAGTGCGTGGACCATGGGTCTTACCAAGCGGCTTGACTACAATGGTCGATTGGCCGAATTGGGCGAAAAACTAAATCCTAATTTCACAGGAGGACCACCTATCGCTACACGAAAACTGAACCTCATAGGATCGGATGAAAAATTTACAATCCAGAACGATGTGCCTACAATCTCCCGAAATAAATTTGGAGCACCCTATGCGGTACCGGACGACCCCAATCATACCCATTATTATATCTGGCGCTGGTTTGCCCAATTGTCAGCCGGGCAGAATGAGTGTATTCACCATGCCATTGCTGGCGAGGAAGGAAATGATATTACATTAGGTGAAGTGAAGGACAAGGACTTCATGCGCATGAGTTCCTACGACCGTACAGCAGACAGGTTCATCGTTTTAGTGGCACGAAGGAAAGCAAACCGAGATCCTGAAGATTTAAAAATCTCGATACCGGCAACCATACAGAAAGGAAAACGGTACAACCGAGACGGCCAATTTGTCGGAGAGGGATTCGTCGAAGGTGAAAAAGTTCGGGTAATTTGGACCACCGAAGATGTGGAATCCAAGACCGGTTATCGCCAAAATAAGAAATCTAGGGATACAGATCTCATAAAGGTCAAGGACGGCAAATTGACTTTCACTATTCCTGAATCTCATCGTTTAACTTCAATCGTTTTCGAAGTACTCCGCTAAGCCAAAAATAATTTACAAAGACTCAATCAAACAAGACCTCAACTTGGACCGAGTAAACAAACCATTCTTCTTCCTTGCCTGAAAAGCCGAATTAATTCTCCATTAAAGATGTAACCCTTTCTTGCCATGTCCATACCATTTATTCTTTTACTCGTTGGAATTCTCACCGTAGTCGGGGGAATTATTTGGTTACGATTGCACGCCTTTCTGGCCCTCACACTCGCTGCACTTCTGGTGGGAATCCTTACCCCGGTCACCTTGTTGGAAAGATATCATGTGGAGGAAAAAGGAGTTTCAATAGAAGAAGCAAGAGAATTGGCTGATAAAAACGTGGGAACACGGGTGGCAGAAGGTTTTGGTCGGACCAGTGCCAAAATCGGAATTCTCATTGCCATGGCTGCAATTATCGGAACCTGCCTTATGGAGAGTGGGGGTGCCCTGCGTATCGTGCGTTCCTTTCTTTCCCTGCTCGGTGAGAAACGGGCTCCCGAAGCCCTTACCGGAAGCAGTTTCCTTCTCGGTATCCCCATCTTTTTCGATACTCTTTTTTATCTGATGATTCCGTTGGCCCGGGCATTGGCGGCTCAGACTAAGAAGAATTATGTGCTCTATGTAATGGCTATCGTTGCGGGCGGTGCTATGACTCACTCCCTCGTACCCCCAACCCCCGGCCCCTTAGTGGTGGCTGGTGAATTGGGAGTGGATCTGGGGAGAATGATCGTAGGTGGAATACTTGTTGGCCTGGTGGGCATGACTGGAGCCTTTGCATACGCCCGTTGGTTCAATCGTAATCACCCGATCGAATTACGGACCAATCCAAATGAAAAAGAAAACAAATACCTCAAACTGTCCGATACTCCAGATGGGCAACTTCCCAGTCTATTGTCTTCTCTATCTCCAATTTTAATCCCTGTAATACTACTGGCCGGCAAATCTCTTCTTTTACAATTCTCTGATACTCTCAATAAA
>CAWVXY010000027.1:0-38571 GCA_963934295.1 uncultured Opitutia bacterium
AGAAGATCACGAAATTATTAGTATTACTCGTCAATCATGTGCTCTTTTGTTCTAGGATACTGTAAAACCTTATTTTGTTAGTTGTCTAAAGTCTTAATAACGGGTGGTTTTGGTCTTATCGGTAGTAGACTTGCCTTACATTTATCCTCACTAGGGCATGAGGTTTTTATTTCAAGCAGATGTAATAGGAATATTCCTGAGGTTCTTAAACTTTGTACTCATATTCTCGTAAATTGGGATGATACCCATAGCCTTTACAACGCTTGTCGAAATATGGATATTGTGGTTCATGCCGCAGGAATGAATGCAGGTGATTGTCATAAAAATCCTGATTCTGCATTGGAATTTAATGGAGTCACAACGGTGAAGTTAGTAGAGCAAGCAAGAAGAGTTGGCGTTAAAAAGTTTATCTATCTTTCAACCGCACATGTTTATAGTAATAACCTATCAGGCGTTATTAACGAAAGTACTGCACTTCAAAATATTCATCCTTATGCGACATCAAAAGTTGCAGGTGAAAGAGCAGTGATGGAAAATAGTGAAGAGTCTGATATGCACGGTATCATCATAAGGCTTTCGAATGCATTTGGTTCTCCTCTCCATTCAAATGTAAATTGTTGGATGCTTTTTGTTAATGACTTATGTAGGCAATCAGTTGTAAGTCAGAAAATAGTAATTCGTAGTCCATCCAACACAGTCAGAAACTTTATCACAATAACTGATGTTTGTGCAGGTTTAGAATTTATAATTTCAAGAGACTTTTCGACTAATTTACCAAATGTTTATAACATGGGAGATGAATCCAAAACTCTTATTGAGATGGCGTCTATTATTCAAGATATTTATTCTGAGCTCAAAAATTTTAATATACCTATCACAGAGTTGTCAGAAAAAGCAGAAGTTAAACAGAACTTAGAATATAGATCTAATCTAATAGAAAGTGAAGGTTGGCATGCCACTTCCAATTTCAGTTCTGAGATTAGAGAACTGATTGAATTTTGTGAGATAAACTTTAGTAAAGGCATTCTTCATACTTAGAATAATTATATGATAAGCGTAGTTGTTCCTTGTTATAATAGATCTAATCTAATTAAGAAGTGTATAGATTCCGTATTAAATCAGACATTTAAAGATTTTGAATTAATCATAATTGATAATGGTTCAACGGATGATACGAAAGCGGTGGTTCAAAGTTACATAGATAGGGACTCTAGAGTAAAGTATTTTTGGCAGGAGAATACAGGATCACCGGCGGGAAGCAGAAATTCAGGCATTCGGAATTCTTCTGGCGAATGGATATCATTTTTGGATTCTGACGATCGATGGCTTGATAATAAACTTGAAGTAGTTTCTAAGGAAATAAAACATTCTACAGAGCAAACTATTGCCATTAGCCATTGGGAAAACCATTACATAGACAATATATTTTCAAAGGTTCTCTATCATGGATATTTAGGGAATGAAAATCTTTATAAAAAGCTTTTGTTCAAAGGAAATTGTTATTCAACATCTGCAATGACAGTAAAAAAGAGTGCTATTTTAGAAGTTGGACTCTTTAATGAAAGACGGAGCTATTTCGCAGTTGAAGACTATGATATGTGGCTTCGTTTATCTAATATAGGCAGAATTTCTAGTTTAAACCAGGCTCTTGGTGAATTTCATGTAAATAGTGATAATATGTCTGGTGACCCAGAACTGATTAACGAAAATTTAAAACATGTTGTTTCCGATCATATTAGGCAGCTTTCAGTAAAAAATGAAAATCATGTTTTGAAAATGAACAGAGCAAGAATTGATTATTACAAAGCTCGTACCTATCAGATGGAAGGAGAATTTAATAAGTCTCTTAAAGCGTTAACACCATCCATTTTAACTGATCCATGGAAAGTAAAAAAATGGATTTGTTTCATATTTTGTATTCTAAGAATTACAAAATGAGGAAATCTCCCTTCCATCTTCAAGCAAAGGGCGAGATTGACCTTTGTAAATTGTTTCTAGGCTCAAACTTGTATCTTTTTTCTTACGCAAGACATGCATTCCGAGAATTACTTAGAGTTATGGCTCTGGGAAGCGGAGATATTATTTATATTCCTAGCTTTATTTGCAGAGATATGCTTTCTCCAATAAACGATTGCGGTGCTCAAGTGGTCTTCTACGAAGTAGATTTAAAACTTAGGGCTAAACTTAACTTTTCAGTCAAAGCAAAATTAGTCTTAGCGGTTAATTACTTTGGTTTTGCCCAGGATTTAGATCCTTTTCATGAATATTGTAAAAACAATGAAGCTTTATTAGTTGAAGATAATGCCCATGGATTATTTAGCAGAGATTCTAATGGGCAACTCCTAGGTAGTAGGGGAGACTTTGGACTTCTCAGTATCCGAAAAACAGTATTCTTGCCCAACGGGGCTGCATTGCTCGTAAACGATACTGAGTTTAGGGAAGCGGATTTTCAGCAAGCTACCTTTAATCATACTAATGAAGATCTTTCGTATAAGAAAAAGAAACAAATGAAAAAATTTGTTAATCTGTTTGGTCTTTATTTTGGAGTCACAATACTTTTTCTACGAAGATTTTTACGCTGTTTGAAGACAGGTTCTTTAAATCCTTTACCTGACAAGGATAGCGAATGTATAATGCCGCTAAATACTGAAGTTACCCCACTAATAAAAGAGGGTTTACTTCCAATTAGTATAAATGAAGAAAGTCTTTTTCGAAGAAATAGCTATCTTCGCATTTTAAAATGGGCTGAAAATTTAAACATTTTCCCTATTTGGGAATTTTTAAATGACGAAACAGTCCCTTTTGTGTTTCCATTCTATGCAAGTGAAGAGGAGAGCAAAAAGTTTGAATCCTTCTTGCTTCGTCAGGGATTCTTTGTGTTACCGTGGCCAGACATTCCAAAGGCAGTTGCAGATTCATGCCCGATTCACTATAAACAGGTTAAAGTAGTACCATTTATATGGTAGACATTAAGATTCAGGAAATAGTTAATGGTCTTGATTGGGATAATTTGCTCAAGGAAGAGGGAAATGTATCACCTTATCAGCAGTGGGGGTGGAGGCATTATAAAGAAAAAGAAAATTGGCAGGTAAAATCATTAAGATTATCAAGTTCTAGGGGAATTTTATATGTGCAAATTCAATTTAAAATTAAATTTGGTGTTCTAATCGGATTCATTTCTGGATTACCCACCGGAGATATCACATTATTAAAAGCCAAAATACTATCGGATTACCTTAGGGAAAATTTAAAAGTTTATCTAGTATATATTCGCACGAGTTTCATAGAGCCTTTTGATGACTTAAATTCTCTTAAACTATACTGTGCAGGTTGGGGAAAATGTAAAAAAAAGATGAATAGTGACTATACAATATACATCGACTTGAATACAAAATTAGATGATATCTTAAAAGGTTGCTCATCAAATTGGCGAAAAAACCTAAAGAAAGGTGTTCTTAAAAACGAAAATATAGAATTATTACCCTTATCGAAAATTAATCCGAAAATAATTTCGGACCAATTTTTATCTTTTAAGTCAATTAAAGATGTACAACTACCTTCTTTATCACAAATTGAGTTTTTAAAGAGTAGCCTTGGAGAAAAAATTATCGTAGCGATAGCAAAGAAAGAAGACGAAGTAATTGGTTTAAGAGCGTATTTATACTTTGGACATCGTGCACTAGATTTTTGGGCAACTTCAGATAGTCGAGGTAGAAAGCAGTATACATCTTTTGCATTACTGTGGAAACTTTTCGAGTATGCTAAATCTTTTGGTATTCAATTTTATGATATGTCTGGGATAGACCCTGTAAAGGGACCCACGGTTTATAATTTTAAAAACGGTATGCGGTGTCCAATTAAAGAGAAGATAGGTGAGTGGGAGTATTGTTCGTTACCCATATCAAATTTAATCCTAAGTAATTTAACATCTCGGTAAACTTATAGTGGAAGTATTATTAATATTTATAAGTATATATTTTATAACTAAATTTAAGGATGTGCCATTTGTATTTTATGTTTTAATATTTAGGACTTTTTTTATGATATTAATACATATATTTTACCAGTTTACATATTCTGCTAGTGATGGACTTGACCCTGTCTATAATGATGAGTTCTTTTTTATGAGAATTGCTCGGTCAACTTATGATTATAAATTTGATATTAGTCATATATTCCTTCCTGAACACGGTTCATCAATTTATTATGGATTTTTCTTGGGTTTATTTAATAATTTTTGTTTTAGTTTAGAATTATCAACTAGATTATTTAATAATATAACTTTTATTTTAATTATGTTAATAGTTAGGAGATATTGTAAATTAATTAATATTTGTAAGAAGTTCACAAAATATACTCAGTATTTTATTTTATTTTCTCCTTCCTTGATGTTTTTCTCAACTAAAATTTTACGAGACATTCAAATATGCCTTTTGGTCACACTTTGTTTTTATTTTCTAGAATCTAGGAAATATTTATTATCCTTTCTATGGATGATATTTTTAGGATTTCTAAGAAAGCATTTAGTTGCCTCATTAGCTTTTTCATTTATTTATAAATTTTTCCCTTTTAATTTTAGATATACTTTTACTTTTAGTTTTTTGATTTTTTGTTTATTATTTTTAACAAATATTCCATATTTAGATAGTTTGAAGTTTAATATATTTATGTATCCAACAATATATTTTATGCATTTATTAGGCCTAAATTTTTTAATTGCTGATGCTAGCATGTTTATTGTTTCATTTGAACGAGTAATAATTCAAAGAATTTTTGCTTTTGATACAGTAATACCGCAGATAATACTCCTATATTACATTTTTAAAGGTTATAAGAATAAAAAATTATTGTTAACAACAAAACTTTATTTTGTATTAAATATTCCCTATTTATACCTTTACCATCAGGAAGGTTATACGGCTGCCCGACAGACAATAATACCTTTTATTCCTATAATCCTTTTACAAATCTCTTATTATGCGAGTTGTAATTATCGTAAATATTTCAAATTTTTAAAACTTTATAGTACTTAAATTTTATGTTTCCAAAGTCTCCTGCTCGTAAGATAATATCTAATATTTTTGCATATTTTAGGAATTCAATATGTTTTGGTCACAGATCTCTAATTTATCATTCAATTGGTTCAAATGTTTTAGGCGACCCAACTGGTTTAAACTCCCTAAGTAAGGAATTATTTGTTGAGCACATTCAATTTCTCAAGGATTTCAAAATTGTAAATTCTTGTTCTTCTAATTTAAATTATAATGAACTTAATATTTCTTTAACTTTTGATGATGGATATACTGATAATTTGGTCTATGTTGCTCCCATCCTTGTTGAAAATGAAATTCCTTTCACCGTTTTTATAACTACTGACTATATAGAGAATGAAAAAAATTGTATGAGTAAACATCAATTAACTGAGTTATCGAAATTAAGTGGTGTTACGATAGGATCTCATACAAAAAGTCATCCTCATCTTACAAAACTAAATCATAATGATTTAGAAATTGAACTACTTTACAGCAAGCACTTCATTGAAGATTTAATAGGTATTAAAGTATGTTCAATAGCTTATCCTTACGGTGATGTTAATCAACGGGTGGCAACTGAGGTAGAAAGATTGGGATATCAGTATGGGTTCTGTAGTCATTTCGACACCAATACAATTAACAGAAACAAATTCTTTATAAATAGATGCTTCATTCATAAGAATGATGGCAGAAAAATTCTTAAACAAAAAATAGTAGGAGATTGGGATTGGTATAAGTATCGGAAGACAGACCCATATCTAAGATAGCAATGGAACTTTCAGTTTGCGTAATTATTCCTTGTTATAAGGATTCTAAAACTCTTAAGAGAGCCATACAGTCAGTCATAAATCAAACTACAGCAGTAGATGAGATTATTGTTGTTAATGATTGTTCTCCTGAAACAGATGCTATTGATAATATAGTATCATCTTATCCTTCGATAATTTATATTAAGAACAACTTCAATGTAGGTTTAGCTAGATCGAGGAATATCGGTGTTAATAAATCAAGTACTGAACTTATATCATTTTTAGACGCAGATGATGAGTTGCATCCACAAAAAATTGAACTTCAAATTAGTGTTTACAAACCTAGCTACGCCATAACTTGCTCTTTCGGTAGAAAAAATAATTTTTCAAGTAATAAATTTTATAAATCATTAAAAATTAAATACCACGAGAATAAGAAAAAAATATTAGTTAGAAATACTCTTAATGGTGCTGGAATTCTTGTTTCCAAAAAGAAATTATTATTAGTTGGTGGTTATGATGAGAACCTTAGATCTTGTGAAGATTGGGATTTATGGATTAGATTAATCGACGATGGTTTGAAGATAATAAAAATACAATTACCACTTTACTTGTATAATGATAATCCTAATTCGCTATCTAACGATCAATATAATATCTCATATTATGAAACTAAATGTATCGAAAAACATACTGCAGGTAGTATTAAAAGCTTCTTATTTAATCAATTTTTATGGTTTATTGTAATTCTTAAACAAATTTATAGGTCAGCTATTTTGACCAAAAAAATTGATACAACTTTAAATCATAAAACAAAAGATAGGAAATTGGATAACTTAATAAGCGAGAATATTAACATAAGGATAAAAGTTCTCATTTTGAAATTAACTCTTAAAATAATATTTACACTGAAGGATTTCAAATCCTGTTATTATTCATTGCGATTTCTAAAAATTTCATCTTCTAAAATTCTTAACTAAGATATTCGTCCTATTAAAATTTTTTTATAATTTCATATGTCTTTATTAAAACCTAAATTACTAATGGTGTCTCATACTCCTCTGGTTGCACATTTCTTTTTACGACCTCATATTGAGCAACTTTCCCGTAATTTTGATGTTTGTTTAGCTCAAAATATTGATATTGATACTTATTGTCCCAATGTAAATGACATTTGTAATGTTGAAAATATTTGTATCCAAAGGCGATTTGGGTTCATTTCTGATTTTTTTGCACTTTTTCAATTAATTTCCTTAGTATTTAGATTAAAACCAACTATTGTTATATCTGTGGCACCAAAACCTGGTTTGCTTGGAATGATGATTTCTGCCTTCATGGGTGTAAACATTAGACTCCACATATTTCAAGGAGAAGTTTGGCCCAATCGTAATGGTATCTCGAGATTAATATTAAAATCCTGCGACGGATTTATTATTAAGTTAGCAACTCACTTACTTTGCGTTTCCCCCTCAGAGAAAATATTGCTTCAAGATAATTTCTCCATTGAAAAAAATAAACTTAGAGTTCTTGGCAGTGGTACTATATGTGGAGTAAAGTCTAATTTTTTTACATGCGACAGAGATCTTTCACTTTCAGATAAATATCATAACAGTTTGAAAGCAGACTCAAAGGTTTGTATTTATTTAGGTAGGGTTTGTGAGGAAAAGGGTATAAGGGATTTAATAAATGCCTTTTCTCAAATCGATCATAATTGTAGAGATGTTCAATTAATACTTGTTGGTCCCGAAGAAGACTTTTCCGTACAGGACGAAATAGCAAAACTACCTGGGCATATTAAAGATAAGATTTTGCATTTTGGTTTTACAAAAGAACCTTATAAATTACTAGCTTTTGCAGATTTTATTTGTCTGCCAAGCTACAGAGAAGGATATCCTGTTTCAATATTAGAAGCAGCAGCGATGGGTGTACCTGCAGTTGGTTCAAGAGTTGTGGGCATTTGTGATGCAATTATCGAAAATGAAACAGGTTTGCTTTTTAACCCGCGAAATATTAAAGACTTGTCTAATTTATTATGTATTATGTTTGATGACGACACTTTAAGAAAGCAATTTGGAAAAAACGCTAAAAGTCGAGTAATTAAAAATTTCAAACAAAAAAAAGTTGTTTCACTTTATTCAGAATACATTGAAAGTTTATGTACAAACTATTATGGTTCTCATCAAATAATATGAAACTTATGTAGGCACATGAATTCATCTAAGAAGTCCAATCTAAGAAAACCTAAAATTATATCTGATTTTGATGATCGAGACGCAATTACTAATTTTTTATCTAAAAATGAAGGGAAACGAGTTGTTGTCGTGCAAGGGTTAGGCTTCGTTGGTGCAGTCATGGCATTGGTATGTGCCAATGGAGTAAGTGAAGAATATGCAGTAATTGGAGTTGATTTACCCGATGAAAAGAATTTTTTGAAAATAAAATCAATAAATGACGGAGTATTTCCTCTTAATGCTGATGATCCCAAAATTTACGAGTTTTACAACAATAGCCTAAGGAGAGGTAATCTACTCGCTACTTATGATCCTTTAGCCTATGGATTTGCGGATGTAATTGTTGTTGATGTTAACTTAGATGTAGAAAAATTATCTAGTTCAACTGGAAATTTAAAAAACTACGATGTCGACCTAGGAAATTTTAAAAAAGCGATTAGTTGTATTGGCACTCATTGTCATGAAAATGTCTTAGTGTTAGTTGAAACGACCGTACCACCTGGTACATGTGAGAAAATTGTGAAGCCAATTCTAGATAAAGAATTAAGTGAGAGGGGGTTAAAAGTAGATCGTTACAAACTGGGGCATTCATACGAAAGAGTAATGCCTGGTCCAGAATATATTAATTCGATAAGGGAATTCCCAAGGGTGTACTCAGGAATAAATGATAGTAGTGCGGATGCTACCGAAGCCTTTTTGAAAACTATAATAAATACAGAAATCTGTGCACTTACTAGACTTGAGAACACCACTGCTACTGAAATGGCAAAAGTTCTTGAAAATTCATATAGGGCTACCAACATTGCGTTTGCTGTTGAATGGTCTAGGTATGCCGAAGAAGCAGGAGTTGACCTTTATGATATAATTAATGCCATAAGAGTTCGCAAGACTCATGCAAATTTAATGTATCCAGGAATTGGTGTCGGAGGTTACTGCTTAACCAAAGATCCTTTGCTTGCAAGTTGGTCGCGGAAAGAATTTTTCGGCTCAGATTCTGATTTAAATATGAGCATAAATAGTGTTTCTGTTAACGACCAAATGCCTTTATTTGCTTTTAATCGTTTAGTTCAAGTTTTTGGAAGTCTCAAAGGTAAAAGAGTTATAATCCTTGGTGTTTCTTACAGAGGTGATGTTGGGGATACTCGTTTTAGTCCTGTTGAAGTTTTTGTTAATCTGATTCAAAAGGAGGGTGCCTTATTGAGATTCCATGATCCTTATGTTTCTAATTGGGAAGAACAAGAATGCGAGGTTGAATCCGACCTTTCACTTGTGCTTGACTCTAATCCGGAAATAATTGTTTTTTCAGCAGGACATAGTTTATATAAGCAAGATAAAACCATTGAAGAGCTTTTAAACCTTTCGGAAGTTAAAATATTCGATGCAATAGGCATTTTAAATAAGGAGCAGATTTTAACATTAGGATCGAAGCATAAAGTATCAGTACTTGGTTGTGGTGATGAGAATTTAAATTTTTGTAATAAATAAGTGAAAGAAGTATTTGTATTAGGTGGAGGTGGCTTTATTGGCAGAAATATTGTCGAGCATCTTATTGATAGAAAAGATTGTAATGTAACTGCTGGAGACATTAGGAAAGGCTCGAATTGGGATGAAATAATGGATAGAAGTCCCAATCGTTTTAATGCTGTTGTAGATGATTTTACCAATTTTAGTGCGTTTGAAAAATTGGGAAAAAGATTCGATGAAGTTTATATGTTGGCAGCAGTTGTTGGTGTAAATCGTACATTGAAAAACCCTGAATCTGTAATTAGTACCAATACCAAACTAACCGTTAATACTTTAGATTGGATAGCAAAAAAACCTATCAGGCGTCTTTTATTTTCATCTTCGAGTGAAAATTATGCGGCCACATCTGATTTGTTTGGTGCAGAAATACCAACAAAAGAAGATGTTCCATTGTGTGTTGGCGATGTTTGTCACCCTAGATGGACTTATGCAATTACGAAAATACATGGAGAATCCTCATTTATTCACTCTGCAAAAAAGCTTGGTTATGACTGGAGGATCGTAAGGTATCAAAACATTATTGGTCCGGAAATGGGCTTTGGGCATGCCATCCCGCATATTGTTGAGCGTTTTGTGAATGAAATCGAAAATCCAATTAAAATTTATGGTCATGATCAAACAAGAGCCTTCTGCTATATTGAGGATGCGGTCCAGGGTACCGTTGGGGCAATGGAAAGCACCAATCATCCTAACAATATTTATCATATTGGAAATACTCAGGAAATTTCGATGGAAGTGCTCACCAAATTTATTGGTGAGCATTTAGGTTATAAAGGTAGATATGAGACTGCAATAACTTACCCCGGATCTGTTTCACGTCGTTGCCCTGATATACAAAAGGCAACTTCTAATCTTGATTATCACCCTCAAGTCCATTGGAAAGATGCAGTTACTAAAACTGTAGATTGGTATAAGAGATTTTTCGAGTCTGGGTTGACACCTAACACTGGTGGTTTCGAACCTCCAGAAAATGTGATGGCGAGGTAATGTTAATTCGATTTTTTGATATCCTATTTTCCTTATTAGCATTATTTTTTTTGCTTCCGCTTTTTGTTCCGATTGTAATTATTTTGAGATTTACCGGAGAAAAAGAAATATTTTATAGGCAAGAAAGAGTCGGGCAGTTCGGAAGTACTTTTAATCTTTTGAAATTCGCTACAATGCTAAAGAATAGCCCAACGATTGGAGCAGGAGAAATTACACTTAAAAACGATCCACGAGTTCTTCCTTTTGGTCGTTTTTTAAGGAAATCAAAAATTAATGAGTTGCCTCAACTGATTAATATCCTTCTTGGTCAGATTAGTATTGTTGGTCCTAGACCTATGGTGCCAGGTACTTTCAACAAGTACTCACTGGAAGCTCGTAGCGAACTTAATAAAGTCAAGCCCGGTTTGACTGGTATGGGATCAATTATTTTTAGGGATGAGGAAAAGTTTTTAGAAGGAAAAAAAAATCCCAAAAAATTTTATGACGAATGCATAATCCCTTACAAAAATAAAATTGAATTATGGTATATAAAGAATCAGTCGATTATAACCTATTTTAAAATTATATTCGTGACTGCTTGGGTGATTATATTCTCGAAATCTAGAATTATTGAGAAATTTTTTAGTGACATTCCTGTTCTGCCTCCTTCATTAAAGGCATAAGGAAATAAACTACTGCATCGTCTTGGTGTGTCGGCTTTTAAAATTCCCCCTAATTTTCAAATACCATTTGTTTGTAATTGAGTTGTAGGAGCAACTAGGGAAAATACATCTTTTTCTCTAATGTTCCAAATGAGTATAATATAATTAATAAATTAAAATTTTATTAGCCGAAAAGTACATGCTTTCTTCTAGTAATTTAATTTCTGAGGATTGGTAAAGTGAGCCTTTTCTAAAATTGACGAATCATTACTTTTTTGCATTATAAGGTACAATTTTAATGACCCCGTCTATTTATAGTTTGTTTGTTTTAGGTGCGATTTTGACTTGTATTTTAACACCGCTTGTTCGGTATTTGGCTTTACAAAAAGGGTTTGTTGATTGTCCGCAACGAGCTAGGAAGGTTCACCAGCAAGCAACCCCAAGACTTGGCGGTGCAGCAATTCTAGTATCTTTTATCATTATTTGTGTAGTTGCCGGATTATTTGTTCCACAATTTCGACAAATGATTTGGGGAGAAAACCCGTTTGTTGGGGTGGTTTTATTAGGCTCATTTGGAATTTTTGTGATTGGATTTCTCGATGACCTTGCTCGCCTTTCCCCAAAGATCAAATTGTTCGGAGAATTTGCAATTGCAGCCTTGGTTGTCTGGGGAGCTGAATTATCTTTTATTGAAATTCAATTCTTGGGATTTGGTACTGTTTCTTTCCCCGAGTGGATAGGGTTTGCTCTATCCTGTTTGTGGATTGTTGGATTGGCGAACGCAATTAATTTAATCGATGGATTAGATGGGCTGGCTTCTGGAATAACTCTTGCAGGATTAATAGCTGTTTCTGTGGTTGGTTATCTTGCAGGCATCTCAAGCGTGACTTGGATGTCTACATTGCTCATAGGTTGCTTGCTTGGTTTCTTAGTTTATAATAGTCGTCCCGCATCGATCTTTCTGGGAGATTGTGGAAGTTTGACTCTTGGTTATTTGGCTGGCTGCTTAACTTTACTTGCTAGTTTTCGCGAGGTTGGGGTACTTGATGGAATCTTTCCAGTACTCGTATTTGCCATACCTATCATGGACTGCATTTTTGCGATTTTCCGGAGAACTATGAGAGGTCGATCCCCATTTTCTCCTGATATGGAACATTTTCACCATCGATTGATGGCAAAAGGCCTTACTCATGGAAAAGCAGTGCTCGCCATGTGGGCAGTGGCATTTTGTTGTTCCCTCGTAGCCATCGCTGCAGCTTTTGGGAAAGGGGATCAATTATTTGCAATATTTGTGTTTTTCGGCATGGGTGGTTTCATTTTATTAAGATACCTTGGTTATTTTCGCTTTGAGTTTTTCGGTCAAAACTTTTCAACTTTGATGCAAGATCGAAAAAACATCCGTTCTTCTGAGCAATGCATCAAAGACGCTGAATCAATGCTTCAAGGGTTGAGCAATATAGACAATCTACCTGACATTTTAGAGAAAGCTGCCGAAGGAATGCAATTTCATGAAGCGACTATCACTTTTTATGAAGAGGGAGGGAAATTAGGAAGCAGAATCGGTACAGGTAAGAATATAATTGGCAAAAAGGTTTCGTGGAAAGACCCTGAATATTCTGGATATTATTCTAGAAAAGATGAATTTGTTGCAGAATTTCCTATTAGCGGAAGAAAGTATTCTTACGGCAAAATTCTTTATCGTTTTATCGATAACCGAGATAAACTTGAAGTAAATGAAGAAGTCCTTCTTGAGCGTATTCACGATGGACTTTCGGTCTTTGCTGCGAAAGTACGAAAACAAAGTTAAATCATATTTAGCATAATTTTGAAAAATAGTAATGTCCTTGTTATTGGTGGAGCCGGTTTTATTGGTAGTCATGTAGTATCCGCACTTCTCAAGGAAGGGGTATCAAGTGTTTCAGTTTTTGATAATCTTGGCCGGGGTGATATTGATTATCTTAAAGATTCCTTGAAGGATGAAAGATGTTCTTTTTATCCGAATGGTGGGGATATTAGAGATGTTGATATACTTAATGATGCGATGCAGGGGGTTGATTATGTAATCCATCTTGCTGCCATGTGGTTGTTGCACTGTAAGGATTTTCCGAGAACTGCATTTCATGTTAATATCGAAGGTACTTTTAATGTATTAGAAGCATGCGTAAAAAATAAGGTAAAACGATTAATATATTCTTCTTCTGCTTCGGTTTATGGCGATGCTACGGAGGTTCCCATGACTGAAAATCATCCTTTCAATAATAAAAATTTTTATGGTGCTACTAAGATTGCTGGGGAAGCGATGTGCCGGGCTTTTTACGATCGGTACGGTTTAGATTATGTTGGTCTTCGGTATATGAATGTCTATGGCCCTCATCAGGATCAAACCGCAGCATACACTGGTGTTATTCCAATCATGCTGAACAAGATTGATGCAAACGAAGCACCAACAATTAATGGAGATGGCTCACAGGCTTATGATTTTATTGATGTAAGAGATGTAGCTCGCTGTAATGCTTTAGCGCTAAAGTCCTCTGCTACGGATGAATTTTATAATGTGGGTACAGGAGTGCAGACAAGTATCGCTCAATTGTGCGATAAAATTTTAGAACTTCGTCAGTCTGACTTAAAAGTTTCCTACAATCCATATTCTGAGGATGATGCCCGTAGAATGGTTCAAAATCGAATTGGTTGCCCTAAAAAAGCTAAAAAAGATTTAGGATTTGAGTATGAGATTGGCTTGGAACAAGGATTGAAAGACCTTATTGATTGGCGTTCCAGTTGAACTTTCAACTTTCCTTAGGAACTTTTATATGTGTGTTCCTATCTTTTTAAATTTAATACATAATGTGCGGTATTGTTGGTCTAATTAATTACGATGGACTTGATGTTTCTTTCTCAAGTTTGAAGGGAATGACAGATGCAATTTCGCACCGAGGTCCGGATGGAGAAGGACATTGGCATGAGGGAGGAGCAGGTTTTGGTCATCGTAGGTTGGCGATTATTGACCTTTCAGAAGAAGCAAACCAGCCTATGATATCATCTGATCAAAGATATATCCTGACTTACAATGGAGAAGTGTATAATTTTAAAGAGATTAGAGATGAGTTGCGGGCAAAGGGTTATTCATTTCAGTCATCGTCTGATACTGAAGTTGTTCTATATTCATTGATCGAGTGGAAAGAAAAAGCTCTATTAAAATTTAATGGAATGTTCGCATTGTCTTTCTGGGATAAAAAAGAAAAAAACCTTTTGTTAGCGCGGGATAGATATGGAATAAAACCATTATATTATTCTGAAGGGGGTAATTCGTTATGCTTTGCATCTGAGCAAAAAGCAATTCTAGCTCAGCCTAATTTTGATAGAACGATTAATCGAAAAGCTTTGTTAGAATATTTTACCTTTCAAAATATATTTACCGATCAGACTTTGATAAGCGGAATTCAACTTATGCCAGCAGGCTATTATGGAAAAATTGATTTAAGAAAAAAAAGTCCACAATTAATTCGAACCCAATACTGGGATTTTAATTTTTGCGAGCCAAATGAATTGATTTCTCACCAAGAGTATACCGAAGAATTGGATCGATTGTTTCGTAAAGCTGTTAACCGGCAGTTAGTAAGTGATGTCGAGTTGGGCGCTTATCTTAGCGGGGGAATGGATTCCGGATCGATAACTTCACTAGCGAGTCAAAGATTCAAAGACTTGAAGAGTTTTACAGTAGGATTTGATTTAAGCTCTGCGTCGGGGATCGAAATGGTTTTTGATGAACGACAAACAGCAGAAGCAATGTCTGCTGCTTTTAAGACGGAGCATTATGAAATGGTTCTTAAAGCGGGTGATATGGAGAGGTGCCTTCCAAAATTAGCATGGCATTTAGAGGAACCTAGGGTGGGGCAGTGTTATCCAAATTTTTATGCGTCTAAACTTGCAAGTAAGTTTGTAAAAGTGGTTCTTTCAGGTGCTGGTGGGGATGAATTGTTTGGTGGTTACCCATGGCGTTATTACAGGGGTGCTACATCAAAGAACTTCGACGAGTATATAGATGAATATTATCTTTATTGGCAGAGATTAATTCCCAATACTGTAATTTCGAAAGTTTTTGCACCAATTTGGGGAGATGTTAAAGATGTATGGACAAGAGATATTTTTAAGGATGTTTTCTCCACTCACGATAATGAACTTAGTAAACCTGAAGACTTCATTAATCATTCACTTTATTTTGAAAGTAAAACATTTCTACATGGATTACTTGTGGTAGAGGATAAGCTTAGCATGGCTCACAGCTTAGAAAATAGGGTTCCATTTTTAGACAATGACCTTGTGGATTTTGCGATGAATTGTCCGGTGAATTTAAAATTAAACAACCTCGGCGAAGTTATTCGATTAAATGAAAATGAAGTTGGAAGAAAATCCAGTAAGTATTTTTCTAAAACTAATGATGGTAAGCAGATCTTGAGAGATGCAATGTCCGGATACATTCCAGAAAGTATTCTTAAAGCAGCAAAACAAGGATTCTCATCACCCGATGCTTCATGGTTCAAGGGGCAGAGCATGGATTTCGTGTGCAAATCTTTACTTTCTAATAATGCAAAATTATATGAATTTTTGGATCGTAGTTCCGTTGAGAAATTAATCAAAGAACATTTATCAGGATCAGTAAATCGTAGATTACTTATCTGGTCTTTACTTAATGTGGAATCTTTTTTGCACGAATTTGAAATTTAGATTTTAGATATGGTTTCTTGTTCGAAAATCAGCAAAATAGTACCACAAAAACTTGAAACTTGGGAAAAGAAAGTTTTTCTAACTTTTGATTTAGATTGGGCACATGATGAAGTTATTTCTGATACAATGGACCTTATTAATGAATCGGGTGTGTCTAGCACCTGGTTTGTTACACATAAAAGTCCAATTTTGGAAAAATTAAGAAAACAAGAAAATATAGAATTGGGAATTCATCCAAATTTTTACAATGCACCTGATCAATCTTTTGAAAATCAAGTGCAACCCAAACAAGTTTTAAGCGAATTGCTTGATGTAGTACCTGATGCGAAGTCTGTGCGTTCGCATTCTCTTTTTCATAGTGAACGATTAGTTGATGTTTTTTATGACTTCGGTCTAAGTCACATTTCAAATTGTTTTATTCCTTATGGTGCCGGCATAGATGTTCGTCCATTTTCAATTTGGGAAAACATGGTAATGGTGCCTCACTGTTGGCAGGATAATGTGGCGTTAAGAATGGATCTAGCATTTCCTGATAAAAGTGAACTTTTGAAATCTCATTTTGTATTCAATTTCCATCCAATTCATATATTCTTAAATACTGAAAAAGTTGAAAGATATGAGTTAAGCAGACCTTTCCATCAAGATCCTGACAAACTTATTTCGAAAAGGTTCAATGGAGTTGGCACTCGAACACTGTTGATAGATTTGCTCGAAGTATTAAAAGATTTAGAAGAATTTTCCATGAAGACAATTTCTTTATGAGAGTTGCACTAATTGGAAGAACTGAAATTTTATATGAAACAGCTGGGGTTTTAATAAATAATGGCCATTCAATTGTTGTAATCATAACAGCATTTGAAGCACCCGAATATACAAAAAAATCATCTGATTTTTCTAGCCTAGCAGATGAGCTAGGGATTCCTTTTGGTTCTGGTCATAAAATCGAAAATTTTAAGACTGAATTGATCGAAGCAAATGCTGATATTGGAGTCAGCATGAATTATACTGGAATAATACCTCAATCGATAATCGATATTTTCCCTAATGGAATTCTTAACGCACATGGAGGTGATTTGCCAAGATACCGTGGGAATGCCTGTCAAGCGTGGGCGATTTTAAATGGTGAGAAAAGAATTGGGCTTTGTATCCATAAAATGATTGGTGGGGAGTTAGACAATGGTGACATTATTGAAAGAGATTATGTTGAAGTTTCGGACATAACGAAAATTGGTGAAGTCTGGAATTGGATGCGAAATTCAGTGCCTCAATTATTTTCCAAAGCTCTTAAAAATATAGGGGAATATCCTGAATATATTTTGGAAGCTCAGTCTGAAAATAAAGATGATATACTTCGCTGTTATCCAAGGTTACCTGAGGATGGGCAAATAAATTGGAATTTAAGAATCGAAGAAATTCTTAGGCTTATTAACGCAACAAGTGAGCCATATTCAGGTGCTTATTGTTATTTTGAATCTGAGAAAATGATAATTTGGGATGCTACGATTGTTAATGATGATGAGATTTTTATGGCCGTGCCTGGTCAAATTACATTGCTTGGAACTGAATATGTTGAGGTTGCCTGTGGTAATGGGAAATTAAGGCTAAATATAGTCGAGCTTGGGAATTATCGAGGTAACCCTACAAAAATAATTAAGTCTTCAAGAGCTAGGTTAAAGTAATGAGTAAACAAAATATAAGGCTTATCATTATTTTTGTTTTAGAATGCTTTTTGTTTCCTTTTCTTATTTCCATTCTTTTTATTTCGGCGTTTACAGCAAGAATCTTCGGTGGAAGAAAAGGGAAGCCCAGATTAGTATGGGGAGAAGCTCCGATAATCAATAATGTTTATTGGTCAAATTGTATGAAGGAGATTGGTTTTAAGACTGAAACTTTTACCGATAGTTTTTGTTACCGAATCAATGAAAGAAATGAGTATGACCGAGTGATTCAGGATGAGTTTCGATTCATTCCACTGTATTTAAAATATTATTTCGGTTTCTTAGATTCTTTATTTAAATATGACATTTATTTTATTTCTTTTAATGGCTTTTTTCTATGGAGAACTATATGCCGAAGTTTTGAATCAACTTTACTTAAGATAGCAGCAAAAAAAATTGTAATCATTCCTTTCGGATGTGATTCATACTCATACAACAGAGTTCGCTCAGTTTCTTTAATTCATGGTTTAAATAGTTCTCTTCCTCAGGCAGCTAAAAATCAGAGAGAAATTTCTCGTCGTGTTGAGCATTGGTGTGAAAAAGCAGATGTTGTGATTCCAGGTTTTATGGGTCCAGATGGTTTCGGGAGATGGGATGTTCTTGTTCCGTCGCCATTAATTATAGATTTGAAAGGATGGGAAGTTTCTAAAAGAAAAAGCATGGCTGATGGTGCTTCAGAAGTTATTAAAATTACTCATGCACCAAATTTTAGAGGTTTTAAAGGTTCCGAGTTTATCATTAATGCTGTAGAGAAACTTCAAAAAGAAGGATTTAAGATTGAGCTTAATTTGCTAGAAAAATTGAAAAACCATGAGGTTAAAAAAATCCTTCAGGATGAAACTGACATATTAGTTGAGCAGATAATTTTTACCGGACATGCACTGAATGGACTTGAAGGAATGGCATGTGGATTACCGGTTTTGTCAAATTTAGAAGATGAGTCATATACAAGGCATCTAAGAAGATGGTCTTATTTGGATGAATGTCCCATTGTATCAACATGTCCTGAGAATTTAATTGATAATTTAAGGACTCTAATTACCAATCCTAACCTGCGAAATGATTTAGGCAAAGCGAGCAGGCAATATGTTGAAAAATATCAAGGGTTTGAAGCTGGCCAGTATTTATTTGGCGAAGTAATTAACTATCTTGAAGGAAAAAGAGATACTCTTATTAATCTTTATCATCCAATACTAGGTGAGTATTCCAAAAATAAGCCAAAAATTATTCATCCATTAAAAGAAAGTAAGATCCAGGTTGCCCATTCTTAAATTACTTGCAAAAGACTCGATAATTTATGGTGGAGCCGATTTTGGCTCCAAGCTTGTTGCGCTTTTCACATTTCCGCTCATTGCATCTGTATTGCCTCAAAAGTCGATTGGTATTCTAGAACTTGTATTAACTACAACGGGTCTTTTGGGCATGTTAGTACAGTGTGGGTTAAGCAATTCAGTACATCGCTTTTATTGGGATGAAAAATTAAAACCTAT
Organism: uncultured Opitutia bacterium; assembly: GCA_963934295.1. GTDB lineage: Bacteria > Verrucomicrobiota > Verrucomicrobiia > Opitutales > Seribacteraceae > Seribacter. The sequence continues at coordinate 19,099 of CAWVXY010000027.1, forward strand.
TGATCGACCCACATTAGTATCATCTGCTTTCTCAATTCAATTATCACTTGGTATTTTATTTCTTATAATTGCTTCATTAAGTATATTAATTTTTCCGAAACTTTCTATATTTCCTTTGTCCACTATTTCCTGGATAGCGATTTCCGCAGCAATTACCTTAATGGTTTTTAAAATTTGGTTTGTTTATATTCTGGATGTAACCCGTTTGCATCTAGCCCCTTTTCGATTTTTGTCCATTTCTTTAGCGAGCAAAGTTGCAAGTTCAGTTTTAGGATGTTTTACAGTTCTATATTTAGGTTGGGGATTAGATGGATATCTATCGACTCAAGCCGTTGTAATGGTTGCTATCTTCCCATTGGCATGTTGGTTAATAAAAAAAGATCTTACTTTTAAAATAAGCAAAAAGTGGTGCGAAGAAACTTTTAAATATGGATACCCTTTTATATTTGCCGGCATTGCATTTTGGTTATTAGGAACCATTGACCGATGGATGTTAACTGCTTTTACATCACTGGAAGAAGTTAGCGTTTACTCTGTGGCCTTTCGGTTTTCCAGTATCATCCTATTTATTACTACTGCGTTTGGTATGGCGTGGGGACCAGTTGCAATTAAAATAAAATCTGAAAACCCTTCTAAATATAAAGAATTCTATGCAGATTTACTTGGTGTTTTTCTCTACCTGATATTGTTAATATCCGGACTCGTTGGTCTTTTTAGTGGTGAAATAATTAAATCTCTTATGAGCGACGATTACAGCAAAAGTGCTTTTGCTTTGATTTTTTTAAGTTTCGGAGTTGGTTTGTATGGTACACAGCAGATTACTGCAATGGGAATTTCGATCGAAAAAAAGACATATTTATTTTCACGGATTGCATGGATTTCATTGATTCTAAATATTATTTTTAATTATTTTTTAATTCAAAAATTTGGTGCTACCGGGGCTTCATTTTCAACCCTAATTTCTTACCTTTTCATTACTTCAGCTTATCTTTTTTACTCTGAAAAACTTCATGAAATACCATTCAATAAATCGAGGTTGTTGATGTTACTTATCTTAGGTTCCTTTGTTATTTTCGTAAGTATGTACTTTTGCATTAATGACTTTTCACTTAAATATACATTAATAAAATTAGTAACCCTTGGCCTTTTTGCCATTTTGGGTTATCTAGTCATTAAAAATAATATCCTTATTGGGATTAAAAAATTTCGTTGTTAATTGAGAATTTTCTTTCCAAAAAATATTCTGTGAGAAAGGCTTTAGTAACTGGTGCTAATGGTTTATTGGGAAGAACATTATGTAATAAGCTTTCTCAAGAGTGCGATTTGTATGCTATTGTAAGGTCGAAGCCTAAAGATGCAGTTGATTCAATTAACTATATTTCTCTAGACCTTTCACGAGAATTTTCTTTTGACGAGTTACCAAGTGAAATTGATTGTGTTCTGCACTTGGCACAGTCCAACAAATATAAGGATTTCCCTGAAGGCGCGAGTGATGTTTTTTCAATTAATGTTAAATCTACTCATAACCTCTTGGAATATTCGAGGATATCAAAAGTTAAGCAATTCATTTACGCATCTTCAGGAGGAGTATATGCAGAAAGCAAAAATCCATTATCAGAATGTTCTCCTATACAGGAGCATGAAAAATTGGGTTGTTATTTGGGAAGTAAAATATGTGGGGAGATTTTAGTTCAAAATTATTCGCCTTTTTTTACTACTTCGATTGTCAGACCATTCTTCATGTATGGTTTTGGTCAAAAAAGGAATATGTTATTACCCCGATTATTCGATTATGTTAGCAATGGTAATTCAATTGATGTTAGTGGAGATGATGGTCTGAAAATTAATCCGATTCATGTAGAGGATGCAGTGAGAGGTATTGAGTCGCTGATAAAAATGAATCATTCCTCCATTTACAATTTAGCGGGACCGGATGTTCTTTCCCTTCGTGAAATATGCGAGACTATAGGTGGATATCTAGATGAAAAACCAGTTTTTAATCATGCAGACGGTTCAAGTGTAAATATAGTAGCTGATATTTCTCTAATGAAATCCGAACTTCATAGACCTATTATATCGTTACATGAAAGGATTGATGATTTAAGGTGAAAGCTTTCAGAATAAATATTTTAAGATTAATGTTGGGAAGTTTTGAACTTTTTTATCTCTTTCCTATTTTATTTTTTTCATTTCTCTCCAGATTTTGCTGTAGAAGATTTGATATTGGACTTGGTCCAATTCCAATGATTAACAACGTATACCATAAAAGGGCTCTTGAGGTTTATGGATATAGAGTCGAGACATTTGTCAGTAAACTTTTTTTTATAACAGACAAATTTGATAAAAAATTTGTTTATGAAAATAATATTTTGCATTCTTTGTTAATCCGGGTCCTACATATCGACTATCTATATTCGGTATTTAATCATCGGTGTTTGTATTTGTATTTCAATGGTGGTTGCTTACAGTCTTCAATTATTCTTTGGAGGTTTGAACCTTTTCTTCTCGGTATTGCTGGAATGAAAACGGTCGTTATGCCTTATGGTGGCGATATTTCTAAAATGGATAGGACGCCAAATCTTTTATACAAGCATACATTGGCTTTAGATTACCCAGAATATAAATTCAGAAATAAGAGAATTGAATGTCAAATTGATTTATGGTCAAAATATGCGGATCATGTAATTGGCGGATGCGACTGGGTAGATTATATGCATCATTGGGACACTTTGATGATTGCCCATTTTTCTATCGACTTAAAGCAGAAGAAAAAGAATGGTTTTAAGTATCCCAAAAACGGAAAAAGATTTCGAGTTTTGCATGCTCCAAATCATCGAAATATCAAAGGCAGCAGTTTTGTGATAAAAGCTATTGAGGAACTTCAAAAAGAGGGTGAAAATATTGAGCTTAAGTTACTTGAAAAAGTGGGTAATGATGAAGTTTTAAAAGAGATAGAAAAGGCTGATTTGGTAATAGATCAACTTGTTATCGGATGGTATGCTATGTTTACTTTAGAAGCATTATCCTTAGGCACTCCAGTGGTTTGTTATTTGAGAGATGATTTACTCGAATTATACAAAAATTCAAAATTATTGAAAGAATGTGATCCTCCTATTTATAGTTCTAAACCGAGAGAAATATTGAGCGATCTACGTTCCCTAATGCATGATCAGAAACAATTGGAAGAGTTATCAAATCGTGGTCCAGAATATGTTAAAGAAAATCATTCAATTGAATATGTGGGTACGGTTTTTCATGAAATAAATTCTGGTATTGGTTTGAAACCTACTGGAGGAAAATCGTAAATTAATAAGTTGTCAGATTTAATCTTACGTAAAATTAATTTTAATATTTGATTTCCGTATTACATTGTCCCGAGCAAGTTGGAAATAATCCAATTGTTCTTTCTAAATTTGAAAAAGAGCTTGGATTGTACAGTATTTGTGTAAGTGAAAAAGATAATCCATACACATCTTTTACGGATCATGTTTTACAAAGAGAGAATAGCCCACTTTGGCTAACTGAATTTTACAGATTATTACTCATATTAAAATCATCTGCATGGGGTGGGGTGGTTCATCTAAATAATGGAAGATTTATAACTCCATTTTTTGGTGATGGTGCTCACCCCAAAGAATTAGCTTTTCGAAAATCATCTAGGAAGTTGATTAGGTTGTATGCGAAAGCTCTTTTATCGACAGAAAAGTCGTTATGCAGAATTCGTTCAAACCGAAAGGCAGTTTTTGTTACTTTTCAAGGTTCAGATGCAAGGGAATCAAAGTGTTTCCTAAAGAAATTCCAAGATAATGGACTTGCAGATTCTGTAATTTCAAGATCGGGAAAAAGCAATGATTCGATTAGATCAAAAAAGAAATTATTAGCTGATGTAGCTGATAAGATATATTCTTTAAATCCAGACCTCCTTGAGGTTTTACCGAGAGGATCAGAGTTTTTACCTTATGCTACTGAGGCAACAATACATGCGAAGGTTTTACCCTTTAATAACCGAAAAGAATTCGTAATCGGGCATGCACCTACACATCGGATAGTAAAAGGAACTGATCATGTGATAGAGGCTGTAAATAAATTACGGTCTCAAGGGCACATGGTTCGTCTTGAATTAATAGAAGGTTTACCAAGGGAGGCGGCACTAAAGAAATATGAAGAAATTGATTTATTCATTGATCAGTTGATAATTGGTTGGTACGGGGTGGTCTCTCTTGAAGTACTTGCAATAGGAAAACCAGTGATTTGTTTTACAAAGGGAAGGGGGTTAAAGTTTGTAAATCCCGATATGCTAAAAGATTTACCTATCCTAAATGCTGACATCACGACATTAGAGGAGAGAATAATTGAAATCATGCGTATGGATATTACTCAGCGCAGTAAATTAGCTGAGCTTGGTATTTATTTTCTTAAAAAGTGGCATGATCCTCGAAAGATTGCTAAAAAGTTATTGAAGGATTATAAAGTAGTCCTTTCAGGAAGAAATATAAAGTGCATTTAGAGGGAAAAATCTTAATCGTCACATCAGAATATTACCCAATGCCTGCTGCTGCTGCTGCTCGAATTATTCCTTGGGTATCCGAGCTTAAACTTTTTTGTTCTAAGATTACTGTTCTAACTTCCAATAATGCTTCCAAAGAAAAGACCCTAATTGAGAGATCTTTTTTTTCTGTTCCTAATAACAAAGCAAAATTATTTGTTCGGTTAGTTCAGGAATTACTTTTAGGTCTAGATTTAGGGCTAAGGATTTTGTTAAAAAAAGAAGTTAGCCTTTGCATAATAACCTCTCCTCCATTTTTTATGGCATGTTGTTGTGCATTTTTTGCAAAGATTTCTGGAGTGGCATATATTTTTGATGTTAGGGACCGTTATCCTCGTGTTCTTGAAGATCTTGGCGTTTTGAAACTAACGAGTTTTTTGGGTAAAACCTTACAGGGATTAGAAGCATGGGTTTATCGAGGTGCGAAGCATGTTACGACAGTGACAAATGGGTTATTAGGTGAACTGCAACGCGAATTTCCCAATATTAAATTTCACTTATTAAGGAACGGTTTTGACGAAGAAGCATTCAGCGATGAATTACTTGATAACAAAAAAGCAGATTGTTTTACTGTGGTTTACCACGGAAGGCTTGGGCGTTTTTATGATATTGATTCCTACATGAAAATCATTGATTTGGTAGGGAAATTAGAGCCAAGTATTCGTTTCCTGATGGTCGGTGATTTCCCAGCAAAAATACTTTTATTCAAAAGTCCGAACCTAGAAATACTCCCGATGATGAACTTGGAAGATCTAAGTAAAAAACTTTCGGTCTGCCACTTAGGGATTTGTTTATTGAGAGAATTACCTGCCATGAAAAATGCATTTCCTGCAAAGTCTTATGATTTTATTGGAGCAGGTTTACCTCAAATAGTTGGTCCAGCAGGAGAGTTATATGATTTCATTACAAATATGGGTGGTGGGAAATCATTTAAGAAAATCATACCCGAGGATGTTGCTCATGCTATAATTGATCTTAAAAATGATCCTCAAAAGTTAGCCGAAATGAGAAATAAGGTAATTTCTAATCGTAATAATTTTGGGCGTAGAATGGTGACAAAGTCATATTTTAATTCCTTGTAGTATGCAAAAGAGAGAACACTGGAATCTTAGCAAACTCGCAACATTACTGTTTTGTCAGTTGATAGCAATTTCGGTATGCATGTTCGTGGTCCTCTACGGTTCACCTTCAAGTGAGACTTTACTAAGGGTAAATCATGAACGCTTATTTTTGTATTCCGTAATTTTCGGTGTGTGCTTTCTGTTGGCGGGAGAAGTAACGGGTTTATTTGTTATGAGCAATGGGCAAAAACTTTTATGGAAGCGACTGGTTCTTGCTCTTTTATCTTCCGTAGTTGGATCTTTAGGACTTTTGTTATCCGTTTGGATTGTTGAATTTGATTTTGTAGGTCGTTTTGCTGTCCTCAAAATGGTTTGTGGAAACGGGTTTCTTTGTTATGTTTTCATCTCATTTCAAATTGCTCTAAGTAGTCGAAATCCATGGCGAGTTCTTCCTTTGTTTGATAAAGTTCGTACCAAGCAAATAAAAACATATCTAGGACCAAATGCGGATGGAATTGATTGGGTGGATGTAAAGACCCCATTGTCTGAGTGTGCGACTGTAGAGTATTGTGATCAACAAGGAGTTGAGATGATCGTTCTAGATCAGAAGGCAGAAGACAAAATAAAAGGGGAAATAATGGATCTGCTCGCATCAGGAGTGCGGATCCATGAGGTCGAATCTTTTGTGGAAACATTATGCCAAAAAATACCCCCTGCTGAAGTAGATAGTACATGGTTGACTAAATTGGATTTACGGCAGCGAGACCCCATTGTCCGTAGAATAAAGCGATTATTGGATTTATTTTTGTCAGTTGTGGGTTTGATAATTTGTATGCCCATATTATTGATTTCCTGTTTTACAATTGGTTTGGAATCGGGATTTCCTCTTTTTTTTCATCAAAAACGAACTGGATTACTCGGACAGCCTTATGTTTTACATAAACTCCGAACAATGCGACAGAATGCTGAGGAAAAAGGTGCAGAGTGGGCAAAGCAGAACGATTCAAGGGTAACAATTGTTGGTCGATTTTTACGAAAATGGCGGATTGATGAAATTCCTCAATTTTGGAATGTAATAAAAGGTGAAATGTCAATTGTTGGGCCTAGACCCGAAAGACCCGAACTTGAAAATGAGATTAACGAGCGCCTTCCTTATTGGAAGTGTCGTTATCTTCTTAAGCCTGGTCTTACTGGTTGGGCACAAATTCGTTTTAGATATGCTTCTGATATGGAAAGTTCAGAGGAGAAATTATCCTATGATCTATATTATGTCAAAAACGCCTCGTTCTTTTTAGATTTGGAGATTATGTTGTCCACTTTACGATCACTTACCAAAGGGAGTAGATAATGAAAATTCTTGTTACAGGGGGAGCCGGTTACATTGGTAGCCATACCACTCTTGCGTTACTTAATGCTGGGTACGATGTCGTTGTGTTAGATAATTTTTCAAACTCCAGCAAGTTGTCGTTAGAGCGAGTTGCAAAATTGGCAGGTAAGTCGCCAAATGTGATAGAGGGCGATATACTAGACGATTCCGCAATGCGATCTTTATTTGATTCACATCCCGACATCTCTGCAGTCATCCATTTCGCTGCGCTAAAAGCGGTTGGTGAGTCAGCAGAAGACCCGATACGATATTACGAGAATAATGTTGCTGGGTCTATTGTACTTTTACGAGAAATGGAGAGGGCAGGAGTTAATAATTTAGTATTCAGTTCGTCCTGTACAGTTTATGGAGAACCTAAAGAAGTGCCGATTGATGAATCCCATCCAATCGGAAAAGTTTCAAGTCCATACGGAAGAACAAAATCTATGATGGAGGAGATCATTATTGATTCCTGTTCTGCTAATTCTAATTTTAAAGTTGCACTACTTCGCTATTTTAACCCAGTGGGTGCAGATAAAAGCGGACAAATTGGAGAAGACCCAAATGGCATACCCGATAATTTGGTTCCTTTTGTCTGCTTAGTCGCCACTGGTAAATTACAAAAACTTCAGGTTTTTGGTTCTGATTACCCCACTCGGGATGGTACTGCTATCCGGGATTATTTACATGTTACTGACTTGGCTGAGGCACACTTGAAAGCTTTGGAGGTTCTGCCCAAGAACGATGGGGTACTAACATGTAATTTAGGAACGGGGAAGGGATACTCGGTTTTGGAATTAATTCAAACTTTCGAAAAGGTCACGGGTATCAATATTCCCTATGAACTGGTGGATCGTCGAACGGGTGATATCACAGAAGCATGGGCAGATCCATCTTTTGCTAAAAAAGTATTGGACTGGAGTGCTAGGCATTCATTAGATGAGATGCTTGCCGATGCATGGAATTGGCAAAAGAAAAACCCCGATGGGTACAAGAGCTGATTTTCTTATGGTTGGAGTTGATAGTTTTTGGGGTTTAAGCCGCGTAGTTTAATTGCATTTCTTATCTGTTCTAAATCTAACCGATCTCCAATTTTAATTTTTTGATTTCGAAAATCATGCAAATTCAATTCCAATACAAACTGTATGTTTTTCGAACGTGAAGGTACTCCGTTTAAATCAAATGGCTTGGCTGTATGTATTTCCATTAATTTTCCTTGCGGAGAGAAGTATCCAATATCCAAAGGAATTCTTGTGTTTTTCATCCAAAATTTTTGAGGTGTTCCATATTCAAATATAAAAAGCATTCCCGTGCCTGGTTCCATTTTTTTTCTAAACATAAGCCCTCTTTGTCTTTCCTTAGGTAAGATCGCGAGCTCTGCCTTAATTTTTGTATTCCCGATATGAAAAAAGAAATATTGTTGTTCACTCAGTTTGTTTTCTTCCTCTGACTTCCCTTTTTTGCATGAAGAAAATAAGAGAAAAAATAGAAGTAAAAATTGAAAATTGAGAATTACCTTAGTTAGTTTCATTATCTTAATTCATGAAAGAACTTCTTAATCAAATCAAGCGCCTTCGTGTTCTCGTAATCGGAGATGTTATGTTAGATCGATATGTAACTGGGGATGTTCATCGAATTTCCCCTGAAGCTCCCGTTCCTGTATTGACTGTCGAAGAAGAAAAGATTGTTGCGGGTGGGGCGGCAAATGTAGCCTTAAATGCGGCAGCTCTTGGAGCTAGCGTGGAAGTATGTGGCTGGTTTGGTAACGATAGTCAAGGGGAGCAACTTAAAGCTTTGCTCGTTGATAAGGGAGTTCAAGTTGATAAATCATTTTTGTTTTCCAGTGCTCCAACAATCAGTAAAACAAGAGTCACTTCATCTAATCAACAAATTTGTCGAGTTGACCGGGAAAATGATCCAAGTTCTTACACCCCAGATCTTACTATTTTGAAAGAGGCTTTGATCTCAAAAGCAATTTCTTCTGATGTTGTTATCGTATCAGATTACGGAAAGGGTTTTGTGAGTGATGAATTACTTAAGATCATTAGGGGAAATGCATCTTTTGTTTCAATTGATCCTAAACCAAGTAGGTTGCTTCATTATCAAAACCCAGATCTATTGACACCAAATCGGTTAGAAGCACTAGAACTCGCTGGCAAATCCCGTTTAACCAAGCACGAATTTCCGCAAAATGAGGTAGTGGAAGAAATTTTTAAAAAGTTTTCACCTAACAAGTTGGCGATAACTTTAGGTTCAGATGGAATGCTTTTGGCTGAGGATGGTAAAATAAAAAAAACCATTCCCACTGCTGCCCGTGAAGTGTTTGATGTTTCGGGTGCTGGAGATACTGTCATCGCCGTCCTTTCGATGGCATTGGTTTCGAATGGAACTTTTCAACAATCAGCTCAATTGGCTAACTTGGCAGCTGGTATAGTAGTAGGTAAGGTAGGGACGGCTTCCGTCACTACCGAAGAAATCTTGTCAGTCTTGTAGTGTTTTCATGACGAAAGCAGTTTTCTTGGACCGAGATGGCACTCTTATTAAAGATGTCCATTATTTAAAAGACCCGGCTGATATAAAAATTATTAAAGGAGTTTCTGAGGCCCTACAAAAAATTAAAAACGCTGGTTACCTAGTGTTTATGCATACGAATCAGTCGGGGATTGCCCGTGGATATTATAGACTGGAAGATGTTGATGCCTGTAATCAAAGAATGTTGGAATTGTATAATTTAAATACTGGTTTTTGGGATGGTGTTTGTATAGCACCAGAACATCCAGAAGATAAAGAACTTGGATATCGAAAACCTTCGCAAAAATATGAGTACGAAATGGTCCAAAAATATAATTTAAATCCATCGCTTTGTTGGATGATTGGAGATAAATGGATTGATGTAGAAACAGGCTTGAATTCAAAAATGAATGCAGCCTTAGTTAGAACAGGAAAACCAATTTCAACCGAAACTGAAAAGCTTGCATCCTCTCAAAATGTACCGATCTGTGAGGATCTTTCTTCTTTTTGTAAAATACATTTATTTCAAAGTTAATGAACTCTCAATTCCCAAGTAGATGGAAAGTAATGCGTGATGATATGCACGCAAATTGCAGAATTTTTGACGTGCATAAACGAAAAATGATTCGGGATTCAGATCAAAAAGAAGGCGAGTTTTATGTGATCGAAACAAATGACTGGGTTAATGTTTTAGCTCTTACTTCAAATCAGGAAATTATTTTGGTAAGGCAATTTAGGTATGGCACAGAGGAGTACTCTTTGGAACCTCCCGGTGGTGTAATTGAAAAGGGAGAGGATCCGATTTTAGCTGGGCAACGAGAATTGCTAGAAGAAACTGGATATTCTGGCAAAAACCCAAAGATCATCGGGAATGTTTTTGCGAATTCCGCGATTATGTCAAACCGTTGTCATTTTTTACTTGTAACTGATGTGGAGAAGTTAGGAGAAACTTCTTTTGACCCTCACGAAGAGTTGGAAACCGTAAAAGTGCCAATTGAAAGCTTAAAAGATTTGGTAAAGTCTGGTGATATTTCACATTCGATTGGAGTAAATGCGATATTTCATCTCATGATGGAATTGAATATTAGCTGAGTCAGTAATTAATACATTCATTCTATTCTTATCTCGTTGGGCTTTGGTTCTTTACGAAATCGTATGAAATTGATACTGTCTTTGTTGAAATGAGCGATTTGTTAACCGTACTGCAAGACACTGCTGACCCTCGTCCAGAGAAGTTGGCGAAAATCCTTGGTTCCACTCCACAAGAAGTTGAAAATGAGTTGGAAGAGTTACGAAAAAATAAAACTTTGCTAGGATGGATGCCGATTCTGAATCCAATTCAAGGGGAATCAGAACATGTAAGGGCAGTTATAGAAGTTAAAATAAGCCCAGAAAGGGAAGGTGGATTTGATCGAATGGCTTTGCGGATTTCTAAGTTTGAGGAAGTTGAATCCTGTTATTTGATGTCGGGTGGGTATGATCTTTTGGTTTTTGTCACAGGAAAGAATCTTAAGTCTGTTGCTTCTTTCATATCGGAGCGGTTAGCCACCATTCAAGGTGTTCTTTCGACCGCGACACATTTTCTCTTAAGGCCGTATAAAGATCATGGTCACTTGTTGGCGGGAGAAATTGAAAATCAAGAAAAACCATCGATTAGTCCCTGAGTTTTCATGAACCCAGAAAATTTTATAGCTGATCATGTTAAGAGTTTACCTCGTTCTGGAATACGAGATTTTTTTGCAATCGTTTCAGAAATGCCTCAGGCGATTTCTTTAGGTATTGGAGAACCTGATTTTGTCACTCCATGGAAAATTCGTGAAGCATCTATTTTTGCATTAGAGCAGGGAAAAACTTCATACACTGATAACCGTGGACTACTTTCATTGAGGAAAGAAATTTCAAAATATTGTTCTTCTTTTTTTGGTCCAGACTATGATCCGGTATCTGAGATACTTGTAACCGTTGGGGTTTCCGAAGCCATTGATATTGCTCTTCGTTCCATCCTTAATCCAGGAGACAAGGTTTTATACCACGAACCATGTTATGTTTCTTACGCTCCCAGTGTTACTTTAGCTTTTGGAGAAGCAATTCCAGTTGCAACTACGCCAGGACAAGAATTTTCATTGGACCCTGAAGCTTTTGAGAAGGCATGGGAACCAGGGTGTAAAGTGTTAATGCTTAATTTTCCAACAAATCCAACCGGGGGAACAGCCAATCGTGAAAAATTGGAACGCTTGGCTAAATTTGCCAAAGAGAAAGACCTTATTGTGATTAGCGATGAAATTTATGCTGAGCTAACTTACGAAGGAGAACATGTCAGCATTTCATCATTACCTGGGATGAAGGAACGTACTTTACTTTTACACGGATTTTCCAAGGGTTTTGCAATGACTGGCTTCCGTGTTGGTTTTGGATGTGGACCTGATTGGTTGATTGAAGCGATGATGAAAATTCATCAGTACTGCATGATGTGTGCACCCATTTTAAGCCAGGAAGCGGCTATTGAGGCACTGAAAAATGGGGCAGAGGATGTTTTACAAATGAAAGATCAATATCATAAGAGACGAGATTTTGTGGTTCGTCGCTTTAATGAAATTGGATTTAATTGTCATCTTCCGCGAGGATCTTTTTACGCTTTTCCTTCTATTTCAAACACGGGATTAAATGAAATTGATTTTTGCCATAGATTACTTCGTGAGCAGGAGGTTGCCGTTGTTCCAGGGACAGCTTTTGGAGATCATGGAGTAAATCATGTCCGTGCCAGTTTTTCCACATCCTACGAAAAATTGGTGGAAGCAACCGATCGAATCGAGAAATTTGTTTACTGTCTTGATTCTGAAAATAACGAACCCGCTGCGGTCTAATCCGTTCTATATAAATTTTTTAATGCTCTCATCATGAGCCTAATGCAAAGTGTTGCCATTGTTGGCCGTCCTAATGTAGGAAAGAGTCGTTTATTTAATCGATTAGCCGGTCGGCGAATCTCTATTGTCCATGACCGTCCCGGTGTGACTCGTGATGTAGTTGTTGCGGATAGTCCAGAGGGTTATAGTTTGATGGATACAGGTGGAATTGGAATGCTTCCAGAAATGACTCCTTCAGAAATTCAAGATGCCACGGAGTATCAGGCTGATTTTGCAATACGTGCCGCAGATCTACTTCTCTTTGTAGTAGACGGGAGAGAAGGATTAATTCCATTGGACGAGACATTATCCAGAAAATTTAGAAAAATGGGAAAGGAACCAATTCTAGTGGTTAATAAATTGGATGAACCTGAAAAAATTTATTCAATTTCAGAATTTGATCGTCTAGGTTTTAAAAAAGTGATCGGTATTTCGGCTGAGCATGGGAACGGATTTGAAGATTTACTCGATGGGATTAGGGAGAGGATTCCATTTGAGGATAACATTCTTCCTTCGGGAAATGATGCAGATCGAACGAGGATTGCATTTATTGGCAGGCCCAATGTAGGTAAGTCTTCTTTGTGCAATCGTCTCCTTGCAATGGATCGCCTGATCGTTAGTGATGTTCCTGGTACCACTCGAGAAACAGTAGAATTAGACTTGGATTTTGAAGTGGAAGAATCAGGCGACCCATGGAAATTTAGATTATTTGATACGGCCGGGCTAAAGAGGCACAAACGTATTGATACCTCATTGGATTTCTTTTCTGCAGTACGCACCAAAAAAGCGATCGAATCTGTTGATGTGGTCTTTCTTGTTCTAGATGCAAGAGAAGGAGTAACCAAGCAGGATAAGATCATGGCAGACCATGTTCTTAAAGAAGGAAGGGCATTGTCCATACTCGTAAATAAATGGGACTTAGCCTTGGAGAGCTTTAGAAAAGACCCTTTGCCCGGGTATGAAGACGAGAAAGATTTTCGAAAAAGTTATCTTAAATCAATCCGTAAAGAACTTTTTTTCCTCCCAGACTCGCCTATTAGTTTCGTTTCAGCCCTGACTGGATATTCTATAAAAGATTTTTTACAAGTTGCTCGTGATTTAGATTCTAGAATGGACAAAGCTCTTTCCACCTCTGCTCTTAATAAAGTAATTGGAGAAATGTGGGAACATCGACCGCCCGCAAAAGTTAAGGGTAAGCGATTTAAAGTTTATTATGCTGTTCAAGTAGAAAGTAGACCTTTCCGGATTAAGCTTTTTTGCAATCGGGAAGAAAAATTGAATGATCAATATAGACGTTACCTTGAAAAAGGTATTCAGCAAAATTTTGGACTCGCAGGATGCCCTCTGAAATTTTCTCTCGCGGGCAAAGAAATAAGATACCAAGAAGAAAAAACCTGACCGGATTCTAAGTTGAACCAAGTAAAGCCGTTTTTTAACGGCTTTTTTTTGGCATTTTCGTTGTGTGGCTTGGTTTTATTCTTTTTTCTAAAATAACTCATGTCCTCTCCTATTTCTAAAATTGCATTCTTTGGTTCTGATGAAATTTCTGTACCTTTTTTAAATTTTTTAAAAGATCAATGTCCTTTTGTAAATGTGAGTGCTGTACTTACACAACCTGACAGAAGATCGGGTAGGGGGCGTAAAATGGCTTCTAATTCAATTAAAACCTGGGCAAAAAATCATTCTATTTCTTGCCGAAGTCCTGAAAAACCATCAGAAGTTGAATGCGAGTGGCTTCGAGAGCTCAAAATCGACCTTATTTTGGTCATGGCTTACGGGCATATTTTAAAGAAATCATTTTTAACATTGGCTCCAGCTGGATGTTTTAATTTTCATGCTTCTATTCTTCCAAAATATCGGGGTGCTTCTCCTATAGAAACCGCAATTGCGATGGGCGAAAAAAATACTGGGGTAACTCTTATGAGAGTCATTCCACAAATGGACGCCGGTCCAATTCTTGATTTTGAATCTGTGATTGTCGAAGGAGGGGATACCGGGGAAAGTGTAAGATCTAAAATTGCTGATTCATGTGTGCCGCTTATTCAAAGAAATATTCAGGGCTTACTTGACGGAATTATCAGCGAAAAAAAACAAGATCATTCATATGCAACCTATTGCAGGAAAATAAATAAAACGGATGGAAATATTGATTTTTCTGCTAAGGCTAGCCACCTAATTGATCGTATAAGAGCTTTTAAATCATGGCCAGGGTGTGGTTTTTTTATAGATGGTCAAAAGATTCGGATTGGTTCAGCCGGGTCGCGTCCAAATAATGCTTTATTGGATATTGGTTTAACTCAAATAGACCTTGATGGAAACTTAGTGATCGGCACAGGAGAAGGTTTGCTTATACCTCATGAATTGCAAAGACCTGGGGGAAAAATGCTTCAAGTATCCGATTTTCTTCGAGGTTATGATTTTCCTGTTGGGCAAACTCTAGGTTCATTTGAAATGTCACAACTCTTACTTTCTTCAAAAGAGTAGCCAAAAGTACAAAAGATTTCTTGCTTCCTTTTCACAATTATCGCATTTTTAAGACTGGTGGTTAGAATTAAGTTTAAATGAGTGGGGATTTATAGATGGTTTCAGTAAAAGCAGTTTTTATCGTTTTTTTGATTTGTTTTTCGGGTGCCAATTTATTTGGAGATATTACAATCCGGGTTGCTAATTTAAAGCAGGATATGGAATTAGTTTCGCGTGAATTAGCGGGATTTCGGACAGAAGTGGAATTATTACGGAGAGAAAATGCACAATTGCGTATTCAAGTCGAACAATCCACTCGAAAACAATCCTCAAATGTGGGAACCTCCACACAAGTACTGCAAGGAATTTCCGATCGTCTGCAATCCATGGAGAATCGTTTAAACCAAAATGAAAAATCTCAATTAGCCTTGCAGAAAAGCATTGAATTAAAAATGAAGGATTTGATTTCCCAAATGAACAAAGGGTTTGACCAAGTTCACTCCTCTCCTTCAAGTACCGCTAACAGCCCTACATTTGATCAGGATTATCCGCAGAAAGGATTTGTTCATGTTGTTGAAAAGGGAGAGACCATCTCGAGCATTGCAAAGAAATACAAATCCCAAACTAAATGGATTATTAATGCGAACCAGATTGTTGATCCTAAAAAGGTATTTGTAGGAAAAGAATTATTTGTCCCTCAAAAATAGCTTTTATGTCAAAAACATCTTCAAGATTAGGTAGGGGGTTAGGGAGTTTGATTGCCGGGGGAACACAGGCAAAACCTGCCGTCCAATCTGTTCCTTTATCGAATTTAGATAAAGAACAAGCAGTAAGCTCATCGAAACCCCATACAATATTAGATAATACTGAAAATACCGAAACGGGTAAACGAACTGAAAACTTATTTGAAATACCCACGGATTCTTTGGTTCCCAATCCATACCAACCTAGAAAAGTAATTGAACCGGAGGCAATAGGTGAATTGGCTGCGAGTATTCAAGCAGAAGGTCTTTTGCAACCCGTAGTCGCTCGTAAGGTTGGAGATGTTTATGAACTTGTTGCCGGGGAAAGAAGATGGCGTGCACATCAACACTTAGGGCGAGATAAGATATTAGTTCGGGTTTTATCTGCTACTGATATTTCTTCGGCCTCCCTTTCCTTGATCGAAAATCTTCAACGGGAAGGGCTTAATCCGATTGAGGAAGCGATGGGTTATCATTCCCTTGTTAATGAATTTAATTTGACTCAGGCAAAAGTTGCTGAACGAGTTGGAAAAAGCCGGGCCCATGTAGCTAATCTATTACGCCTTTTACAGTTAGATGATGAATTAAAGGTCTTTATCTCTTCCCAAAAACTCAGTATCGGGCATGCAAAAGTTCTTCTTGGAGTCGAAGACATAAAGGCGAGGAATATGCTTGGTAAAAAAATTGTCGAGGAGGGTTTGACTGTTCGTCAATGTGAAAGTGCAGTGGATGCCCTTCGAAATCCCCAACAAAATTTTAAGAAACCGAATAGTAAAAATAAGAGGCTATTTTCTAATTTCGAAAAAAATGCACAACAATCTTTAAATAGGAAAGTTTTAATCCAATCTGATCGTTCCGGAAATGGGAAAGTTACCTTATCTTTTAGTGATGAAACTGACCTGGTTCAATTGTTGAAAAATATTGGAGTTCAAATTAACTAAACATGGTTGCCTTTTTTTTCAAAAATTGGCATAAGTTATATTTTACCCTTTAAAAATGATCGTTATTCTTACCACTCTTTTGATTTTATTGTGCTTGGTCGTTGTATTGCTTATTATGATACAAAGGACATCTGGTGGCATGGGTTCCGCCTTAGGAGGAGGTGCCGCAGACCAAGTTCTGGGTGCTGGCTCCGCTGCCCAATTAACCAAGATGACGGTTTGGTTCATTCTCGGATACTTTATTTTATCTTTCGCATTATATGCTTTCTATCAAAACGAGGCAGGTGGGTCCGATGAACTTCAAAGGCTTGGTACAGATATTCCTGTATTACAGACAGACCCATCATCAACTATTCCGTTACCCAATAGTGCCGATACTACAACTGAGCCTGAACCGATTGAGGTTCCATCTCCATCTCCTGCTGTTGTAACTCCTGTTGTGAATGAACCCGCACAAGAGATTAATTCGAGTAAGTAGAAAACCATTTCTTCTTTCGGATCTTTTCTTTTTTTTCTTCCTTTTCTCAGGTTGTTTTATCACCAACTACTCGTTGGAAGGAAAGACTGCTTTTCCAGCCAGAGGATTTGCAAAAATACTTACAAAGGAAGAAGCTTCTAATCGGTTGGACAGGTATCGTTCTTTTATTGTTCGGGATTTAAATAGGACCAGTTTTCACAAAGCATATGCATTTCGTTTTAGATTGCGCCATATGCCAAGAAGGGGAGAAGAATTTTATCGAACGGGTACGATATACGGATTAGCCCTTGGTCATGGTCTTTCTCGAATTGATTTGGACCCTACAGATTCTGAGGAATCTCATAAAAATTTTCTTATGTACAATGGACCGAGGCCTAAAGTGTGGCTTTTGTCGTCGGGTGAAAATGAAAGTAGATTATTGAAGGAGAAAGAGTTTTTTCAACCCATCTTTAATGGGATGAACCAATCCACTTTTGATATGCTTATGCCTTTTGTATTTTGGGATGCCACTTATATTAAATCCGGTAAGGTTGCAGGTCGCCCATCTCACCTTTACTCTTTTTTACCTCCTCCATGGGTAAAAGATGTTCGTCCCGATATTACAGAAATTATCATGGCTCTCGATGAAAGTTATGAAGCACCTTTACGGATTGAAACTTTTTCTAGATCGAATGTGCCATCTCGCACCTTTATTTTAAATGGTATGAAAAAAGTTACCGACCATTGGATTGTGAAATCCCTCGATTGTAAGAATCGCCAAGATCGTTCAAATACTCGTTTTGAAGTAACTTCTGCTGCCTTAAACCTTGATCTAGATCTATCGCTCTTTTCACCTGGTGGACTATTAAAAACACCAGTTATTGCTTCGGATGCTTTCATTTCCACCAAATAAAAAATTGGAAATCTTGACAAAGCTTTCCGTTCCCTTCTCTTTAGCATCCTAAAATTGTAATTTAATATATGAAAAACGGTTACCTATCTTCATGGGCAAAAAATGTCGCTCCATCCCCAACCTTAGCGGTTGACGCAAAAGCAAAAGCACTCAAAGCCGCTGGCGAGGATGTTTGTGGCTTTGGAGCCGGTGAACCTGATTTTGATACTCCCTCTTTTATAAAGGAAGCATGTGCACAAGCACTTGCGGATGGAAAAACTAAATATGCACCGGCTGCTGGAATTCCAGATCTTCGTAATGCTTTAGCTCAAAAATACCTAGAAAAAGGTGTTCTGAAGGAATTAAATCCAGCTCAAATAGTCGTGAGTCCAGGCGGGAAATATTCCTGCTATCTTGCTATTCTTGCAACATGTGGGCAAGGAGATGAGGTAATCATTCCAGCTCCCTATTGGGTGAGTTATCCTGAAATGGTTAAATTGGCAGGTGCCACACCACGAGTCGTTTTTGCGGGAGATGAGCAAGGGTTTAAGGTTACGCCTGAACAAATTGAAGAGGTACTTAGCCCATCATCTCGAATGATTATTTTAAATAGTCCATCTAACCCAACCGGTTGTCTATACAGCCGTCAGGAAATGGAAGCTATTGTCGAGTTGGCTTGTAGGCATGATCTCCTGATCATGTCTGATGAGATTTATGAATATTTACTTTATGATAAAGCTGAGCATTTTAGCCCGGCCTCTTTTAGCCCAGAAGCTGCTGATCGGGTAATTACGGTTTCAGGGTTCAGTAAAACATTTTCCATGACCGGATGGCGCTTGGGTACCTTGGTTGCTAATCCGACAATTACTAAAGCCGTTGCGGATTTACAAAGCCAGACAACATCAAATGCTACCACTTTTGCCCAGTTTGGAGCCTTAGCGGCGATGAAAAAATGGGATCAGTCGATGGAGGCGGTTCAAGGCATGCTCGTTCATTTTGATCGTCGTAGATTAAAATTGTTTGAAGGTTTACAAGCTACTCCGGGAATTACCTGTCAACGATCGGAAGGGGCGTTTTACCTTTTTCCCAACATTTCTTCTTATGGATTAAGTTCGGAGGAGTTTTCCGCCCGATTATTAGAGGATGAAAAAGTAGCGGTCGTTTCTGGACACGCTTTTGGGGCTGAGGGTTATATTAGATTAAGCTATGCCACTTCAGATGAAATTATTGAAAAGGGGCTTAATCGAATCCAAAAATTTTGCTCTAAAATTAATTAATCTTTTTAATCAATAGAATTTATTTGTTGACGAATGTCTAAAGTCATTAAATTTTGTATTTATTAATTCATGAAAAAATTACCCTTATATATTGTTTTAAGTTTTCTTATGTCCTCTGTGTTATCATTTGGAGTCATTCCAGACGATTACCAAGCAAAATATAGAAAAGGAGTAACGAGCGGATATTATCTAGGTTTCACTAGTTTGGCAGATGAAATGAGGGAATTACGTCGACCATCTAATATTCCAAAATCAGATGGTTTTCTTCAGTCTCTTTATGTCGATTTTCACTATGCTAATCAGGAATTTAATG
>CAWVXY010000028.1:0-37700 GCA_963934295.1 uncultured Opitutia bacterium
TGTAAAAGTTCCCCCCGTATCAATAAAGAAATCCCAATTCTTCATACTTAAAAAATTTTTCTTATGATTTTATTCTTCATCCCTTGATCGATCAAATGAACTCCATTTCATAAGCTTTTGAATATAATCTTCGGGTAGTCCCACATGAGCTGCCCCTTCAATTACCTCATTTTGATAATGCGGAGTGGGTCTACCGTACTTTCGGTTATTTGACAAATACACGATCGTTTCTTCTTCAACATTACTGGGCCAAAGCATTACCTGTATTGTAGACCGATCATAATATCCTTCTGTCACCGCTTCATACCGGTCCAAAGATTGCAGATGATTTTCTCCCAATTCCCAAAGACACCCCATGGTGTATGAATTCTTTTTTTCTTCAATTCCTGCATACCCATTAGCATTTATGAAATAACTCCAATGATTAAGGCGAGCCCGAGAGATAAAAACTGCCCCCGGACACCGATTTTCCATTTGTTTAAAATTCATATTGGATCCGTAAGCAAAATAAAGAAAGTGCATCCGAAAATTTTACCTTTTCCACATCGCCTAGCAAGCGGAAGCTTTCAAGCTTGTCTAAAAGTAAGAATTAAGCATAGTACTTTTCAGCGTTAGAGGTCTTCCCTTGGATTGCCTCCTTGATTTCCAGTTTTTGTTTGCGCAATAAATTGGGCGGAACGGTACTTTGGCTCACCCTAAAGTACGAATTCACAGGTGTGAATTTCACGTATCGAGAAATTAAAAAATACAATGTCAGAACAAGTAAAAAAACAAAACATAATCGAAGATAATCGTTCTCATGAGAAGGATACGGGCTCAAGCGAAGTGCAAATTGCACTTCTTTCCGCACGCATTTCCCATTTAACAGAACATCTTAAAACTCACCGTAAAGATTTTCATTCTCGCCGAGGATTGCTCATGATGGCAGCCCGCAGAAGAAAACTTTTGGATTACTTAAAAAGAACAGATTTAAAACGCTACCAAGCCATTATTGAAAAGCTTGAATTGCGTAAATAAATTACACTTTTCCTTAAATTGAGGTTTAACCTCAAAATTTCTCTCCAAAATTTATAATAGAATTATTTCATTCTATTGCTTGGAGTTTCGAACAGACAATTCGGTTTGATCGAAAAAAAGAAGATAATCGAAAATAAAAAAAAGTACGAAAAACATGAATCAAAAGCACAATGTAACCGCCGAAAAACTTGGCATTCAAATATCCACCGGTACCTTAGCAGGACTGGCTGGTGGAGCCATCACTATTTCACTGGGAGAGACCAATGTATTTGTCTCTGCCACTGCCGCAGCAAACCTGCGTACAGGTCAGGACTTTTTCCCGCTCACCGTGGACTACAAGGAAAAATTTACCGCAGCAGGAAAATTTCCCGGTGGATATTTCAAACGAGAGGGTCGCCCGAGTGAAAAAGAAATCTTAACTTCCCGTTTGTGCGATCGTCCACTAAGACCTCTCTTCCCCAAAGGCTTTCTTAACGAAGTACAAGTAATCGGATACCTTCTTTCCACAGATCAGGTAAATGAAGCAGATGTATTAATGGTAAATGGTGCTTCAGCAGCTCTGATGATTTCTGACATTCCATGGAATGGCCCCATTGGTTGTGTTCGTCTTGGTGAAATTAATGGTGAATTCGTGGTCAACCCGACCAACGAACAAATGTATGATTCATCCCTCGATCTTATCTATGTTGGAAGTGAAAAGGAAATGATGATGATTGAAGGTTCCGCAGATCAAATGCCCGAAGATCGCTTTGTGGAAGCCCTTGAATATGCTCACGAACAAATTCAGGATATCATTTCTGCCCAACGCAAATTGGCTGAGTTGTGCGGTAAGGAAAAGAAACATTTTGAATTAGTCAAAGCACCGGACGATATTTTAGCTTTGTGCAAAGAAATTACTGGCGATCGTCTTGAAGATGCCATTTTTGCAGATTCCAAACAGGAAAGACAAGTTGCTGTTGATGCCATCAAAGAAGAGGCTCTTACGGCGTGCGAAGAAAAATTCGGGGAAGATTTCAATCCTGACCATGTAAAAATGGCTTTCGAAGTTCTTCAGGAAGAAGTTTACCGGGAAAATATTCTTGTTCGTGGAAAAAGAGCGGATGGTCGCCAAGCAGCTGACCTTCGAGAAATTTCCTGTGAAACTGGTGTTCTTCCAAGAGTTCATGGTTCAGCAATCTTTACTCGGGGCGAAACTCAATCACTGGTCATGTCCACTTTGGGCACAAGTCGAGATGTGCAGGATTTAGATGGGTTGACTGGTGGTCCGACTGCTAAATCTTTCATATTGCACTACAACTTCCCTCCATTTTCTGTGGGTGAAGCTGGACGATTTGGCTTCACTAGCCGCCGTGAAATGGGACATGGAGCATTAGCCGAACGATCGGTTTTGCCTATTCTGCCTGCTGAGGACGACTTTCCTTATGCGATTCGAATCGTTTCTGAAATCATGGCATCTAATGGTTCAACCTCCATGGCAAGTGTATGCGGTGGTTCTTTAGCCCTTATGGATGCGGGTGTTCCCATTTCCCAACATGTTGCTGGGATTTCCACAGGTCTAGTAACCGAGATGGATGATGATGGAAACATCACCAAGCATGTTGTCCTTACAGATATTATTGGAGCTGAAGATCACTTTGGCGACATGGATTTTAAAGTATGCGGAACCAGAGATGGAGTCACAGGTTTCCAACTTGATTTGAAAATTCAAGGACTTCCTTTT
This sequence comes from uncultured Opitutia bacterium, assembly GCA_963934295.1. Taxonomy (GTDB): domain Bacteria; phylum Verrucomicrobiota; class Verrucomicrobiia; order Opitutales; family Seribacteraceae; genus Seribacter. The sequence continues at coordinate 2,738 of CAWVXY010000028.1, forward strand.
GATATTGCCAAAGAAGCTGTCAAACAAGTTACTGAAGCACGTATGAAAATCCTGTCCAGTATGGAGGAATGCCTGCCAACCCATCGCAAAGAACTTCGCGATCATGCACCTCGAATTGAGGTGGTACAGATCGACCCTGAAAAGATTGGTGCATTAATCGGTCCTGGCGGAAAGAATATTCGTCGTATTACCGAAGTTACCGGAGCAAATCTTGACATTGATGAGGATAACAGCGGAAAGATTCGTGTTTATGCAAGCGACTCAGAAGCCATGAACCGAGCTCTTCAAGAGATTGATCTTGTTACAGGTGAAATCGAAGCCGGAAAAACTTATCGGGGCATCGTTCGTGGAGTAAAAGAATTTGGTGCCTTCGTGGAATGCCTTCCTGGAAAAGAAGGACTATGCCATATTTCCGAACTCGCTGATTTTCGTGTCAACAAAACTGAAGATATCTGTAAGTTGGGCGATGAAATCATCGTTAAATGCATTGGCATTGATGACAAAGGACGAGTCAAACTTAGCCGTCGCGCAGCGATGGAAGAAGAAAAAACCGAGGATGAAGCGCCTAAAGACAATGACTCCAAGGAGGAACAATCGGAAGAAAATGCCGAACCGGCATCTTCTTAAGGGATTGCCCTTTTTTTTAAATCTTACTATCGAGGGGAGTGGTGTAATGATACACCCTCCCCTCTTTTTTTATGAATGCTGAAAGACCACTCGCACTAGTTACCAATGATGACGGTATCGACTCAAATTTCCTTCGAGTTTTAATCGAAGAAACCTCTTCCCTTTTTGAAGTTTGGGTATGTGCCCCGGACCAAGAAAAAAGCTGGATTGGTCATGCCATATCAAGACATCAAAAACTGAGGCCAGTAGCAAGGGACAAGGATTTCGATTGCCATGTTTACGCGTTAAACGGAACTCCAGCAGATTGTGTTAATTTCGCCATTGGAAATCTATTACCCAGAAAACCTGACCTAGTCATCAGCGGTATCAACCTTGGATATAATGTCACACTACCGATGATACTATCATCTGGAACAGTGGGTGCAGCGCTAGAAGGTTCCCTACTGGGCGTTCCCGCGTTTGCTTCCAGTATGGCACTACCTGAAGAAAGCTTTGAAGAGATAAGAAAAAATATGGGAAAAGTGGAAGGGGAAATTTCAAACTCTCTCAGAAATTCCGCAAAAGCTACCGCATCTTATGCAAAGGAATGGATAAAATATCCCGAATCGGAAGGGCTGTCCGTTCATAACTTAAATTTCCCCCATAATTTTGATGGTAAAGAAGAACCCATTTTATCTTTTGCCGGATCTTTAAGATTAGGCAGTCTTTTCCCTAAAGTTAAAAATCAAAATTACCATCAACTGGAATATCGTCCAGAATGGTTAAAACAAAAAGAACCAGAGATCGGATCCGATCTTTGGGTCCTTAATCATGGAAAACCTTCTGTCTCCCGGCTAGACTTTGCAGATATTTCGGGAAGAAAACACCTTGAACCTTAATTGTATATATCTTTCAATGTAAGTTCTCTTATGTTGCATCGAATTTTTCAATGGTGGTATTTGCGAAGAAGATCTTCGTATGGAAAAAGTTATAAAAAAATTGATAATCGCTCCAAAGATCGTGATTTAATTAATTATTTTCATGATTTTGGTGGAGAAACTACAAATTCTCGTAGATCCTATTGGCTTTATAGAAAAATTTTCCAATTGGTCGCTTGGGTTATTTTCTTAGTCTTTGCGATCTGGTTTTCTCTAGAAAGTTATCATGGGTTGCTAATTTATGATTAAATGCCTTATTGAGCTTGATCGATTGCAGGGAAAAGGTTAATCTAAAACCTTTTTTCTAGAACAACATGAATAAAACGCACAAAGGCATCGCTAAAAGATTCAAAATTACTGGATCTGGTAAAGTTAAATTTCGTAAACCAAGTAAACGACATCTCCGTCGCAAACTTAGTACTAAGCAAGTTCGAGCTGGCAGGCAGGATCAAGTTTTAGCAAAAGGTATGGCGCGACGCGTGATAAAAGCCATTTTGTAAACCCAAATTTTAATTTAAAAGGAAATAAGTTATGCCACGAGCACGAAATGTAGCCGCTACCCGTAAACGCCGTAAAAAAGTTCTTAAAAAAGCCAAAGGTTATTTTGGGAATAAATCTCGTCTTTTTCGCTATGCAAAAGATGCAGTAGATCGTGGTGAAGCCTATGCCTATTCCCATCGACGCAAGAGAAAAACTGAATTTCGTCAGCTTTGGATTGTCCGTATCAACGCTGCCTGTCGTGCCGAGGGCATCCGTTATGGTGAATTTATTCATGGGTTGACAAAAGCTAACATCGAATTGAATCGAAAAGTTATGTCTGAACTTGCGATTCATGAACCTGAATCTTTCAAAGAATTGGTGGCTAAAGCGAAAGCCGCCCTCGAGGCCTAAGGGCCCGTTCGATTCTTCTCGGCGTGGAGAAAGATCTCCAAGCCATCGTTGACGAGGCAACCCAAAAACTCGATTCGATTACGAATCGACCTGATTGGGATAAAGTAAAGGCAACTATTTTGGGCCCCAATGGCTCGCTGACACAACTGGGTAAAGGGATTGGAAAGTTAGCCAAGGAAGATCGACCTATTTTTGGTCAACAACTTAACCGTACCAAAAAACATATTGAAGAAATTTTTAAATCTGCCCTCTCCTTCATTGAAGAAAAAGAAGATTTAGAAATTTTAGGCTCGGAAATTGATCCCACATTACCTCCTCCCTCAAATTTTAATGGAGGTACTCATCCCCTTACCAATACCCGGAGAAAAATCGTCTCCATTTTCCGTAAAATTGGGTTCACTGTTGCCGAAGCTACAGAAACAGAAACCGAATGGTTTTGCTTTGATGCCTTAAACACCCCTGAAGATCATCCCGCTAGGGATGAACAAGATACTCTATTCTTTTCTCCCGATTCGAACTGGAGTAATATTAAGCAAAAAAACAAAGAGGCTTTCGTCCTTCGTACGCATACATCATCTGTTCAAATTCGAAGCCTTCTTCGCGAAAAACCTCCCCTCCGTATTATAGCCCCCGGAAGATGTTTTCGCAGAGACACCGTTGATGCAACACACTCAGCTAATTTCCACCAAACTGAAGGTCTTTATGTGGATCAAAATGTTACCATAAGGGACTTAAAAGGAGTGCTTGATTTTTTTCTCAAGGAGCTCTTCGGTAACAAGGTTGAAACACGACTGCGCCCAAGCTTCTTCCCTTTCACGGAACCCAGTTTCGAAGTTGATTTACGGGCACCCAATATCGGAAAGTTAAGTGATCAATGGATCGAAATAATGGGTTGTGGTATGGTCGACCCAAAAGTCTTGCAGCTTGTTGATTTAAGTCCGGATGAATGGAGCGGCTTTGCTTTTGGAATGGGCATCGAACGAATAGCCATGATTCTTCACGGTATTGATGATATTCGCCATTTTTACAATAATGATCTTCGCTTCCTTTCCCAATTTAACCATTCGTTATGAAAGTAAGTATTGATTGGTTGAAACAATATGTTGGGTTTGATGGTAGCCATCATGAACTCATAGAATCTTTACCCATGCTTGGGTTGGAAGTAGAGGAGTCCGGTGACTCATCCTCTCCTACTTTAGAAAAAGTTGTTGTGGGTGAAGTCCTCTCCAAGGAACCTCATCCAGAGGCGGATCGATTGAGCGTTTGCTCCGTCCAAGTGGGCGAAGATCAGGAACCGGCAAATATTGTATGTGGGGCCTCTAATTTTAATGTGGGCGATCGAGTCCCAGTCGCTTTGCCAGGTGCAAAATTACCAGGCGGTTTTAAAATTAAAAAATCTAAACTTCGAGGCGTTGCTTCAGAAGGAATGATGTGCAGTGCGGTTGAGCTCGAGCTTGGGCAGGATGCCGATGGGCTGATGATCCTGTCAGAAAATCCAAAAATTGGTACGCCCATTGCAAACCTATTTGAAAAAGAAGTCTCACTAGAACTTGAAATTACTGCAAATCGGGGAGATTGCCTCAGCCATATCGGAGTAGCACGTGAAATGGCAGCCTACTATGAAAAAGATCTGGTATTACCTGAGTTAAATTTTTATGCCCCTATCGTTCAAGAGCCATCAAAGGAAAACCTAATTCATTCATTAAGTGTCGATAGTGAGAACTGTTCTTATTATAACCTATTGGCCATTCGGGGTGTAAAAGTTGGCCCTAGCCCGGAATGGTTATCCCAGCGGTTGGAATCAGTGGGAGCTCGCTCGATTAATAATATTGTAGATATTACCAATTTTGTATTGCTGGAAACCGGTCAGCCTCTGCATGCATTTGATGCCAATAAAATAGACGAACAATCCATCCAGGTTCGACAAGCCCATGATGGTGAAAAAATAATTACTTTGGATGGTATCGAACGAGTTTTAGACTCTGACATGATGGTCATTGCAGATTCTAAAAATGCACTCGTTATAGCGGGGGTTATGGGAAGCGTTGATGCTGAGGTTGACGAGTCAACTGTTGATATTTTTCTTGAGTCTGCCTGGTTCAAGCCCGGAAATATTAGAAGTACAGCAAGAAGATTGGGTTTGCACACCGACAGTTCACAAAGATTTGCCCGTGATGTTGATCCTGCCGGAATCGATTTTGGAGCACGGCGAGCGGTTGATTTAATTTTGGAAATTGCCGGCGGGCAATGTGTTCCTGAAATTGTTTCCTATGGAAAGGCTCCCCGTTCTAGTCGTACCATAGAAATTGAACATTCCTTCGTCGAAGAAAGGTGTGGTTTTGATGTGGGTGCTGATAATCTGGTCCAATCATGGAAACGTCTTGGCTTCACGGTGGAAGGAAAAAAACCCTGGCATGTAGAAGTTCCTTCTTTCCGTTCGGAAGTTGACCGGCCTATTGATTTAGTCGAAGAATTCATCCGGATTTACGGAACTTCAGATTTAAATAATGCTCCTTTGGCAATACCCGCTCTACATCGGGATAATGATCAAAGTTATGATTTTTGTGACCGAGCAATTGAAAATTTATCTGGCCAAGGTTTTCAGGAAGTTTGTAATTACAGCCTTCGATCCGCAAATGAAATAAAAAACTGGTTTCCTTCTATTGAAAGTGGAAGTATCGAGCTTAGTAATCCTTTAACCGCGGATCATACCCATGTCCGTCCATCTCTTTTACCTGGTCTTTTAGATGCTTTAGCTAACAACCAAAAGAACCTCAATCAGTTAAGTCAGGTTTTTGAAACAGGAAGAGTTTTTCAGCCCGGCCCGCGAGGGAATGTTGAACTTGTAAGTGTTGCTCTAGCCATGTTCCCACAAACGAATAGTCGGGAATGGAAGAAAACCGAGGATTTAGATTTTTTTGACATCAAACGGATTATCCATCGTTTTTTTCATGCCACGGGAATAAATATGCCTAAGGACCCTTGGATACTGGAACAAGAACCAATCCCTTGGCAAAATAAACACGCCACTAAAAAAGGCGATGTGCATAAAAATAAAATTGAAATTTCAGCTGGAATAATCTCCCTGGCACTTTCAAAGCAAAAGAATATTAAAGGACCGGTACTGGCAGCCGAAATTTTGATTGACCCTATTCTTCTGTCCAAAAAAAGAAAAGTCGTCACATTTGAAAAATTTTCATCTTTCCCTCCTGCAATTAAAGATCTTGCTCTTGTGACCGATCAAAAGGAACCGGCGGAAAAAGTGCGCGCAGCACTCGAATCAATTGCCAATCAAGTCGCAAATGGAAATTTCTCAGTCGACCCGGTTGTAATTTTTGATGTTTTTTCTGGGCAAGGTTTAGAAGATGGGCAAAAAAGTATTGCTTGTGGTATGCGGTTCCGCTCATCAGATCGGACGCTTGGAGAAAACGAAGTTAACCAGGCGTTTGAAAAAATTGTTGAAAAAATGAACCAGACCACACCCTATACATTAAGAACTTAATCATGAGTGAAACAGAAGCCAATCAAATGGACATTGATTATGTCTCGAACCTCGCAAGGATCGAGTTGAGCGAAAAGGAAAAGGAAAAATTTCGCGGACAATTGGGAGATGTGTTGAAATATTTTGAAAAATTACAGGAGGTCGATGTGGAAGGTGTTGAACCCACAGCTCATGCATTTCCAAGATTTAATGTTTGGGATAAGGACCTAGCTAAAAAGCCATTTTCAGTAGACCTCGCTTTACAAAACGCTCCACAATCCAGGAATGAACAGATCTTGGTACCCAAAGTCGTGGAAGACTAGCCAATGAGTTCAAGTGTACTAGTAGAAAAAACCGCGAGCGAACTATCGAATTTACTCTCGAACCAAGAAGTTAGTTCCGTTGAAATTGCTCAGGCCTGTTTAAATCAAATAGATCGAATTGATGATCAGGTTCACGCCTTTTTACACCGCGATGATGAAGATTTTATAGCCCAAGCCAGGGCGTCCGATGAAAGAAGAGAGAATGGAAACTCTCTCGGTCCATTGGACGGGATTCCTGTTGCTCTCAAAGATGTAATTTCTGTCAAAGGACAACCCTTGACTGCAGCAAGTAAGATTCTGCAAAACTATATATCTCCTTACGATGCCACCGTTACAAAAAAACTGAAGGAAGCGGGAGCGGTGATTGGAGGCCGTTTAAATTTGGATGAATTTGCGATGGGATCCTCTACAGAAAACTCTGCATATGGGCCTACGCGAAACCCGTGGGATTTAAATTGCGTTCCGGGTGGTAGTAGTGGTGGGAGTTCAGCAGCAGTTGCTGCTCGCGAAACACCCTTAACCTTAGGTTCGGATACCGGCGGTTCAATTCGCCAACCCGCATCCCTTTGCGGTGTGGTTGGGATGAAACCAACTTATGGAATGGTCTCCCGTTATGGATTGGCTGCCTTTGCATCCTCTCTTGACCAAATTGGCCCATTTTCTAAAACAGTTGAGGATACTGCCCTACTTCTCGAAGTTATTTCAGGGCATGATCCACTTGATTCTACAAGTTTTCCGTCTGAGATTCCTTCCTACTCCTCTGCTATCAACCAACCTCTTAAACCATGTGTTTTAGGGTTGCCCAAGGAATATTTTGGAGAAGGTATGGACGAGGAGGTTAGAAATGCAGTCAACCTTGCCGTGGAATTTTACCGAAACCAAGGGCATAAAATTGTTGAAGTGTCTCTGCCCACTACTGACCTAGCGGTCCCCGTGTATTATGTAATTGCGACCGCAGAAGCTTCCTCCAACTTAGCTCGCTATGATGGCATTCGCTACACCAGCCGTAGTGATCGAGCTCAAAATGCAATCGATGTCTATGCAAAAAGCCGAGGGGAAGGCTTTGGCGAAGAGGTTAAAAGAAGATGCATTTTAGGAGCATATGGATTAAGTAGTGGATATTACGACGCATATTATTTAAGGGCTCAAAAAACGAGAACTCTTATTAGAGAGGATTTTAATCGGGTTTTTAAGGAAGTGGATGCAATCCTGACTCCGACTGCACCAACCCCTGCATTCAAATTTGGAGAAAAGAGTAATGACCCAATCTCGATGTACTTGAGTGATATTTATACGATTTCCACCAATTTGGCGGGGCTTCCCGCTATTTCGGTTCCCTGTGGTTTCACTCAGGGAAACCTTCCCATTGGTTTACAATTGATCGGGCGAGCCTTTGAGGAAAGTTCTCTTTTATCCATTGCTCATGCCTATGATCGTGAACATAAATTTGGGTGCGTTACACCTAGCCTAGTAAAGGAATAGAATTCAAATGAAATACGAAGCAGTTATTGGGCTCGAGGTTCATGTTCAACTTGAAACAAATTCCAAAATGTTCACCCGGGTGCCTTGTGGCTATGGACACGAACCGAACTCCCTGACCGATGCTGTTGTGCTTGGTTTACCCGGTGCGTTACCGGTGATGAACCTGGAGGCAATTGAAAAATCGATTAAGGTTGGTCTTCTACTGGGTTGTAAGATTGCAGATACTTGTAAATGGGACAGGAAAAATTATTTCTACCCAGACATGCCCAAGAATTATCAGATTTCTCAATTTGACCAACCTATTTGCGAAGGAGGGGAAGTGGAAATTGAGATGCCGGGAGACTCTCCGGCTGTGATGGGAAAACATCGTATTGTACAACTGACCAGAATTCACCTTGAGGAGGATGTGGGAAAATTAACTCATTTTGAAAATGATAGTTTAGTCGATTACAACAGAGCCGGTTCTCCTCTATTGGAAATTGTGAGCGAGCCTGACCTCTTTTCTCCCGAAGAAACTTTTGCATACCTCACTTCGCTAAGAAATTCTCTAATCTACACGGGAATTTCTTCATGTGATATGGAAAAAGGGCAACTTCGATGCGACGCAAATATCAGCATTCGTCCCGTTGGTACCGAAAAATTAGGTACTAAGGTCGAGTTGAAAAACCTCAATACTATTTCAGGCGTAAAAAACGGGGTTGAATACGAGATCAAACGCCAAATTAAAGCAATGGAGACAGGCGAAGAAATTTTTCAGGAAACCCGTAGGTGGAATCCTGAACAAAGATACACCACTCCTATGAGATCAAAAGAAATGGCACATGACTATCGCTATTTTCCGGATCCGGATCTCATGCCGGTTAAAATTGAACAGGAATGGATAGATCAAATCAGGAATGAAATACCTGAAAAGCCTTTCGAAAAACAAAGAAGGTATATGGATGAATTGAACCTTCCCTACTCGATTACCTCGGCGTTATGTCCCGATTTAGCATTATGCGAATATTTTGAGGAAGCGAATAAATTAGCAAAAAATCCTCGAAAAATAGGTAACTGGGTGGTCAATGATCTGCTCCGTGAATTATCTGCAGGTAATAAAGAAGAGACAAAATCGATCTCCTTAACTGACTGCCCGATTCCTCCTAAGCATTTGGCGGAACTGGTTGAGTTAATTGAAAAAGGAGTTGTTTCCAATAATGTGGCCAAAGAACTTTTCCCTGAAATGTTTTCGACAGGTAAATCCCCCTCTATTTTAGTGAAAGAAAAAGGATTGGAAGTGAAATCAGATGTGGGTGAAATTGAATCTCATTGTGCACAAGCAATACAAGATGACCCTGATGCAGCGGAAAAATTTAAAGCGGGAAAAGAAGGAGCTATCAATGCACTCAAAGGTAAGGTCATGAAAGCGACCCGGGGTCAGGCAAACCCAAAAGTCGTGGACGAGATATTACGACAAATTCTTTCAAATTAAATTCCCACCTTAAAGTAAATGAGACCGAGTCTCAAAAAGGACTTGATCTTGCATTGAAATTATTTAATGTGAACTCTCTGAAATTATGATTTGTTTCAAATTATTTATACCTCTCTTTATATTCCCTGCCCTGGTTAGTCTACTTGGTGCACAGGTTAAGGAAACGCATCAAATCATTGAAGAATGGGTAAAGACAAAACAGTTAATTTCCGAAGAAAAGAATCTTTGGAAGTCAGAAAAATCTGCCCTCACCGACCTCGAAGATGCTTTAGCTAAAGAAATTACTGATTTGAAAGAAAAATTACTTCAATTTGAGGAGGAGAATATAGGGGCAGCAAAACAACGATCTGATCTGAGTAGTCGTAAAGAAAAAGCACAGAATGCCTCTATTCTTTATTACGAAGGTATGCAAAAAATTGAAAAAGAACTTAAAAGTACTGAAATGCTCCTCCCCACCCCACTTCGTGACCGCCTTTCTATATTTTATGAAAAAATAGATTCTCAGTTGAGAAATCACCTCCCCCTAAAAAAACGACTGGAGGCGAGCGTTGCCCTGTTACAGAGCATTCATCTTTTTCACCGCTCTGTTCATGTGGAAAGGCAGGAGTTCAGTTTAGATGCTGAAAAATCGCGGGAATTCAGAGTTCTTTATTTCGGATTGGGAGTGGCTTATTTTGTAAATGATTCCGGAACGGTTGCCGGTTGGGGTAAACCTCTGAAAAGCGGTTGGCAATGGACCAGACAAGATGAATTAGCCAAGGAAATTTCCACTGGAGTTTCAATGATGGAAAATCGGACTTTACCCCGCTTTATCAATCTTCCACTACCTGCCCCTGCGAATAATAAATAATGAAAAAAGTTTCATTTATTTTTGCACTCGCGTTATCTTTCATTTCTCCATTTCTACCTGCTCAATCAATTGATTCAGTTCGCAACGAAGCCAAGACTGATCTCCAAGAGGCCATTATGGAATTGGCTGAATGGAGAAACTCCATTGAGGAGGAGAAAATTCCGATGGCTCGCAGGGTTACAGCATTGGAAGCAAAAGCAAGAAAGCTGCGGTCTCAACTTGAGCATCACCTTCGCCTTCGGGACAATCGGGAAGCCAGCCTGCTTCAGTTAGAAAAAGAGGTTACAGAAAGTGAAAATGAACTCGATTACAGCTTAAACTTATTAAGGGATTATATTACGAGTTGGCATCAGACAACCCCACCTGCAGAGGAAACCCTGTGGTCTCCAAAATTATCCAGTATTCTCCTAAGTTTACAACAAAGTGTATCGCGAATGGATTCTTTGGATTCTGTTTTTCGTGGAATGTCTCTATCCATTGAAGCAATTCAAAAAACGGCAGGTGGTATATCCTTTTCGAGTAATGCAATTGTTCCGCCTGAAGGATCCCGTGAAGCGGGTAAATTTTGGTCTATTGGACCTATTATATTTTTTGCGGGGAATGAAGGTTCGTCGGGTTTTCTGGAACGGGGTCACTCAAATAAACAGTCACACTCTCAGGGGCTTTCCTCAAGTTCAGTCCTAAAACTCAAACCGGCTAGAATAAGGTCAGTATCACCAGAAAATTCGGTTTTAATTACGAATGCCTTTAGCCCAGAATCGTCAGATTTGGAAACGATCACTCTCCCACTGGACCCGACACTGGGAAAAGCATCTGTTATGGAAGAAGGGGAACTTAATCCATTGGAAGAACTTCAAAAAGGCGGAATCTGGATTTATCCGATATTATTTTTTGCTGTGCTCTCTCTCATTATTGCACTGGTGAAAGCCATTCAAATTATTCAGGTTCAACTGCCCAAATCCGCAGCATCCTTGGATAAAAAGTTTAAAGGTCCTTTTGAATTGCTTAGAAAAACGGCCAAAGGGTACAAGGGAAAAAATCCCGAAATTCTTGAAGAAATTCTTTACGAAGCAATTATTGATGTTCAGGTAAAACTCGAGAAAGCACTTCCCCTCATTGCAGTAACTGCAGCTACTGCACCCCTTCTTGGTCTACTGGGCACGGTCACTGGAATGATAGATGTGTTCAGGCAAATTACAAACTTTGCTAATCCAGAAAATAGTGAATTAGCACGTGGTATTTCCGAAGCACTTGTTACCACAAAGTTTGGATTAGTCACAGCCATTCCTGCCCTTATTGTGCACGCGTTACTAACGCGAAGATTACAGGGTATCATATCAAAAATGGAAGGCTTTTCAGGACGCCTGGTCCGGTTAACGCAGGAAGACAAAAGCAATAATCTGAAAGATTCTAGCAATGAATCCGATTCTTGATCTGTGGGAACAAGCAACTTTAGTTTGGCAAAAAGGTGGAATACTCATGCCCACTTTGGCTATTCTTTCCCTTTATACATATTATATCGCTTTTGATCTTTGGTTTCGGCTTAAAACCATAATCCCACGGGATCTCCAATCATTCCCAAGAGAAAAATGGGGTGCATTTCGAGGGGGTGGGCGGATTAATCAAATTATGCATTACTGTATGGGTAACCATCAGGATTCGAAGGAAACTCAAAAAAGGTTTGAACAGGTAAGAGCTTCGGATTCTTCTTACCTTAACCGCAGGCTAAGATTCCTTCTTGTCCTCGCAACTGCTGCTCCTTTAATCGGGCTTCTCGGAACCGTGGGGGGAATGCTCAGGACATTCGATGGTCTAAGCATGCAGGACAATTATAAAATGGATCTTATCGCGAGTGGGATTTCAGAAGCACTTGTCACCACTCAGGCCGGTCTTCTGGTTGCAATACCGGCCCTAGCTTTTTCTCATTTACTCAAAAGGAAAAAGAAAGACTGGCTACACTGTGTCAATAGGCTTGAAAGTATTTCCTTACGACAAATTAGACCCCTCAAATCAACGGAATGAAACTGCGCAGAAGATCCAGTATGGAAGATGAAGACAGTGCAATCAATGTATCCCCCTTGATTGATGTCGTTTTTATTCTGCTGATTTTCTTTATTGTTTCTGCCACCTTTGTAACACTTCCTGGCGTTGATGTTTCCCGCCCAAAAGTTCAAAATGCATCTTCCCTCCAAAAAAATTCAGTTTTATTTGCACTTTCAGAAAAAAGTGAAATTTTTCATTCCGGCGAGATGGTGGAGTTGTCTGAAGTATCTCCATTAATTAGACTGGCGATTAAAGATAAAGATAAACCTGTTGTGATTCAGGTTGATAAATGGGCAGATGCGACTGTTCTCACAAAACTTGTATCGGAAGCCAAAAAGGTTGCCCGTTCTGTTTCTTTGGCAACTTTAAAAAACAGATGAGAAAAAATCTGATTAATCTTCAAGCGGAGCAGACCGAAATTAATGTTTCACCGTTAATCGACATGGTTTTCATTCTCCTGATTTTTTTTATTGTCGCCACTTCTTTTGTTAATGAAGTGGGGATTTCCTCATCATACAAGGATTCAAATTCAAAATCGGATATTCCCAAACCTCCTTTATTTTTTAATTTACCCGGATCTGGACAGGTTATAACAAATGGCTTTTCCATCGGTTTAGAAGGAGTCGCTCCCAAAGTTCGAAATTTTTCGATGAATGAAGCTCCATCCGTTATCATACAAGTGTCCAAAGGTGCAAAGGCAGGTTTAGCAACTCAAGTCATGGACCAAGCTCTACTAGCTGGTGCAAAAGCGGTAAAACTCTCTGTAGATTCCAAATGAAGGAAACGTCTGCAATCGATTGGGTTCCTGGTATTGAGTCCGAGACGAGAGGTAATGGATCCAAAAAAAGTTTGATCTGCTCAATCTTGGTTTCTCTTGGTCTTTTCTTCCTTTTACCCCTTTCTGAACTTGTCAGGAATGAAGAATGGGTTGTACGTGAGGTTGAATCTGTCCCCTTGAAGCTCCCCCCTCCACCCAAAACAAAATTAGAGAAAAAAACAGAGGAAATTATTAAAAAACAATCCGTACCCAGACCATTGGAAACAAAATCCCCCATTCTTAAAATTGAATCACTCTCTGCCAACCTAGAGGTCGGACCAGGTGATTTCAAAGCAGAGTTTTCATTAAATGATTTCAATCCCGTTGCTGGTGGGTTCGAAGGGGAACTTGTTTTTGCTCTCCATGAATTGGACCGAACTCCTAATGTACTTAAGCGAGGGACCTTACGCTATCCTTCTTCGCTTAAAAGAAGAGGGGTTGAGGGTGAAGTCAGGCTCCTTATTCAAATCGATGAAATTGGAAAAGTAGAGGTGTTGGAAGTCGTTTCCTCCACTCATCCAGATTTTGTCGAACCTTCCAAAAAAGCCGCTGAAAGTTCATTTTATGAAGCCCCCACAAGAAACGGCGAACCTGTTAAGGTCCAGTTTTACTTACCCATTCGTTATAGCTTACTCGATCAATGAAAAAAATAATTTTATATTTTTTATCACTTCAAGCCACTATTTTCGCTTGGAGTACCCCTCCATCCTATGAACTGACTCAAGACTTTTGGAATAATCCAAATTTCGTTAGAAGCTTTATGGGAGACTATGGATTTCGTAGCGAAGTCGAACCAAGATATAGTAAAAGTGAACAGGCTATTCTTGGAGAAGTAATCGCCAAAGCCGAGAATCAATTGGATGAAGCGATCATATATTTGGAAAAGAAATTGGACCCAAAATCAAGTGCCGCTTTAGATTTTGCTTTGGCTACCATGTATTACCAACGGGGTCGGCTTACTCGTTCCTCCGAATCTTACTATACGGCTATTCAAAAATTTCCTTCTTTTTTGAGGGCTCATAAAAACCTTGGTTTCGTCAAGTTGAGCTTGGGTAACTTCAAAGAAGCGGCCTCCAGTTTATCCAAATCAATTAGCTTGGGTGAAGGAGATGGTGTTACCTATGTCGCTCTTGGTTATTGCTATTATGCACTAGAACAGTTCGTTTCAGCGGAAAATGCATACCGAATGGGAATCCTTTTATTTCCAGAAAGCAAGGATGCTCGCAATGGCTTAGTCAATTGTCTTCTCGAAACGAGTCGCTTCCCCGAAGCTCTTGCCCTCCTCAATGAGCTCCTGAGCAAAGAGCCGGAAAATGTTTTTTGTCATCGAGCCCGGGCTGCAGCACTCCAGGGACTGGGAAATGAAAAGGATGCAGCCGTTGCCCTGGAAGCTTTGCGTAGAATGGGGAATTTAAATAATAATGACTTGATTCGCCTTGGAGATCTTTACCACAATCTCAATCTTTACGAACTGTCCCTCAAGAATTATGAACGGGCAATTGCAGATAATGAAAAACTTCCGATCCAAAAATATGTCCGAGTCGCAAGTATTTTGATGAACCGCGGATCTTACTTGGATTGTTTCTCATACTTGGAAAAAATTGAATCGACCTTTGGCCAATCTTATTCACCTCAAAATGAAAAGGATGTATTGTTACTCAAAGCTGAGGTTCTTAAAGCGACAGGTAAAACCGAAGAATCATCTGACATACTCAGAGAAGTTGTTGCCAAACATCCATTGGAAGGAAAAGCCCTTATCATGCTTGGACAGCATGCATGGAATGAACAGGATCATACCCTCGCTGAACTTTACTTCGAAAGAGCTTCGAAAATTGAGGATATTGAAGTGAGTGCCCTCATTGAACACGCACGAATGCTCGTATCGATCCGGGCATACGAAAAAGCCGTGAGCCTTTTAGAAAGAGCACAGGAAATTTCTCCTCAAGCACGAGTTGGTCGCTACCTCGAATCAATTCGTAACCTCCTTCTCACCGCTCGTATTCGACTTTAAAACAAGAAGCACAACCTGCTTGCAACATATCATCATATCATGATATGATGATATGATATGAGTAAAGGCATCTCTATATCAAAATTTTTCGCACAGGATAAACCACTTTTTTCCATTGAGTTTTTTCCGCCTAAAAATGAAGCGGGCGGTGAAAGAATGCTCAAAACAGCAGCTGCCTTAAAACCGCACAATCCCGATTTTGTCTCGATCACTTATGGGGCGGGGGGAGGCACCCGTAAAACAACCATGCATTATGCCAAAATACTGAAAAGTGAATTTGGGTTTGAAGTCATGCCCCATTTAACCTGCGTGGGACATACCAAGACTGAGTTACTTGAGATCTTAGAGGATTTTGCACAGGAAGGGTTTTGTAACATTATGGCTCTGCGTGGAGACCCACCCCAAGGCGAGGATCAATTCCGGCCTATTGAGGGAGGTCTTTCATATGCCACTGAATTAGTTTCCCTTATACGTAAATATTTCCCCCACTTTGGAATTGGAGTAGGAGGATATCCTGAAAAGCATCCAGAATCACCTTCAAAGAATATTGATTTATTACATCTTAAGGAAAAAGTGGATGCGGGTGCAGACTTTATTACCACTCAATTATTTTTTGATAACCAAGTTTACTTTCAATTTCGCGAAGATTGTAAAAGTGCAAAAATTGAAATACCGGTGCTCCCCGGTTTATTGCCCGTTCAGTCAATCGGTCAGGTCCAAAGATTTTGTAAAATGTGTGAAGCATCTTTACCCGGTGAATTACAAAACAAATTGGAAAAAGTAGAAAAGGATAGACAGCCCGGAGTGGGAACAGACTGGGCAAAGGAACAAGTAAAGGAACTAATATCCAAGGGAGCACCCGGCTTTCACCTCTATGCATTGAATCAATCTGAAGCGAGCTTGCAGATTTTAGATTGGCTGAAAAAATAAATCAAATACCTGCAACCTCAGTAATATCAGCCTGCTTTTTAAGTTTGTCTAAAAATTGATCAAATACTCGGTCTTTCCTTCTTTCTCCCAAGTATTCGACTATCTTTTCCTTGACCTCTTCAAAGGGAGTGACTTCGGGTTCTTTTCGATCGTGTAGTTCTATCAAGTGCCATCCAAATTGGCTTTTTACTGGTTCGCTAACCTCGCCAACTTTTAAGGAAAAAGCTGCTTTTTCAAAAGGAGGTACCATACGACCTTTTCCAAAAGTTCCAAGGTGTCCGTCATTTTGTGAATCGTCAGATTCCTTCTTGATCATATCAATAAAAGGATCTCCGTCTTCAATTTTTTTTCGTATTTTGATAATTTGCTCCTCTGCACGGGCAAACTCCTCTTCCGTTTTTGCCATTTTTAAAATATGGGAGGCTGTAAGTAAAACTTCTGTCTCAAATAAATCCGGGCGTGCATCATAGTATTTTTTAGCCTCAGATTCACTAATCTTTTCACTAGTAGACTCCTCTTCTAATAATCGATTGAATTGAATTTGGCTGGTTATTTCTTTCCTTAAATCATCCTCCGTCTTAATCACCGGGTGTTTTCCCTTGGAGAAAGCCTTTTTTCCCCCATTTTGACTAATCCATTTCTTCATCCCCAAATTTACTTCTTCGGCATCGATTACATACTCTCTGTTCTGACTTTCTTGTGCCATAAGAGCCTGATCAACCATTCGATCTCTGGCGAGATCCAATGCAGCTAATTGAACCACCTCCCTAGGCTTATCTGGCATCGATTTTGCCACTTGCTCAAACATGGTCTGTGCCTGTCTTTCAATTGCCCAATCGGGGATAAGATGTTCATTAACTTTAATTGCCATTCTCTTTGTATTAGTTATGAATTCATAAAAGAACAAGAGTGAAGGGATATATTAAATGAATGGAAATACTATCTCATTTCTGTCTCAATAAATTTGACCTTCATTGTAATGGCGTTTAAACATTTTTTAAGTGCATACAAATTATCTATTAACATGAGCGTCTGTGATAAGGAAACATGGGAAAGCTTTTCTGGCTTTCTCGCTAGCAAAGGCTTGCGTGTGACCGGGCAAAGAAAAGGGGTACTGGAAGCCTTATTTCGTCAATCGGGTCATTTTACTGCTGATCAATTATTACAAGACGCTCAAAACTTAGATGAAACGGTATCCCGAGCCACCGTTTATCGCAATTTACCCCTTCTTGTGGAAAGCGGAATTATTCGTAAAATTGATATTGGGCAGGACAATAAATTTTATGCCTTAAATGGTAGGTCCGAAACCTTTAAGGCTCAGGTGGTATGTTCAGATTGTAAGAACATTTTCGATATAGATGCACCATTTATGGAGTGGTATGGAAAGAACGTTTCCGAAAAGCTTGGTTTGGATGTAAAAGACCAAAGGCTTCAAGTACATGCTGAATGCCCGGATTTTCGAAAAGAGGGACAATGCACAAAAGCGAATCAGGCATGAGCATAGCCACAGAATCAAATTTCAAACTACAGGTCTTTAAGCACAACCAATCTCCATCTTCTCTCTCTGCGGATCAGGAAGAGATTGTTAATCTGAAAAAAGAGAAAAATGCGGTCATTCTTTGTCATAATTATCAAATAGAATCGATTCAAAAAATGGCGGATTATGTAGGGGACTCGTTAGGGCTTGCCAGACAAGCGGCAACTACAAATGCAGATATAATTGTTTTCTGCGGGGTCCACTTCATGGCCGAGACTGCCAAAATTCTCAACCCAAGTAAAACGGTGCTCCTCCCCGATATGGATGCAGGTTGTTCCCTCTCTGATTCATGCCCAGCCGAACAATTAGCCGATTATAAAGACAAGAATCCGAATACCTATATCGTGGCCTATGTAAATTGCTCAGCCGATGTAAAAGCCTTAAGCGATGTAATATGCACTAGTGGAAACGCCGTTCAAATCGTAAATAATGTTCCAGAAGATAAGGAAATTCTTTTTGTACCCGATCAGAACCTGGGCCAATGGGTAATGGGGCAAACAGGTCGGAAGATGAAACTTTGGCCCGGCAGTTGTTACGCTCATGTACTTTTCACAAAAGAATCCATTGAAAGATGCCGATTGGAACATCCTGATGCACCCGTTGTTGCACATCCCGAATGTATTGAATCAGTTCGGGACCTTGCAGACGAGGTTTGCAGCACTGAAAAAATGGTGGACTACTGTAAGAATAGTCCTTCCAATACTTTTATCATTCTGACTGAAACGGGAATGATGCATCGCCTGACCCGAGAATTACCCAACAAATCTTTTATCGCAGGACCAACCGGACATTGTGCCTGCAATGACTGCCGTTTTATGAAAATGAATACGATCTCAAAGCTACTCGATTGCTTAAAAAATAATTCTCCAGAGATTACCATGACCCAATCATTAATTGAAAATGCCCAAAAACCAATCGAGCGGATGTTAAAATGGAGTTAATTCTCTTTAGTTAAATTTCACATTAAATACGAAACCCATGCAGACATGGTTTTTCTATTTCCGAATACTGTAAAAATTTTATAAAAACTCTTTTGTTTTGAACATTCTGCAAATTGGCAGTCTAATGTGCTCACTAATGTCAGTTTGTTTCAAAAAAAGTTTGTTTTAAAGCCCCCAAAAAACACCGTAGGAATACGGTGTTTTTTTTTGCAAAATTACATTCATTTGTGAAAACTATTTTAATTTTTAACCGCAAATGCGGAAGATGAATATGGCCCCTTACCCTTTCGCTTTCCCGCTTCAAGTAAATCAGGCATCTCGGGATAAGAAACGAGGAAATTGTGTTCATCCACAAAATTAAAAACATAATGAGTGGCATTTTTGGGCAACTCTGCAACTACTCGATTTCCTTGAATTAAGGCCTTTGATAAATACCATTCCTCACTCTTATCTCCTCCATTAAAAGTGTATAATAACTGCCCCCTTATCACTTTTGCCCCCCTGTCCTTAAACTGTGCCCATACCAAACGACTTCCTTTATCCATTCCGTTTGCAACTCCGATACAGACTTTATCCTTATACAAAAGATTTCCTTTATAATATGGGTTTTGGTAGGGATAAGATGCATTCATTTCATCTAACCTGCGAAATAATTCCTGCCTCATCTGTTCCGCCTTATCAGGCATTTCGGCAACTAAGTTCTTAGCTTCTTCAATGTCAATTCTTCGAGATGAACTAGGATAATTCTTATACAATTGATAAAGCTCAAGTCTGGGCTTTTGTGGCATGTAATTATAAATCAATTTCCAACCATTTACACGGAGGGTGGATTGCTGAGCCACTCCATGAGGAAAGTGCCATACCATTGAATTCCTAATTTCCCCGTTACTATCTTTGACTAAGGTTGCTAACTGAGGATCAATTTCTAAAAATTTACTTAAATCAGATCCATCTAAATTCTGTGTTTGGGGTCTTTCTGTTCCAGTCCAGCTCAAAATTGTGGGATAAAAATCCAAACCGTTAACCATCACATTGCTTTCCTGATTAGATTTAATCTTTGGACCGGTAATAATAAACGGAACCCTCACCCCACCCTCTTTTGCGTTTATTTTCCCTTTATCCAATGGATAATTATCTGTGATAATCTCTCCGGGGACTTTCTCCATTCCTCCATTATCGGATGTAAGTATAAGGTAGGTATTCTCAATTAATTTATGCCCAGGCCATCGAGGATCTTCGGTCACTTCTAGATAATTGATAATTTGTCCAATGTATGCATCGAGCATTTCAACCATCGCACAATAGTATGGATTTCGTTGCCCACTCAAAGCCCAACCAATCGGGTCTTTGGGAAATTCAACACCCAATTTATGACAATATTTTTGTAATAAAGCTTTGCTCCTTGAATGAATGGGTGTGTGTACCAACCAGGCAGCGTAATACAAAAAAAAGGGCTTACCTTTATTTTCTTTCATGAACTGAATCGCATCCAATGTGGTTCGATCCTTGGGAAAACCCTTATGATCTAATTGATAGGGGTCATTCTTGTTATTTGTAGCAAATCCGGTCAACCTGTGCGGACGCATTGCCCGGCTTTCTCCAAGATCATGCCGGGTAAAATCAAAACCCTGATCCTCCGGTTGCGGAAACGCATTATGATTAATTGCCATGTGCCACTTGCCCGTATGCCCGGTAACATATCCATTTCCCTGAAGGGCCTCCGCAATGGTTACCTCCGATAACTTCATTCGTCCACTGATCCATGGATCCATCACTGCGTGAGCAGTCTTATTGTAGGGGGTCGGTGGATTTCCTCCTACAACATGGGTCTTTTGCGCAACCGCAGGGTGTCGACCACTCATGATTGCACAACGAGTGGGAGCACAGGTGGGGGCAGGAGAATAGCCTTGTCGAAAAAGAACTCCTTTTTTTGCCAACTCATCTATGTGAGGAGTCTCCATTGGACTTTCCAAATCGATATCGTAGCAACCAACATCCTGCCACCCCAAGTCATCCGCTAAAAGTAAAACTACATTAGGTCTGTCGGGGCGTTTGAGTTTTTTTTGGTTTTCAATGATCCCAGAAGTTAAGGACGCAAATTGCTTAGAGATTACCGTATTAAAAGACAGGATTCTTGCAGACTTATTAAAGTGGGAGGGCAACAATTTGTCTTCAGCGAATATTTCCGAGGAAAAAGAAACCAGCGTAATAAGCAAATATTTCTTAAAGTTTATTTTTATATGTAGAGAGATAATGAATTTTATTTATCTAGAAAAGCATAAATCAACAAAAACATATATTTTCTATTTTTTTAGGGGGGATTCCTCAATTGAAGGACAATTCGAAGTAATTCGGTGACCGAATTTACAATCAATATGCAGCCATCGAGTCTGGTGCCCATCCCTTCCGAATGCGTTGCGAATCCACAACCGACCTACGACTACCATCGGTACTAATTCAGATTCTCCTTGAGCATAAGTAGATGCTCTAAAAGGAAAGACGCTATTTGAAGGATGTGTATTTATCCGAGGAACTAAATTTTTTAAGTCATTTAATACATTTACCTTTTTATAGACGATAATTTTAGAATGCCTACATTTCTATGCTTGCAATAATCGATAATTGATTATCAATAAGCTGATGGTCAAAGTTCTTTTATTTTCTAATTATTGTTAGTGAAGATTAGTTTCTTTAAATGTCAGGATTTGATGAAAATGAAAGAGACAGAAAAATTACTCTGGCGTGGAGTATAAAACTTAATTGGTCTTTATTTTAAATGTCTTGAACTTGGTTATAAATTTATCTTGAGCTTATAATTTAAAAACTGAAAATAATGAGTTACTATAAAGTATTTAAACATCATGCCATTGAATTCATTCATAAAAAGCACAATTAAAAGCACTTAAAACATGTAAATTACCCTAAAAAAACATAAAATAATGAATAGAACTAATAGTGCCAAAAATTAAAATTTAAGTAATTGACTAATTTAATTTAAAAAATTGACATTTAAACGCAAGTTATTGTAAAGTGCATAATATTCGAATTTCCTATGATTTAATATGAAAAAAAGTTAACTATATTAAAATTAATAATTTAAAAACTCATCATATATAAATCGTTGCTTACTATAATTATGAATGAAAATAAATTAATTACGCTCACAGATGCATCTTATATCCTTGGTTACAAGAGCTATAGATCGATTATCAAGTTAATCAATGAAGGTTTCCTCAAAACATATACATTACCAGATACGACAAGAAAGAGAGTAAGATTTTCTGATGTCATGAGTTTAGCCACTCCCGAAAAAATCAGCCAAAAGAAGTCCAAATAATTAAATTATACGACCAAATAATTAATATTTTAGATTACAAAACATAGTACCCAATCCAACTGTGAAATCATCAATTCTTCATTAAGTTTTTATATACTTATCATTTTTACACATAAACAACATACACAATATAATTATTTACGCCGGAAAAATTGTTAACAATCCAACATTCTAAAAAATTACTCATCATGCATTATATACCGTCCACAAAAAGTAAAATTTCGGAGAAAGAAAAATTTCTTAACTTTTCAGATGCGGCTACGCTCATTGGTTACCGATCATACACCAAAATATCGGAATTTGTAAGATCGGGGGTGCTGTCCTCTTACTCGATTCCACTATCAACAAGGAAACGGGTTAAGAAAAGTGAACTTGTTGAATTGGTATTTAATTCATCCATATCAAAATTCTCTGCAGAGTAAATTGTCATCTTCTCAATTTCTTAACATGAAAGATTTCCAAAATGAACAACTCGACCGCTTTATCAAAATAACCGAAGCAACTGAGATCTTGGGTTATGCCCATTATCGCTCCGTAAATATGTTAATCGAGAAGGAAATCCTTACTTCTTACAAACTTCCCCATGTGGTAAGGAAAAGAGTTTTACTTAGCGATGTTCTTAAACTCAAAGAATCTGGGCAAGTGGATCAAACCGACTCAGATTCCAGCAAACAAAATAAAAAAAGAGGTCGGGGGCGGCCTAGAAAATTTGGTTGAAACTCAATCTTCTTAATCTCTGAAAATAAAATCTATTAAAATTCTAAATGGCACCACTAATATGATTGATGACGATATTTTACTTTCACTAAGGGAAGCAGCTTCCATTCTTGGATATAGGCATCCAAATTCCATAAAGAAACTTATTAAAAAAGGAATTCTCGAATATTACCTGATTCCGGATTCAACAAAAAAAATGGTAAAACGATCCGAAATCCTTGCATTGGCAGTCGCAGATTAGATTCTAGGTAATACCGCTTTATTTCTATCTATTCCCCAGACTATAAATTCTTTTTACTTCACTAGAGTTTAAGAATAGCCTTAGTAATCTTTAAGCAAAAAAAGCCTAGTAGAAGAAAAAAACCTTAAGGGCAGGCTAATTACTATACCCCTTCCTGAATGTAATCTAATGCGTTAACAAGGACCGGGAGCACACATCAACAATTTGCCTAGCCTGGTCGAAATGCTCTTCCATGGAAGCCAATAATCTGAATTGAGCACGCACTCGATCCAGGTTATGCATAGGCCGTTTAACTTTAAAGTAAACATCGCCCTCTAAATAATCGGTCAAAAAACGCAGACCTAATTCATAGGTAATAATTTGTGGAGCGATCGCCAAGTGCTCGATCTCAATCGATTCAAGTACATTCCCAGCAGCCTTTAGGTAACCTTCAACAATTGCCTCAAATGTTTTGGGTAAAAAGAAAACCTTATCTAAGACCGGCTCGTCTTCCAATGCGGAGCAAGCAGCTGTGCGGACAAGATCACCGAAATCATGCAATACACAGCCTGTCATAACCGTGTCTAAATCAACCACACACATTCCTTCGCCTGTTTTTTTATGAAGGAGCACATTATTTAATTTGGTATCATTGTGCACAACCCGGGATGGGAAATTTTCGACTTCAATAACGTCAGCTAAATGCTCTCTCTCCAAAGCAAATTGTACTAAGTCCTGAACATCGTCTACCCGCTCTAATTTATTTTGAGCACAGACTGAACGAAAATATTCAAACCGCATGCGAGTATTATGGAAATCAGGAATGGTTTCGATTAGAGGATCACCGGGTAAATCAGCAAGTTTTGCCTGAAAATCACCAAACGCTTTGGCTGCTTCAAATGCTTGATGAATATCTTCAGGCACTTCGAAAGAGCGTCCACCATCAACAAATTTGGTGACCCGCCAATAATTCCCATTAGAATCTTTGTGAAAAAAACGACCATCTTTGGCCGGTACCAGAGTAAGGCATTTCTTACCGGATCCGTCCTCTTTAATTTTAGACTGTAGATGCCGGGTCACTCGGGAAAAATTTTCCATTAATCCCTCAGGATTCTTGAACACATCGTGGTTAATTCTTTGAAGAGTATATCTATTTAAAGAATCTTCGTCTTCGCAAAAAAGTAGAAAAGTATCATTTACATTGCCATTGCCATGCACTTCAGATGACCCAATATATCCGTCCAAATTAAATTGGTTCCCAACTTCGTTGATAAAACTTTTAGTATGATTTGCCAATTTGGATTAACTTCCAAAAAATATTCTCATAGGTCAATCAAAGAACAATTTAAATATTGGATCAGACTTTTAATATTGCACAAATTTTCCTTCTAGTGGTTATGGTAATAATCATCTTTTATTGATATCAGATAGAATAATAATTCCATGAAAACCCTCCCCTTCATCCTAATCTTATTTTTCGATTTCATCCTCGCTGCAAGCGAGAAACCAAATATTATTTTCATCCTTACCGATGACCAGGGTTATGGTGATGTCAATGCACACGGGCACCCATACCTTAAAACTCCTCACACAAATAAACTGCGTTCCCAAAGTGTGAGCTTTGATAATTTTTATGTCAGCCCTTCCTGCTCTCCTACCCGGGCTGCTTTGTTAACCGGGCTGCATGAATTCCGATCCGGGGTTACCCATACGATTATCCCCAGACAGCAACTTCACAAAGATGCAGTTCTCTTGCCCCAACTCTTGAAAACGGGCGGATATAAAACTGGGTTCATTGGAAAATGGCACTTGGGTAACAAACCAGGCCCGGAAAAAAGGGGATTCGACTGGTGTTCGACTAATGTGGGTGGTCCATTAAAGCACTTTGATGCCACTTTTATTCGTAACCAAAAACGAAGGGATACGAAAGGTTTCCGTGAAGATGTTTTTTTTGACGAAGCGATGACTTTTATCCGAGAATGCAAGGATGCCCCCTTCTTTTGCTACCTCGCCACTTACTCCCCCCATACTCCTCTAGCCGCTCCCGAAAATTTGATTAAACCATTCCGGGATGCTGGATTGAACAATACCCATTCCACTTATTTGGCTATGATTGAAAATATTGATTATAATCTTGGACGCCTAATGAAATTTCTTAGCGATACAAATAGGGAACAGGATACGATCATTATTATGGTCAATGATAACGGTGTGACCGAGGGCCTGGATATTTATAATGCAAATATGCGTGGGTCTAAATGTACTGCCTGGGAAGGAGGAAGCCGGGCCTTCTCGTTTTGGCGGTGGAAAGGTACATGGGAACCAAAGATAATCAACCATTTGACCGCTCATCTTGATATTTTACCCACTCTGTGTGATTTAACGGACACCCCGCTACCCACCAGTCTCAAAAAGAAACTCGAAGGATTTACCCTGCGCCCATTGCTAGAAAGTCACAAACCAATCAAGTGGAACCAAGATCGTATTCTTTTTCACCATGTTGCCCGATGGCCGAGCGGATATGCAAAACACCATAAATATGCCATGGCCAGTGTACGGCAAGAAAATCACCTCATGCTCCGTAGTCATGATTGCGGAAATCCACAATGCCTTCAATACATGAGCCAGTGCAAGGGCTTACAAAATGTCTCAAGAGGAAGTAAGAATATGACTTATGCCTATGGTACAGCTCAGTATCATTGGGGAGTAAGTCCAAAAGAACATTGGGTACTCTACGATGTCAAAAAGGACCCAGGATGCAAAAATGACCTTTCCAAAGAAAAGCCCGATATGATCAGGACCCTATCCAATGCTTACGATACATGGTGGGATAATATTTTTCCCGAAATGATCGCGAAGGGTGGAGATTTGGGTAATCCCAATCAAAGTAGAAAGGCAGCTAAAAGAGACTACAAGAAATTCCCCAATAATAAAAAATGAAATTTGTGGCCACATTGGAATAATCGAAATTCTAATTCCCACAGGTAATGAATAATTTCAACGCTTTGATCATTCATTACCTACTCCCAGACTCAATGATGCAAAATACTTTTCCATCCAAAAACGGCATTACAAATACCCGGAGTAAAAGTCTAAAATCGTAGGGGCGGGGGGGCTCGAACCCCCGACAAACGGATTAAGAGTCCGCTACTCTACCAACTGAGTTACACCCCCAAGAATTTGATGCAATAGCCAATTCTTATGGATTAGAGGCTAAGGGTTGTCAATTCATCTATATTTCCTTCTTTTATTTGTGCAGATTCCTTTATTTCAGCTTCGGAAAAATAATTGAAAATCGCAAAATTGAATAGGATGTAAAGTATTTGAAATTAAACATTTCGAGCTGTAATAAAAGACTATGATTTATAAATCTACAGGTATTTTTTTGAGTATCTTTTTCATGGCGCATTCAAAAAACACCCTCCCATCTGTACCTATTTCCACATTTTCCATCATTGCAAGAGATTCAGAAACCAATGAACTCGGCGTCGCAGTCCAGTCCAAGTTTATTGCAGTGGGCAGTGTGGTTCCCTATGCAAAAGCAGGTATTGGTGCAGTCGCATCTCAAGCCTGGGGAAATGTTCAATATGGACCTGTGGGGCTCAAATTATTGTCTCAAGGTATAAGGACTGAGCAGATCATTGCTTTAATGATTAAGACGGACCCGTTACAAAAGCATCGGCAGGTCGCCATTATTAATCAGGATGGAAATACATCAAACCACACAGGTACAGAATGTTTAAATTGGGCTGGAACCAGAAGCGGAAAGAATTTTTCGGTGCAGGGCAATCTCCTCACCGGTCCTCAAGTGGTCGAGGCCATGGCAAACAGTTTTAAAAAAAGCAGTGGTTTTCTTGCTGAACGCTTAATTATGGCTCTACAGGCAGGCCAAGATGCGGGTGGGGATAAAAGAGGAATGCAATCTGCCGCATTATTAGTGGTTAAGAAAAATTGGGGTTATGGTGGATTGAACGATCGTTTTCGAGACCTTCGTGTTGATGACCATAGCAATCCGATTCAAGAATTGAACCGAATTTATAAAATTCACCGGAAAATTTTCCCACGCCCCGATCAGCATATAAAACCTTAAAATACGCAAAAGTTGTTCTCGGGAATTTCCAAAAAAAATTTATTTTTACATTCAATGATCGATCTCAATCCTAATTTGTTTATCAATCATTATCTTTTATTATGAACCATTATTTTTTACTATGAAAGCAGTCGTTCTTTTTTCGGGGGGACTCGATTCAACTGTTCTCGTATACCACTTACTCGATCGGAATGTGGAACTAAAGCTCCTGTCCATAGACTACGGGCAAAGGCACCAAAAGGAACTTTCCTCAAGTAAAAATATTGCAGAATCCCTCGGCCTCCCACATCACATTCTACAATTACCTATGTTGGGAAACCTACTCGGTGGGAGTGCTCTGACCGATTCTTCCATCTCATTACCGGAAGGACATTACGCCGAAGATTCAATGAAGGCAACCGTGGTGCCAAACCGGAATATGATCCTCCTTTCTCTTGCGGCTGGTCATGCAATATCCCTTCAATTTGATACGGTTGCATATGCGGCACATGCTGGGGATCATACGATCTATCCGGATTGCAGACCCGAGTTTGCTGATGCGATGGATCATGTTCTGCAATTGGCTGATTGGAACCAAATTGATCTTCATCGACCTTTTGTAAAATGGAGCAAAGCAGATTTGGTAAAGAGAGGGAACGAATTGGGGGTACCTTTCGAAAAAACCTGGTCCTGTTATGCCGGCGGTAGTAAACACTGTGGAAAATGTGGGACCTGTGTCGAAAGAAAGGAAGCTTTTGAATTGGTTGGTCTTTCCGACCCCACCCAATATAAAGTATAACTTTTAAATCATGATCACATGCAGCAAGACGTATAGGGATATTCCCCTATCCCACCGCCAACCCAAGCATTCTGGTAGATGTTCACGCATTCATGGGCACAGCTGGGCAATCACCCTGACTTTTGCATCAAAGGAGATGGATAGTAATGGATTTGTGGTTGATTTTGGAGAATTACATTACCTTGGAGATTGGATTGATGAACACCTCGATCATGGAACCATTGTTTGTAATTCCGACCCAAGAATCGAAGAAATTAGAAAACTTGCTCAATCCGGGCTCCTTAAAATTACTGAAGTCGAACAGGCATCCTGTGAAGGTATCGCCAAACATCTTTTCTATATTTTTGACAAAATGGTCCGTCAACACACCAACAGTCGGGCATGGATTCAGCAAATCCATTTGGAGGAAGACTCCAGGAACTCAGCCACCTTTATACCGGACATAAAAAAGTGAGCGAACTTCCCGTCTACGAACGATTTCACTCATGGCAGGGGGAAGGTTTACATTTGGGGAAATCAGCCTTTTTTATTCGCCTGCATGGTTGCCCGGTTCATTGCCCATGGTGCGATTCAGCAGGTACCTGGCACCCCGAACACAAACCAGAGCATATTGACAGACTATCTCCAGTTGATTTAGCAGAAGAGGCATTTTCTTCAGGTTGCGAGATTGTTATCATTACGGGTGGAGAACCAGCCATTCATAATTTACACGATCTTGTTCATGAAATGCGGATTCGTAACTTGCCTATCCATATCGAAACTTGTGGTGCCTATCCCATTCATGGTGAAATGGACTGGATTACGCTCAGCCCCAAAAGCCTTGCTCTGCCCATTGCAGAAAACCTATCGATCGCAGACGAATTCAAGATTATCGTGGAAGATGTCTCAAGCATTCAACACTGGGCAAAAGAGATAAACTTTGCTCAATTTGGTGTGCCTACATGGTTACATCCAGAATGGTCGTGCTCTCAGGATGAATCTGTCCTGTCATCCATTACGGCTTGGATAAAAGAACACGGCTCTCCATTCCGTGCAGGTTTTCAAATCCATAAACTTTATCAGGCTGACGAAAAGGACAACCGGTCGAAACCCGTCGCCGCCCTGTGTACTGAACCCAAAAAATAATTTTTCATCGTGACCAACGAAAAAGAAATTATTTTCACATCCTAATTTATGTGTGGTCGATATTCCTGGGCACAGAAAAAAAAACTAGCACTGCCCCAAAACCTGCCTCTTCCTCCACCTCCTGCCTCAGTCAGTTATAACCGGGCACCTGGACAGAACCACCCCATTATTATTCGCAGGAACCAAGAATATGCCTGGACCTTCGCAAAATGGGGATTAATCACGGAGCAAAAACAGGCGAATTCTATCCCGAATCCAATCAACGCAAGGATCGAAACTGTCCGAGAAAAACCTATTTTCCAAAACGCCGTCGAGCAACGCCGATGCCTCGTACCAGCGGATGGATATTTCGAATGGCAAAAACTTGAAACCCAAAAATACCCGCATTTCCACGTCCTCAATAATCGAGACACCTTTGCCATGGCAGGTATTTGGAATGAAACAAAAAAGGGAGACCAATCCACTCAATCCTTCACCATACTTACCCATTCAGCTTCACCCAATTTATTTCACATTCATCACCGAATGCCAGTCATTCTTCAACCTGAAGATTGGACAGCATGGCTAGCTGCACAAACTAATCTCGATCTATTTTTAAACCGCTACGCCCAATGCAAACAAACCCTGGAAGCATATCAAGTCAGCTCACAAGTAAACAAGGTCCAGCATAATGGACCAGAACTAACAGAAGAATTCACCGAAAAGCAGACTACGCTATGGTGACAAAAAAAATAAAAAGCCCCAATTCTCCAAAACCTCCTGAAAAAATTAATGATTTTTTCAAAAGCCGTAATTGGAAACCTTTTCCCTTTCAAAAAAAAACTTGGAAGGCATACCGTGATGGAAAAAGTGGATTGGTTCATGCACCCACAGGTACTGGGAAAACATATGCCGTCTGGGCTCCTCCACTTCTCGATTGGATGGAAGCAAATCGTTCGGACAGGAAAGCTCGACCGAAACTTCAGGTGCTCTGGTTAACGCCCCTAAGGGCATTGGTGGAAGATACCACCAGAAGCCTCTGCGAATTGGTTGATGAATTGGAAATTCCCTGGACAGTTGAATCGAGAACGGGTGATACATCCGGAAGTATAAAAGCTAAGCAAAGAAGAAGTTTCCCCTCCGCCCTGGTAACGACACCGGAAAGTTTATCCCTTCTTTTATCTTATCCAGAAACCAAAGAATGTTTCTCTGAACTTCAAGCAGTCGTAGTGGATGAATGGCATGAACTGCTATCCACCAAACGAGGTTCCCAGACAGAACTTTGCCTTGCACGCTTGCGAAAATGGAATCCTAATCTGCGTACATGGGGATTATCCGCCACACTTGGCAACCTGGAAGAGGCAATGGCCGCACTTATAGGTAATCAAAAGAATGGAGTATTAATTGATGGTGACATCCAAAAAAAATTTGTTGTTAAAACAATCATACCTAAAAACATGGAATGCTTCCCCTGGGCGGGTCATCTGGGCGGAAAACTGCTGGAACAGGTGGCTCAGGCGATCGAAAAAAAATCAACCAGTCTTGTCTTTACAAATGTACGCTCGCAAACGGAATACTGGTTTGATGCCTTGCTCAAAATCCGGCCAGAATGGAAAGGACAAATTGGAATACATCACGGGTCAATCGATCGGAAGGTACGTATGGAGGTCGAAGACCGCTTACGTGCAGGAAGTATTAAAGCAGTGGTCTGTACCAGCAGTCTTGACCTTGGGGTTGACTTTTCTCCCGTTGAACAGGTTATCCAGATAGGAGGCCCGAAGGGAATTGCCCGTCTATTACAAAGAGCGGGACGCTGTGGCCATCAACCGGGAGCAATAAGCAATGTTCTATGTGTGCCCACACAGGCAATGGAATTAATTGAATATGCAGCAGCCCGACACTCGATTAATCAAAAAAAAATCGAACAAAGAGAACCCCTACAATCCCCCCTCGATTTACTTGCCCAACACTTGATCACTCTTGCCTTGGGAGGCGGTTTCAGGGAAAAGGAAACCTTAAAGGAAATTCGTACTGCATGGTCTTTTCGTAACCTGACAAAGGATGAATGGGATTGGACGATTGAATTTATTGTACAGGGTGGAAAAACTCTTCGGGCTTACGATCAGTTTAAAAGAGTGGTACTTCGGGAAGGGTTGTATTGTGTGGAATCCAATCGAATAAGCCGTTTTCACCGCATGTCCATCGGGACGATAACCAGTGATCCAGCCATTTTGGTAAAATTTCAAACCGGTAAAATTCTCGGAACGATCGAAGAGTCTTTTATTTCAAGAATTAAAATAGGAAGCCGTTTTTTCTTTTCCGGAAAACTTCTGACTCTTATTCGAATCCGAGATTTAACTGCTGTGGTTAAATTGGCAAAAAAAGGAAAAGGGGCTATACCCGTTTGGGGTGGTGGGAAATCTCCGGTTTCTTCCGAATTAGCCAAATCAGTCCGCGAAAGAATTGAGGAGTTTCGTCTGGGGCAGTCTAAAGAACCTGAGATGAAAGCCATGAAAAAAACCCTGGACCTACAATCCCAATGGTCATGCTTACCCAAATTTTCTGAATTTCTGATTGAAAAAACGGTTACCAGAGATGGCAATAATTGGTTCCTTTTCCCTTTTGCAGGTAGGCTTGCCCATGAAGGTTTGGCATGCTTAATCGCATTTCGTATGTCAAAACTCGAACCTATGACATTATCGGTTTCTTTTAATGATTATGGATTAAATTTATGCTCAAACTCAGAAAAAGATATTGGCGAAAAAACTTGGCGAACTCTCCTTCGACCTGAAGGACTTATTGAAGAACTCCTTCAATGTATGAACCAGAGCGAAATGGCAAAACGACAATTCAGGGAAGTGGCTCGGGTAGCCGGGCTGATCTTTCAAGGCTACCCTGGTGCACAAAAATCCATTAAACAGGTTCAGGCTTCAGGTGGGTTATTCTTTGATGTGTTTTCCAAATATGATCCCGATAATTTATTACTCACTCAGGCACGAAGAGAGGTTTTGGACCGCCAATTGGAAACTCGTCGCCTGACTCAGAAACTAAAGGAGATTGAATCGCAAAATGTCATCATAAACGAAACGGACCGGCTTACTCCTTTCTCCTTTCCCCTATGGGCTGAATCACTACGAACTCAGATAAGTTCTGAATCTTGGAGCGATCGGGTCCGAAAAATGGCCCAGGAACTCGAAGCCGAATAATAACTATGAGTGAGGGAATTAAAATTTCATGGAATAACGCCTCCCTTACGCTATTGCCAGACAAGGCAATTTATTGGCCATCCCAAAAAGTTCTCTTTATTGCTGATCCACACTTTGGAAAAGCCGCAACTTTTCGTAAATCCGGCATTCCTATTCCCGAACAAGGAACCCGGGATGATTGTGTTCGACTAAGTAAATTAATCGAAAAAACCCGTGCAGATTCTCTTGTTATCCTGGGAGATTTTTTTCATGCCCGGCTTGGGAAAACGCAGGAAATACACGATATTCTATTACGATGGAGAGAAAGCTTCAGCGAATTAAATATCCACCTCATTCGAGGTAATCACGATCTAAACTCGGGTGACCCATGGCATGACCTTCAAATAAAATGTCATCAAGATCCCTTTAAATTATTCGACCTTGAGTGTAGGCACATCCCGATTTCACCATCAAAAGAACCCTACCTTGCCGGACATATCCACCCAGGCTTCACATTAAAAGGAAAAGGTAAAAACAGATTGCGAGCCGCCTGTTTTCATGTGAATCATTCTCATATTGTGCTACCCGCTTTTGGATCATTCACTGGGTTAAAAAATATAAAACCAAATTTAGGTGACCAAGTTTTCATGACTAATGGAGAAGATATTTTTAAAATCTCCTTTTAAACGGACAAATGAGGTAAAATTATAATTCTTTATTTCCCGTTGACAGAAAGCCTTTCTAATAGTGGAATATACAAAACCTAATTAATCATTAGTTCGTAAATACAAACCTATTAAATTCTTATGAAATATATCTTGTCTCTGTTGACTGTTCTTTCAATGTTGTTCTTTTCTTCCTGTGGTGGTGAAGAAGCTCATGATCATGAAGCTGGTGAAGAATGCTGTGGCGAAGGTGGCGAATGCTGCAAAGATGCAAACGCATCCGAGTAAATCTAGCTTTACTTAAACTTTAAAAAAAACCTCATTCCTTTTCGGAGTGAGGTTTTTTTTGGCCTCGATATTATTGCGTCCATCCAAAACCGTAATAAAATTAATCTATGGATTTAAATAAAAAAATTAATGTTTTTGAACCGAAGTCAGATAAAAATGGCGCTGAAGTTACGCTTGCCACGCCAAAGGGTAGAAAAACATTCCATCTGAGAAGGAGGCGCACATCGGATGAACAACCTCCGTTGGCTATCGAATCATTCGCGGTTGAACCAGAACATTATGCAGAGTTGATGAAAAGAGTTGAATCACTCAATAGGTTTACAAAATAGTACCTTTTTCATTTTTTAAAAAAGTGAGAATTGGGTTTCGCATTCTAACCCGATCATTTATTTGTTTTATCCATACATGTTTAAAACATCCAGAAATGGTTCATTAAAAAACCCGTCTTATTCTTTTGCTCACTGGTTTTTTGGACGTTGCCTTGGACTCGTTACGCTAACTGCATTTCTGTCCTACTGGAGTCAGGCGGATGCCTTGATTGGTACCGACGGGATTTCCCCATGGCAATTAGACCTCGAACGCATTGAGGTATTTACTGAATTAAATAATATAGAACAGAGCAAGTTTAGTCTACGCCCCACCCTTCTTTGGTTTTCCAGTTTTGCCAATCACAACTTACTCTTTACCCTAGGCACAATCTCATCCCTCGCTCTTGCTCTTGGCTTTATGCCCGGACCCTCTGCTCTTCTCTCTTGGCTTTTCTACCTTTCCCTCAGTGTAGTGGGTGAACCGTTCCTCAGTTTCCAATGGGATGCACTGCTCCTTGAAAGCCTATTTATTTCATTACCATTTCTACCCTTTGTTCCACTACACCGTTTAAACAAAACCGAGTTACCCTCCAAGTGGGCGAGAATCCTGGTCCTTCTACTACTTGCCAAATTAATGATCGAATCAGGCTTGGTTAAATTTACCTTCTTCGACAATGATCAAAGCAATGCATGGCTTGATTACACAGCCCTTCATTTTCATTACTGGACCCAACCCCTCCCCCATCCTTTAAGCCCTCTCATTCACTCCCTCCCCCCCTGGTTTGATTCAATATCCTTAAACGCGATGTACTTCATCGAGATCGGACTGCCCTTTTGCTTTTTTCTGCCGCTTTATTTCAGGAGGTTTGCACTCGCTGGACAAGTTTTGCTCCAATTGGCTATTCTGTTTTCTGGAAACTATGGCTTCTTTAACCTGCTTACCCTTACACTATGCATTCCATTAATTGATGATGGTCTGATTCCTCGCAAGTTTCTACCAACTTCCGATCCGCAGAAAACCCAAAAAAACACCTTCAGAAAAAGCATTCATTTTGTCCACCTAACCACTCTTTATTTTTTATTTCTTCCGACGGGTTGGAATTCTCTGGTATCTGACATCAAAGGAAACAGGGCAAATACCCAAACCAACGACAAAGAAAACTGGACGAACGAAGTGCGAAAGTTCATTCAGCCCATTCGCTCCATTAATTCATATGGTTTGTTTAGGGTAATGACTAAAACCAGACCCGAAATCACAATTGAAGGCAGTACAAACGATGAGGATTGGAAACTCTATAAATTCAAATGGAAACCTGACCACGCCAATGACCCGCTCCAATTCGCAGGCCCTCATATGCCCAGAATAGATTGGCAAATGTGGTTCGAAGGCCTTCGGGTAGAGAGATATTTAAGCCAGCCATTTTCAAGGTTTTTATACGGCAGATTTCTTGATATCATTGCAAACGGAGGTGGACAAAAGGAATGCTTCGACCTAAATCATGTCCTCGGAGAACAGGAAATGCGGGCTTTTTCACAGGCACCACCTCAGCAAAAGCAGATAATTATATCTAACTTTCAAAATTTAATGAATGCATTCCTTCAACAATCCACTTGGTTCGGTAAACTTGTTAAAAGCTGTTTCGAACCGAATCTTGTTATTTTAGAGGAACTTGAATCCGTTCCCTTTGTAAATCAATCACCGAAATTCATACGAATTTCACTGAAACATTTTGAATTTCAATCCGAAAGCAAAACACCAAGCGAATCGATTTGGAAAGTTGATCAAATCTCAGGTGGCCAAATAATAATTCAAAAAAAATAGTTACATGCATGGATTTTCACCCCCTTGCATCTTGACTTATTTCCCGCGAATGTTTTTATAGTCCTTTCGCGAATTGGGGTAGTAGCTCAGTTGGTTAGAGCGCCGGCCTGTCACGCCGGAGGTCGCGG
>CAWVXY010000029.1:0-36848 GCA_963934295.1 uncultured Opitutia bacterium
TCTAATATCTTTTCTAGTAAACACCAAAAATGGTCTTAATATAAAGGCTCCTTCCTGTCTTTCAATAGGACGAGGTGAACATATTCCTTCAACCCCTACCCCTCTTGGGATTCTCCATAATAATGTTTCAGCAACATCATCAAGATTGTGACCTTGAATGAGAATTGCCGAGTTTGATTGCGATAATGTCTCAAGGAAGAATGCTCTTCTTTCATCTCGCAGATTCCCCTCGTCAACTTTGTTTGTATCTCGAGCATTTTTCGTGATAAAATTTAGACTCAGTTCAGCAGTCAGATTCTTAACAAAGTTTTGATCCCCATCCGATTCATCTCCCCTAAGGGAATGATTGAAGTGAATTACAGACATTCGACATCTAGCATCTGGGAAAGCGGCAAAAATGAGGAGTAACGCAAACACAGAATCTGCACCTCCTGAGCAGGCAATAAATATTTCAGCGTACTGATTAGTTCTTAAAAGATTAACATTCTCCGCGTGCCACTTTGTGAGTGGGGACAATTTAAGTAATTCGAGTGCCCGCTCCTCAATAGTCTGAGTTTTAGAAGTCGGCTCACTCATTCAGAGTTACGAAGGACCAATGAATTCTTTGGGGAACCATCGATGCAAGCATTCAGGAACTTTGACGCGACCATCACTCTGAATAAAGTTCTCCAAGATGCCGGCAAGAACTCGTGGGATTGCAAGCGCGGAACCATTTAAAGTGTGAACAGGTTTTGGTTTTTCTCCCTCTTCTCTGTATCGGATATTAGCACGCCTAGCTTGAAAATCAGTGAAGTTACTACAACTCGAAACTTCAAGCCATCTTTTTTGCCCCGCAGCCCATATCTCAAGGTCAAATTGCTTAGAATGTGGAAAGCCTATATCGCCGGAGCAAATAAGCAGGACACGATATGGGAGTCCGAGCTTTTGGAGTAAACTTTCTGCATCCAAACGCAAAGAATCAAGTTCTGAGAAACTATCATCCGGATGAGTCCATTTAACAAGTTCAACCTTATCGAATTGATGTAGTCGATTTAACCCTCGTACATCCTTTCCCCAACTCCCTGCCTCCCTGCGGAAGCAGGGCGTGTATGCACATCTCTTAACAGGCAATTGTTCGCTCGGGATAATATCATCGCGAAGAAAATTGGTCACCGGTACTTCAGCGGTTGGAATCAAGTATAGTTCTTCATTCTGATCATAGTACATTTGGCCTTCTTTATCAGGTAGTTGTCCAGTTGCAGTTGCACTCTCCGCATTAACCACAATTGGCGAATGGATTTCTTCGTATCCATTATTTGAAGCCTCATCCAGAAAAAAATTGATTAACGCCCTCACGAGCTTAGACATATCCCCTAAATAAAATGGGTACCCTGCCCCGGCAACCTTTACCCCCCGAGGGAAATCGATCATTTGTTCAAACCAAGGGATGTCGTAATGAGGGATAGCATTGGGGAATTCTTCTTCAATATTACCCCATGTCGATATAACCTGATTATCTTCCTCCCCTTTCCCGTCAGGGATAGATTCATGAGGAATATTCGGAATCGTAAGAAAAGCCTCCTGAAATGCTTCATTTGCCTGCTTGGCAACAGATTCAAGTTCCTTTACATTACTGGCTAAGCTTTTCATCTCCTTTACCTTCTCGATAAACTCAGGAGAACCCTTTGGTAATTGTGACATTTCTACATTCGCACTCTTTTGCCCTGCTCTAGCCTGCTCAGCAGCTGTTATCGCTTCTCTCCTTTCATGGTCAAGTTTGGCAGCTAAGTCTAATTCGCAGGCAAATTTCTTTCTGGAAATAGAATCCTTTAAATTATTAAATTTGTTTCGGAAATAAGTTAATTCGATCATGTTTTAAAGCTTACATTCTCAGAAAGTAAAGGTTGGGTCAAAACCATATGATAGTAGTGGAGGTAGTCTTTTTATTCGCAAAATTACTGTTCGATTTCTCTCCGCATAAGGAGTATCCTTTCAAAAATGTGCCTTGGTTCAATTTCGGAGATAATTTCTGAAGAAACAGTATCTCCGTTTCTCGAACCTTTTGGGTAGGGGCCATATTTCCGCGGGTCAGTTGGACCGAATATACCAATTGTTGGGATGTTCATAGCAGAGGCTATGTGCAGGGGCGCACTGTCATTTGAAATAACGATAGAAACATTTCGAATTAATGCGGGAATTGATTCAAGTGACACTTCGCCCCTTAAATCGATTGCATGATTAAATTGATCGTCCTTCCTTGTACCGGAAACCAAAACATCGCCAATACCCTCATCTTGAATCAATACCGAGAGTTCTTTAAAAAAAGGCCAACACTTTTCTGTTCTGCGACTTTCTGGAAATAGCAAAATTCTAAAGTTTTCGTAATTTAGTTTTTCTTTTAAAAAATCAGGGATTATTGATTTATGGAATTCCAGATAAAGCTTTTTACCCATTTGTATATTGAAAACTTCAATAAAAGATAACAACCGTTCGATTGCATGTGGGTGTCTTCCAGTTGGGATATTTACAGTTTTGTAAAAAAGCGTAGAACACTCTCTGCCGTCAGGTCGCCCGTAACAATTCTTACCATTGGCAAGTCTTGCTAGCACCGCACTTCTTAGTAAGCCTTGCATGTCTAAAACTAAATCGTAATTTTCTCTTCTTAATGACAACCCTAATTTAAGGAATTTCCTGCATCCTCCTCCTCGGTGAAAAAGATAATACTTGTCCACAATGCCACTTGAGCAAATAATACCCTCGAGTCCGCTTTTGATGACCCAGTGAATTTGCAATGAATTTACTTGTTCTTTAATAAAGCAGACGACTCGGAGAGCATGAACAACATCGCCCAATGAAGATGGTTTTATAATTAAAACCTTCATTATTGAAATGGAAATTGCATTAAGTTGCACATAGTTTTTATTAATAATTCATTTTTGTAATGATAGCGATACTGATTAAATTAGTCGGCTTAACTTTTTCACTCCTGCCCTTTAAGGTTTTGGAGTTCATGACTGAATGCATGGGGGTGCTCTTCTTATATATACCTTCCCAGCGCAGGCGTGTACTGCTTTCGAATTTAAAATATGCTTTCCCGTCCTATTCGAATTCAAGAGTTAGAGAATTAGCTAGAGAATCTGCAGTTAGAATGTTTGAAATGGGATTCTTTTCACTTTCTTATATTTATTTTTCTAAAAGTCAGAGAAGGAGGTCCGTTTTATATTCAAAGGAGACGGAAGATGAGCTAACAAAGCTGAGAAAAGCAAAAAAACCAGTTTTATTTCTAGTTCCACATGTATGTCTTTTTGAGACTATTGCTACTTCGCCGTTTTTTAGACCCTCTTACCCAAAGATATTGGGTGCAATTTATCGCCCAAATCGAAATCCTAAAATTGATAGTCGAATACAGAAAAGTCGAGATGCAGTAGGGATAAAGGGATTCTCGAGAAAAGAAGCCCTTTGGGGTGCAAAAAAGCATCTATCTTCTGGCAACTGGTTGATCGTGCTTTTTGACCAAAATGCAGGTAAGCAAGGGGCTTTATCTTTATTTCTAGGAAGGGTTGCTTCTGTTTCAACTCTTCCTGACTTATTGTATAAATCCACAAATGCTATTACAGTTTATGCATGCCCTAAAAGAATCGGATTTTTCCAGACTAAACTTGAGCTTACTAGGATAATCGATTCTAATTCAATTTCATTGGATAGTCACAAAGCTCTAGCTTATGATCTTAAAACAAATCTTCATTTTTCTCCTGAATGGTTATGGACTCACGGTAAATGGAAAACTAATTTCTATCCAGGTTCGAAATTCAACTTTTCAGCGAAACGCAACCTGCTTCCTAGTGATATACCGAGAAAGCTTACTTTTGTCATCCGAATGCCGAATTGGTTGGGAGATATTGTGATGGCTCTACCTACTTTGGTTGCAATAAGAAATACACGGAAAGATGTAAGGTTAGTTCTTCTTTGTAGGCCTCAGTTTAAAGATTTGCTTAAATGGTTTAAAGTTGGGGATGAGATATTTTGCTTGGGCAATGTTTTTTCAACCTCTGGAATGAAAAACTTTTTAGGAATGCGCCATACTTTCCCTGAATGTCATTTACTTTTTACAAATTCATTCCGAGGGGACTTTGAAGCATTTTTAGTTGGAGCTATACATCGGTTTGGTTTAGTCAATAAAAGAAAAAAAAGACCACTACTAACACATTGTTTTGAGCATAATGCTAAAACAACAAAAACTGGTACCCCTCTCCATCAATCTAAGCAATGGGAGGAAATGGCTCGTTATTTTGGACTAAAGGGTAAAGCTGATTTTAATCCTCTAATTAAAACTAAAAAAATAAAGGGGTTCCAAGTTGGAATTATTCTTGGATCTGAAAACAACCCATCTAAGCGGTGGGGGTGGGAGAGATGGTCTAAGTTGTGTAGTCTTTTTCTTAATTCAATTTTCGATTTAAAAATTAATTTATATGGCACAAAAAAAGATATGGGTGATGCTGAAAAAATTCTTTTTAATGTAAACTCTCAAAGGATATTCAATAATGTCGGCAAAACTACTCTAGTTGAGTTGGCTGATGAGTTTTTAAAGTGCAGGATGATAATTGGTTGTGATTCAGGTGGAGTGCATCTTGCGAATTCATTGGGAGTTAAAACAGTTGTACTTTTTGGTCCAACTAACCCTATATTGACAAAGCCTTGTTTTAATTCTCCTCTTTTGGTTATTCAGCCCAATGAATCTCCAAGTTGTGGGGGAGTATCCATGGAGTTACTTTCCGTAAAAATGGTTTTTGAAAATTCTATGAAATTCTTTCATGAAAAATAAAAAAGCTTTAAGTGTGAAACTTAGCGTCTCAATCATTGCATCGAACGAAGAAGATAACATTGCCAGGTGCCTTGATAGCCTTTCTGGAATGGCAGATGAAATCATATTGGTTCATAATGATTGTACTGACCGAACCGTTTCCATTGCGAAAGAATATGGAGCCAAATGTTTTGAGGAGCAATGGCACGGACACAGGGATCAAAAAAACATATCATTGAGTAAGGCAACTCATTCTTGGGTCTTTTGCATTGATGCTGATGAAGCGGTGTCACCCAGATTACTTTCTTCTATCAAATTGCTCCTAGAGGAGGAATCCATAGGTGCTGTAGATGGATATTCATTCAACAGGAGGTCTTTTTTTCTTGGCAAATGGATAAAATATGGCGATTGGTATCCTGACAGGAAAGTTCGCTTAGTTAAAAGAACAAAAGCTGTATGGAAAGGAACAAGAGAACACGATAAACTTGAGGTTAAGGGAGTTACTCGAAGGCTAAGAGGTGATTTATTCCATTATTCGTATCCATCCATGAAAAGTTTTTTAACTAAAATTATTTATTTTTCAGATATTTTCTTAGAGAGGCAGATCGATTCTAAAGAAAAATGGAGGTTGAGGAATGTTGTTTTCAGACCAATCTGGAGGTTCGTAAGAGCATATTTTTTAAGATTGGGATTCCTTGACGGATTCCCAGGCCTTTTTATTGCCATATCAACCTCTTTTGCGACATTCTTTAAGCATAGTCGGATTTTCGAAGTTGAGATGATTTCTAATTCGAAAAAGTTGTGATTAAGGAAAGTGCTTAATTTATCAAAGTTGTGAAATTGTGAAGATTTTGATTACAACAAAAAGTCGTTTGCCAGCTGATAAATATGGTGGAACTGAAAGAGTGATCTGGAGTCTCGGTAAAGAATTACACAAACTTGGTCATAGCGTTGTATTTTTAGCCGC
The DNA here is from genome assembly GCA_963934295.1 of uncultured Opitutia bacterium. GTDB lineage: Bacteria > Verrucomicrobiota > Verrucomicrobiia > Opitutales > Seribacteraceae > Seribacter. The sequence continues at coordinate 5,748 of CAWVXY010000029.1, forward strand.
ACCGGGATCTCGCTGTCCATTTGCGAAAATTTTGAATTATTATGAAAACTCAGACCTTCGAAATATAATTCCTAATGATATCGATATCGTGCACTTCAATTCTGATATTCCTAGTGATTGTCAATTCCCATACATTGTCACTCAACATGGAAATTGCCAAAAGGGTTCTACCTTAGACCGCCAGACGGTTTTTGTATCATCGAATCACGCTGCTAGGCACGGCTCAAAAGTCTATGTTCACAATGGTCTTGATTGGAGTAGTGTTGATCTGGTTAATTCGCCAAGGACAGGTTTTCATTTTTTAGGAAAAGCTGCCTGGAGAAGGAAGAATGTAAAAGGAGCAATATCAAGCACCATGCAAGTGAAAAAAGTAAAACTTCATATCCTTGGTGGGCATAGGTTGAATTTATCTATGGGGTTCCGTTTTACTGCTAACCCTCGAGTAAGATTCCATGGAATGGTTGACGATGTTTACAAGTATTCGTTAATGCAAAAGTCTAAGGGTTTAATTTTTCCTGTTCGATGGAACGAACCATTCGGTTTGGCTATTGCAGAGAGTCTTTACTGCGGGTGCCCTGTGTTTGGAACTCCATATGGTTCATTATCAGAAATTGTATCAAAAGAGGTTGGCTTCTTGAGTAATAGTTCTTCAGATTTAGCTTCTGCAATGAGAGATTCAGACTCTTGGTCTAAAGATTATTGTCACGAATATGCCTCCGAGAAATTTAATTCGTTAAAGATGGCTCTTAGTTACACTAAACTTTACGATCAGGTATTGTCGGGAGGAGTCCTTAATGAAACGAACCCTACACCCAGTGAGAATCCCAATACCCCCCTTTTATGGTTAGATTAGAAATAAGCTTTGATGATTTTTATTTATGTCATCGCACGAAGGTACTCGGTACTTGGAATTTCAATTCCATGTGGTAATGTAAATCAATGAAAATCCGAGCTTCCAGAAGAAACCCTTTTTCAGTTTCAGTTCTTCCATTATTGGGACGCTTGCATAGGAACTCATTTCGTAGTGGTAACTCAAAAAGTTCTTCAATCGGACGGTTTCTTTCGCGGTTGTTTTTTTATCCATTGCGATCCCTCTCTTTTGCTCCCGTTCTTGGGAAATTAGATGTCATCATTAAAGATTCAACTCACACTGTTTTTTTTGATGTTAGGAATCGCCAATTTTCTGCTATTTATTTCGATGTATTCTCAGGGGGTTATGAACCTGAATTCACCACAATTATCGATGCTTTGCTTCCAGATGACGGAGTCTTTCTTGATGTAGGGAGTAATTGGGGTTTCTTTTCTATATTTTTAGCTTCTCGAATTGATTTCAGAGGGCACATTCATGCGTTCGAACCATGGCCAGCCACTCATTTGGATCTGCTGTCATTGATTGAATCTCTTGGGCTGAGAAGCGTCGTTACTTGCCACAGGGAGGCTCTTAGTGATGTTTCAGGATTTGCGAACATGAAGTCCCCAGGTCATTCTGGTCTTGCCCACATTTCAGATAATCAGAAAGGGAAAAAAATTCGTACAACAACATTGGATGATATGGAATTATCTTCAGTTGACCTAATTAAAATTGATGCAGAAGGTTTAGAAGACAAAATCCTGAAGGGTGGACAAAGGTTTTTAAAGGAATATAAGCCTATGATTCTTTTTGAAAACCGTACTAAACGTTTCGGTGATGACAATTGTCTCGAGGTTTTATTTATGCTCGAGGAAATGGGTTACAAACTTTTTGCACCCCACCTTGTTCATATTTCTGATCAAGAAAATCAAGTTGAATTCATCCCTTTAACTGCAGGTACCAGAAGTAATTTTGCTGAATATCCGAATTTGTTTGCATGCCATTTGAGCGAGCTTAGTAAAAAGATCAACCTATCAATCAAGTGAATTTCATTAAAGTCAATTGTGGGATTGAACTTTAGTTTCTATGCCATCTTTCCTTATAATTGAGGCAGAAGCACTTAAAGGTGTTAAGCCTGGGAGGGGTGCTAGGGGGAAGAACTTAGAGGATTTCCTTAAGACATATTATGGACCAAGATCAGTTTCTATGGTTTCGGTCAATAAGCTTTCAGGGCAAATATCATATTGTGCCGACCATCTTTTCATTGGAATCCCCACTTCAATAACCAAAAGTGATCTTAAAAAAATTTCTTTTCAAAAATTACATCTTTTTGATTACGGTGATAATAAGCGCATTATATGGGGGCACTCAGATAAAGATCTCTTATGCTCAATCACCAAATCCTATCTTAAAACTTGGACCCAAAATAATTGGGGAGATGAATTTAATTGGGGGACATTACCAATCAGAAGAAATCGATCTCTAGCCTTATCAGTTAAATGGAATAATTTGTTCAATAGAATACATAACCTAAATAGAATCAGACCTACGGATACAACCTTCCTTGGAAATCCAGTAGTTAATTGGAAAGAGAATTTCAGTTCGGTTTTGAAAAATATACGTGTGCAATGGTTAGAAGAAATTTCGGCCCAAGAAAAGTATTCTTTTTCAGGTGGTTTTTTTATGCGCAATGAGGAAGCAAAGAGGTTTAAAGAACAAGCACCGAAATCTCTAAAACCTTTTTTCCTGGAAAAGGGTAAATTAAACTTCTTCTCGTATTTTAATTTAATGCTCAACTCAAAGACCACCCTTGCTCCCCCAGGGAATGCTCTCTGGTCATACCGTCATTACGAGTCGTTATACGCTGGAGCAATTCCCATTACGGCGAATTTCCAAAATACTGAGATGCTTATACCTTTGCCATTATCAGGCATGATTCATATGGGTGAAGGAGAGTCAATAATCCATGGTATTGAAAAAGCCTTAAAAATGAGAAATGATAGACCAAATGTTACTTGTGATAATTTAGATTTTATCGAGTGCTACCTTTCGAACGGCGTCTATGACAGGAGGAAAAAAAGATTAATTGGTAGATTTATGAAGCAAGTAGAGAAAACCTGAGAATTGAAAAAAGTACTATTCCTGTCCTATTACTTCCCTCCGAGGAATCGTATATCCAGTTATCGTGTTGGGGGCTTTTGTCAGCATTTAATAAAGTTCGATTGGGAACCTACAGTTATATGCGAAGATTGGCCAGTAGGTGCTCCTGATTATGACGAAAGTCTGCTAGACGGCATAGAGAATCTAGATGTCCACCGAATAACTTCATATGGTCCGAAGGGAATTTTCCGTTTTTTAGTAAGAAATGTTTATCCTTGGATTATGCCAGAAAAAACTCCTTATAATTGGTGGCGACTTGCTCGAAAAAAAGCTTTGGAACTCTGCTCGAAAGAACAAATTGACGCAATTGTCGCAAGTCATGATCCACTAGCAACTCTGCAAATAGCATTAGAACTTTCATCTAAATTCAAAATTCCTTGGATTGCTGATTTAAGGGATTCATGGAATGTTCAAACACTGAGCTCACCTCGAAAGCAAAGAATAATTGCGCACTACGAAAAAGAATTTTGCAATAGGGCAAATGCAGTCGTTACCGTAAGCGATGAAATCGCACAGGTCATGAAAAAGAAGATTTCAAAAGATATTCGAGTTGTTTCAAACGGGTTTGATAAGATTGAGAAAACCCCTTTTATGAACATAAAACCTAACATATTTACGATTCTTTACGCGGGTAGTTATGCGAAAAATCAAAAAGATCCAAGGCTCTTCTTTCGTGCTTTAAATCATTGTGTTTCTGAAGGTAAGATACCAAGGGATAATATAGAACTTTGCTTTTTAGGTCCAAGTATTGAGTCTTTTTATCCTGACCACTTAAAGGAGCTTGGTTCCGTGGTTGTTCGTTTCAAAAAGAGGATAATCAGGAAGAAAGCTCTTGCTTACATGGAGAATTCCTCGTTGTTGTGGGTCATTTCTCACCCACACGAAAAGGGTGTGTTAACTGGCAAGATTTTTGATTACCTTGCGGCAGGAAGACCTATTATCGCTGCCCCTTGTGACAATGGTGAAATAAAAAAGCTTTTAGAGCAAACTCAGTCAGGCTTTAGTTTCTCGAAGGAAGAAGATATTGTTGAGAAATTATGTGAACTTTTCGCTCTCTGGAAAAAAGACAAAGAGTTTTCCGTAAATTTTAACCAGTCAGAAATTAATAAGCACTCGAGGGTAGAGAAAACAAGAGAATTTTCCAAAATCTTAAACGAAGTTGTAAACTAATTTATAGCTTAACATTAAATACGATTCGCCAACGGTTTAGGCACATGACTTTCCAGAAAAGAGAATCGTAAGCAATTTCCCCACTCAAAAAAGAATCATAAGATACTTTGATTTTATCACCTATGAGTTCGCCCCAGTGTTTCGGTAGATTCTCTAGTTCTTTCAGATACAGATCCTTCAATTCATTTTTAGCCCAAATCGACTCTGGAGTCACAAACCCCATTTTGTCTTTACGGAAAATAACTTTCTGAGGCAGTATTCCATCCATTGAATGACGAATTATCGATTTCGTCCAACCTCCAGCAACCCTTTGGTTGTCATTTAAAGATAAAAGCAAGGGAATCATACGATAGTCGAGGAACGGGACTCTTGATTCGATAGAGTGGGCCATCGAGTTTCTGTCTTCCCAGTGCAGAAGCATACGCATTCCGTGATTGATCATGAACTTAGAATGTTCCCTTAGGTTTCTCTGGCTATTTAGCGAATAGGACTCAATTATTCTCTCATGCCCGAAATACCAACCCTTCTTTTTTTTGTTTTCATAGTGTGAAGCGGCTAATTGAGACCAATTATTAGGTGTATATTGGTCAATGTAACCTCTTAAGATGGATCCAAATGCTTTTCTCTTATTTGGACGAATCAACTTCAAGTTGTTCCATAAATCTAACATTCGACCTTCGGTTAATTCACCAAGTACATAAGGTCTCAAGAATGAATTATATCCGCAATGGGTTTCATCTGCCCCCTGCCCGTCAAGCATTACTGGTATTCCAAGAGCTTTTGCATGTTCAAATACACACCATTGAGCAAATATACTAGCTGAACCGAAAGGTTCATCTTGATGCCAAACTAACTTATCAATTTTCTGAATAAGATATGCTGGATTGGGGTAAACTTTTGAAGACTTCGAATTAGTGAAATTAGCTACCATATTAGCAAACATAGACTCGTCGAATTTAATATGTTTAGAGCATGCAGTAATTGTCTGAATTTCCTTATCAGGCACGAGAGTTCGCATCGCCCCAACTATTGAAGAGGAATCTAGTCCACCTGACAGGCATGAGCCAATTTTAACATCTGAACGCATTCTTAGTCTAACGGAATCTAAGAAGAGTTCATGGAATTCTGAGACTACATCAACTGAACTAACTTCAAGGCCTTTTGAGGGTAATTTGTACCAAGCAATTTGATGGGTATTTTGTTGGCCAGATTGATCAATATCGAAAGACATGTAGTGACCAGGTAAGAGTTGATTCACTCCTTTGAAAAATGTTTGCTCGCTATGATCAGAAAGGCTTTTAAATAAATAATCGTGAATCGCAGCTTCGTTCCCGATCGCTTCCCAATCTGGTAAAGCTGTAAAAGACTTGATCTCTGATGCAAAAGCCATTCCCTTTTTTGATCCACGATAGTAAAGTGGCTTTATGCCAAATCGATCTCGACACAGGAGAACTTTTCGTTCTCTCAAATCTAGAATTGCCAAACCCCACATCCCGTTAAGCTTATCAAAACTCTTAAGACCCCATTTCTCATAAGCAGCAAGAATAACTTCTGTATCTGTATTTGTTTGGAATTTTACACCATAACCTTTCAGTTCCTCACGCAATTCAATGTAGTTGAAAACCTCTCCATTGTAGACTATCCAAGTTTTACCGTCTCTTGACATTGGTTGATGGCCTTGAGCAGTGATATCGATAATTGAGAGTCTTCGGTGAGCAATTCCTACAATGGCATTTTTAGGTGAATATATTTCAATCTTTGAATCTGCTAAAGAGTGCTGAATAATTGACAATGGGTTTGTTTCTTCCCCCGCAAGATGAACAATCTTGTTATTATTGAGATAAATAAAACCCTCATCATCTGGCCCTCTATGCTTAATGAGCCTATTCATGGCAAGAAGAGATTTTTGAAATCCTAGATCTTTGCTAATTATTCCTGAAATTCCGCACATGATATTGTAGTAAGAGTGAAAACATTTAGTTCTAAATAAAATTTGATACCTCTTTGGCAACAGCTTGCGGGGAGTGCCACTTGTGAGCAAAACAACGAGCAGAACCACCAATCTCTCTTAATTTTTGTGAGTCATAAATAAATTCCTTCAGGGTGGCTAGGATATTATCAGGCGTAATATTAATAACTGAATTTTCTAAATCTTGAGCCATTTTCTTAGGAATGAAGAAAAGATCAGCCTTATCAATATATACAGCAACTGGTTTACTCATATACATGCACTCCACTGCGAAAGCTCCATACCATCCTATTTTTACTTGATCAATTATAAGGTCTGCTTCCCTGTACAGTTTAAGTGCCTCGGAATGTTTGGTATTTTCAATTAAAGCGAAATTAATTGAAGAGTCTTCTGCTTGAAGCGATTTTACTGCTTTTATAATTTCATTAGATCCTTTAGCTTCTCTCTGAGTAGGTGCATGGACTATTAAAAATTTCTTCTTTTGTATTATTGGTGTTTTGGACTTTACAGAATCAACGACTGCATAAGGCAAGAAGCTAGATTTTTCTGGTGGAAGAAAATACAGAAGGTCTGGATTAACAGCAAACATATGGTCAATATATTTTGTTGCTTTTAATATGTTATTCTCTCTTTTACGGTCAAGTCTTCCGGAATTGCACATACCATTATAACATTTTTGGTTATGGCATGCTGCTATTTTTTTCCTCTTCATAGTCTTGAATTTTTGCCTAGCATCGCATCCATTAAAAGTCATGAATAATCTTTTTCCTTTTGGATAGAATGGCAACTCGGCTAATTTTATACCAAATTGGTTCAATTCAACTAAAGATTTCCCGAAGTTGAAATGAAATACATCGTATTTCTTTCTTATAGCTAAAAACTCTATTAAAAGCTTAAAAGAGTTTATTGTCTTTGATGAACCTAATTTCACTTGTTTATCACACGGATATTTCAGCCAAGAATTATCCGTGTATAGTACCTCTGATCGATGGCCTAATTCATTTTCTCCTTTTGATAACGCCCAGGCCATGCCACCCACACTTGATGGGAGATGAATGATTTCCTGAGCTTTTTCCATTATTTTAGGTTACTGAAGATACTATATTTTTTTGAGGATATTTCTTAAATATGTCATAGAGGGAAAGAATATATATCAAGTTTGTATGGTTATTAAGCAAGAAGATCATATTGTTTGTGTCAGTTATTTTGTAAGCTGATGCAAACTAATCCTTACAACTACATATATAACAAGAAACTAGATAAGATTTATTTTTCTGTTTTTTATCACAATAATCACCTAATTTTGTTAAAGTTTAAATTTTTTTGTTAAGAAGAAATCCTTGAGCAAAATGTGTTTCAAGTAATAGTCTTGCTTTAAAATGCTAATTTTCGTCCATATTGTATGTAAATTTACTATCTATATCTCTTGTTAGGAATGAAATTTCTTATTCTTTATGTTTTTGAGAGTTAACTTTTATATTATATCCATCAGATTTTGAAAAAAACGATTCGCATAATGACAATAGTAGGCGCACGCCCTCAATTTATTAAGGCTGCTATGCTTTCAAAAGAATTGGTAAATAGAAATTCTTGTATTGAGATAATGGTCCACACTGGGCAACACTATGACGCAATGATGTCGAGTGTTTTCTTTAATGAAATGGGACTACCTAAACCTAAATTTAATTTGAAAGTCGGCTCCGGAACTCATGGATTCCAAACTGCTCGCATGCTAGAAAAAATCGAAAAGGCAATGATTGAGGTTTCTCCTGATTGGGTTGTTGTATACGGAGATACCAATTCTACACTTGCTGGAGCACTTGCTGCAGCAAAGCTAAATATCCCTATTGCTCATGTTGAAGCTGGGTTGCGTTCTTTTAATCGATTCATGCCAGAGGAAGTAAATCGTATTTTAGTAGATCAACTATCGACAATATTATTTACTCCGACTGATCACGCATCTAACTATTTGAGAAAAGAGAGTTTTGCTCCATCTAAGATTCATCAAGTTGGAGATATAATGTTAGATGCAGTTCGTTTTTATACATCTCAGAGAAAATGGGTTAGAAAAAGTTCTCTCAATAATCCATATTGTTTAGTCACAGTTCATCGTGCAGAGAATACGGATATATTCGAAAGGCTCAGTGCAATTGTTGAAGGCTTGGAATCTTTAAGTAATACAATAGAAGTCGTCTGGCCAATTCACCCAAGAACAAAAAAATTGTTAGATAAATTTAATATTACTCCTAAAATTAAAACCCGAAAGCCCGTTGGTTATCTAGAGATGCTTCAATTAATTAGCGGTGCAGAAATTGTAGTGACTGACTCAGGTGGCGTTCAAAAGGAAGCATTCATATTGAAGGTTCCTTGCGTTACTGCACGGACAGAAACCGAGTGGGTCGAGTTATTGCATTCCGGATGGAATCGTCTCGCAGACCCAATCGACCCTCAAAGTATTCCTCTGGCCGCCAATGAGATGATCACGACAGCGAAGACACTACATTACCCCAAATTATATGGAGATGGCGATGCAGCAAGTAAAATGGCAGATATTCTTTTAAGTCGATGAAGCTAAAACGGAAAATCAACTTGTCGCAACCTTTCTAATATAAACGTCCTGATGCAAAATATATTTATTAGATAATTCCTTAGCAGTAGTAATGATCAGACTCGAAGATAATCATGAAGATATCATTGCGAAGGCGATGCGCGGAAAAAGCATCAGCAAGTCCTCTATTGCTGAAAGTGTAAATATAGAAAGAAGTGCTATTGAAAGAATCCTAAAGGGGGAGGTTTTAGAGGATGTCATCATTCGTATTGCTCCTGTCTTAGGTTTAGATTCTGAAAAACTTTTAATTTCATCAAGAAAGGAATGGTCGCCAAAACCGATCGCGTTAACTGGTGTAAAAAGGTTTGAGTCCGATTTTGGGGAGATGTCGGTGAATTCGTATGTCGTGTTTGATCATGACTCCAAGAAAGCATTAATCTTTGATACGGGTACAAATTGTAATTCACTTGTCTCATTCATTGAAGAAGATGGCTTAAAGGTCGATTCTATTTTATTAACACATACCCACAGAGACCATATTTATTGCCTAGGACAGCTAAGAAGTCACTTTCCTGGTGCCGATATTTTTGTACATAAGAGTGAACAGTTACTAGGGACAATTCCAATAGAAGAGAATTTTAGACTCCGAGTGGGTGCGATTCAGTTAAATGCTCTCCATACTCACGGTCACTCCGTTGGGGGTTTAACTTATTTAATGGATGGACTACCCTGCCCTGTTGCGATTGTCGGAGATGCCTTATTTGTAGGGTCTATGGGCGGAGGTATGGTCTCGTATGCTGACGCCCTTGAGACAAATCGTGAGAAGATTATGACTTTGCCGGATCATTGCGTTATTTGCCCAGGGCATGGCCCCATGAGTACAATAGGCGAAGAAAAAAAATATAATCCGTTTTTCCCCGAATTTTAATCTTTGGTTATCTCGCTTGAAGGCGGAAATCCTCTAGTCCGTTTTTGCGGCACAGGTCTACCACTTGGGTGACATGCTTAAGGGGGACATCTTCGTCAGCAACTACTAAAATGATTGGTTTCTTGGGCAAGGTAGAGGTTGCTTGAAATAATGCCGTGAGTTTCTTCAGAGTTATGGGCTTGGCGTCTGCAAAAAACTCCCCGTCTTTTGATATGGATACAATTAATTCATTACTGATCAGATTTGATCCAGCTGAATCAATTTTGGGAAGTTTTACATTTAACGCCCTTAAATCGCGAAATTGCATTGTGACGAGAAAAAATATAATCAAAACCATCAGGACATCGATTAAGGGTACCATGTCTATCCTAGGTTTTTTTCTTTTTCGGATAATTAAGGACATTAAGTTTTGAATGAAACTTTATTAGTACCAATGGCATCAATAAGTCTTGCGGTTAACCAGTCCAATGATGCGGCACGTTTTTCAACGATCCTAATTAGATACGCATGACCAATTAAAGCGGGGATAGCAATTCCAAGTCCAATGATTGTAGTTAACAAAGCTAAAGCGATCCCCTCCGAGAAAATTTCAGTTCCTCCTGATAATCCACTTGTTGGCATAGTTGAAAAAACTTGGACTAATCCAGTTGCGGTTCCAAGTAGTCCAATTAAGGGAGCGGCGGCAACAACAACTTCCAGTAAGAATAAGCCTTTCTCCAGAGCGGCAACTTCCAGTCTAGAATATGCCATCAAAGCTTCATGGGATGGTTTTTCATGAATGGCTACGTGTACAATACGTTCTGCGGAAGAGCGACCCTTCCATTTTTTATTTGGAAATTCCCCTGAGCGAAGAGCTTTTTCGACTTTTCGTGGAAAGGTTAAACCGGGGCGTAGTGAGTAGATCCTTTCAGTAGTAATAAATACTGCAAGGAGTAAGCAGGCAGTTAGTGGATAAATAAAGATGCCCGCCTGTTTGTATGAAAGTGGTTCCTTGAGCCTTTGAAAAGAAGTAATAAAATCTGCCTTCATTCCCTTTCTTACAAGTAACGCTAAGTTTTCATTACGATAAATTTGTGCAGAGCTATTCTTGTCTAATTCGATCTCATTCGAAAGTTGACTGGTCTTACATTCAACCAACACAAAGGAGGTATCATCCACCATAAAGGCATTCTTTTTAGAGACACTGCCTGAAAACTTAATTAAAGTGGGATCACTTTCAATGGGAACGGAACGAAAAACAATTCCATCCTCGGATAAAAGATCAAGGAAATCGGTTATTACAAAAACTTTCTCATGATCTATGATACAACCAGGAGTTAGGAATAATAATAAAATTAGCGGAACTTTTACTATTATTCCAGTAGCAGTCATACTTAATTTTATGTGTACGCTAAGTTGTTATGAACGTCTTCAATGCCTTGATTGGCTTGAAGTAATTCATCCAGCGGATCCCAAGATCCATTGAGCAGGGAGTCACGTGCTCCATCTCTTAGTTCAAAAGGAAAAGAACTATCCCCTGCCCTGATCACTCGATTGAGGACATCTACTGTAACCTCGCATTTTGGGTCTTGTTCGATTAAGGTAGAAATTAAATCTCGGGTTTCATCTGAAATAGAAACGCAGGGCATTCCTAAATTAATTGAATTGCCAAAAAATATTTCAGCAAAATTCCCTGCAATTACTGCCCTAAATCCAGCGCGATAGAGAGATTGAGGGGCGTGTTCCCTTGAACTTCCGCAACCAAAATTTGCACCCGTTAGCATGATAGATGAGTTTGCGTACTTAGGATCATTTAATGGGTGGTTTTTTTTGCTCCCGTCCTCATTAAATTTCATATCATAAAATAAATATTCCCCTAAACCGTCAAATGTAACACATTTCATGAAACGGGCAGGTATGATACGATCGGTGTCAATGTCATCTCCTGGTACATAGACTGCACTTCCTGATACTTGAGAAATTTTTTCCAATGGCATAATAAAATAAATTTTAAGATGAAAATACTTCGCGACTATCTGAGATCACTCCCGTGATTGCAGCCGCGGCAACCATGGTGGGACTCATAAGCATCGTTCTCCCCGTTGGGCTACCTTGCCTGCCCTTGAAATTACGATTACTTGAACTTGCACATAATTGATCCCCTATTAACTTGTCCGGATTCATTGCCAGGCACATGGAACATCCTGCATACCGCCATTCAAACCCTGCATCGGTAAAAATTTTATCCAATCCTTTTTCCTCTGCTATTTTACTAACGACCTGCGAACCAGGTACCACGATGGCTTTTATTCCTTCTTTAACCTTGTGGCCATGAATCTGGCTTGCAACCTCTTCAAGGTCCGAAATCCTTCCATTGGTGCAGGAACCAATAAAGGCAACATCGATCGGGGTTCCCTTGATGGGATCCCCTGGAGTAATTTTCATATATTCAATGGCCTCTTCAATGCTTGCTTTTTCCTTTTGGTCAACAAGGGATGGATCAGGAATGGATTCATCGATCCCGATTGCCTGGCTTGGATTAATTCCCCAAGTGACCGTTGGGCCGATATCAGATGCATCAATTTTTACAATATCATCGTAGTGACAGCCTTCGTCCGAAGCAAAGGACGCCCATTTTGAGACTGCTTCATCCCAATTTTCATCTTTAGGTGAATATGGTTTGCCTTTTAAATATTCGAATGTTTTCTCATCCGGATTAACATACCCCGCACGGGCTCCGCCTTCGATAGACATATTACACGCAGTCATTCTTTCCTCCATGGAGAAAGAATCAAATACATCGCCTGCGTATTCATAAGCATAGCCCGTTCCACCATTTACACCAAGTTGCTTAATAATATGAAGAATAACATCTTTTGCAAAGATACCCGGATTCAATGTACCATTAACTTCAATACGACGAACTTTCAATTTACCTAAAGCCATGGTCTGGGTTGCAAGTAAATCACGAACTTGGCTTGTTCCGATACCAAATGCGATTGCCCCAAAGGCACCGTGTGTGGATGTATGTGAGTCTCCACAGGCAATGGTCATCCCCGGTTGAGTTAACCCTTGTTCCGGTCCGACTACATGGACTATTCCCTGTTTGCCTGTATCCACATCAAAAAATGTTACATCGAAATCTTGGCAATTTTTTCGCAATTCCTTAATCATCGCATCTGCCAATGGGTCAGAATATGGTTCCTGGGTCTCATTGGTAGGAACAATATGGTCCACAGTAGCAAAAGTTCTTTCGGGATACCGCACGGGTAAATTTTTCTCCCTGAGCATTCCAAATGCCTGCGGACTTGTTACTTCGTGAATAAGATGGCGGCCGACAAAAAGTTGGGTCTGACCATTTTGTAACTGGCCAACTGAATGAGTATCCCAAACCTTTTCAAATAAATTACGCTTGTTCATATTAAAAAGAACTAAACTAACAAAATCATGAATGCGGGCAAGTGCAATGCCTAGACAATAGACGAAATTTCCCTCAAACTAGAAGTCTAAACGAGTGTTCTGATTAAAACTATTCTGTTCGTATGCTTTTTTGAGTCTTTGATTGACCGGTTTAGTATCCGGATTTTCAGAGGAATTTTTCTTTTCGGCTTGGTGGTCAACTAATTTTCCAAACGAATCAGCATTCCTTTTTTGGAGTTCTAATACTCTTTCAATTAATTCATCAGCTTTTTCATTTGATCGAGGATCAAATCCGATATTGTCCTTTGCTTGAAGAAGGAGTTTTAAGCTTTCTTCTTTTTTACCAAGTAATGACTCAATAGTATCTAGGTGTTTTGCTGCAATTGCCTGGGTTTCTGCATGAAGGAGGTTTTCATGAGTTTCCAATGATTGAAGAAAAAAAGAAAACTCTTCAGGTTTTTCGCTCAAAGCGAGGAACGGTCCGTGTTTAAGCTTTTAAAGAAAGAGATCCAGGTTGGCCATCACTGGATTTTTCATTCTCTGGATTTTGAGCAAGCATTTCGGACCACGCATCTCTGAGTTCCGTTATTACTTTCTCCGCTTCATCAATTGAATCAGGTTCCTTTTTCAGGTTGGCCTGTTGAAGCTGGTGCATAACATAGTCGTAAAGTCGATAAAGGGTTCCTGGTAGTTCGCCAGGGACAGACATGTCCAAAGAAGACTGCAATTCAGTGACTATGTTTTGTGCACGGATTAAGTTATTATTCACATCCTCGTTCCGTTTAGTAAACTCTTCTTCTTCAAAAGCTCGTTTTGCTGCGGTTGTAAAACGTAGACAACCATCAAACAACATCAAAACTAATTTGCCTGGACTGGCCGTTTGAACGGACTGTGCCTTGTAGGATTTAGCTATTTTATCGTATTGCATAACTTTGGCTCAGGAAACTTAACCTGTAAAATCTTCCGTAGAGAGAAGTTTTTCAGCTAGACCTTCAAGTGCATCATCATTGAGCCAATTGGGGTCGGAAAGAAGGGCTTTTGCCCGTTCAACAGCTTCAGGTCTAATTTCATCGCCAGAGTTGGCCGCACGATCTGCTAAGTCTGAAAGATCAGTTAGTTGTACCTTGGATGGTGCGGTGCTAGCAGAGTCTTGTGCAATAGAAGGACGAAGTTCAGACTTTCCATAAGCCCGACTGAGTCGACTTGCTTCATTGTTAGATATTGCATCCATAAGGGTAACTAAGCTAATAATGTGCCAATTTGTGTAATAATGCAACCCCTTTTTTCAATCATCTTAGAGGCAAGGTGGAAAAGGTCGTGGATGCAATATACTTAGCAAAAATTCGTGGTGAATGCAAAACACTACCCGATGTCTTCGCTGAGAGTGCTCGCACTTGAGCTTTTTCCTGAAACTGACTTGAACCGACAATGATACTGGCATGACCTGCATCAAAGGTCTCATCGATTGCCCACATAAACTCTCCTGTTTTTATATCAACCAGTTTTGCCCTAACCCCCATAGACATTGGTCGGTACGGTCTGTATGAGTCCAAATCTACGAAAAGTACACCATTAGCATTAGTCATGCCTTCGAGTTTCCGGAGGAAGTTCTCGGGCAATTCCCCAGCAGAGGATACTCTCTCTACACCAAACACTCTTTTCATTTGCTCCGTTTGAATGCGAATCGTCTCAAATATTCTCTCCTGAGCCAATTCCTGATGAAAGATATCATCAATATATGTGAGTAGGTGAGAATCCTCATCAGGGTAGAAGCAAGGTAGCACAACTACCCTGTTGAAATAGTTGGGGAGTCTTTCTACAGGATACAAATTAGTGGGAACAAATGGATCTGCACGTGCTACGACTTTTTCCTGTTCGAATTTACGACAGGAAGATAAACCAATGACAAATATGACGAAGAACAGAAAATATCTTAAATAGCTCATTTACTTTTTATTGAATGAATTTTGAAGGGTTTGAAGTTGAGTGTTAAGTTGGGACTGCATTTCCTCCATCCTCATAAATCCATCACTTAAAGTTTTTTCGCGTTGCTCGAGATATCTTTCCATATCTTCAATTCGTTCATCAATACGTTTATTTTGACTGCGGATACTTTCGATGTGTGTATTGTACGCACCTTTGTAACCAGAATCCGAATCACCTGAAAGAAACGCACTTATGAATTCGTCAATCGCACTAGCGACCCCTTGGTATGTTCTGTAAGATGATGTGTTAGCATCATAAGCGGCTGAATTAGCTATGGTATCACCTACAACTGCATTTGTTGCTGTTGGGCTGTTAGCGTCATTATTATTGAGGGTTTTGGGTGTACTTGAAAGATCTGCAGTCTCTGCGGTTTTAGTTGATTCAACCCTCACATCAGCAAATAATGCTTTTACCTTTTCTGGATTTGTTTCAAGTTCTTGAGTAAGGAGGGCTGAATTTTTCACCATGATTCGATCTGAACCGATTCCAAAATCAAGACCTATATTTGACAGCCTGAAACTAGAATATACCGGATCAGTCTGAGTCCAATTCGCAGCACCACCACCACCACCAGCATCAAATTTCCAGTATTTAGGATTCCCTGTTGCATTGTCGTTCAGAACCTTGACAATGTAACCATCGTTATTGGAGTCAAAATTGAGTTCTCTTGCTAGGGTAATTAGCTCGGAACTGGAGTTGTCCCTTGCATTAATGATTAGGTTGGAACCATCAGAAGTTGTTCCACTTTCCGAGTGAGCAGTGGAATCACCGAATATTACTTTTCTTAACTGACTGCCCAACCTGCTTATTTCAATGTTACTCGAAAATTTACCAGCTGAAACATTTTCTCCATCATTTGTAACGGAAGTTAAACTTTTTATGTAATCTTGCGCATCATTAAATTCTTCCACTAGTTTTTCAATGGCTACTTTTGCCTGCGATGAATCCTTCGCTACGACGAAGGATGCCGAGTCGTTAACCGCCGCCTGAGAAATGTCAAAAGTTATCCCCTCGTAACCATGTTCGGCATCTGTGAAAATAGTTTTATTACTGTAGATTAAGTCGCCCTGATTTACTTTAACGGTGGAGTTTTGACCTAATTCATCAACCATTGACCGTCCTACGCTTGGAATGACTTGCCTCCATTGAGTACTCGCAGTCGAAGGTCCTTCTGAAATGGTATCCTTTAGCGCCTGCCAATATGTGTCTGGGTCTCCTCCTATACCTCCTAAACTAACATAGGTACCATTTGCATAATTCCCATGATTTGCTGGATTGTAATCATTGTAAACAGCGGATGCTGGAGTAGTTAGGTTTAATGCGGGTGCGGCAAGGCCCATTGCGTTAAGAATATTCCCATTTCCTGAGTTTGCTGACAACGCATCCCAGTCGGAAGACTGGTGAAGGGTAATTCCCACAGACCCAGCCTCTTTATTGCGAACTACAAACCGATCGCTTACCGGGTCGTAGTACATGTGAACATTGGCATCGGATGCATTTACGCGATCAACCAAATTGGCAACAGTATCATTATTGACATTATAATCTATGCGGACTGCTCCCTCCCCTTCCCCGATGAAGAAATTCCCTAAGCCTGAACCAGATGCAGATAGTGAGACCCCAAAGTTCGAACTAGCCAAGGATACGGTCATATCAATAGTACCAAGTGCTTGAGAACTTTGAATAACGGTTTCCTGCATTTTCTCCCAATAATTCGATGAAGCTAAATTTGAACCTATGTCAACTTGATCCCAATAGTCCGTATCCACATACACGTGTTTCCTAGCTTCTGCGACAGTATCTGCAATTAAACTCCACTTATCATTATTGGAAGCTGTTGATGGGTTATTATTCGTGCCCGCGGTGCCCCGTGCCTGGTAAACCTTACCGCCCTGTTCGACATACTCTCCTCCTGTATAAGTGGTTCCTGAATTCCATGCTGTAAAAGTAAAAGTACTCCCGGTCGGGTGTTCGCCGCCGTCATGATTGGCATGTTTGGTATCACCAATTACTGCATTCACATTTCCCGCCTTAGCCCAAATCGAATAGTCAATAGAAGTTAATTGAGATGCGGTTCCATCGTATCTTTTCATGTTTGGCAAAACTCTCTGCCAATAATTAACATCATGATTTCCCGATGTGGCTGAATTCGTTGCCTTAATAAATCCTTTCTCTTCCCAATAAGTATTATCTCCTCCCCCAGCACCTGGTGCAGCAAGGTCCACTTTCTGCCAGTAGTCTTCTGCAAAATCACCTCCAGCACCATCGACCACTGCCAAATTATTAATATCAGATGTTTTATTTGACCAGTAGGTACCATCATTGGACGGAGTTCCTATTACGGTTGTCCGATCCGTCCACCAATTCCCTCCAGTTGCAGGATTTCCAAGTGTGCTTGTTTCATTCGACCAATAATCCAACCCTCCTGTTCCCGGATCTTTCACTTTCGAGTTGATATTAGTCCAACCGGCATCCGTTACCGCCGCTGTTGCTGCTGTCCAACCTGTGGTGTTAGCTAAATTCGTAAAGGTACTGGTAACATCACTCCATAGAGCTGAACCTAATGTAGTAGCATTGGTATTTACATCGGACCCCAGGTCACTAGCTGTAGCAAGCGTCCAATGGGTAGCATCTGCACTTGGTGCTGAATTCCCTGGGGCAGCGTTAAGAGTGCCTGCTGAAGTTTTTTTGTAATACCTACTGCTATCTGTAGTATCTTGAACGATGTCATTTTGACTGTAGTTGGTACTCGCACCATCCCAATTGCCGAAAGAGCTTAAATCGTTTATTTGATACCAATTCCCACCACCGTCTTTTAAAATTTCGTTCTGTGCCAAAGAGCTGGAATTAGTAAAGCTACCCTTGAAGTTAGAATCGGCTTGGTAGATCTGGTTAGTTCCGCCTGAAGCATAAATTGCGCCTCCAGAAACATCGTATGCAGTCCCCGCATTATGAGCAGCAATTCCAGTCAAGGTTGAGTTTGGTGTGTAAACTGTTCCCGTATTTACAAAAAAAGTTGTAGATGCACCAATAGCCGTTGTTAATTGAGCCCCGGTTATTGTGGTCGATGCATTATTATTAACATCGGCAACTTTCGAATTTGCAGTCCTGATGTAATAATTACTCCCTGACTTGACTTCACGCGTTCCCGTTCCGTTATAGTATTGTGTATTATCGTAGGTGGGGAAATTTGTTCCATTAAAATCTTGCTTTGGCTTGAAGAAATCACCTGATGCCCCACCAATCTGTACATATTGGGCAGTTGTACGACCAAAGGGATCCGCCCCTGTGGTTTTGTCCAGAACCGCTGCCCAATTCGAGCCTGCTTCATAATAATTGTTACCGCCCGCATCTTTAACCTCAGTGCCTTGCGTATATTTGACATTGTTAGCAACTGCTCCAATTGCACTAAAATCCATTTGGGCTTCAAAGAAATTCGATCCAGATTTAACTACTTTCGCATTACCATATCCTGAAACATCTCCAATACCCGTGTGAGTCGCGATTCCACCCCAACCAGATCCACCTGTCTTGGGGAGGTAGTAATTAACTTTTGCTGTGGCTACCCCACGATTCCCAACAACTAGTTTACTTGTGGAATTCCATCCATTAGCAGTGTTATAAATTGTAGCATCTGCTGCACCAGCATGTTCTGTGGCGGTAAAGCCAGATTTTATAGCAAACATCCTACCATTATTATAAATAGATATAGGAAGGTTGTTAGCCCACTTGGCGCTGTCCGCACCAGCTGCAACAGCAGCAAGGCCGGATGAATGATCGGTTGCGTAATTGTTCCAAGCCACAGCAGTACTACTCGTTCTATCTTGGATGGCTCTGTAGTATTCACCATCCTGGGCTTTAACAATATCGCCAGCTTTGATAGCTTTGTTGTTCGCAGTTGTTGCATTGGTCCCCAAATTTACTCCATGATGCCCTGCATCTACTGCTGCAGTAAAATCTGCATTTCCAGTACCGTTGCCAATCCTGGATGTACTTAAATCAATGAGGAGTTTCCAATGCTGGGAGCCATACCATGCATCCTGCCCAACTCCTGTAATGGTCTTATCCCAATTATGACCGTTGCCATTCCCTGTTGCATTCGGAAGGTTTTTGCCCGCTTTAACCTCATAGACGAAGCCGTTCCGGTAAGCTTTTTGCCCTGTTGTATAGTGGGTTTGATTATTGTAAAGAGTTTCGTCATGAGCTACCCTTTTGTAAATTATGTTCCCATCGCTTGCAAACATTCTTGGGTCCGTAGAATTAAGGGCAGTCTCATCCCCATCATCAAGTCTAAGCCATGCAGATGTACCCGAGTTGTTCCCAGTGCCATAAACTGAAATACCACTACCTACCTCTAGATCCGCGTCCCGGGTTACACTTGCACGATTAAGAAGGCGTAATACTTGCAGGAAATTAGAGGTATCTGTGGGGGAACCAAGAACGGGTACCGCATTAAGTGCATTGGGGGATGTTTCCCCTCCATCAACAATCATGCGGTCATTGATTGCATCATACTCAAAAGTTACCCCTGTTGTATCATCTTCGGGATTCACTCCAGAAACATTAACCCCAGGAACTACTGCTACTGTAGTATTGATCTCATCAATAATGCTCTGCAGCGTGACATCCAAATTGTCAATTGAGAGTGTTTTTCCAGCAATGGTAAATGTACCAGTGCTAATTTTCGATTGAAGGGGAAGCTCGTTAAGCTTTTTACTAAGATCTAAACCTGCACCCAATCCACCCGGAACTCGATTCTTGGAAGACATCTCGGTTTGGGTGCCGATTGAGTAGACACTGACAACAAATTCTCCCGTCAATGCACCAGCGGAAGCGGTTGCAGATAGAATAGCTGCTGATGTGGAGTCCATGCCCACTTTTCGAGCCTCATAGAGATCATCATTATTTAAAGCTGAAGCCGCACCATTGAGTGCATCAAGTTGGCTTTTTAATAATCCAAGATCAGACACCTTCTCTTCGTTGGCAGACTTCTCGCTCTGAAGCCTTTGCTTGGGTATTCCCTCCAAGGCAACTAATTGCTCAACGACAGGCTTCCAGTCGAAACCTGAAGCTAATCCAGTAAGCTGTAAATCAGAACCCACTTTTAAGAAAAGTCTCTGACAAGCAGAGTTATTGGTAGTGAACCTTGAGCGGAAAGTAAGAAAATGAATGAATAAGTAAAGCGCATGTACATGTGCTCGTGAAAGCATTATTCATGCCATGAGATAGCTAGCCTACTTGAGAATCATCTAGTTTTTTATAATTAATTGGGGTGGGTGTATCTAAAAAGGACTGCATTTCAGATATTAACCAGTGAGCACCTTCGCTTAATGACCAAAAATATTCTTTGTTGCGCTGGATGGCAGACCAATTTTTACTAGGAAATTCAATATCCCTAATTTTTCTGCGGTAATCAACGAGTTCTCCCTTTGTTTTTCCTTCGAATAAGAAATTCCAAAAGCTTTTATTTGAATCCACTATCCCATTAACTTTACCTGCCTCGTTTAGTAAATCTTTTAGTTGTTTGTTGTCCGCATAATTGGTCCCCGAAAATTTGTCAGGTAACAGTTCAGTTTTTATAGCTGCGGATAATGAATTCTCCAAAATGCTCTCGGCATATTTTAGCATAGGGGAAAAAATTGCTTTAAAATCAGGGCAATTCCCTTGGTCTGAAAGCAATTTTTCAACTCGATTAACAAAAGGTTTGCTTTCTGATTCCCCAATCCACTTGAGTGCTTGATCGTAGGTTTGATATGGAGCACCACTAATCTTAACTCCAGTCCTTGCTAGGTTTCGATATTCAATTCCTTCATTTTGGGAAATAAACTGTTCGAAAGTTTTAAGATATACGAATAGGCGCCCCTCAACCAGAACTTTTTCTTGAGTATTCCCAGGTAAACGCTGCCCTTTACTTGATGCATTGAAATGTGCACCTGAATCTGAGTAAGATGTGTCGTCAGAATAGTATCTGCCATCATCACGCACAGACATATCCTGCCCAATTAGGATAACTTTCTTGCATCCAAATAATCGAGAAAGATCCAAAACGCACCCAGAAACCGTACCTTGCTCGAGGATATTACTGCCCGGTCTTTTTCCCATCCTTTCCTTTAGCAAATCAATAATGGGGTTATAGGTGCACCAAGTAAGGATTCTCCCGGAAAATCGCCTGACAATCTCAGGGTATGCACTAAAGGGACAAGCCAGAGGAACATCATCAAGTTTAACATTCTCAAAGCCGGCCAAAGTTGGGGCTAATGGATCTGCCGTGACAACCAAGTGTGGGCGAATGCCATTATTTATTAGTTTCCTGTATGGACTATTACTAGCTACAATAATGGCTTTGTCCTGAACTTGCTTGAGGAAGTCGATTGATTCGTCCAGCGAAGGGCCTGCCCCTATCAAAATAAATGGAATATCCTGAAATTCATTTTCCATCTCACCCACATCGGGCGAGCAGGCAAGATGGGGAAGGTTTTTGAAGGTATTCCCCTGAATATCGATAGCAGTTCTAACATTAACCTCCATCAGTGGTCGAACCACTAAATATTGCCTGACCAGTTCATTTCGCATCCGGTCGTAGTACCCCTCATCCACTGCGTGTAATGGAGAGAAGACAACACTATTAACATCGTTTACTCCAGAAAGTGCTGCTCCCTGGATATCAGCGAAAAAGGCATCATCAATTGCTCCGGTACCAAGGATGAAACGCTCGTTAGAGAGCAACTGGGTTAAATCAAACCTAGCTAATGTTTCCCTAAGAAGGGATGGATCCTTTTCTGCTGCCAAAAAGTTTGTTCCAGAGGTAGAGTTGTTAAGAAAATAAGACAAATGCGAACCATCTCCAAATCCGGTAACTGCATAAAGTGATTCTGAATGGAGGACCAAGCTGGAAAACCATCTTCGAATAAGGTTTTCTTTTTTATACTTCCCATAGGCAGGAAAGGAGAACTCCCCTCGTTGAATCATAAGGGTGCTCTCAGTATCGTCACCCTCGTAGAAGAAATCTTGGGGCATTCTTGTCCCCACTTCAGTAATTCGTTGGAGCACTCGTGGAAATCTCTTCCGCAAAACAGCTTCATTTTGAGGTAAAATTGATTTAGGTGTCATTAGACTTCAATTTTTTCGTTGAGAAACGGAATGATAGTTTTAGTGAAAAGCTTTCTGGCTCTTTTGAAAATTGGTAAAAAGTTAATACTAAGTTCATCAGACAGACATGATGGGTTGCACTGCTGGAATGCATCTAGGACAACCCCCAGTGAATCAGCTTGTTCTTTTGTCACTTTTTCAAGTGCATCTTTCCATGGAGGGTTGTAAGTCTGGGAATAGGGACCCAGGTTGTCTAGAAGATCTGCAAAAGGCTGCACTTTGTTTATAAATTCATCCATGCGTTTAAAAACTTCTGACCACGCAACAGAAAGTATATTACGAATATATGCTTCGAATTCTTTTTCGGCAGTACTGAGGTGGTTCATTGATTCAATGATTAAGCGCAAGGTGAGTTCGTCATGAGATAAACTATAAACTTCTATCTTCTCGTATGATTCAGGAAGTTGTTCACTTCCTATGGTGTCTTCTCCATCGACAATGAACTTAACCACCGCACGCCCATTTTCACTGAGTGCTCCCATGAGTAACTCGTAAACATGATTGGGGTCCGTGGGGATATCACCATCGAAAACAACTTCCTCACCATCTGCGATAACGCTCATTTTGTGTTTCAACCTTACATTACTTATGCGAAATGAACAGAAAAAAGAAATAGTTCATTCTTTTTATAAAAAAAATATAAAACGTAAGTGCATCTATGATAATGACTTAAGAATTTTAAAGATTTCATTTTCAAAAAAAAAACATTTTTTTCCTAAAGCTCACCTTGGGATTGTCGACTATCCAAAGCGTTGAAGACAAGGAGGTCGACGACAAGGGATTCGAAACCCTTCACATAATATCGAGCTAAGCGTCACGGACGACGCTTTCACAAAGTCAAGGAGGACAAACAGTGAGTATAACAATAAATTCAAATCAAGCAGCGTCTTATTCGGCGTTGAGTATGAAACGTGCGAACAATCTTCTTACGAAGAGTTTGCAGCGATTATCTAGTGGTAAACGCATCGTGTCACCTAGTGATGACGCGGGAGGCCTCGCAGTAGGAATGAAACTGCAGAGTAGTTTAAAGAGGGCAGCCGCATCAAGACTAAATACGCAAAATGGTGTTTCCTTTTTACAGATGCAAGATGGCGTCCTTAAGGTAACCGGAGAAATCTTGGATCGTATGTCAGAGCTTAAGAGCTTTTATAATGATGTCTCCAAAGGTGAAGCGGACCGCGAAACTTACAACCATGAGTTTAAAGAATTACAGAGAGAGCTTAATATGCTTCAGGGGCAGAAATTCAACGGTGTTTCACTCTTCGCAACTATGGAACCTGATAATAACCCTCTCAAGATCAACACATCTGATGATGGCTTAGGCGAAAAAATCGAATTAACCAGAACAGGTTTATTTGAGAATTTAAAATCTAAATTTGGTGCAGACAGTGTTCTTAATACTGGCTCCCATGGAGAATATCGCCAATTAATAGGTGATTTCACAAGAGATGGTGGTTTAGAAGATTCCACACCTGGTAAAACTTCTCGCAATTATAATGAGGGTGCGGTTGTTTATAAAAACGGACCTACCGATGCTGAGTCAGGATACTTCATGGCTCTTACCGGGGTTGGTTCAGGAACCAAGATAGAAGACACAGGTGGGTCTACATCCCAATGGATTCGTCTTGCTGATAAGGGTGGAAAAGGATTCGCCGAATCCTTCCCACTAGCTGCCGAATATGATCACACCAATCTTAAGTACAATTCTAAGGGAGAACAAGTTGCCTATCTCAAAGGTGATGTCGTAAAGGTACAGGCTCACTACGCAAGCCCTGGTAGTTACTTTTACCTAAAAGCGCAAAATGATGTCCCTCGTGGAGTTAATCTAGAATCACTTTTTGCGGGCAGTCATGTCGGACCAACTGGCTATTTTGATTATGTCGGTCAAGATCGTTCTAATGGTGCAACTGTCGGTGATAAGCCGATAACAGAATTCCTTCGTACTAATGGAGATTTGAATTCACCTGTTAGTTTTGCTCAGACTATGACCGATCTTCGTGATTTGATGCTATCTAATGCAGCTAATGGGTATACCCCAGATCATATCATGGTTAACGGAAGCAGTATTTATACAGTTTCGGGAGACTGGGGAGTTGATTTATGGAATTCCTCAGCTTCTTTTAAAGAAGGTGATATTGTTTTAGATAATTCTAATCCGGCAAGCCCAAGTATTTTCCAATTTAACTCACTTGTTAAGGGAACTTACAGCGGGGGTGCTTATGATCAAGGTTCTTATGTATTTGCAGATGGAGCTTGGTTAAAAGCCGGTGCTGCCGCGTCAACGACTGATGTTCCACACAATCCTGCAAACTTGATTTCTATTTCAGCTACACCAATGACAGCAGGTGATGCGATTCATGCTCAGGGCAGTAATGTTGTTCGTGTAGCCAACTCAAACATGAAGGGTACATTTGATCCTAAGAAAGCATATGCCGTAGGCGATGTAGTTTACGGTGGAGTCAATGGTGCCGGTCTTGGTAAATACGCAGAATTTGGAGCAAATTCTGCACACCTTGGTACATGGAGCCCTGGAACTGCCGTAGGAGCAACAGAGACCGTATTTCGAGATGGTATAATTTATGAGTCAACTGGTGGAGCTGCTAGAACTGCAGCTGCTAACACTACGGCCAACTTCGCCACTAACTTCACTGCACTTACTACTGCGGGAAATTCACCATCAACTGATGATCTGCTTGTGGGCAGTGGTGGTGCGGCAGTTGACAGGACTACTGCCGTCGATACCGCAGGAAAGGCAGCAACAGGTACTACCTATTTTACAAATAGTCCATGGCAATTAGGTGACCCTTCTGTAAATACAGATTCACGCATCAGTAAATCCAATGAATTTACATCAACAGCAAATTCATCCAAGTGGGTAAAAACACACTATTCACACTTGCAAGGAAAGACAGTCGGTACAAGTTACACCCGTGGAGACAATATCTTCTACCAAGGCAAAAACTACATCTACACATCACATTTGGATTCTAATGATGCAATCTATAAGAGTCCTTCTGATGATGGATACACTGAGTTTGGTGACTTGCTTCGCCTAGGTGCACTTAAAGAAGTGCCTATGTACATCGATACCGTTGGCGGAGGTGGAGCACCAGGTACACCAGATGATATCTACTTCAGGCCTAATCAAAATCTTAAATTTGTGGACCGTTTGTCAGGATCAGGACAAGTTCGTGCTGCCAATATGGCCCGACGTACAGATGCACCATTACCTCCAGGGGATGAAATCTTTAATTCGCCCGACGATGCATTCTTCGGCGGATTGCAGGCCGGTAATGATGGAATCTATGGTACCATGGACGACTTCTATGCCTCAACATCTGATCCAGCAATCGCACAAGCAAGTGCTCATTTAGACGCTGATGCGGACAACAACAAAGACTTACTCGACACAACTAACGGTCTTGAAAGCTTCAGTGTGGCTGATTTCGTTGATTACATACAAACTCTTGCGAATGTTCGTGCCGTTAATGGCGGAACTATGTCCCGCTTAGGATATGCCGAACGCATCTTGGAGGAGAATGAAATCAACTTAGGTGCCGCTACATCCAGGATAATGGATGCCGATATGGCATATGAGTCAACCAAGATGGCACGTCAGAATGTACTTGTTCAGGCTGCTGCATCCATGGTTACGCAGGCGAATTCCCTTAATAATGTTGTTCTTAGTCTTCTTCAGTAAGACTGGTAGACGCTATCATTATTTCACGGAATTCATTAACCTAAAACATAGTAACCTTAACGCAATCCTTGGAGATCGTGATTAAACAAATACACAATCAACTTTGTTTACTTGCCGGGAAACGGGTCGTACTGCTTGAACAAACAAGCAGTACGCCCCCTGCCCCTCCAGGTCGCCTGGCGGGTCTATTACTTAAAGTATTGAAGGACGGGTTAAGGCAGAAGGAATGCAAAGGTAAGCTCACCTCTCCTTCCTCAAGGTTCTTTCAACATAATTTTACAATCAACATTCAGGGGTTATTCAACACCCTGATTTCCTACTCGTGCTTCATCGAGAATCTCAGGATATTGCTCTTTAATGTCGGGTACATCCGAGGTCACCAATTATTCAAATTTCATTCAACATGTAAGGTTAGGACTGTCCCTTCAGGTATTATCCTGCAGAAGTATTCTGATCTTAGTGCAGGGATACAAAACCTAATTTCACTCGTACCTTTTTACAGACACAATATTTTTCATACCCCAATAACATCCAAGAGGTTAGGTAGATTGCATGAGTTCAATCATTTGTCCTCCTTGGAATCTAATCCACTCATAGGATTCAATATTAAACCATGTCATTTAAATTAGCCATGAATCAAAAGACTATATTATCATGTGATGACCAGTTACCTCCGGGGGTATCAATACATCGTTCTAATCGCTTATCAACAAAATCAGCATACTTAGACACAAAAACTATTACATCTCACTACGACTCAAAGTCAGGTTTAGTATTCTCAGATATTTTATCCCAGAATCAAAAGTCTGTTTGTCAGAATTTACATCCAAGCAACATTTTTCTTCTCCGGGCATGCGCTCGACAAGTAAGGCATAAGAAAGCCCTCGAACTAAGACTCCGTAATCACGGTCGTAGCTCATTGATTAATATAATGTAAATGAAAGATGTTTAATCAATGAGACCAATAACAACAATCTTACCCTACGCTGATATTTTTAAGAAATACAAGGTCATGGTATCATCTAAGCAATTATATACCCTCCCCCTTGTTCGGAATATTTTCAAAAACTCACCTGCTCCGGCACAAAGATTGACATTCCTTAATCGGCATCATCCTCCCAGGCAGAAATAAAAAATTAAAATTTCATTTTATCCAATATACACACTTCTAATTAAACAAATATAATTTTAAAACAATATTCACAACATGTGGCCAATGGCTCAATTTCCTTAGGGAACTTATGACATAACACTAGTTAAACTGTAACTCGTTCATCGGCTTCACACCCAAAATCTAACTTGAATTTTCAACCCATAAATAAAAATATTTAATTAATGTTAATTAATTTCTAAAGTTTACTTAATAATATCCGACTATGTGTTGTACTACAATGTTTAACAAAACAAATTTTAATTTTAATTTAGTGTGCAATGAGATATTTATTCATTTCATTACTCCACTTAAATATACCCTACACTCTACCTTTTAATGTCCATTTCAATTACAGTTCCATCGAGCAACTCGGCTAGTCAATTTTCCGGATTTGGCAATTGGTCTCAGGAACATGGCCATGCAAATTATAATACTACCGCAACGCATTCCGAACGGCCTCCACTTAATGTGGATTGTTTTACATACCCCTGCGTTAACGGAGCAAAAAAGTTAAATACAATTACCTCATTAAATTCCGCACTAAAATCACTCAGGTCGGGGGAGCTTAAAAAAGATATAACGAAGACGGCTGATCCGTCATTACTTACCAAAAAGAGCTCTCATTTCGCCAGTCGAGTTTTATTTTCAACGAACCAACCAATCAAGCACCAGTAAAGCTATGAAAGAACTACATAACCCAATCAGTGGAGGGGTAACTCCGTCCAGTCTATTACGTCCGCAGAATTCAGTTAAAAGTATCGAGAAAGGGTTTGCTAAAATTATTGCAGGTGGACGAATTGTTCGACCTGATCCCAATAAGCCTGAATTAGCCCGCATGGTAACGGGGAACTCTGAAATGGTCAACGATACGGCTTTAGAGACAGCGCACGCAAAAGCCGTTCTTGAATCTGTCACCACGAACCTTGAAGCGGGTATAGAATTAGTTGACAGGCAGGAAACAGCACTAGCAAAAATCGGGGGTAAACTTTCCGAAATTGCGTTAATTTTAAACCAAGTCAAAAACCCAAAATCAACAGATGACATAAGAGTGCAGTATCAATCTGACTTCATAGAGTCTCGTGATGATATTCGCAAGTTAGCATTAGAAACTTTTGATCAAACCGCACTCTTTTCACACGGACCAGCAAAACCAATCACTATAGCTGTCCCCACCCTTAATAGCTGGGAAGGGGTTTCTGTTGATCGGGCAAACCTCAAGCAACCCGGATTACAGACTGTCGATAGTGGCAAAGTCTTTGGTTCGGGAACCGGTTTCTTTCTAGATGCTGGATCTATTAAAAAAGCTTTTCAAGAATGGCGTAGTTTATGTCTTAATAATCGCCTTCAGTGGGGTTTACTCGTAGATCGACTCCACGGAATAAATCGTTCATTCGATAAGTTCCGTAAAGAAAGAAACTGGCGGGTACCTTCCTTTCCAAGTAAACCTCAATTGGGTCCATTAAAAAGGCCGAATCGCAACAACTAGGACTATCTTTCGTGCTAACCCATTCACACCTGCAACTTAATATGAAAACGCTCTATCGCTTTCAATTAGTTCAGTTATTCGCAAGGACGCGAATACATTCTTAATCAAGGAGGATTAGAATATGCCAATCGTAGTAAACAGTAATACCACAGCCACAATAGCTTCTTTCAACCTGTCTCATGCCAATGATTCACTGCGGAAGAGCCTGGCCAGACTTTCATCAGGGAAGCGTATCGTAAGCCCTGCTGACGACGCCGGAGGTATGGCGGTTGCATATAAACTAAATTCGAAATTGAAACGCACAGAGGCTGTCAGGCAAAATGTACAAAATGGTATATCCTATCTGCAGGTACAAGATGGGGCGTTATCAACTTTGGCAAATATTGTGAGTCGCATGTCAGAGTTGAGAACCATGGCTGGTGATGTTACTAAAAATACTCAAGACATTGAAAATTACTCCAAAGAATTTATTGAACTGCAACGACAGGTTAGCCAAATACGAAACGAAAAATTTAACGGAATAAGTCTTTTTTCCGATAGTCGTACCGCAGCACTTATTAACCCACCCGACCTTCGCCCTCAATTAAGCAAAGACTCTGCGGTCGATGATATGGGCAGAACATACCAGACTTTCTCTAGGCAATTATTAACTACTGCAGATGGCGTTCCGAAAGATGGGCATGTATCTCTGAATGTGGTCAACATGCAACACATGCTTTCCCTCGGTGGCATTGATACTCGATTTATAAATATTGATTATGCCGCATCCATTTCGACCCTTCAGGGCAATAACAATGTTACCGGTAACTCTGATGGCTTTGGCGAAAGAGGGTTTATAAATCTTGGTAATGTAAGCGGTAAGAATAATGATGATTTTGACAGTGCAACATCTGCCGGAATTAAGGATGCAATCTATACCGCGGATGGCTTCTTGAAGAGTATTATGTTTGTCTCCATGGGGAGTTTTACCGACATAATTCAGAGAGTAGCGGATTCGCGATCTGAAAATGGAGCTGAGCAATCCAGGTTAGGGATGGTCGGAAATCTTTTAATGCAAAATCAAACTAATTTAGAAGCAGCACATGGTAGGATCATGGATGCTGATGTGGCCTTGGAGTCATCAAGGTTTGCCCGTCAAAATGTACTCGTTCAATCGTCTGCAGCAATGGTTGCCCAAGCTAATCAGCTTACCAATGTCGCACTTCAACTTTTGGGCTAAGTTAAAATGAACCACTTTAAACACTCAATTTTAATCCGAGCTATCAACCATAATTGTAAATATTTAACATCCAAGGAGGGATAAAAAATGCCGATAGTAGTAAATAGTAATTCAACAGCCACCACGGCTTCCTTTAATTTGTCTCACGCCAACGACTCACTGAGAAAAAGTTTGGCCAGATTATCTTCAGGGAAACGAATAGTCAGTCCGGCGGATGATGCGGGTGGAATGGCAGTAGCTTATAAACTTGAATCAAAGTTATCCCGTACTGAAGCGGCCCGTCAAAATCTTCAAAACGGCATATCTTATTTACAGGTACAGGATGGTGCGCTCACCACGGTCGCAAAAATTGTGGATCGAATGGCCGAGTTGCGAACCATGGCAAGTGATGTGACCAAAAATACGCAGGATGTGGAGAACTACTCCAAGGAATTTATTGAATTACAAAGACAACTGAATCAAGTTCGTAACGAGAAGTTTAATGGAATAAGTTTATTCTCAAGCAGTCAGTCCCCATCTGTGAACACCCCCCCGGATTTGAGACCACAATTAGATAAGACTTCAATTGCTGTGGACGATATGGGTAGGACTTATCAAAAATTCTCCAGGCAGATCCTTACGACTGCAGATGGAGTGGTCATGGATGGAAATATCTCATTAAATGTTTCCAATATTCAGCATATGCTCTCCCTCGGTGGAATTGACACAAGATTTATCTCCACTAATACAACTGCATCCATATCTGCCGCGAAATTAAATTCCGGAACTGGAACACAGGACGCTACTGGTCAAAAAGTGTTTATCAATCTTGGTAATGTAAACAATGGAAACAAAGATGACTTTACTGTTGCAGCGACCAAAGATGAACTCTTCACCACGGACGGCTTTCTTAAAAGCATCATGTTTGTGTCCATGGGTAGTTTTACAGACATTATTCAACGAGTGGCCGACGCTCGGGCGGAAAATGGTGCGGAACAGTCACGGATTGGGATGGCAAATGAATTATTGATTCAGAACCAGACTAATTTAGAGGCAGCACATGGAAGAATTATGGATGCTGATGTGGCATTGGAATCTTCCAGGTTTGCTCGTCAAAATGTGCTCGTTCAATCATCTGCAGCGATGGTTGCTCAAGCTAATCAACTTACCAATATTGCTCTCCAGATTCTGGGGTAAAGATCATACAGGAAAATTAATATAAATCTTATATAAAGTGAATTATCTTAGGACATATCGTAATGCCTATCTTGAAGTCAGAAAGACTACTTCTTGGGCACCCCCAGAAAGGAGGGATAAAAAATGCCGATAGTAGTAAATAGTAATTCTACGGCCACCACGGCTTCCTTTAATTTGTCTCACGCCAACGACTCACTGAGAAAAAGTT
>CAWVXY010000030.1:0-36656 GCA_963934295.1 uncultured Opitutia bacterium
GCTTGCCCAGGACGGATTCTTTGCGAACAAGGCAATGGCGGGAAGTACATCATCCTATGTGAATCCCCTCGCTCCCAAAAACTCAGCTTTTCCAGGAAAAGCGAAGTCGGTTATCTTCCTGTTTATGTACGGTGGACCCAGTCAGGTGGACACTTTTGACTACAAACCTAACCTCTACCCATTGGATGGAAAAACAATCCAAGTTAAAACTTTTGGACGTGGAGGAAAAAGAAATGAAAGCCGGGTGGTGGGTCCAAAGTGGAAATTCAAACCCTATGGAGACTGCGGTAAGTATGTATCCGATCTTTTTCCTCATGTCGGATCCTGTGTAGACGATATTGCGTTTTTACACTCCATGAAAGCCGAGTCCCCCATTCATGGCTCAGCCATGCTAATGATGAATGCAGGCAACCTTCTTTCCGGGCACCCTTCCCTTGGATCCTGGGTAAACTACGGACTGGGCAGCGTAAATGAGAACCTGCCAGGTTATGTGGTGATGCTGGATAAAACCGGAGGCCCGATTAGTGGAGCCAAGAACTGGTCGAGTGGATACATGCCGGCAAGCTATCAGGGAACCGTATTACGCTCACAAGGATCTCCCATCCTTGATCTGGAGAACTCGCACGGAATACCCCGTTCGCAACAGCGTACCATGCTGGACCATTTGCGGACGATGAATGAAGGCCATCTCTCCGAACGATACGACAATACAAATTTAGCCGCTCGGGTGGCATCCTACGAACTTGCTTATAAAATGCAGGCATCTGCTCCAGAGGCAGTCGATGTGGACAAAGAGCCCGGTCACATCAAAGATTTATACGGTATGGACGGTTCCAACACCGAGGACTTTGGGAGAAAATGTCTCCTTGCGAGGAGGCTGGTCGAACGGGGGGTACGCTTTATCCAAATTTATTCAGGTGGTCACCATAACGACAACAATTGGGATGCCCATGGCGACTTGGTCAAAAACCATTCTTACCATGCCGGAAATACCGACAAACCCATTGCCGGTTTACTGAAAGACTTAAAACAACGCGGACTGCTCGACGAAACCCTAGTGGTATGGGGCGGTGAATTTGGCCGTCAACCCACGGCTGAATATAGAGAAGGAACCGGACGGGATCATAACTCCTGGGGATTCACCATGTGGATGGCAGGTGGTGGAATTAAGGGTGGAGTGAGTGTAGGAGAAACCGACGAACTAGGCAGCCAAGCGGTTAAGGATCGCTTTCATGTCCGCAGGTTACATGCAACCATTTTAAATCAGCTGGGCTTGGACCCTAATAACCTTTCGTACTTCCATGGTGGACTTGATAAAAGCCTGGTTGGAGTAGAAGGTGCTGATCCAATCCATCAGGTAATCGCCTAAAATCGGCCTTGGGCTTTCAGGCTTTGCGATTACGCGAATTCGGGTAAAATTATATTTTAGTCAGGTACCGCACCAGCATGTGAACAGACACAGGCTGCGACCTCGCAGGCATCCGCAAGAATTTCCGGATAACTCTCACCCTTAAGCAAGCCGAGGGTCATTGAGGCAGTAAAGGAATCCCCCGCTCCAACCGTATCCACTACCGTAGTCGGAACACCGGGTTGTTCCGTTATTCCTTCAGGGGACAGAAGGGTAACACCCTTCGACCCTTGGGTCATTACGACAAGATCGAGCTCATATTGTTGATGTATTGCAGCCAGGTTTTCAACCTGTGAAGCCTGGTGAGAAAGTCCGCAGGCTTGGCAAACACGATCAAGTTCCTCATCACTTAACTTCAGAACCGAGCAGAGAGCAATCGAATCACGGATTAGATCATCATCATAAAACGGAGCCCGTAAATTGATATCAAGTATCCTCAGGATTTTATTTGTTTTGCCGATTTCAAGAGCTCGGCGAATGCCTTCACGGGCGGACTGTCCGCGCTGACCAAGAGTGCCAAAATAGACCGCATCCGCATCCAATACCTTTTCCTCCACAGCTTGATTCCAACCCCAGTTATCCCAGGCGGCATTTTCTCCGATTGTAAAGGTGGGCAGTCCGGACTCGGTGAGTTCCACATGAACGACCCCGGTGGGATACTCCTTCAAAACCTGGACAAGATCGATGTTCACCCCGTGTTTCCGGTAAACCTGTAAAAGCACTTCCCCCCGCTCATCCTCCCCCACTCCACTGGCCATATGTACATCAGCTCCCAATCGGGAAGCATGGCAGGCATAGTTAGCCGTGGCTCCACCAAAACGAGGACCGTCCGGGAACAAGTCCCAAAGTCCATCCCCCATAGCCACGATTCGTGCACTCACTTTTTTAATTCTCTTTTGATTATCTTGGAGACTTGTGCGGCGAGAAGATCGCGGCCGGCATCGTTGTAATGAACATCATTTTCTCCAAGCTGATATTTTGCCCGGCCTTGGCCAATAGCGGAATAAAGATCATTGATTACCACCCCGTGTTTTTTCATCACCGCCTGGGCAAAGCGGTTAAATTCTTCTGCCTGTTCATCGGTAACCATAAATTGAACCTTTTTTTCCGGACCGATACAGGGGGGCGTGGTCATGGCGAATACCAGTTTAGCACCGGATGGCCTGAGCTTATTGACGATTCCCTCTAAACTCTTTGCATAGGATTGAGGCGTCGCTTTTTTGTCCTGTTTCCAACCGTACCAGTCCCAGAGTCCAAAGTTAAAATGAATCAGGTCCCATTTTTCATCGCCGATCCATTTTAATATATTTTCATCACCGAATGCCGACCACCGGCAATTGGTTTTGGGCCGGTGTACATTAGCTTTTCCTCGCAGTAATTTTCGAACACGGGGGGTGTATCCAATCGAAATTGAATCCCCAATGATCAGAACTCTGGGTAAGAGCGGAACATCCACTGGATTATCAAAGGGTTTGGAAAAGGGATCGTTTGCACCCCAAAGAACGGAACAGGCACTTAGAAAAAAAAGAGGCAGGGTATACAGCAAAGGCAATTTCATTTTGTTTTATTTAAATCATCTAGCCATGCTTTTCGCATGGCTAGCATGCCCTCCACAATATCATTTCTTTCACTTGAATAGTTCTTTCGTTCAGGTTCCTGATCGGTGAGGCGGTACAATTGAATTTTCTCACTCCCCTCCCGTCCGATCAGTTTCCATTCATCCATCCGGACGGCCCATGATTTATGCCATTGAATATTTAATATCTTTTGATAACCGGACATCTGATAAGGATTTTCAATCACTGGTAACAGACTATACCCATCCAGACGGGGATCCCCATCCTGCTTCTTGATTTCGCATAAATCCATCACTGTGGGCAACCAGTCCATCGCAGTAATTATTTGATCACGGGTTTCCCCCTGTGGGATCTTTGAGGGATAGCGAAGGATCGCGGGTACACGAATACCCCCTTCTAAAAAGGTTCCTTTTTGCCCAGTCCATTTTCCGGTAAATCCTCCCCCGCTCGCCCCATAAAAATATCCTTTGGGATAACCGCTTAAATGATTGTCTACGGATATTCGATAATTAGTTTCCTCGGAATGTCCATTATCACTCATAAAAATAATAATGGTATTTTCCAGCAATTCCAGTTCATCCAATTGATTAACCACTTCTCCGATGTAAAAATCGGTGGCGTACATAATAGTTGCGTAGGATCTCGTTGCTTCGTCCTTAATATCCTTAAAAGGTTCGGCGAATTTCTTCGGTGCCTCTTCTGGGTAGTGGGGAATATTAAAGGGAATATAGAGAAAGAAGGGCTTATCCTTACTTTCTTCGATAAAGCGAAGTGCCCGGTGGGTCATCAGTTCGGGAAAAAACTTTCCATCTGCTTTGAGCGGAATGGTACCCTCATAGAGGTCATGATAGCCAGCCTGGTGAAGGAAGTGATGATTGAAATTATCAATAAATCCATTCCGGATT
Source organism: uncultured Opitutia bacterium (assembly GCA_963934295.1). Lineage (GTDB taxonomy): Bacteria > Verrucomicrobiota > Verrucomicrobiia > Opitutales > Seribacteraceae > Seribacter. The sequence continues at coordinate 3,891 of CAWVXY010000030.1, forward strand.
CCAAAAAATTCATCAAAGCCCTGCTTCTTTGGCCCGTGATCCTGATGAGCCCCGAGGTGCCATTTTCCAAAAAGGGCGGTCCGGTATCCCTCCCTCTTAAATACTTCCGCCATAGTCAATTCTTCCAGAGCCATGTTTCGACCTTTAGGGGTATTCATATTTCCCTGAGTCCAGTGGTTCACTCCGCCCCGCTGGGGATGGCGCCCGGTCATCATCATCGCCCGGGATGGACAGCATACCGTATGTGCATAGGCTTGAGTAAAGCGGACTCCGGTTTCGGCTAACTGATCAATATTTGGGGTTTTAAGATGAGGGGCTCCGTAACAACCGGCATCCAAGGTTCCCTGATCATCGGTGAAGAAAATAACCACATTGGGTTTGGCCTGAAGAAACGTGGATGCGATGCATCCGTAAAGAAGGCAAGCGAAAGAAGCAAGTGCGTGCAGTCTCATTGGATCTTCTTAAGGGCTTTTTGGAAACGAGCGGTTTCGTGATCCCCTGTCTTTTTCATAATCTTATTCAGTTCTTTTCCATAACGGGAGACTAACTTGGCATGTTCCTCGTTATCAAACAGGTTGCTCAAGGCATCGGGATCCTTTTCGTAATCATAAAATTCGAAAGGGGTACGGTACAGGTAATGTTTAACGCGCTTGGCCAATGCTGAGTCGCTCTCCGCAGCCTTGGCCATTGCTTTCCAAGTCAACCCGCTCATCGATTCATTCTTAAAAGTAGTCTCACCGTCGTGCCAACCATTCCAGATCAATCCATAGCGTTTGCCCTGTAGGGAACGCATCGTGTAGGAACGACCGGAGGCAATGGTATTGATATGGGTGTAAACAAAATCCCTGCCCTTTTGCTTTTTTCCCTTCAAAACTGGCAGGAAGGAACGACCGTCCATACCCTTCATCGGAGCAACCCCGAGAGCATCAAGAATGGTCGGTGCAAAATCAACTCCCGCCACCAAGTGCTCTGTTTCGTGAGTCCCCGGCTTGACCGTACCCGGCCAACGAACAATCCATGGGGTAAGTGTGGAATGCCTCCAGACATTGGTCTTGGCAAAAGGTACCGGTATTCCGTGGTCCGACTTGAGCATGACCAGTGTATTCTTTGCGAACCCGGATTTCTCAAGCTCGACAAGAACCCGGCCCACTACATCGTCGGCCCGGCTTACGGAACTGTAGTACTGAGCGATCTCCTCGCGGATAGGTGGCAAATCGGGTAGAAATCCGGGAATGACAATTTCATCGGGTTGATAGATTCTGGAAGGAGCTGGATAGTCTGACCGCTTCCCTTTCTTTTTCTTATCGCCAGAAAGAGTTTCAGTAGATTCCCCCGTCAAATTTCTCTCGCTTGTTGGTTTCCGGTTATCGAAGGGACGGTGCGGGTCATGGGCATTGACCATAAGGAAAAAGGGTTTGCCCTCTTTCTTAACTTGTCCGAGAAATTCTGCGGTAAATTTGCCGTACAAATCCTGACTGCGTCCATTGTCCATCTCGGAACGATCCCGACTGTAACCAAATGCCTTGGTTCGGGAAGGCACGACATGCTCAGTCTTGCCCAATATACCAGTCATAAATCCATTCTCTTGCAAAGTCTCGGGCAAGGTCGGTACATCGGGCTTGATCTTAGTAAAACCGAGAGCACCGCTGTTATGTGGATACCGACCGGTCATCCAGACCGCACGGGTAGGCATACAAATTGCAATCGATACATGACCGTGCTCAAAACGCAGACCCTGTTTAGCGAGTTTGTCAATATTCGGAGTGGTTCCCTTCACCTTCGCACCATAAATCCCGACAGAGTCTCGGTTCATATCATCCAGGGTAATGAACATGACATTCAGTTTTGGCTCAGCAAAAATCATTAGACAAGTTCCCACTAAGCCGAGGATGGAAAAATAACGGGTCTTCATACACCCTACTAAAACGGGAAAAAGATTCCCGATCAAGAAAACTTAATAGGAGTAAGACTACTTACTGTTTAGAACGAACGATTGTTTAGTATTCCAAGTTCTTCCCTTCACAGAAACTTTCCACAGGTTATCTCCAAGACCTTGAACGAAGCTAATCGAACAATTTTCGCTTACGCCTGCCTCGAGTGGTTTTATTGAATAAAAAATTAAATCACCCGTCTGAGCCCCCGCACTGGAGAGCATGATTTTGATCGATGTCGAAGTCGTGTAAACTTCCTCGATCTCCGTGGCACCGATCGATAGATGTAGGTTGGACCCAACCAGTTGTGGAGAGTCTCCGGTTAAAGGAGTAAAGCGAAGGAGAAGGGATCCATTCTTGGGAATATTTTTTCCGATAAAAGAATCAGTCGCATACCCTACCACTTTATTTTCCCAAAAGTCATAGACTGCACAACGGGTGCTGGCAGGCAGCCCCGCGTCTGCGAAATCAAGGGTTAAATCCACAGATTTATTCTTATCCGAATTGTAAAGATTATAGACCGCAAAATCTCCCCATGTCCGATCCGCGGAAAATCCGAAAATTGAATTCTTATCTGATTTACCCAGAGTGAGCAGGCGTGAATTTTCCCGGCTGGCGGGTCGCATAATTTCGTAGTTCCGCCAAACCGCTTGCACATCCGGTTTATTGACCGGTTCGGAAATCATCGCGGTGCCCCCAGTGAGAGCCACCGTATTGTGCCAGCTTCTCCACATATCGATTCCTTCAGGTGTATGGCCAACCCGGCGTGAGGGTAATTTGACATCAAGGTAGGAAACATCCGCATCATTATTCCACCATACCCGGTTGTAAATTTGAAAACGTAAAACTGATTCAAGACAGTGAGCAAAGTGAGCCGGGTGAGAATCGGGACCGACACGGGCAGCATCGACATAGCCAATCACTCCACGGGTTGGCTGTCCGAGGCAGGATAAAATATACATATCCTCCCCGGCTGCATCACGATACAAAGTGTATAATTCACGAAATGCCTGCAGTCGGGTGAGTTTAGGATTAAGAAAGCGATTACCGATCCCATTAAAATCAATCTTAATGTACCCGTATCCATTATCACGGGCGGTTTCGATTACCTGCCGTAAAAACTTTTTTGACTTCGGATGCGAAGGATTGATCCAGTTCGCTCCGGCCGGATGAAATGGATTAGGGTTCATAAAACTGGATATCCCTTTGGCATTGGACTGAATGGCTTCCGGGTTTGCTTTTTTCCAAGGGTGCTCCGGGTTGATCATTAATGGGGCAAACCAAACACCGGGAATCATACCGGCCTGACGAACCCGACGGGCGACCCGGGCCATCCCCGATGGAAACTTGGCATTTCCATTCCAGATACCATCCATGATCTGATACCCGTCATCAATTTGTACAATTCCTTTTCCAAAAGTGTTGGGGTTTTTTTCAATTGTATCGACCACATCCATCACATGAGCCTCATCAATTTTAGTGGTGCGGTCGTACCAGCTACACCAACCATAAATAGGCCCTTTGTTATTACGCGCCTTGTGGGTGATGGCTACCCAACGGGTCCAAATGTCGGTGTTTGTTTCGCGATCTTCTGCAATTAATAGAATCTCCTCACTCCTTCGGGTTTCCCCAGGACTTACCAAAACCCGATCCATTTGAGCATAGGCCTTGAATTTCTGATCACGGACTTCCACCCGGCAATGGGCTTCCGCGGGTCCGGCAGGTCCGATCAAGAAACTCTTTTGATTGATCGTATTCACAAAAAGTCCAACTTCATTACATCCCCCATTCATCAAAGCCAAAGTCTCAGCATGGTTATGTTGCATCAGTGGAGTGATCAACCAATCAGAAGAATCTCCCAGTTCCACCTTAGCAGAGCCCGACATAGCATCCAATATTTCCAAAGAATGAAGACTCAGATCTTGATCGCTACGATTATGCAAAAAACCCTGAATTGTAATCGCATGTAAGTCATTCAATTCTTTTATTCGTAAGGTTAATTGGAAAGGAGAACCGTCTTTTCCATAGAGCCTGTCCGTCTGAGAAGCTCGACCAAAAGGAGTCACCACCTCAGTAGTCTTGACTTCTCCACGAAGCGAAAGATCTCTTGTGCCCATCCGGTAATTTTTACCCTCTGAAGAAAAAACCGCATTCGCACTCGCAGTAATTTCGCCAATATCTTTAAGCCCTATGGTGTAGTAATCCGCTTTGGGAAAGAAATTAACCTCACCCGAAAGGGTAGCCAACAAACTTGAAAATAGAAGGAGGATTGGGAGACGCGTGATGTTCATAAAATTTAAAAAATAGATCTCATATCTCCGAATCAAAGACAAGGCAAGATCGATAGAATAAAAGGATTTCCAGTCAAATTTAATGATTCAAAAATGACCCAAAGTATTCAAAGGTGATTCTAAAAATTAGATGATCCGAAAAGTTTTACTTTTACTTAGATGCAATGAAGTATTCAAATGGACTTCATTCATTCTCTAGAAAAACAAAAAATGCGTTTTTATTGCTCTTACCATGTGCTTTTACTTTTTGGCTTTTCTTTTTTCCTACCAGCCGAAGGGTCCGATCCATGGAATCAATTCCGTGGACCGAACGGGTCGGGCATTCGAGCGGATGCCAGTCTCGGAGTTCCTTCCGTAGACGACCTCCGGTGGAAGACTCCCCTTCCCTTTGGACTGTCCTGCCCGGTTTTATCAAAAGATAAAATTTTCCTCACCGGGATCGAGAATAAACATCTCTTAACCATCGCCCTCGAGAGGGAGTCCGGAAAAGTTCTTTGGAAAAAAAAGGTTCCTAAAACTGAAATCGAAAAATTTCATCCTTCGAGCAGCCCGGCAACGCCCACCCCTTTTGTGGAAGAGAAAAGACTGTATGTATACTTTGGTTCCTACGGCTTGATCTGCTACGACCATCAAGGTCTGGAAATCTGGAAGAAACCACTCCCCACTCCAAGGAGTCTCTATGGAACAGCCAGCTCGCCCCTTGTTCATGAAAACCTTCTTATTCAAGTAATCGATGATGATGCCCATATGCCCAACAGCCAAGTGAGCAAATCCCGCATCTTGGCTCTAGATAAACAATCCGGAAAAATACTCTGGGAAAGATTTCGTCCCTTTCACCGCAGCGGATGGTCGACGCCCACAATCTGGGAACATGGCAGAGGCAGAGAACTGGTGGTTTTAGGAAACGGCTCCCTTCGCGGGTATTCCCTCCCGGCTGGCGAAGAAAAATGGCAAGTGGATGGATTCTCACGGGAAACCATCGCCCGGCCGATGATTGGAAATGGAAAAGTCTATGCCTCCGGATCGAGACTGGGTGGCTCCGCTGACCTGAAGACTGATCCACTCCCCTTTTGGAAAGCAGTGATCGGATTCGACGCGAATGGCGACAACCGCCTGGAACGCAGGGAGATGACCGGGCACTTCACTTTTCCTTTCCGTCCGCAGCTCCCCCCCGGACATCCCGGTTTCGGGCTCCCCATGCCCAGGGAACCACAAAAGAAAAGAGCACGGTTGGACGGAATCTTTCTAAGAATGGATAAAAATCGGGACGGATTTTGGGATAAGGACGAATTCATCGATAACCTGACCATCGGCCGGGGCAAGCCCTTGCTCTTGGCGGTCAAGCCCGGCGGGCGGGGTAATGTGACCCAGACCCATGTCGAATGGGAATTCAATAAGGGCATACCAGAAGTTCCTTCCCCTATTTTGTTGGAAAACTTTATCTACATGATTTCAAATGGCGGTGTTCTTATCTGTGTGGGTACAGACAAAGGACAGATGATTTATCGAAAGAGAATCGGCGGACTCGGACAGTATGTGGCTTCACCGATCGTGGCTGGAAAAAATCTTATTCTGGTTTCCGAAGAAGGATTAGTATCGGTGGTTCGCACGGGCAAAGACTTTGAACTGCTGGGCCAATTACAATTGAAGGGAAAAATAAAGGTCACACCCGCACTGGGAATCAATAACCTCTACCTGCGAAGTGAATCCCACCTCTGGGCTTTCGGTAAAATGTCCGGGCGACCCTAATAAATTTCACTTGTTTTCGAATTTCCAGGGCCAGGGCTTGACCCGTGCCCGATTTGCCCAGGCTTCCCACTTTTGCTCAAGAGACTGAGCCAATTCCGGTTTTTCCTGAGCTAAATTATTCGATTCCACCCGGTCCTTGGACATATCATAAAGTTCCCAGGGTTGAAGGGTGGCCGGTCGACCGGTCCTTCCGTAGCGAACCAGCTTCCAATCCCCGTCCCGGATCGCACAATTGAGATGGTGCTCAAAGTAAAGGGCATCTTTTCGACCGAGGGGCACCCCCCGGAAAGCGGGGGCCAGACTGACCCCTTCCAACGGATCGATCGCATGCTCTCCAAAGGTCTTTGGATACTTCAGGCCGGACAAATCGACACAGGTGGCCATGAGGTCAATCAGATGACCCGGTTGATGATCGATCTTCCCCCGCATCTTCTTGGCGATTCCCTTGGGCCAATGAGCGATCAGCGGCGTGGCGATTCCGCCCTCGTGGGCAAAGTGTTTGTATTCGCGAAAGGGGGTGTTGGAGACATTGGCCCATCCCCGTCCATATCCGATAAAGGTATCCTCGGGGCCGGCCATCTCTCCCGGTCCGACCCGCAGTGGGCGTCCGTCGCGGGTCTGCATCGGTGGCCAGATCTTTTTCTGCAACTCATCCGGCTCCATCGGTTGGTACTCACGGTATCCATTCTTGGGAGCATACCGGCCATAACCCTCGGCACAGCCTCCGTTGTCCTGAAGGTAAAGGAACAGAGTATCTTTAAATTTACCCTGCTTACGAAGTTCTTTGATCACCCGGCCAATCCCCTGATCCATATTGTCGACCATCGCAGCGTAGGTTTCCATATTCCTGATTTCCCAATCCTTATGAGGAGTCTTCTCCCAGTTATCGGAACCGGGGGACAACTTGGTATCCGAAGAAACCAGTCCCAATGCCTTGAGCTTTTTCAGGCGTGCTTTTCGGACCGGATCGAAGCCCCCGTCGTACAGACCCCGGTATTTTTTAATATCCCGGGGAAGTGCCTGCATCGGCCAGTGGGCGGTGGTGTAAGCGAGATAAAGAAAGAACGGTTTTACCGCATCGCTCTTTTCATGGTCCCGAAGAAAACTGACCGCATTGTCGCTGATCGCATCGGTGTAATAATAAGTCTCCGGTTGATACCCGGCGTCATTGACAGGGGTAATGTAGGTGTTCTCCCGACAAAGCGTAGCCGGGTCGTAAAAACTGCCCGCCCCGGTGATGGTTCCGTAAAACCGGTCGAATCCCCGCTGGCGTGGCCAGTTTTCCTGAGGCCCCTCGGGTCGAGTATGTCGGGTAACATGCCATTTCCCGGACATATAATTCTTATAACCCGCCAAACCGAGCGCCTCTGCGATCGTAAGGATGTTTCTGCCCAACTCCCCCCGATACCCGGGTAACTTTTGGTCACCCGTCATCAATCCAATGCCCGCCTGGTGCTGGTAGAGACCGGACAAAAGGGACGCCCGGGTCGGGCAGCAACGGGCGGCGTTGTAAAACTGGGAAAAGCGCAACCCGCCTTTCGCCAGCGAATCGAGATTGGGGGTTAGGATCTCCCCCCCGTAGCATCCGATATCCGAATAACCCATGTCATCGGACAGGATGATCACAAAATTGGGCCTGGCTCCGCAAATAAGCGAGACCATCGTCAGAAGGCTGACAAAAACCCTACGGGAATAAGTCATACCGCTGCGAGCGACTTCTCGATCAGTTTATTCGAGGCCTTGACGCCGGCAACAGGCTCGAGGGCACTACCCTCCCATTCAATGGCGAGAATTCCTTTATATGCAGACTGTTTAATCATTTTCATGAGTCGTGGATAATCAAAATCGGGCTGATTTCCATTTTTGTCAAAGCTGTGCATCTTGCAGGAAACTGTCACGGTATGGGGAAGCATGGCTTTCGTTCCCTTATATACATTGTCTTTGAGTTTCCCGAAGTCCGGCATCAGTTTGAGGGCGGGGTGTTTCAGCTCAGTCGCTACCTCGGCAAGAAACGCTCCTTTTTGACTGAGGCTGGAAGCACCCGGCTCAATTGCAATGGTCAGGTTCTTTTTCGCCGCCTCATCCGCCAAGGGTTTCAACGCTTCCACACTCACCTTCAAGCCGACCTGAGGATCCGTCCCCGGGACCTTTAGAAAAACACGGACCATCGGAGCACCCAGTTGTACCGCCCGGTCAAAAGAAGCACTAATTTTAGCAGTGCTGACCTCCCGCTTTTTAGCGGATGCATCAAGGGCACCCGACATCAGTAAAAACAAATCAGTACCTGCCTGGTCCGCTTTTTTTCGCATCATCGCCAAATACTTGGGGTCATCTAATTTATCCTTGGGCAGACCGCCCTCCCAAAGATCAATCGCGTTGATCCCAAATTGATCGACAGTGAATTTTGGGAAATCGAGGGCATCAAGTGAGCCATCTTTTAGTAATGCACGAAGAGAGTACTGGGAAAGACCAATGGTAAATCTCATTTTTTTGTGATGTTTTGCAGATAAGGAAATTGAAAAAGCCGAACTCGCTAATCCGATTCCCCCACTCGTTTGCAAAAAAGAACGACGGTTTATTGATTTGTACATCCGAATATTTATCTAGCTTTTAAACTTCACTACAATAATAAATATTGGCTTTTTTATAAAATACAAACTTATTCCTTTGCCAAAAGGTTAGGATTCGGGAATCTGATCTTCTCCACTATGATCATCCTTTCAAATATTAGTAAGGCCTACGGGCCGAAAACCTTATTCTCAGATGTTTCCCTTCGCCTACTTCGCGGAGAAAAACTCGGATTGGTCGGACCCAATGGAGCAGGTAAAACTACCCTGTTTTCGATTATCCTCGGCGAATTGGAGGAGGACAGTGGAAAAGTGGAACTCGAGAGAGGCAAAAGAATTGGATTCCTTCCTCAGGAAAGCGCTCCCACTGCGGATGAAACCGTTCTTGAATTAGCCACCGCAATCTCAAGTGAACTTTCTCAGATTCAGAAGAAGTTACGCCTCCACCCCGACCCGGAAGACCCGGTCAGAATACAGGCACTTGAAGAATTTGCAGAACAGGAGGGTTTTTCGCTGGAAGCAAAAGCAAAGAAAATACTATCCGGATTAGCCTTTCAGCAAAGTGATTTTAATAAAACCGCGAACACCCTGAGCGGAGGATGGATTATGCGTGCCCACCTCGCCCGCCTATTGGTCATGGAACCCGACCTGTTAATGCTGGATGAACCGACCAACCATCTCGATCTCGAAACCCTGGGCTGGTTTCAAAATCAATTATCAAGGTATTCGGGAGCGATTCTGACTATTTCCCACGACCGGGCATTTCTTAACGGCATTTGTGATGGCATCCTCGAAATTGCCCATGGCCGGCTTCACCGCTACCAGGGAAATTACGATCGCTACCTCTCCCAAAAAGCGGAGCGGGAAGCACAGCACCGTGCCGCTTACCGAAATCAACAGCGTGAAATTGCTCATCATGAGGATTTCATACGACGCTTCCGGGCTAAAGCATCCAAGGCATCTCAGGCTCAGGCCCGAATTAAACAGCTTGAAAAAATGGACCGGATCCCGGCACCCGAAGCAGAGGCGGAGACCCTTTCCTTTCGATTTCCCCAACCGGAACGAAGTGGTCAGCGGGTGGCCACCCTGAACAAGGTCAGGCAAGCCTATGGTGACCATCTGGTCTATGAAAACCTAAGCCTCGAAGTTGAAAAGTTGGAAAGGATTGTACTGGTCGGCCCGAATGGTGCAGGTAAATCAACCCTGCTTAAAATCCTCGCCGAACTGGTTCCAATAGAGTCCGGAGAAAGGGAGCTCGGACACCAGGTCAGCGTGGGATACTTCTCACAGCAAAGAGTGGACCTGCTCAATTTAGAAAATACAGTTTTGGATGAAGCCATGCAAAAGGTTAAGACCCAGGTGCATACTCAGGATGTCAGAGGTATGCTCGGAACTTTTCTTTTCCGCGGGGATGATGTTTTTAAAAAAGTGAAAGTGTTAAGCGGTGGTGAAAAAAGTCGCCTCGCCTTGGTTAAACTTTTGCTCTCTCCGCCCAACCTCATGCTTTTGGACGAGCCTACCACCCACCTGGATATGCCAAGTATAGATGCGGTTATTCAGGCCCTGAAAGATTACACAGGAACCTTGATCTTTGTCAGTCATGACCTCCACTTCATTCGTGCACTGGCAAAAAGAACGATTCGAATTGAGGCCGGGAAAACAACCCACTTTGCAGGTGATTACGATTATTACCTTTGGAAATCCGGATCAGCATCTGAAAAACAGGGCTTGGTTGAAGGCCTGAGGGATGCCAGACCGGATCAACTTTCAGGTTCCCCGGGAAAAAATAAACCGGTCAGTGCAAAAGAAAGAAGACGAATCAAAGCCGAGGCGCATAAAGAAGCTTCTCGAAAACGAAAAAAACTCGAGCAAACAATTACCAGGCTGGAAAAAGAAATCCTTTCCTTTGAAGAGGAACAGGCGGAGGTAAATGAACTGCTCGCTGACCCGGAATCCTACAATGACCCGGAAAAAGGCAAAGTTCTCAACGAACGAGCCTCCCGGATTGCCCGCAGGTTAAAGGAAAGAAACTACGAGTGGGAAATTGAAGCTCAAAAACTAAGCGATCTACAGTCCGGTTCCACTTCTTAGCTTTTTTGGCCACAGGGCCCTTATTCCAGTCCACTCATTTACCTTTTTAATGAGTTAAAAAACTGGCAACCTTAGTAAACCCAAAAGCACCACAATCATTGGCAATCAACGCACCTCCGTCTTTGGTTATGCAAACATCCTCCCCTGCCCAGTCTGATTCGTTCGATCCATAAATACCCTCCCATTGTAATGTTCCACTCCGATCCACTTTGATTAAATAAATCTTCCATTGACAGGACGGACCCGAAATATGTCCTCTTTTTTCATACCGCTGGGTTTCATCTCCGGTACCCGCAACGGCCAACCAGCCTCCGTCCGGAGTTGAACGGGCTCCCCATACTTCATCGTGAATCCATTTACCATCATAACCACGAGGCTGTCCAAAAAAACGGGTCCAGAGGACCTCGCCATTTTGATTAAGTGAAGTAAGTTCAATGTCCCAATTTTTACTCAGGTTACTTTTGCGGGTATGACCGGCAAGCAGAACTTCTTGTTCAAACCCCGTATCAAAGCCCCAATAAACTGTGTGGTAAGTTTTTGCCCAGTTAATTTCCCCGGCCCGGTTAATTTGTAAGAGGTTATAATCAGGTGACTCTTCATCTTTGGGATGACAGGCCAAAAGAAAATGACCACCCGATTCTTTGATCCGATACCCCGATGATGTATAGGCCGACAAATCTTTTTTCCATTCTTCTTTTCCATCCGAATCCGTTTTAATTAATATTCCCTTACCCCAGTTTAGAAAGGTCCCCTCGGCTAATCCGTCCCGGTATCCAGTTGCCCAGATATCTCCGTTTTCGGCCTCGGTCACGCCCTCGAATGCATCTTCCTCACCGAGATTCCAGGTACGGGTCCAAATTGCATTTCCCGATCGTGCATCCACCTTGATTAATGACGCATCCAGGTTCAAACTTCCAGCCACTAGATAATTTCCGTCCACTGATTCAGCGACACAGTTTCCTAAATTGTACCCTCGCTTTCCAAATTCTTTTTTCCAAATCAAATTTCCCTGACTGTCAGTCTTGACCAGAAAAATCTTTGCAGTTCGGTCTTCCACGAATCCAGTTTCCCCCACCATTAAAAAACCTAGGTCACTGGTTTGAATTACATAATGTGGATGACTCTCCTCACCACTCCCCTTGTATGTGCGGTGCCATTCAATTCGAGGAGGCGGGCGAGCCATTAAACTCTTACAAATCACTAAACCGAGAAGTACTAAATAATTAATGATAGCCATGCGATTTATAGTTTTCACACTATTTATAACTTTACTACCACAAATCATTCACACTTGAAAATAGGGATTTATAATTTTTGTAGCCCGGGACCACTTATTCTTGAAAATAATAGGTTATTGCTTTTAAGAGAGGAAAGAGTGTGGGTTGATCCCAAAGCTCTCAACCTTAATGACTACACCAAGAACATCAAAGTTCATAATTCTGGGTTCCCTATACTTTACTCAGGGAATTCCAAATGGATTTTTTCGGCATACTGTCCCCGTAGTATTTAGGGATAGTGGTCTATCTCTTGAGGATATTGCTCTCTTCCTCCCCGCTCTTTATTTGCCCTGGGTGTTAAAATTCCTTTGGTCCATTGTCGTGGAACGTTTTCACTCCAAAAAACAAGGGAAGTACCGGTCCTGGATTATCCCGTTACAAATTCTCACCGCGGGTACGATGGTCGCATTAGCAAACTGGCAGTTCGGCACCTCCCTATCCATTTTCGTTCTCGGGGTCGCTCTTATTAATATTTTCAGCTCCGTGCAGGATGTATCGACCGATGGCTATGCGGTCAAAATTTTGAGTTACCAGGAGCGTGGATGGGGAAATGCCATGCAAGTCGGCTGCTACTGGCTGGGATTTGTTGTCGGCGGGGGATTCATTTTAATGCTGATGAATTCACTTGGATGGAATTTTTTGTTGATCGCCATGGCACTAGTCACCCTTCTCGCCACCATTCCCCTGCTTTTAACTCGACCGGCTAAAAGAGCTCAAAACAAAGAAGCTCCCCAAAGCCCAAACCAATCAATTGGATTATTGAATTTCTTACGACAACCAACTGTTTTTAAACTTCTCACCCTTGTGGCCGCCTTTCGAATGCTCGAGGGCTTTATTCGATCCCTGGTACCCACCATGTTTAAAGACTGGGGAATGGAACTAAATGAAATTGGATTTACTCTTGGTATTATTGCGCCCGGTGCCGCATTGTGCGGTGCCTTAGTTGCGGGCATGCTGGTTACTCGTTTGGGTCGCCTGCATTCGTTACTCCTTTTTGGGAGCATGCAGATCTTATCCGCAGCAGGTTATATGTTTTTAAGTTCGACTGAATTAGTGGACAGCTCTCTGGTTTTCCCTGTGGTAGTGCTCGATCATATGATTTCGGGAATGACCACCGTGGCCTTATTTTCATTAATGATGGACTGGAGCAGAAAAGAACATGGGGGTACCGATTATACCTGCATGGATTGTATCGGTGTATTTGCGATGATGTTTGGAACTGGAATTAGTTACCTAATCGCTCATTATGGCGGCTACACGATGAGTTTTGGCTGTGCAATTCCACTTACTTTACTTTCCTTATTTATTGTTCGCACATTATTTACTCAAATTCAGAAAGAAAATCACTGGAAGTCTTTACATTCAAATAACTGAATTACATAGATTGGTTTAGCTTTTTTCAGTTTAAAAAACTGCTCAATTAAAAAGGGGGGCATTACTCATGTCCTCGTACTGTAAAAAACTAGTTGAGATAAGACTGTACCAATAAAGTCTGTAAACGCACTTCATCCACCGCTGAGGTCTTGGCGATAAAACCACGGGCGTGCGTGAAATGAACATCCGTCTCCTCTGCCAATTCACTGAAATCAAGACGAGCATCATCATTAAATCGACGCATTCCGTACCCCACTCCCCTACTGTCCGGGGAAATAATGGCGACTACCTCCTCTTCCAGGCCAAGTGCCTTAACCTGATATCCAAGCACCCCGGAAGCATCTTCCGGTAGGCTGTCAACTCGGGGAAGGAATAAAGCTTTAAACTCGCTACTCCCCTTCTTTAAGTTCCAGACTTCCGTATATTGTGATACCATGTCCAACCTGGATCGTAGATTGGTGATGAACTCGACCAAGTCTCTCCCAATCATTCGCATCACTTCCCAAACTGGTTCGCCTGGATGGTGTTCAGTTTGAGCGGCAAAATTCTTGAGTAAAGTAATATCAAGCGGAGAATTTAATTTCCCCAGAGTCTCACGATCCATTTCCAACCACTCCGCAGTATCTTTGGGTCCTCGACAATCAAACCACTCCGCCACTTCCAACCATGGACAAAACTCACGGGCATCTTCATAAATTCCCAGATATTGAAGAACGAGAGATAATGCACAGGTCGGAATATGATCGCGGGGAAATTGGTGGTGATCAAAATTCAGTCTCACTGACTCATGCTCCCCCCCCACATCCAGAACGGCAATGCTTTGATCAGCCAGGTCTGAATCAGTCGGTTCCCGTCGAAAAATAGAAACCGGATTATCGTGTAAAAGTACAGAGCAGGCCAGAAAGTCATCCTTATGTGCCCCGCCCGGGTGTGTGATTATGGAAGAAATCATAGGGTGACAACGTGAAGAACAAACGGGGAATGTCGAACGGAAAATCCGTAATCCCCGTGCCCACTTAGTCTTAAAGGAATCCATTAGAAAACTTCGGCAAAGATCTCCTTGTCCCTTTTTCTGAATTCGTCTATAAATTTATCTTTGTGTGCATTTTTTGCACCTTTGGCGTGGTGGTAATCAAAAAACGGGAAGTCTTTGCTATTTGAATTCCCTCAAAAGGTTTTATCAGGAGCCAATGCTTATCCATTTCAACTCTCTTTTCATTTAACTTACCTTTATCGTGTTCAAATTAATTTATCGAAAATTCGGCAACCGAATACAAGCAAAGGACGATGTCCTATCCGGCTTAACCGTTGCGCTGGCACTGGTCCCCGAGGCCGTTGCCTTTGCGATTATTGCTGGAGTTACACCCATCATCGGATTGTATGCTGCCTTTATCATTTGCCTGATCACCGCAGTGCTTGGTGGAAGACCGGGAATGATTTCGGGGGCAACCGGTGCACTGGCAGTAATCATGGTTTCTCTGGTTATACTTGGGAATGAAAAAGGGGAAGCACTTGGACTGGGACCGGATATGGGAACCCAGTACCTTTTTGCAACGGTCATCTTGATGGGGATTATCCAAATTGGGTGCGGAGTATTGAAACTGGGACGTTTCGTCCGTTTAATTCCCCAACCCGTTATGTTTGGTTTTGTGAACGGATTGGCCATTGTTATTTTCGAGGCCCAATTCCCGATGTTTACCGATAGCCCGACCACCCCCGGTTCTAGCTGGTTGGCTGGAAACGACATGTATCTCATGCTCGGACTTGTCTTTCTGACCATGGGAATTATTCATTTCTTACCCAAGCTCACCACCCAATTACCCTCCTCTCTTGTAGCGATTGTTTCAACCAGTTGTCTTGTAATTGGCTTAAATTTGGACACGCTCGTTGTCAAAGATATGGCATCTATTGGAGGAGAACTTCCTAGTATTGTATCATTCTCAATCCCATTTAACTGGGACACCCTCCAGTTCATTGCTCCTTTTGCTTTTATTCTGGCTGCAGTCGGATTGATCGAATCCTTAATGACCCTTACCCTGATTGATGAACTGACCGAGACCCGTGGAAACAGTACTCGTGAATGCCTTGGTCAAGGAGCGGCCAATGTGATCACCGGATTTTTTGGAGGCATGGGAGGATGTGCGATGATTGGCCAGAGCATCATTAATATTCGATCCGGTGGGCGGGGTCGATTATCCGGCATCGCAGCGGGAACCTTTTTACTCTGCTTTATTCTTTTTGCCAGTTCTTTAATTGAACGTATTCCGTTGGCAGCCCTGACCGGGGTTATGTTTATGGTTGTCATCGGTACTTTTGAATGGTCCAGCCTTCGTATACTCAGAAAAATCCCCAAAACCGATGCATTTGTAATTATTCTGGTTTCCGGCATCACAGTTATTACCCATAACCTTGCCCTTGCAGTGGTGAGCGGGGTAATTGTTTCTGCACTCGGATTTGCATGGAAATCAGCTCAGCACATCCACAGAGACTCAGAAATAAAAGAGGATAATTCAAAGGTTTATTTCCTTCATGGTCCGCTCTTTTTTGGTTCGATCACAGATTTTAATCAGGGGTTCAATCCGGCTGAAGATCCGGATGAAGTAATTGTCGACATGATGGACTCGCGGGTTTGGGATCATTCCGGACTGGAAGCGATCCAAAAATTGGGGGCCCGCTACCAGGCGGCAGGAAAAAATATAAAATTACAGCACATTAGCAGCAACTGCCGGGAACTGCTTAAAAAAGCGGGCAGTATGGTGGATATTGTGGTACTTCCAGACGATCCCAGTTATCATGTTGCTAATTTAATCAAGTCAGACCGTATACCCTCTACCCGTCAGTAAATTCTGTCTATCGAGATTTTTTCAGTTACTTTTTTCCTGAAAACTCGTCTTTAAACTGCTCATCAATCTTTTCTTATTCAACCGGAAGTGCCCCTGTTTTTATTTGCTCAGAAAATAATGGGGTAGGAGTTTCAGATTCTACGATTCCCCCAACCGTTGGGGTGGGTGATTCGGTAATATTCATCCATACTCCTGCCATTTCATTTGGCAAAACATAACTCTTCATGGATAGCTCATAAATGCATGTCCACCAATTTTCCTTGATTATCCGTCAGAATTATCAATGAATCATCTCCTTTCACCTAAACCCTTCACTCCTGTTTTATCATGGCCATACAAATCAAAAATAAATCTAAAGTTGAAATCGGTGTCGTCCCCACCCACCTAATGTTTGTAGGTGCACTCGCACCGGATGAATCCGGCAAGCTCCCACGCACCAACTCGGGTGATTTAAAAATTGTATCAGGCATGCGTCTCCTTTGCCGTACTTCGCCGGTAAAACTAAACAATGTTCAAGTTACACTTTTTCCAGGGACTGACGCCAAGGACTTGGACGATATGTTCAAAGGCTTGCGAGCCCTTAAACTACAGGTTCACTTGATTATGATGGTCGGTGGTGCCAACCCGCTTAACCCAAAAGATGAAGATGCGGTGGTCGAGATGCTAAACTCCGGTCTGGCTGTAGCAAAAAAATATAAAGTGAAACATGTGTCATCCACATCCTTCGAGGAATGGCTCTCCGGTAAAAAACTCAAGGGTAAAGCATTTGATAACGCGGTAAAACAGGTCATAAAATTACATGCCCGCTGCTACAAAGAATCTGGGCTTGATAAAAGCTCAGTTGTTGCCTGGCATTTGGAATTTTTACGCGGTGTAGAATTTCAAAATTTCACCAATGCAGCCAAAGCGGCCAAGGTGGTTATTGGAATAAACAAGAAGATTAAGAAAAAATTCTTTAAAGTGATGATCGACGCCGCTCATTGCGGGGACTCGGATTTATCGATTTCCGAAAATGAAAAGGTAATTAAAGAATTGGCCAAAGCCGATGCCCTGGGGATTTTTCACGCTTCTGCCAAAACAACACGGGGATGTCTTACCACGGATGACGGATGGATAGGTGCCCTACTCGCTGCCTATGCACCCACCGGGAAATTAAAACATGTTTTCGTGGAACTCTTCCATCATCAGGACCCCGCACTCGCACCCCTGCGCAAAGCAGTAAAGGGACACGGTGTTGATACCACGGATGCTCGGACTTATAACAAAACAGTCACCGACGGAGTAATCGATGTGGCTCATCGTCTCAATAATTTGGCGGCACGAAAATTGATCAAAAGCTAACCAATTCCGTCTTCTAAAATTTAATAAGTGTGGCCCACGCCAACACTTTTATTGCAACATGAGAATGATTTCATATCTGTAATCCTTCTTCTTTAGCATCTAAATTAATATGAATCGAAGAAACTTCCTCTCTCGTGGTGGAATGGCTTTGGCCAGTACCGCACTCCCACCTTTCGTCCAAGCAAAGCAAACATCATCGGTTAGCCACTACCGGAAGGTTAAGGATTTCCCAAGACCTGACTTTCCTGTAGGTACCCGCCTACTTTTTCAGGGCGACTCCATTACCGATATGAAATGGGGCCGCAACCAGGCTGACCGCAACCATTACCTCGGGCATAGTTATGTCTTCCTTATTGCAGGTCGTCTCGGAATGGATATGCCAAAAGCAAAACTTGAGTTTTTTAACCGGGGAATAAGTGGGAATAAAGTATCCGATTTAAAAGCACGCTGGCAAAAAGATGCGATTAACCTCAAACCCGACCTTCTAAGCATCTTAGTAGGAACTAATGATGTCGGAATGGGATTTCGTCACCCAAGCAAGGTAGTTACCCCGGACGCTTTCGAGAGAGACTACCGCCATATCCTCGAAGCCAGTCTCAAAGCCAATCCCCAACTTCGTATCGTTTTGCTCGACCCTTTCATTCTGCAATCGGGCAGATTAAAAGATCAACAGGCATACAGTTCACGCCGAAAGGAGACGGATAAAATGGGGGTCGTGGTAACCAAACTGGCAAAGGATTACCAAGCCGCTCATCTTCAAACTCAGGAACTGTTTGATCAGGCTGCCAGCGAGGCCGGGGCGGAGAACTGGATCTGGGACGGCATCCATCCCCTTCCCCAGGGTCATGAATTAATTGCCAGAAACTGGTTGGATATAGTAGCCACCCGCTGGCCAAAGGCGTAAATTCCGAACCATTCACCATGAAAAATTTCATCGCCCTTCTTTCTTTCATTCTATCCCTATTTGTTGCCGGATCGTTATCCCATGGCCAGGCAAAACAATCGACTCCACACAAACAAGTCTGGGACGGGGAAAAAACCTCCTTTCATGGATTTGATCAGTATAACTTCCCATTGGAAGGGATTGCCTGTCGGGTGGTCGTGCCTAAGAAAATTGCCGACGGCAAACCCTGGGTCTGGCGGGCACGTTTTTTTGGACATGAACCCCAGTTTGATATCGCCATGCTCAAACGTGGGTACCATGTGGTATACTGCGATGTAAGTGGTTTATTCGGAAACAGGGAAGCGGTGAACAGATGGAATCAATTTTATAATTACCTCCGCTTTGAGCACCTATTTTCAGACCGGGCAATCCTTGAAGGGATGTCGAGGGGTGGATTGATCGTTTACAACTGGGCTGCCTCAAATCCCGATAAAGTGGCCGCCATTTATGCCGATGCACCGGTACTTGATTTTAAAAGCTGGCCCAAAATCAACCCGACCATTCTGAAAGTGTACGGTTTTAAAAATGAACAGGAGGCCAAGGCATATAATAATAACCCGGTGGATAACCTCGCCCCTCTGGCCAAAGCAGATATTCCCATTATTCATGTAGTCGGCATGGCTGACAATGTGGTTCCAGTAAGCGAAAATACTCTTATTGCGGAGCGGAGGTATCAGAAAATGGGAGGCACCTTTAAAGTGATTCGAAAAGAAGGTATCGGCCACCACCCTCACTCCCTGAAAGATCCAAGTCCGATCGTAAATTTTGTAACCACACAGGGTCAGGGATCGGCCAATCTAACCGCTGAAAAAATTGTCGGACGAAAAAACTTTATCCTCCGGGGAAATTTCATGAACAGCCGGATTCGTTTTGAACGAGAAAAAGTCGGTCATGTCGCTTTTATCGGTGGCTCTATTACCGAGATGAACGGGTACCGTCCCATGGTTTGTGCCATGCTTGAAAAACGATTCCCGCAAACAGATTTTACTTTTACCCAGGCCGGAATCAGTTCAACCTGCTCGGATACCGGGGCTTTTCGGCTCTATGAAGATGTTCTAAACAAAGGCCCATTGGATATGCTCTTTGTTGAATTTGCGGTTAACGATGATCAAGACGGTCAAAAAAGTCTTCAGAATGCTCTAAGAGGAATGGAGGGGGTCATTGCCCAAGCTAGGAAACATAACCCCGAAGTCGATATTGTCATGACATTTTTTGCCAATCAAAACATTCTTGATCATCTTGGAAAAAATAAGAATCCTCCGTCGATTGCCGCACATACAAAGGTAGCTGAACATTACGGAGTCTCCGTAAATAACCTGGCCCAGGAATTATCCGACTTAATCAATGCCGGGAAAATGGATTGGAAAAAATATGGAGGGGTTCACCCAAACCAATACGGAAATACCATGTGCGCATCGATGATTGCAAATTCACTACTCGATATTTGGTCTGAACCACTTGCCAGGAATGCTCAATCAAAAGCACACCCTAAAGTCAGCCCACTCGATCCATTTAGTTATGTAAATGGAAGATTTTTAAATTTTGATCAAATTGAAATTGATAAAAATTGGAAAAAAGGGATTCCGGACTGGTCAAAAGAAAATAAGGGTAAAGTACGGTCGCGCTTCCTCGGGGTACCATTCATTTATGCAAATCAAGCGGGTGCCAAACTCAAGATTAAGTTTAACGGCACTGCCATTGGAGCCTATATGCTTTCTGGGCCGGACACCGCGATAATTCGATGTACAATCGATGGGAAAGAAAGCAAAGAAATTGACACATTACACCGGCACAGTGGATTTAATTATCCCATGACCGTGATGTTCTTTAACGAGCTTAAAGATTCGGTGCACATTCTTGAACTTGAAATTCTTAAAAATAGAAAAGATCGAATTCGTGAAGGAGGAGAAGCATTTCGAGTCATTAAATTTACCGGGAACTGACTGATAAGGAAATCTGTATATGTTCCGATCGACCCTGACAATATAATGATAAATACGGATCGATAAATGAACTAATATTCACTTTTTTTAGTCCATAAATTATTACGCTACCTACACAGTTTAAAATAATTATTTTATGATATTTTGATAGTATTAAGTAATTCAAATGTTACTTGTTGCCCATTGCCAAATTTGAGCTAAGGCAATATATTTTCTGTACTTGCATATGATTAAAAATAAACCACTCCTCCTGGACCATCCATCTGAAAAATGGCAATTCGAGGGCCTTCCCTCATACAGAATGGAGCAGATAAGAGAATGGATTTTTGAAAAAGGAACACTTAATTTTGAAAAAATGAGTAACCTTCCTCTAGGTTTAAGACAAGGATTAGAAAAAGAATGGGATCTGATGCCTATGGAAGTTGTGAGAGAACAGGGTGCCCGTGACACTACACAAAAGTTTCTATGGAAATTAAGGGACCAACAATTCATTGAAAGCGTACTTATTCCGGCGACTCAAGGCACTAAGGGTGTAAGAGCATCACGACTGACCCTTTGCGTCTCAACCCAGGTTGGTTGTGCACTTGGTTGTAAGTTTTGTGCAAGTGGACTGGAGGGGTTAAAAAGAAATCTAAGCACTGGAGAAATTTTAGGGCAAATTATACTCGCACGCCATAAAGCGGGAAAAAGGATAGATAATTTAGTTTTTATGGGAATGGGTGAACCCTTAGCCAATTTACCAGCCCTAATCCCCGCATTAAACATTATTTTATCCCCCAAAGGAATTGGAATTGGAGCACGACATATCACACTCTCAACAAGTGGATTAGTTCCCAAGATCCTTGATTTAGCGAAATATCCCGCTCAAATCCGATTAGCCATTTCCCTACATGGTGGGGATGATCAGACACGCGAAAAGATCATGCCCATTAACCAACGCTATCCGTTGAATGAATTATTAGGTGCGTGCGAAAAATTTATTGAAGAGCGGAAGAAAATGATCACGCTTGAATACATTCTGATCAAGGGAATTAATGACGACCTAGGACAGGCTTCCCTTCTTGCAAAACATGCACGTCGTTTGAATGCTAAAGTGAATTTAATTCCATATAATCAAGTCGACGGACTTGAATGGGAAAGACCGGAAATATCCCAAATTCATTCATTTCGGGATTTGGTCGAAAAAGAAAATGCACCACGTGTTACCCTTAGGATGGAGAAAGGACATGACATCGATGCCGCATGCGGCCAATTGAGGCTCAGGGAATCCTCCGATAGATGAACTAAAGAAATTGTTTCTAAATTCTTTTTAATAGAACCTCACGAATAACTCCTGTAGTAGCATAGGTACATATTCCCAAAGGCACAGACATTTCAATTTCTCCGAAACGCATAGCGACCTTTCGCCCCTCGACCTCACAATCAATTACCTGTTCCTTATTAATCCAAACAGAGATTTCACTATCAGTAACACGTAGACGAATATCATACCATTGATTATCCTCAAAAATGTAGGCATCACCAGTTTCATTTTCTGAGGCGTCAAAATCATCAATACTGGAAATACCGATTAGGGAACCTCCCCACCCCCCTAAGATGAGGGTGGCATGAGATTGCTTAAATGGAAATGTTAAACCGCAAAAGAAGTCACTTCCCATTGTTCTTTTAGCTTTGAAATGAATTTCATAGTTTACAACAGGCAAAGTTTCACCTTTCCAATGGACTCCAGAAAGCTCTGCTCCCATTTCTAAAACGAGACTGCCATTTTCATCAATCATAACCTCTCCTTTCCCCGCAAAATCAGTTCGTTCCCAGTCGTTGAGGCTTGAACCATTAAACAACCATAAATCATTTTGGGTCAGAGTTGGTACAAAACTGTTCTTAGGCATGCAGGATACCAAACTGAGAAGAAAGAATATAGAAAGTAAGTTTTTCATGAATTTAAAAATGTAATTTTAAATGTTTATATGAAGCACAATATTTAAATGGGAAGGTTGATTCGACAACCTTGAATTCACACAATAGAGAAAATAAACACAAAGCCCTTTATAAAAAACCGAATAAAAAAATTAAAAATTATTAGGTTTTAGGTTTTTCAATAATTTCAATTTCATATCCGTCCGGCGCATCAACAAATGCAAAAGTTGATCCAGATGAACTATTCGTTGGACCGTCACTTAAAGAGAGTCCTAGAGATTCAACATGAGTTTGAAATACGCCCATACTCTCCACCTCGAAAGCGAGGTGCATTAAATCTTCCTGAACTACAACGGGACCAGAACCTGGAAAATAAGTAAGTTCAATCTCTTCATCGCTATTAGGTACGGATAAAAATACTAATTTGGAACCACGGGGAGATTCATGCTTACGCGTAACTTCCAGTCCAAACACTTTTTGATAAAATCCAGCAGATTCATCAAGGTCACTTACTCTCATTCGAGTATGAAGAAATTTACACACCACAGAACTCATAAGACGGGTTACTAGTTAAAATGAAAAAGTAACTTTATTAACACCGGCCTCGGAGCAAGCATTTAGAACACTTACAGCAGATTGATGTTCTGCAATTCCCGAAGACTCAATCTGCACTTTAAGTTCTGCCTCAGCCTTTGTCTTTGCTCCAGAACTTATAAGTTGGTCGCGCATCCCTTTTTGGACCTTCAAGTTGGCAACTAAATCTGGCATCTCAAAATCAAAACCGTCTTCAATTTCTGAACCATTTAAATAAACCTCTCCCTGATCACCAACACGGACTTTAAGCATATCCATAGGGGTAACATCACTGCTTTGAGGTTTACCGGGCAACTGGATAGAAAGTTCTGCTTCAGGTTGCTTAAGCATAGTGGTTACCATGAAATAAATTAGGAGTAAGAAAGTAACATCGATCATAGGAGTAAGATCAACCTCATCTTCATCACCTAAAATTTTCTTTAAAGCTTCCATAAACTTATGTACCGACTTGCCAAGTACCAAAAATAATATCTGCCTGTCCAGCGTTTCCGATAACTTTCATTACATCCTGTACCACGGCATGAGTAACTTTTGGGTGTACTCTTAAAAAAACTTTCCATTCAGGATTTCTTTTTACGGCAGTACCAATTGCCTCCATATCTATTTCCTGTTCACCCCAATAATATTTTTGGCCTACGGGTGTGTCATCAATACTAATAATAGTACGTGGTGGTGGCTGTTCTTTTACGCTTGAATTTCCAGCAACAGGCAAAGCAGATAATTCGATATATTGCTCGGACATTCGCTGGGCAACTACCATAAAGAAAACAATTAAGAGAAACACCACATCAATCATGGGTGTTAAATCGGGTGAGTCGTTTGACTCCGGTGGTTTATATCCACTCATTTACAATTGACCGAAAAAGAATGAATTAAGCAGGCGGTGGCATAGGAGGAGCATCGGGTGCAGGTATACCTTCTACTGGAGCCTCTTCGTAGTATTCCTCAGCAGCCCCTTCTCCACCTTCGGAAAATCCGCCTCGGGCTGCACGCACAAGGGTAAAAACCATTTCTCCAGCCACGCGATTAACTTCGGCAACAATTGTACCGAATTTTGTTTTGTATATAAAATAAGAAATAAGGGTGGGTATTGCAACAACCAGACCGGCTGCAGTGGTCCACAATGCACTACCAATGTTACCAGCCATCTTTTGACTCGATTCTCCTCCCATTCCTGAACTCTGCAAAACCTGAAATGCCCCAATCATACCAGTAACAGTCCCAAGAAGTCCAACCATTGGAGCGATCGAACCCACTGTATTTAACAAGTTTATCCAAGTAAAAGGCTTTGCTAATTCAAGACCGGAAGTTTCCTCCAATCCTTTTTCAATAGATTCAATATCTAATTCGTCATCCTGAATACGCGCAAGTCCACCTTTTAAAACAGAGGTGACAGGTAATTTATATTGCTCACAAAGTGCCATCGCACCTTCTACATTAAGATTCTGCAATTCCTGCATGATTGGCTGTACTACATCATCCTTCACAAAAGCTTTTTTACGAATAGCAATTCCGTTGTAGATGATTAATGTAAAGCCAGCCAAAATCAAAATAATAAAAGGTACAAGAAAAGGACCAAGATTGTCCACGAGAGCGGAACCAAAACCTTTTTGCTGAGCATGTACAACATTTACGAAAAAACTTGGAGATATACTGGCGAAGAATATTCCAATTATACTAATTTTACGAGTGAGGCCTAGTTTCATATTTTTGATAGATTAATTTTTCTTAGAATTACTTTTAAGCAAGGAAGGGTCAAGTATAGGATTTTTCTATGAAGCTGGTAGTGCATCCAAACGTTTTTTACTTTCAACAGCCCATTTTGAACCCTCGTAAAAGATGGAAACTTGTTTATAAACATTCATAGCCGCTTCATTTAAATTTAATTTTTCATAAGCACCTCCAGCCATCAAAAGGGACTCGGGTAACCAATCCAATCCGACACGAGCGCTAACAATTCCTTCTGTAACCTCCAGCACAGACTGACGGTAAAATTCAGCTGCTTTAAGTTCATTACCACCTTGTTCATACTGTCGAGCGTATTGAACTCGTAAAAGAGCACGAATTAATTTGTAAAGTGAGTATTCGTTGGTTTGTCGCGCCGGGGGGTTTTCGTCCAATTTCTTGACGGACTGCATAGCTGTATTAAAAATCTTTCCCGCAGGCCCTTTATAACGAGCATCTTTTAAAGCGGCTTTCGCATAAGTTTCATATAATTTAATGTAACAATAAATCGGCCATATCTCAACAATCTTAGCGTATGGGCTGCCAGGAGACTTTTGCACGATTGGTCTTAATCTCGCGTATTCAGAGATAGCATCATTATATAAACCCTTTGTGCGCAAAGAGTCAGCTAATTTTAAATAAGATGCGTGGTCCGCACTATTGTTACGAATGGTAACTTTCTGTAAAAGAGCACGAGCAATTTTGGCAGATTTTGCATTCGCCCGGATCATTTTGCTTGCTAGATCAAGTGAAGCTTCTGAGAAATCTCTATACCCATAACCATCTAGTTTGTTTAAGTTTAATCGGGAAAGAAGATAGAAGGCTTCGTTGTATTGCTCCATTGCAATTAATGCCTTAACATAAATCAAGCAATTGTCGTGAATAGCAAGGTACTGCTGTGGAATATCCAGAAAGAGTAATACTTTATACATTGTAGGACGAAGAGCAGGAAGAAGTTCTTTGCTGTACTGTTCATTTGAGTACATTTGAAGAGTCTTCATTGCATCCTGAGGCCATACGAAGGAGAACCCACGAATATTTTGTTTTTTAAGACCACGAAGCTCAAGCTGCATTTTGCCTGCACCTTCCATTTGAGCATAAATTATACCCTTTTGTCCATCCACACCCAATAAACTTCCTGCTTTACCAGCGTTACCAACATAGATTTTTACCGGTAATGCACCCGCATGAACTTTGAAATAATCTTGATTAGCTTGAGAAAACAAAGGCCATGGACAAACAAAGAAACAGATTGAAACGATAAAAATAGAAAAGTATTTATTCATTTTAAAAACTTTCTTTGCCAAGCAACATATTGTTTTTCAACCTTGGTAATTTGGTCTGATTGCCCACTCTGTTCGTAACAACGAATTGCCTGTTCAAAAGATTTGGAAGCCCATTTGGTTGCACTTGGGAAATTAAGAGTTGTATCTAAATAATAATAAGCGGCTCCTGCATAATCTCGGATTGCTCGTTTGCACTCCCCCATCATGTACGATGATTGAGCTCTTTGTTCGAGACTGGTATCTGAATCACTCCGTACTTCCTCAAAAGAAGAGACTGCACGATCAAATAAACTTGAATCCTTCGTGGACTGGCCAACTTCAAAAAGAGATTCTCCCAGACGAATTCTCGCATCGTGAGCATTATCATGCCAGGAAGAATTTGCCAATGCCGCTTCATAATGGGATGCAGCAATCTGGTAATCACGTTCCTTTTGTTTAGCCTGACCCAGCAAATAATTAGCATCAAAAAGAAATTCCCCTCCTGTGTCTCCATAAACATTTACTAAGCGCTCCATGGCAGAGACTGCATCTTGAACAGAATTTTGTTCAAGTAATTTTTCCGCCATCCACACTAAAACACCGGGGCTTGCTGCAGGAAAATCACTTTTTTGAGGATTATAACTCCCTCCCGCTTTAGAACCAACCCGATCAAGCATTGCCAGCATCCGAAGTTCCAATGGTTTATTCTTAGAGTTTTTTGCCTCGTTTAGTAATTTTAAAAATGCTACTTGGGGTGACAAATTAGAAGGGAATCCTTTTCGTAATTCCTTATATTTTTTTAAATAACCCTTAAATTTGGACATGTGCTTCGGGTTGGAAAAAATAGCACCTCTCGATTTGACCACCTCACTGTAAATATCCTGATCCATTCCCTTGTAAGAAGAAGAGAGAAAGGGAAGAAGCTTTTTCCGGTCACCAATAATATCTTCAACAGTACCCGTTATAGTTTCTTCAATACCTTTCCGGTCTCGATATGTAAATGAAATCGTTTGACCGGGTTCCTGTAATTTTTCCAATAAATCTAATGTTCTACCATACAATTTATCATATTCATCAAATTTATCGGTGTACTTTTTGAGAATACCATCGACCCCGACATTACTCGGATCATTACCATATTTTTCTATATCACTAAAATATAGATTAAGCATGGTTGATGGACGACCAAGCATTTCATTTGCGAAACCAATTTTTTCGGTTGCTTCTGAAATTCTAGCTCCATCAACACCACCATATTTTGCAGAATATTCTGCATATAGTTTCTCCATGTTTGTATAGTAAACATAGGAAGCTACATCATAAAGCTCACCAAAATCTATTGCCTTATCTTCATTTAAGTCAAAATCTCCAAAAGATTTTTCCGAACTAAGTCCAATCGAGGAATACTCTGATGATTGCAAAACCTCATCCTTATTTTTATCAAAAGATAAATAATGTTCCACTACTCCTTCTGGGTTTTCTGCCACTCTTTCAATCAGACCACCTTCATTAAATGTGGAATCAGTAATTAATTTAATTTGCTGAGATTTCTCCCTTACCAAGTTATAACTTGTTTGAGCACTCTGAATTTGCTCAAAGGTGGGTTGTTCGTCTGATTTTACATCACTAATAGCAAGATCGCCTAAGCTCAAATAGGCCTCAGCCACCAGTTTGTCTTCAGGGAAATCCTTAACAAATTGTTCAAATAGGCGAATGGCATTAGGATTATCAGTTGAACCTTGGTAAGCAACGGCCAATCGAAAAAGGGCATCTTTAGCAAATTCTTTGTCAGGAAAATGACGTGCTTTTCCACCTGCACTCCACTTATCATTTATCGATTCCTTTCCTGATGATATGGTTTTCCCACCTCCCGGTTTATCAGAAATTTTCCATAATGAACCATTAAACCACATAAAAAAACCTTCCCCATTGGCATAAAGAGGTTTTCCATTTTTCTCTTCTCCAGTAGGCAAGTAAACACCATTAGGATTGGGCAAAATTTCGGGCTCAGGTTCCTCCTCTACGGCTTCCTCTGCTTCGGGTGTATCAGTGGGAGTATTTACTTCTTCAGGTTTTGTGGTAGTAGCTTCTTCAGCGACAATCTCTTCGTCCCCTCCACAAGAAAACAAAAAAAAGAAAATGGGAAGGAGAAGAAAAAAGTAAGTTTTGCGAGATTTCATTATTTATTCAGCCCCGTCTTCATCCTCTTCACCATAAACATCTCCGCCTAAAGGTAAACCTTCCACATTAACACCGACAACAGCTCCAAGCAAAGGTTTGGCCTCCTCAAATTTCCCGGAAGCAAGGAGTGCCAACCCGCTCATGTAATGAGCCGTAGGCATGGCGGGGCTTTTATTAAACTCCGAGCGATTAACATAACCTTTAGCCCGATTCATGACTCCGTTTTCAAAACCGGCAAACTTTTCCAATAAACCATCAAATTTTCGACGTTTGAAAAATACAGATCCCATCATGCCAACAAAATCTTTCGCGTATTTATGTTCTGGCATAACTTCAATAAAATCATCGCACAATGCAAAGAAACGATTGTAATATTCAGCAGATTTAATTTTTGCTTTTTCTGCTTGATCTCTTTCTGCAGTGCCCATTGCAGACTGCAGACTTATAGCAATGTTCTGAAGGCTTTCTGCCTCTTGTCTATAAGCATTAGCCATTATAAATGTAACATCAGCACGAAATTTTTTCCATTCCTTATTTTTTAAATATTCTTCTCCCAACTCAATAGACTTCTCTCTATGCTTGACGGTATTTGCTGAAGCAAAAGCTGCGTAAATAAAGTTCTCTACGCTTTCGTGCTTTGGAAAGTCTTTGTAAAGCCAATAAAAACCCCAAAATGACTCCCAATCGCGTTTCGTGATTTGAAAGTTATCTGCCTTTCTCCAGCGTAAAACAGTGGTGAAAGGAGGGGTATCCTGTGCCAATTTCAACTGTCCCTTGGCACTGGTTAGTTTCATCGCAATCGTGTTGGATCGCTCTTTCAATATTTCCAACCTTCGTTTGGGCATAGTATTTCCCTGCAATGCAATGATTTGTTCGTATTGGGAAAGCTCAGTCTGCAATTGTTTCTGTCTTTCTGTATAAAAGGCAATAATCTCCTCAGTAGTCATTGTTAAGGCATAAAAGAGAGATGCTTCAACATGCCGTTCCTTATCCTTCAGCTGTGCAGCACCCTGCATTAGATTAACATTTAATCTAAGATCATAGCGGGCAGGAGTATCCCCGGAAAGCCTAGGCAAAAGTGGAAAAACTTCATCAATTCGTTTAGTTTGCACAAACATTTCAGTCAGACAAGATACTGCATAGGCAGAACGATCCTCGTCTTTTGCCAAATCAGCATATTTCAAAAGTTCCCTAAAAGATGGTTCTCCTTTTGCCCAGTCCTGCTCAATATGGTAACATTGAGCACGGCCAAAATACAGGTTCATCAATTCGGAACGCTTAAGAATTTGTTTGCGATAGGGTTTGGTGTTGTCGAGAAGAAGTTCAATTACACGAGCAGCTTCTTTCCAATCATGAAGTGCACGTAAACAATCTGTTCTTTTCTGCAGTGCCATAACTGCCTTTGAATCATTGGGAAATTTTTCCGCAAAAAACCCGAATGCGGCAGATGCTTTGCCAAGAAAATCTTTATTTCCTGTTTTTGCAAAACTCTGTAAATAACCAACACCACGTACAAAACCGAATTGTTGAAGAATTTTTTCCACTTCTGGATCTTCTTCATCCTCGAACCTCACTTCCAGTTCATCAAGCAAGGGAGATGCACCCGCAAAATCTCCCTGACCGATCAAAGATTGAGCTTCTGTTATGACTTGACGCAATGGCATGTCTGCCGGGCTTTGACTGTACACACTTTGTGAGACAAAAATACAGCACAAAAAGAAAGGCGTGATCACTGACGCGAAAAGTCTTTGTATATAATTTCTTCTTTGGGGCATGTAAAAGAATTTGGGAAGGGGTTTATAAAAGAGACTGAAAGAATGTGTCGCAAGCTTTTTATATTAATGCAAATTCGGGCCAATAGAATTTATAAGCAACATGGGCATTCAAGAACCCAGTGATCTTTACCAACTGCGATAAAATGATCTTTTCCACCTATGCTTTCCTGATAACGGGGATGGTTAACCCGATGACCAAATGCACAGCCCGCAGGTGGATTGATGGGAGAGGGAACTTCCCCAGGAACTAAGACTTTTTTTCTTTTAATGGTTGGGTCCGGGATAGGAATCGCAGAAATTAAAGCCTTGGTATAAGCATGAACCGGGTTCGAATATAATTCCTCAGCTGGGCCCAACTCGACAATTTTACCAAGATACATAACCGCAATCATATCCGACACATGCTTAACCACTGCCAGATCATGGGCGATTAAAAGATAAGTCAACTGGAGTTCAGTCTGTAAATCCATGAGCAAGTTTAAAACTTGGCTTTGGACCGATACATCGAGGGCAGAGACTGGCTCATCCAGCACCAAAAGTTCGGGCTTTAATGCCAAGGCACGGGCAATGCCTATCCTTTGCCTCTGCCCGCCGGAAAATTCAAAAGGATAACGCTTGGCCGCACTTTTGGATAAACCCACCTGCTCGAGTAATTGTTCGACCCGCCCAAGCCTCTCGCTTTTATCTCCGATTTGATGAACTTCCAATGGTTCACCAATAATGGACCCAACAGTCATTCGGGAATTTAAAGATTCCGCAGGATCTTGGAAAACCATTTGAACAGATTTTCGAAAATTAATCTCATCTTCACTTTCCGAAACCTCCTTATTTTTAAATCTGATCGAACCACTGGTGGGCTCAACCAGTTTAACCACTGCTTTTGCCAATGTTGACTTCCCACAGCCTGATTCTCCTACCAAGCCAAGGGTCTGGCCTTTTTTTAAACTCAAGCTTACTCCATCCACTGCCTTACAGGCACCCACTGCTCGACGAAAAACTCCCCCCCGAACCGGAAAATGAACCCGTAGGTCTTCTATTTTCAACATTTTTTCCTCGTCGGTCATCGTGTTGTGCATACTGGACAAGCCTCCACCCAGTGGCCTGGTTTTATTTCATTAAAGGGAGGTCTTTGCTCAAGCTGCTCCTTCGAATGTTCTATTCCGCTTCTGGGAGCGAAACGACAACCCATATTAAGTTCAGAAAGACTGGGCACCATTCCGTCAATTGTTGAAAGTTCGGTTTTGGGGACTCCGTCAAGGCGGGGAATGGATGAAAGCAGACCCCGTGTGTAAGCGTGTACGGGGTTGGCAAAAAGATCAGTAGTGGAAGCTCGCTCAACCACCCTACCCGCGTACATAACACATACTTCATCACAAGTTTCAGCAATGACGCCCAAGTCATGAGTAATCAAAAGAACCGAAGAACCAAGTTTTTCTTTCATGCTTTGAAGGAGATCGAGGATTTGCGACTGAACAGTCACATCCAACGCGGTGGTTGGTTCATCAGCGATCACAAGTTTTGGCTTACAAGCCAGTGCAATTGCGATCACAATACGCTGCCTCATTCCACCTGATAATTGATGAGGGTATTCAAAGACCCGATTTTCTGGTGCTGGAATTCCAACGTCCTCGAGCATATCAATTGATTTTCCCCAGGCTTCTTTGGGAGTGATATTCTGATGGAGAAGAAAAGATTCACTGATCTGATCCCCAATCGTCCGAACCGGATTTAATGCATTCATTGGTTCCTGAAAAATCATCCCAATTTCATTACCCCGTATTTGCCTGATTTCATCGGGGGACAGTTTTAATAAATCCATCCCGCCAAAATGAATACTCCCACCGGTTATTTTACCAATCGGTCGGGGCAAGAGCCGCATAACCGAAAGTGCGGTAACACTTTTCCCGCATCCCGATTCCCCAACAAGCCCAAGGGTTTGTCCATGCTTCACTTCAAAATCGACCGCGTCCAATGCTTCCACTTCCCCCTCATCAGTGGAAAAAGAGACAGAAAGCTCTTTTACCTTTAACAAAGAATCCGTATGTTCATCGTTGGTCATAAAAAATAAAATACAATTTTTATTTAGTCATATACTTCTTGTATTCCCGGACGGACGGCTGAGCAGAAAAGGCTTCCCCCTTTTCCATTGCATCAAGGATTTTTTTCTTCTCTTGAGTATCAATCCAAAAAACCTGAAATTCTTCGTAATCAGTCGATTCTTTCGGCCCCCAATCATCTGGAAACTGAAGCCAGCTCCAATGCCCGGCACGAATCCACGGTTTTTTCCATGCAGGTACCCAGACTGCATGGTCATGGATCATTTGACTTAAGCGGTGTGCCATTTTGGTTATCTGGCCAAGGTCCTCTTCTTCCCGGTATTGATTAATCAAATGATCCAATTCACGAACCGCAGTCTGAGTAAAATTATTGGTGCTCGTCTTGGTGGTAAGTCCGGGTTTTAGATCTCCATTTTCTTGATACTTTAAATCTCCTTTTTCCTGGTATGCATTATCAGAATGAAATGGTTCCCAAAACCGGGGGAAAAGCTCAACAAAAGTACCAAATGCAGAAAAGATGACCTGGTGATTTTTTTCATTAGCCATTTTCCAGGCCGCCGTTTGCTCAAGAACTTTTAACTTAATTTCCAACCCGGCTTTTTTGGCTTCCTCCTTCAGCACAACCAAAACATCTTCGAAATGTTTATACCCGGTCATTATTTCAATGGAAAGTTTTTCACCTTTTCCGTTGATAAGGATTCCATCTTTTCCTCTTTTCGAATAACCGGCTCTGGCAAAACTTTCCACAGCTTTATCCACTGAGAATTCCCGGGCCTTCAGATTCGGGTGGGATCTGTCGCCAAAACCATCCGCCACCGTATTCATCCGTATAAAATCTCCGCGAAATATTCTTTCAAGCACGAGATCAAAATTCATTGCATGATGAAAACCTACACGGATAT
>CAWVXY010000031.1:0-36283 GCA_963934295.1 uncultured Opitutia bacterium
GCAGGTTACTCAAGCCCTGCTCGATTATCTGATCGGCCGGCATTTCCCAGAGATTAAGGAAAAGGAAAACCAACCCTTCGCCCTGCTCGAAGCAGTTATTCATCAACAGGCAGAATTAATTACCCATTGGATGAGAGTCGGTTTTATTCACGGAGTCATGAATACCGATAATATGGCCTTGTCCGGAGAAACTATTGATTATGGTCCCTGTGCCTTTATGGATACCTTTGCCCCCGATACCGTCTTCAGTTCGATCGATCATAAGGGACGCTATGCATATGCCAATCAGCCCTATATCGCCCAATGGAACCTTGCCCGCTTGGCAGAGAGTTTATTGCCTTTAATGGATGGAAAAAAAGAAGAAATAATCGTATCGGCTGAGGATTTATTGAATTCGTTCGAACAGATTTATAAAAGTAAATGGCTATCCATGATGGGTTCCAAACTAGGATTTGCTGAGACGGGACAGGAGGAAGAGAAACTGATCACCGAACTGCTCGACTGGATGCATAAGAATTCAGCAGACTTCACCAACACCTTCCTGAACTTATGCAAAGAAGAAATTCCCAATGGAGCGCTTTACGCATCGGAAAGCTTTCAAAGTTGGCATGGCCGCTGGCAAAATCGTCTTAGAAAAGAGGAACAAGGCTTGGAAACATCCTTCGCTCTGATGAGATCAGTCAACCCAGCGGTTATTCCCCGCAACCATAAAGTAGAGGAAGCCCTGCAAGCTGGAGAGGAAGGTAATTTCAAACCCTTTCATGATCTGCTAAATGCAGTCGAGAAACCATATGTGGATGGCGACCACCTCCTACCCTACCAAGCCCCGCCGCAACCCGGCGAAAAAGTACTGCAAACTTTTTGCGGAACCTGAACGGAGCATCTCAAGCTTGACCGACTCCAGTCAAGTAGTAGATTAAAAGTAATCATGTTCATCGGAATCGCCGGAATTATTGGAGCAGGAAAGTCGACCCTTGCTCAAAGCTTAGCTGATCATCTAGATTACGACACCTACAACGAGCCCGTGGATGATAACCCATATCTCGATGACTTCTACGCAGATATGAATCGCTGGGGAGCAATGATGCAAATTCACCTACTCTTTCGCAGGTTTGAACAGCACCAGCAAATCGTATGGAAAAAAGAAAAAGGTGCGGTGCAGGACCGGACTATTTACGAGGATACTATTTTTGCCCGCATGCTCCACGAAGCAGGCTTCATCGACAAGCGTGACTACGAAACCTACCTCGGACACTTTAACATCATGAAGCGCTTTCTTGTCTATCCTGACATCCTCATTTACTTACGAGTCTCCCCCGAAACCTCCATGCAACGAATCCAAGAACGCGGACGGGATGCGGAAGGTGAAATCACGCTCGAGTACATGCAAAAACTCCACCAGGGATACGAAAGCTTCATCACTGAGATGGACCATTATACCCGAACCCTCACGGTCGACTGGAACGATTATATGGAAACCGACGAAGTGGCAAAATTGGTTAAAGAAAAATCGAACGAGAATCGAGAATTCATACGAGACTTAAAATAGGAAATAAAATTTCATTCTCATTTTTATCCTGAACAGACTCTTCTAAAAAAAGACTTTTGCTTTCAATTAGTGGGTACTTGACCAATAATCTGGTCAGTGTAAATTCAGTAGAATGAAATTATCGAACTTACTTTTTGTAATACCGACATTATTCTTGGTAGCCGCTAAAAAACCCAACATCCTGTTTATTTTTACAGATGATCATGCCTACCAGGCAGTGGGTGCTTATAATTCATGGCTCAAGGAACACTGCCCTACCCCGAATATCGATTCCCTCGCCCGGGACGGTATGCTTTTCGAACAGTGCTATGTTACGAACTCAATTTGTGGACCGATGCGGGCCGCTATTCAGACCGGAAAATATTCTCATGCAAATGGATTTCTCGTGAATGGAAATAAGTTCGACGGTACGCAGCAAACTTTTCCTAAAATACTCCGAAAGGCTGGATATACCACCGCAGTCGTAGGGAAATGGCACCTGGGTACACATATGTCGCCACAGGGGTATGATTATTCTGAAGTACTCATCGGGCAAGGTCCTTACTACAATCCACCCATGCGCTTGGATAAAGACGGGGACGGCAAGCATGATGAGGTAATCAAACATGTTGGCTACACCACGGATATTATAACCGACCTTGCCCTCGACTGGATGAAAAGCAAACGCGACAAAGACAAACCCTTCATGCTGATGTACCAGCACAAGGCACCGCACCGCAATTGGCAACCCGGTCCCAAGTACCTTAATAAGTATGATGATGTAACCCTGCCCGAACCAGAAACTCTTTTTGACGATTACAAGGGCCGGACCCTGGCCGCTTATCAGCAGGATATGACAATTGCCGAGACTATGAACCGTGGAGACTTAAAACTGGATGCACCCGGAAACCTAACCCCCGAACAAAGAAAAGTCTGGGATGCCGCTTACAACCCAAAGAACCAGGCACTGAAGAAAGCCAACTTACAGGGAAAAGACTTGGTTCGCTGGAAATACCAAAGATATGTAAAAGATTATCTTCGCTGTATTGCATCGGTGGATGATGGAGTGGGACGCATGCTCGATTATCTTAAAGATGCCGGACTCGAAAAAGACACCATTGTAATTTACTGTTCCGACCAAGGTTTCTATCTAGGGGAACATGGATGGTTCGACAAGCGTTGGATGTATGAGGAATCTTTACGTACACCGATGCTCGTACGCTGGCCTGGAGTGATCAAGCCTGGGAGCCGAAATGGGGATATCGTGTCTCCGGTTGATTTTGCCGGAACCTTCTGCGAAGTCGCGGGGATAAATTCACCCACCGATCTGCATGGTTGTTCCATGGTCTCCCTGCTCAAAGGAAATACCCCAAAAAACTGGCGAAAAAGTTTTTATTATCATTACTACGAGTATCCCGGATACCATTGGGTTCGTAGACACTACGGGGTTGCGGATGGACGCTATAAATTGATTCGGTTTTATGAGGATGATGTCGACCAATGGGAACTCTTCGACCTCAAGAATGACCCGAACGAAATCACCAGCGTATATGGACGTTCGGAATATGCAGTTGTGCAGAACCGGCTTTCCAGGCAACTTGCCCTGCACCGGAAAAACCTTCAGGTTCCCGAGGAAGATCCTCCCCAATCCGTGGTAAAACGATTGCCTCCACGAACCCGAAAACCCACCGCACCACAATGAAACTCTTTACAGTCCTGATATTTGCCAGCCTTCTTACCCTTTCAACCTTCGCGAAAGATCAGGTTCTCTTTTCCGGATTAGATCTGAATGCCTTTGATCTAAGACCAGGATCATGGGAAATTGAAAAAGATGGATCCGTGGTTTGCCGGATGGAAAAAATAAAGGATAAAAAAGGAGTTGAACGGCTTAAAGGCATGGGATTCCTTTGGACCCAAAAGAAATTCAGCGATTTTTCTCTTCGTCTTGATTACAAATTATCCGAGGGTGCAAACTCGGGAATTTTTTATCGAAGTAATCCGAAAGACCCCGTTCAGGAAGGTTTTGAAATCCAGTTAATGGATAACGAAGGCTTTCAAAAAAAAGCAAAAAAGATACTTCCCGCGCAAAAATTAAATGCATCTTTTTATGATGGGGTCGCACCCAAGGGAGAGTTCTCCAATCCAGTCGGGCAATGGAATCATGCTGAGCTTATTTGCAAAGGTCCTCAGGTTTCCTTTTCCTTAAACAGCAAACTTGCATTCTCGATTAATTTAGACGACTGGAAGAAAGCCGGTCAAAACCCCGATGGCACAACCAATAAGTTTAAAACTGCCCTCAAGGACCTTCCACGAACTGGGTATATAGGATTCCAAAACCACGGACAAGTTGTTTGGTTTAAAAATATAAAAATAAAAAAAATCTGAATGAACAAGTTGTTCGTAATTGTTGGCCTACTTGTTTTTTATTCATACTCACAGGCATTGGAAAACTGGCCCCGTTTTCGGGGAAATAATGGAGATGGATATGCCGACTGCAACATACCCCACAGTTGGAAAGATTCCTCCTATCGCTGGTCCTTGCAACTTAACGATGAAGGTCATGGATCCCCCACAGTATGGGGTAACCGTGTATTTATAAATTCATCCACTGACCAAGGAAAAACCAGGAGGATTCTCTGTGTAAATGCACGGGATGGATCAGTGGAATGGACTCGATCATATCCATCTCAAAATCATAAAACCCATCGATTTAATAGTTTTGCATCCAGTACTCCCGCATTGGATAAAGAAAATGTCTACTCCGTTTGGGGACATTCCACCGAACTAAAGGTCAGTGCTCACAATCATCAGGGAAAACTCCTCTGGGAAACCGATCTAGGAGGGGTCAAGGGAGGTCACGGTTTCGCAGTATCTCCGATTGTATTTGAAGATAGATTGATCGTTCCAAACGATCAGGAAAAAGGAGGCGGAGCTCATTACGCCTTGGAATGCAAAACAGGCAATATACTTTGGAAAATACCCCGTAAAAGTAAGCGGCTGACTTATTCCACACCCTGCGTATTTACCTCACCAGATGGTAGCAGCGAATTAATTTTTACAAATTGGTGGTTGGGGTTCACCAGTCTGGAACCCAAAACGGGAAAACAACTATGGGAGCTTTCGGTATTCGGCCGCCCCCATTCTGAACGGGCTATTTCCTCGCCGATTGTAGCTGGTGATTTGGTACTTGGTGTATGCGGATTTACCACCTTGGATAAGCACCTCGTTGCGATTCGACCTGCATCCGTTTCTAAGACTGGAAAAGCAGAGGAGGTTTGGAGATTGGAAAATACTATGCCTCATATCCCCTCTCCATTACTCTCGGATAACAGGCTTTATTTGTGGGCCGACAGCGGAGTAATCACCTGTGTTCGCCCGCAAACTGGAGAGAAGGTATGGAAAGCGAGAGTGGAGGGAGTGAAAGATACCTTTTTTGGATCCCCGGTCCTAGCTGGCAGCACCATTTTCTGTGTATCAGCTTACGGTCAGGTGGTTGCGATTGCTGACAGCGACGAATTTAAACAATTAGGGGTAACGGATTTGGGAGAAGTTTGCCGATCAACACCGGCACTAGCAAACGGAGATTTATATCTTCGAACCGCCGAAAGACTTATCTGCGTAAAAGGCAAGTAAGGCTGATTTTAATTATTCTGAAAATCAGCCATAATTCGTAAGATTGCACCGGTTGGAATCTTGCTCAAATAACTCATTTTAGATCGCTTGAAATAGAAGACTTTTTCCTTTTTACTGGATTCCACCCAAAAGCATTGCCAGCGCTCCTTACCTAATTCATTAAGCTTTTTTTCAATCTCTTTAGCCTGCTCTGGACCGTAGGATTCAACCTTGTATTCCCAGTCGCCAATATTCTCAATATCTTTGAGAACCCATTCCTTAGACTTACCCGTGAGTTCTTTTCCATCACCCACTGTTTCAGCATATTTTTCTTTAGCTCCCTTAAGTCCCTTTTCATAAACCTCCTTTAGTTTTTCGGAATAGGATTTGTCTTCAGCCTTAGGTTCATCTTCGGCCATGGTTAAAAATGACGAGATTAGAAAAAACAAAGTAGTTGAAATGGGTAAAATAATTTTCATCTTTAAAACCTATTATTTTGAAGACTCATTGGTCAAGCGATTGTCGATTCGATGAGCCTCATTATTTCAATTCAAGGTTGATCAATTAACTGTATACACTTTCAATCATTCCAATCACTCGAAGAACATAGCTCCAAATGAATGCACTCCAAGAAGAAGAAGTAAAGGCCTACGATAAGGATGGCTATATTATCATTCGTAATCTTTTCACAACCGAAGAAATAAACCTCCTCGGCCAAACTGCCCGGGCTGATAATGAAATGGACCAAGCATCAACCAAACGGGATGATGGAGAAGGCAATGCGGTTCGCCTCGCCCTCTGGAACCATCCTGGCGACGGGATCTACGGAATGTTTGCCCGATCTAAACGGTTGGTGGACAGGGTCGAACAACTCCTTGATGACGAAGCCTATCACTACCATTCCAAAATGGTGCTCAAAGATGCCAAAGTAGGAGGTGCATGGGCGTGGCACCAGGACTATGGATACTGGTACCAAAACGGTGTGCTCACCCCAAACCTTTGCAGTGTTATGATCGCTGTTGATCAGGCAACGGTGGAAAATGGCTGTATGCAGGTAATTAAAGGATCGCATACGATGGGGCGGGTCAATCATGTCCTTTCAGGTGACCAAGCGGGTGCGGACATGGTGCGCGTGGAAGAGGCAAAAAAAAGATTCGAACTGGTCTACGCGACCATGGATCCAGGGGATGCCCTATTTTTTCACTCCAATACTTTACATGCATCGGATGCGAACGATTCTGATCATCCAAGATGGGCAATGATTTGTTGTTACAATGCAGCATCCAATGATCCCTACAAAGATTCACACCACCCGCGATACACCAAACTTGATAAAGTGAATGATGATCAAATCCTTATGGTTGAACAAAATAATCGAAATCAGTCCCAGGCTGCATTCGCAGATTTAAATGCTGAGGACTCAAGTGCGAGCAGTTTATCAGAGTAAACAAAATTTCCGAAAATGAAACTGGGAATAATTAACAGTGCCTTTAATCAGGCGGGGGTCGACACCCAAACCGGATTAGAACATATTGCCAGAATTGGATTTGATACGGTGGATATTTTTACCGAGGCAATGACTATTTCAAATGAAGAAATTCAGATCATTGAAAAAAGCTGTCAGGAAAATAACCTGCCTGTGATTTCATTACCCGTGGTCGCAACCGGCTTAATTGACTTCAATGAACCAGTACAGGAATTTCACCTCAAAAGGTGCAAAAAATTCATCGACCTTTGCCAACGCTTCAATGCAGATAACCTACTCCTCGTACTCGGAGAATATATCTGGCAAAGGGAAGTCATTCCACCCGAAACCCAATGGGACTGGGCAGTAAAAAACACAAGGGAACTTGGTGATTATGCTTCGGAAAAAGGGATCGAGATCGCACTTGAACTTGAACCCTTTCGATTAAGCTTACTCAATAACCTCAAGGAAATGGTACGCTTTTTGGATGATTGCAATCATCCACAGGTGAAGGCAAATATTGATATCAGTCACCTTGTTCTTTCCGATGTTTCGCCTTCCGAACTTTCAAACTTAAAGGGGCGAACTGCCCATGTTCATATCAGCGATTGTGACGGCAAAGTCCACGGCGACCTCCCACCCGGTCGTGGGGTGGTTAAATTTATGCCTTACCTACAGGCAGTCAAGGAACTGGAATTGGATGGCACCATCGCACTTGAGCTTGAATATTCTCCTGACCCGGAAAAGATCGTGGAATGGGTCGAGGAGGCCTATAATGAAACGGATCGCATGATGAGTGAACTCGATCTTCGAGGATAAATAAATTCGTGAATAAAGGTGAAATTGACTATGGACTGAGTCCGGAAAAACCTTCAGTTACCATCGCTGCACCCTCCCTTCAATATCTTCCTCCAAAGCCAAAGAAATATAATCCAAAAATTGCTCTCATTGGAACGGGCGGAATTAGTGAATATCATTTAAAGGCTTATCAAAAATGTGGATTTGAGGTTGCGGCTCTAGCCAACCGCACTGTGGGAAAAGCGAAAACCCTCCGGGATCAATACTTCCCCGAAGCCAGCATACACCAAGACTTTCAGGAAATTCTAAGAATGGAGGAGGTTGAAGTGATTGATGCAACCCCCCATCCTGCCGACCGTCTGCCCATACTCTACGATTGCCTCAATGCTCGCAAACATGTGCTTAGCCAAAAGCCTTTTGTGCTCGATATTGAAGAAGGAAAAAAGCTTACTGAACTTGCGGATAACAAAGGAACAAAGATTGCGGTTAATCAGAATGGACGATGGGCTCCTCATTTTAGTTATATGCGAAATGCGATTGCACAGGGACTTATCGGAGAAGTGGCTTCGATTGATTTCTCCCTGCAATGGGATCAGACATGGATAAGAGGAATCCCCTCTTTTGAAAAAATGGATAACCTGATCCTTTTTGATTTTGCAATCCATTGGTTTGATATAGCCAGGTGCATGATGAAAGATCAAAAACCGATAAGGATTTATGCATCGACAACAAGGCATGCCAAACAACTCTTTCAACCTCCTGCCTTGGCATCAGTTATAATCGACTATCCTGAGACTCAGGTTCGAATGTCATTCAATAGCCACTGCACAAAGGGCGAAGAGGATACAACTACTATTGTGGGCACAACAGGCACACTCCGTTCCCGCGGTCCCGGGCTAAATGAGCAACCCACGATCGAAATCCATTTGGAAAATGGTTCTACTCATGTCCCACTTCAAGGAAATTGGTTTGAATCTGGCTTTCAAGGCACAATGGGTGAATTACTCTGCTCCATAGAGGAGGACCGGGCTCCTTACCACAGTGCCCGTAATAATTTAAAAACCCTCGAATTATGCTTTGCCGCGGAAGAAAGTGCAAAATTGGGTAAGCCTGTAAACTTTTCGAATAATGAATAAAAGTTTGTTGGCTGGCATTATTTATTTACCTGGGAATATCAAAATGAAAAAGATATTCTAATCATAGATTTATTATAGTTCTTCACTGCCATTTGATTCATTGCCAAATAGGCTTACCAAGATAACAAAAAAACAAAGAGTAAGATTAAAAAGAGGAATCTGCAAAGGAGAAGGCAAGGAATAAATAATTGCCGTTCCCGGAATCCATACCATCCATGTGGAAACTGTAAAAATTAAAATTAAGTCAAAAACTTCGGACCAGCTTTTTTCCGCTTTTAATCGTTTTACCGAAAAACCGACATCCATCCATGCATAAAAAAGTGCAGTAACCGGAGTTGCCCAAAAAACACAATACACAAACTGGTCCACCAAAACTTTCGAAGCTATGGTTCGCCAATCCACACCAGAACCAAAAATCATTGCCTGTAATCGATAAAATGCATCCACATCAATGCCACGAAAAGCCCAGTAGATAACGAAAATCAAGCCGCAAAGCAGAGGACTTCCCCTCCCCCCCCGTCCAGTCAGGTTCATAAATACGAAGGGAAGCAATCCACCAAACAAGGAAGTCGAAAAAGCAGAATACGCATAACCATAATCCTGTTTCCAGGTAATGATCTGTAAAAATAAAGGCCTTGCAGATTCCACCAGATAATAGGTTCCGACTAAGCCAAGCCCCAGGAACCATAGGATTAAACCGGGTACAAAGTTTTGCTTCAACCCTTGCCAAATTCTTGCCGGTAAATGCCTATTCGAGACCCAATTAAAAAAATCACGCATCACTTTTGATATATAAAAAAAGACAGTCTATCGATTCTTTAAGTGTTATTTCATTAAGCATATTACATAAAATCTTAATCCTTGCACAAAAGATTATGATCAATTTTAATGTAAAAAACATATAAATCCTTCCTGCCCATGAATATTTATGTACATAAAGATGGGACTCAATACGGTCCCTACAGCATCGAACAAGTTCAACAATACATCCAACAAGGTGCATTCACCTTACAGGATCAGGCTTGCCATGATGGGCAGAACTGGGTTCCCCTCTCCCAAGTACCCGGTCTGACCCAACCTGCCACCGCACAGCCTGTTGCCCAGCAACCACAGCAGGTTCATGCAAAGCAAACAGCAAGTAATACCCAGAACCAATTCAACCAAACGAAGGCTTCAACAGCAAAGGGCAGTGGTAAAAAAGTTCTAATTTTTGCTTCAATTGGAGCAGTTACTTTAATTTCACTTGTTGTTGTTCTTATTGTTTACCTTCTTGGAGATGATGAAGAAAATGGCGATCAGGTTGTAAATAATGAAACTGAATCGGAGCAGGCTGAAACAAGCTCTTCGCAAGCATCAGATGAACCCAAAAAAGAACCAAAGAATTCTGGATCATCAAATAATAATATTCCTCTAATAGAAAGAATTCCCTCCGATGCCGGAGCGGTTATTTTGATCAGAGTAAATGATCTCCTTGAAAAAGGTCGAGACGACATCAAGGCTCTCTTACCTCCGGGCTTACCTCCCATGATTGCCAAGGCACTTGAAAACCCAACCTCCTTGGGACTCGATGTCTCCGAACCTTTCCAGATACATCTTATTCCTAATGAAAGTCCAAACTTAGCACCAACCGGAGGTCTTGCGGGAAAGTTATCAGATAAGGAAAAGTTCATGAATACGATCGAATTGCTTGCTGGTCTGGATAAACCAACTGAAAAAGATGGATATCATCTCTACCAAGCAC
Source organism: uncultured Opitutia bacterium (assembly GCA_963934295.1). Lineage (GTDB taxonomy): Bacteria > Verrucomicrobiota > Verrucomicrobiia > Opitutales > Seribacteraceae > Seribacter. Next base: position 10,281 of record CAWVXY010000031.1, read on the forward strand.
TTGGTGGGGCCGACGGTGCTGAACCACAAATTGCCGTCGGATCTGACTTCTTTTATGCAGGTGGTGCGGATATACCCAAAGACAGAGAACCATCGATTGAAAAATTCATGACTGCAGATAGTTCCAATGCATTGATCAAAAACCAAGATACTTTTGCATCGTTTTCAAACGAGGAAAATGACATGGGAGTCTGGTTTGGCGGAGATTCTATCCTCGATAATTTGGGAGCCAACCTTGAAGATGTTAACCTGGATACTCTTAAAGGGGGAAGTGGTACGCTTACCCTGAATTTCGAGGATGGTGAAATGGTCGGACAAGTTAAATTAGATGCTCCCAGTAATGACATGGTTTATGGAAAAGGTGGATTTTCTGATGGAATCTTAAAATTCGCTCCCTCCGATGCGGTTCTGGCGTTGGGTTTTGCTTTCGACCTGATCAAATTTGTTGAGTATGCCGAAAAGGATCTTCTCTCTGAATTTGGAGAAGATATCAAATTGGATGAAGCCATGCCCGAGCTTGGTGGTTTAACGATTAGAGATGCGATTAGCTCATTTACGGGTGAATTTCTCGCCTCAATTACGGATGTCAAAATGCCAGACCCGGCAGCCATGGGTGGTTTTCCAGGAGGTCCAGGTGGTACCGAAGAAAACCCATTTGGGGGTGATACCTCACCTGCCGAAGACAATCCCTTTGGAGATGATAACATGGAAGATTCGCCCTTCCCTGGTCCGGGTGCTCCCGGAGGTTTCCCTAGTGCCGGTCCTCCCAGTGGAATGGATCCGAGTGCAATGATGATGGCCGCCATGCCCAAACCCGAATTTATCGTGGCTGCCTCAATCGATACAGGAAAGTGGCTCAAACTTAAGGCGGCACCTCCCGTTGGAATGGGGCTTGGGTTGGCCATGATGCAGGGTTATTCGATAACCGAAAAGAATGATTTCCTTCTGATTGCCAGTAAGGATCATCTCGAAGCCACTCAGTCAGGCTCGGTAAAGAATCCGGTTAGTGGTTCAGGAAAAGAGATTTTTGAAAAGAATGATTTTGTTTTTAAAATTAATGTCGCCCCCATTTTAAAAATGGACTTGCCCATCCCACCTGGTGGCCCGATGGAAATGCTTAAAGATATTTCTCATTTAGAAATGGCATCCAATTCCGGAAAGACATCCGGAACAGGAACCATGAAATTAGCTTTTACCGACAAAAATAGAAATTCCCTTTCCCAAATTCTAAAATTGATTAAAGCCGTGCAAACAATTGTGCCTGAAGGAATGAACCTCTAGGTTCAATAGAAAACTTTCAAACGAACAAAGTTGATTCATTCGTTAGCCACCAAGCTCTTATGAATTAGAAAATTTTCCCTGTATCGTTATGCAGATGGTTCAAATGAGGTTGCTCATGAAGTCATAACCTATCTATGCAGGCGATGATAGTTTTTAAGGACAAAGGAGGATAAATTTTTCATTTATTCATCAGACGGAGTCCACTTTTAAAAGATCCGGTATCGGAGCGGATATTGGTATTTATTTCCTCCCCATTTGGAACGCGGAAAGAAAATGAAAAGTAAAACCCGAAACTTATAAATTTGTTTATTTTTGAACTATGGAAACTTCCTTAGTTCAGATAAATCATCAATTGAAAGCGTCCAATTGATTTAAGATTTCTTGGTAAATAATCCTGTCTGAGCTTCAGATTCAATAGCCAATAAAATTCAGGATTTCAAAAATCGAGTATAAAAGATTTTTTGGATGGGGAAAATCGATTTCGAATCCAAATGAAAGATACGATTCGAATTATTCTGACCTTAAGAAATGCATTTTTTTATTTTTTTTCGTATTTTTCCAAAGAAAAGTAAAATGATACAAAAATAGATTAAATTCACACATAAACAATATGTAGAATTATAACATAAATAAATAAATAATAACATTAAGTAAAATAACTTAATGTTTTTTAACATTAATTAATAAAAACTGAAGTACTTTATTAATAGTAATTTATGACATAAATATAAAATATATTAAATTTCGATCAAAGTGGTGATTTAAAGCGTAAATAACACGTATTAAATAAGCTTTTTTGGATAAGTCTAGTAAGCCTATTTCTCATTCCGTGAAAATTTTACAAACCCATTTACTTTTCAGTAATTAAAAAAATCTCCCTTCAGCAAAAAGTTATGAAGAATCCTAAACTTCTTTCCATCTCCCTTTTTATTTGCACAACCTGTTCGATTTATGCTCAGACAATTGTACCGGCTGGGTTAGGACAAATGAGTGTGACTCAACCGACACGGGATACAGCCACGCTTACCGGACAGCTTTTACAGAACGGTGCCGAGAATCCAACCATTAAGATCGTTTGGGGTGATGAGGATCGTGGAACTTCTCCCACACCTTCGGTTGCCTGGGATAATGAGGTAATCATTTCCACGAATCAGGCACCAGGTAGTTTTTCGACCACGATCAATATCCCGAACCTTGAGAAAATTTACTATTTCCGAGCACTAGCTTCTAATGCGGGTGGTACTGTGGTCAGCAGAGAACTAGGAATTTTAAACCCCTCTGCTCCAGTAGGAAAAGCCGATTTGCAAGGTAGATGGAATTTTGACGCAAGTAATGCCAACGATGTTTCCGGAATGAATAGACATGGAACAGCCAAGAAATTATTCTCTCCTTCCGAATTATCAAATATGAAACTTTGGTTGGATGCATCGGATGCCTCTTCTATTACACACGCTTCGAATGCGGTAAGCCAATGGAATGATAAGAGTGGTAACGGAAACCACGCTACACAATCGACAGCATCAAATAAACCCGTATATGGTAATGGTAAGATTATTTTTGACGGAACTAACGATGTCCTAAAAGTCACGAACGACCCATTCAAAAGTTTACAAGAACCAACTATTTTAGCAGTAGCGAAGTGGAATGAGTTATCCACTTGGAATAATGCGATAGCTGGTTGGCACGGTTCTTCCAACAATGGATGGTGGTTGGGTCAATATAATACAGAAGATAAGCTAAGCTTTACCATAAGAGGAACCAACGGGGCTGATGATACAAATCCCACATCGCCCACCAAACTTAATAACTTCCTGATTTCTGCCTATCGAAAGGACGAGGTCAGGTATATAAGGCAAAATGGGTCTCAAATTGTTTCCTTAACTGGTGATTCCGGAAACATCGCTTATTCTGGCTCAAATCGTTCTTCTGTTGGTGGTCGATTCGGGGGAGATAACTGGACAACTCCGGGTAAATTCTTAAAAGGTGAGATTTCTGAACTTATTGTTTTAAGTAGTGCAAGTTCCAGCGAAATCATAAGCATCGAAGGCTATCTGGCCCATAAGTGGGGACTTTCCAGTTCACTTCCAACTTCCCACGCCCATGCACTTGGGGTACCCATTTCTAGTGGATCTCCCAGTTACATAGCTGATACCCCATTTGGTAATGGAAAGGCAGTGGATCTTTCAGATGGACATATTGAAGTCGTAACGGGTGGAGCCGAAGATTCGTTTGATGGTGGTTCTGCTTTCTCGGTTTCCGCCTGGGTTAAGGGATGGCCTGATCAATTTGGACAGCCCATTCTTTCAAAAGGTGGATATGTCCCCAGTCCAAATGATGTTCCATCACTTAGGCTTTGGCTTGATGCCTCGGATACAAGCACAATGGACCAGGGCACTTCCGCTGGTGCAATTGGTCCCCCTTCTTCCGGAAACCTTGTGAAATACTGGGCGGATAGAAGTGGAAATGGGATCGTATTTACCTCCAATGGGTCTCCGAAATTTGAAGGATCTGCATTAAATTCAGATTATCCAGGAGTAAATACTGATTTGGGCAATTTTTCGACCAGTGGTGGCCAAATTATTGACGGATGGAATACAATGACCGTGTTTATGGTTTTCGATTGGCTGGATACCAGTAACTGGGAAAAATTACTTTGGAAAGGGAATCCCAATGGGGGTCATGGATTCAGCATTCAAAAAATGAATGTAGGTGCGAATCAGGGTACTGGATGCTATTTCCCCAGGCATGCGGACAACGGAGGCGGTCAGGATCGAGTGTTCAATTCAAAAACAGATGCCCGAAGCTCCACTAAGATTTTAACTTTGACCTATGATGGTGCATCCAAAACGGTTAAACTTTATGGAAACGGGGTTTCTGCCGGTACCAAAACAAATGCTAAAAATGATTTAGGTTCCAGTACAGGATCTGGAATTAATCTGGGTAACGATCAAAGATATGGGGATATTCTGATCTATCGTAACTCCTTATCTAATGCTGACCGCGAGCATATCGAAGGGTTTCTTGCACTGAAATACGGAATGGTTAACCAATTGCCTGCCACTCATTCAGGGAAACCAGTTGATGGTTGGCTGCTTGGTGCCGGCATTGGCAACGACTTGGCTGCAAACCTAGATGAAGTGGGAAACCTTAAGTCTGGGGGCTCCACAGTATCTCCGACTACGGATAATGCCTGGCACCATGTAGTATCCACTTATGATGGTGGAACTAGGAAACTTTATCTCGATGGAACAGAAGTTAGCTCTGGGCAAGCAACGGGAAATATTTCTTCAACCGGAGCATCCCTAGTTTTCGGTGCGATCGATATGAATTCCTCTGCTGGTGGAGTAGCAGCTTCGAAACATTCCAAGATTAAACTCGATGATATTCGGGTCTACAATGCAGGTCTCTCCTCCACCCAAGTGGCAGAATTATACAACAATGGAAATGGTGACTTAAACAAGGTGGGCGATTTCAATTCCGTAGCTGATATTAATGGTACTTCCGGTTCTGCACTTTCGACTACAGTTTCTGCAAATATTGCCAGTCCAGTTTATGAAGCAATTAACCTGACTCCTGGATTAAGTATTAATTCTTCAACCGGAGAGATTTCCGGAACACCAACAGTAGGAGGAGACCGGAAGATCATAGTCGTTGCCCGAAACTCTTCCGGTATGAGAGCAAGCACAATCCTTCAATACAAAAGCCCGGCATCGGATCCACTTTTCGCCTTCCCTACCCTTTCTCCCTCATCAGATCACGCAGTTGTGATCGGAGAAATCTCTCATTCCGGTGGCGAGGAAAATATTGTCGATCTATTTTGGAGCTCAAATTCCACTCGAGTGAATACTCAATACAGTGACCTCAATAATTTACAATCCGGCTCATCCTATAGTTACCAAAATTATCTACCCAACTCTTCTTCCAGTTTGAAAATTTGGCTGGCAGCAGATGATAATACTTCACTATTTGCAGATGCTAATTTCACCACGACGGCAACGGGCACTGTGGCAGGGTGGAAAGATAAAAGTGGAAACGATAATCACTTACTCAGTCAGGGAAACCCAAGCACCGCCGCTCGCAATCATAACGGAAAAAATGTAATCGATTTTGATGGTAATGATTATTTTGAAACCTCGGCTGTTTATGCCTCCGGGGTTGATTTTTCCTTTTTTATGGTTGCCGGGATTGATGCCATTAGCCACGCCAACGATTCAATTTTTGCAATCAGACAGGAAGCAGGCGACCCCAGTTTTCAAATAGACGCTTCGCACGCTTCCGCATTTAAAATTCGCTTTGAGCAATCAAATGTGGGAACAGGTAAAAGCTTCGCCTCTTCCGCACAGCACGGCCCGAGTATTTACGAATTTATTTTTAATGATGCGACTAATCTGCTCGAGGTCTATCAAAATGGTACAAGCCTTGGAACCACCGCCTACACAACTGCTCCAAACCAAGGAAATAAACTAACCGTCTTTGCTAACCGTGGAAAAAATCAATTCCCGGATGGTTTCGTTGCCGAGATGATTGGACTGGTGGCTATTCCCACCACAGAAAGGCAAAACATTGAAGGCTACCTTGCCCATAAATGGGGGCTTACATCCAGTCTATCCAATGCACACCCATACAAATCTACTCAACCTCTTGCCTGGAGTAGCTCCTTTCAAGAGTCTGCTTCTTTAGAAACAAGTGCTGCCCGGGTAGGTTCAGGAATGGAAGGTTTTTATGGTACAACGATCAGCGACCTTAGTGTTGGCGAAACTTATTATTATCGTCTTCGCAGCACCAATAAATCAAGTGCGAAGGGAATTATGGGGGCCAATTTAAAACTTTGGCTCGATGCAAGTGACACGGCCAGCATATCTCAATATTCAAATACAGTAACATCATGGAACGATAAAAGTGGAAATGGATTCCAGCTTCAAAGTGTTGGCGCCCCCAGTACAGGAACCCGTTCGTTGGACGGTAAAAATGTGATTGATTTTGATGGTGATGAATATTTGGAATCTGCAACTGGCTACCCGACAGGAAATGATTTTTCCTTCCTCATGGTTGCCGGGATTGATGCCATTAACCATGTTAATGATTCGATTTTTTGTATTAGGCAATCAACAGCTCAACCCAGCTTTCAGATAGACACAGGAGATACTTCTGCATTTAAAATCAGGTTTACACCCACTGACATGGGTACTGCTAAGACTTTTGCAACCACCGCAAAGCACGGACCCAGTATTTACGAATTTGTTTTCAAGGATTCAACTAATTTATTGGAGGTTTTTCTTAATGGTTCGAGTTTAGGAACAACCGCATATACAGCTGTGCCCAATCAAAGTAACAAACTCTTAATTTTCGCGAACAGAGGAACAGATCAAAGACCTGACGGTTTTGTAGGAGAAATGATTGGTGTTTCCACCGCCCTTTCCAGCACAAACCGAGAAAAACTGGAAGGTTACCTTGCTCATAAATGGGGGTTGGAAAATAAACTTCCGGGAAATCATGCTTATCGTTCCAATGTTCCCACTTCACGCACTTCATGGAGTACGGTTCAATCCTTCACCACTCCCACCAATGTTTCTGCTCCTACTCTCGGCTCTCAATCGACTGCTAACCTGACTACATCCTCGGCAGACTTACAGGTTGCCCTTACCAGTAACGGAAATGCAGCAACCACAGTGGTAATACATTGGGGTGATAATGATGGAGGGACAAATCCTGCCTCCTGGGATTCCAATTTCACTATAAGCAACGCACAGGCAGGTACAATTCGAAGTTCAATTACGAGTGGATTGAGCAGTGGTAACACATACTATTTCAGAGCTTTTGCATCCAATTGGAAAGGCGATATCTGGTCAGCATCCACAATGAGCTTCACCACGGTGACCAGTGCTTTTAGGGATACTCCGGTAGCCAATGCCAAACTGACTGGATGGTGGAAACTGGATGGTAATCTATTAGATTCTTCGGGTAATAATAACCATGGGGAGGCAAAATTTAGTTTCAAACCAAGTGACTTAAGTGATTTGGAACTTTGGCTTGATGCCAAAGATGAAAGCAGTGTCACACATTCCTCCAATGCAGTAAGTCAATGGAGTGATAAAAGTGGAAATAATAAACATGTCACTCAGGGCACAGCAGCGAGCAAACCCACCTTCAGTACAAATGGTTTAAATTCCATGCCCACCCTATCCTTCGATGGAACGAATGACTTTTTAAACCGGAATGATGCAAACCCTACTTTAGGTTCTACCGATCTGGATTCGCGGACTGGAGGAGATACCTGGACCGTATTTGCGGTGGGTCAGGGTGGAACTAATAATGTTTACCAAGGAGGTGCAGGTAGAGCTGCAACTTTTATCGCAAAAGGGAACGGACTTGGGAGTTCCGGTACTTTTATTTTAGGTCTCCTTACACATGATGGTTCAAACTCTGCCCTTTCTACACCAAGATGGATCATGCAACAGAACGGGTTTAGTGGATCCGGTGCGGAAGCAAATAACAATTGGACACCGGGTGCCATTAACACTCCGGTGGTAATTGGCGCAATTTGGGACGGGTCTGTTACTACCGGAACTCTCAATGGTTCTGCATTCTTAAACTCCGGACCAACGGGAACAGCTGCCAATCAAAATGGTGCTTTTCGAATTGGAACTATTGGATCAACTTATGGTAATTCCAAAGTCTCAGAAGTGCTTATCTTTGATACTGCCCTTTCAACATCCGATCGCGAAAAGATTGAGGGCTATCTTGCCCATCGTTGGAACCTGACTAGCAGTTTACCTAACGCTCACCCATACAAAGAAGTAATTCCTGTTACAGGTAACTCACCCTTTACCACGGATACTTTTTCAAATAATGGGCGTGCCTTTGATTTATCGAACGGTGCATTTGCTACTATATCGAGTGGAGGAACAGAAGATACTTTTGACGGGGACTCCAATTTTTCCGTTTCCATGTGGGTCAAAGGTTGGCCATCGGACCCCGGTCAGTCCTTAATCGCCAAGGATGATTATTCCCCTGCAAATTATGGAAAATTAATGGCCTGGTTGGATGCGACCTATCCACAGCATCTTTCAACCAACGAAGGAATATCACCACCAGGTGACGGTCAGGCAGTTATGTTATGGTATGACCGGAGTGGTAATGGACATCACGCAAGGAAAATTGTTGGTAAAGGCCCATACTGGAAAAGTTCTGATCTTAGCTCTAAACCCACGATGAGATTTGATTATAGTACCATGTTACTCGATGATAGTAATGAAAGCTTTGATGCGTGGTCCGAATTGGAAGTCTTTGCGGTGATGGATGAATTGGCCGCTAACACTTGGCGAACCTGGTTCGGCAAGTCGAGTACACTTAATAATGCAACCAGCGCCAATGCATCATGGCATTTTATGGCGAGAAGACCGGACCTAAATCCAGCCCGTTATCGCTTCCGGGTCAACGGTACATCGGGTGGAGATACCCCGGAAATCAATACAAGCCATTCCAATAAAGTACATGATCCAATGATTTTAAATCTCCGTTTTGGTGGAGGTACTAGAAAATTGTACTTAAACGGTACTCAAGTAATCAGCCAAAACGACACCGGAAATATCGGTTCCTCCAATCATCCGGTAAGTATTGGTGGTAATACAAGTGGAGGTGGTTCGGCCAAGTTTAATCTATCCGAATTCATAATCTTTAACGATTTAATGACCGATGCAGAAAGAGTTTTAATCGAAGGAAACTTGGCTCACAAATGGTCTTTAACCAGCGTACTACCATCCGCACATGCTCATAAATCAACTGCTCCCACGGCAGGCGGATGGGCGATTGAACGAGGTGCCAATGGTCAAAATGACATCACTCTCGATTTGACTGGTGCAGGCGGTCAATTTACGCAACCAACCACGATTGATGATGGTGACTGGCATCACCTCTCCGTTACTTTTGGAAGTGGAAACAAAAAGATTTATATCGATGGCCTTCAAATTGGTACGGCTAGTCAAAGCGGTTCAGTAACTGACTCAGCAATCAAGTTAATTCTGGGTGACCCCGATCCTTTCGGTTCAGTTGCGACTCGGGCAAAAGTTGATGATGTTCGATTTTATCGTGGCGTCCTTACCGCCGATGAGGTGTCCGCTATTCATAATGATCGTGCAGGCGATATCGGAGCACCCAAATTTGCTTTAACCAGTCCATCCACACTTTCCGGTTCCAATGGCAGATCGGTATCCTATCAAATATCCGCAAATCCAGCCCATGGTCTGACCGGTTATAATTCTTCCATAACCTACTCTCTGCTCAATGCACCTAGTTGGCTATCGGTTGGGTCGACCTCAGGTTTGGTTACCGGTACGCCACCAACTTCTGGAACATACAATTTCCAGGTTCGGGCAGTTAACACCCTGGGTTCTAATGTTCAGGATGTATCTCTAACTGTTGCTGATTTTACAAATTGGGACTACTCTCTTTCTTTTAGCACTGACTTTAATGGAGGTACTCCTCTGAAAGACTGGAATATGTTGGTCAGGTTATCCGAGGATAACTCAACCGGTCCAGGATCCAAGGGTTTTCGGTATTCTCAATGTTCAGCCAATGGGGGTGATTTGCGCTTCATAGATAAAGATGGACAGGAATTATTTTTTGAAATTGCAAATTGGAATACCGCTGGGGAATCTCAGGTATGGGTTCGTACACCCACCTTAAAATCGGATGCGAATGTCACCATGTTTTGGGGAAATCCAAGTGCAGGACTTCCAAGCTATGCGAACAATGGAAGTGCATGGAATGACTATTTTGGCGTTTATCACCTCGAACAAAGTACTGGCCCAGCAACGGACTCCAGCCCTTCGGGTAACGATTTATCTGCGATTAATGCACCTGTATTGAATAATTCAGGTCTTACCGGGACAGCGTACTCCACAACAGCTTCCGCTGAAAACGGATTTCTTTCCAATGCCCTAAATGGTTCGATCAAGGCAAAGGATGGAACCTACACAATTTGGGCAAAAACCCCAAGTAACCCAGCGGATGAAAAAGACTGGTTCGGTGTGCAGTACAACAACGATCCGAATTATGTACTTCGCTTGGAAAGTTCAACTTCATCCCCCCCAACTACCCTGGTTAATTCGAGTTTTGATTTTTCCACGATTTCCGGTCTTAAACTTTGGCTCGATGCATCTAGCCTGAGCAGTATCGGGAGCACATGGTCTGATTTAAGTGGAAATAACAACCATGCGACCAAAACAGGTTCCCCTACCCTTCGGACAAACGCCTACAATGGCAAAGCGGTTATAGATTATAATGGCAGTAATTCCGAATATCATTCTTTTACAAGAATCAGTGATATAAGAACGGTGTTCTTAATGCTCGCCAGAAATGACACATCTGACCAACGGTTTATTCTGGGGGATACAAGTACTCATCACTTTCACTCAAATGGTAATACTTTCTTTCATACCAATCATGCACATACGAATGTTAAAAATGGTCTTCTAAAAGTGAATGGTTCAACAGTGAATGGCACATCAACCGGAATGCCCAGTTCCTTATCTGTGGTCTCCCTTCGTACATTGGGTAATGTACAGGCAAACAACTTTACGAACGACCGGAATATTGCAGGCCGCACCTGGGCCGGTGAATTGGCTGAGTTATTAATCTACAACCAACCTCTGAATGATAATGAAATCGCAGTCATCGAAGGACAGCTAGCTCACAAGTGGGGAACGAGTGGATCGCTTGACGAAAACCACCCCTATCGCTTTAATCAACCTGGTGGATCCTTTGCTGGATTAACTGATCCAAATGACAATGTAGGTACGGGAAATTGGCAAATGCTAACCCTATCCATCAAGGATGGAAAAATGAACCTCTATGTGGATGGTGTTCAGGATGGAACAGCAAATAAATGGTATTTCCTAGGCAAAGATTTTGTCACCGGTCTATCCCTGGGGCGTGGTTCCCTCGACGGTGGTCCGGATGCAGTATTTGACGAGGCTACCTTTTCAACAGTGGGTCGTTCGTCCTCATGGATTTCTGCCAGTTTTAACAACCAAAAACCAAACTCCAGTTATTTAAACTTTGGCACCCTCGTGGGTCCGCCTAGTTTGAATGATGATGTCGGGACAAAAGTATTTGCCAAAAAGGATACTGCGATGTCCTACACCGTTGGTTTTTCTGGAAGCGGTACATTTGTGGCAACGGGTCTACCTCCCGGACTTTCGATTAATTCAGCCACGGGTGAAATCAGCGGTTCAACCAGTGTAACAGGGTCTCAAACCTTTACAGTAACTGCAACAGGTGCAACCGCTGGAGGGGGTACTGAAACGGACAGTTTTGTATACACTATTGTCATTAGTGACCCCGCATCCTTCCCCTTTCGTATGAACCTTACTCTATCTGGATATACAGGATCATCCACTTTAAAAGAATTTCCAGTACTCGTAGATTTAAACGAAAGTTCGATCAGTGGCTTTGCGTATAACTCATTTTTAGATTCCGATGCCGATGGAATCCGTGACGGTGGAGATCTTCGCTTTTTTGCATCCAACGGAAAGGAATTACCTTACGAAATTGCGGATTGGAATGTAACTGGCACTTCTAATATTTGGGTAAAAGTTCCCTCCATTTCCGGAACGAATACAGTGGTCACCGCTGCATGGGGAAAGTCAGGAACTGAAGTGACGCCCGATTATGCTACAGACGACCCGGTTTGGGCCGAAAATTTTGGTGGAGTTTGGCATTTCAGCTCAGAATCAACTCTTTTTCCTGACTCCTCCCCTAATTCTAATCACGCCACCAGAAATTCTGTTGCGGTTTCAAACTCCAGCCAAATCGGAAGAGGAGCAAGTTTCACTGGGACTGAGTTCGCGGATGTCGCTTTTTCCGAAAGTCTAAATACAGAAAACTTCACAATTTCTATTTGGGCAAAAAGAGCCTCGGGCTCGGGTACGGGTTATCGTTCACCTTTTACTGCACGGCAGGATCAAGGTTCCGGACTTACCTATGGATTCATGGTTTACTCCCAAGCCGGGAATTACCGGTTTTGGACGGGCAAGGGAGTTTCGGGTGGCTCATGGCATACATCTCCAACCGTATCTCATAGTGACAATACATGGGATCATATTGCAATAACTCATGATGGTTCATCAAAAAAGATCTGGAAAAATGGCTCGCTAAGCAACACCGCAAGCGGAAACCCACTCTATGGAGAAAATTTTCTCTATGGATTACGAATAGGTGCGGGAGCAAATGAAAACCCGACCGGTCAATATTTTTGGCAAGGTGAATTGGATGAAATGCGCCACTCTTCCGTCGCTCGTTCAGCTGATTGGATTGAGGCAGAATTCGACAACCAAAAAAGTTCAGGTACAAAATTAGTTAGCTATGGATCTGTCACGGGGCCTAGAATTATCACCTCCCCACTTTATGTGGATGGCACCTTCGGTCAGAGTTTTTCCTACAATCTGACTGCATCTGGAAGTCCATCCGGTTATACAATCCTCAACTTGCCAGATGGTTTAACTTTTGTTCCCGCCACAGGTGCTGTAAGTGGAACCCCTACGCAAGCAGGTACTTTTCCGGCAACCCTCGTGGTCGATTATTCGGACGATGATGGAGACATTACCGACTCGGATTCTCTCAATGACCGTTTGGGTAATGTGGATGGACTCGCAAATGATGCGATCTTACTTAGCATTAACATAAGTCCTTTGGCACCTACGATTGCCACTTTGGCGGCTAATGCGGTTGGGCCTTCTTATGCTAATTTTGAGGGAAATGTTACCAACACGGGCGGTCTTCCCCCTGAGGTTAAAATTTATTATGGAACAAGTGACGGTGCAAATGACCCCAATTCATGGAGCACGGTAAAAAATATTGGTAATCAACAATTGGGTATCTTCTCGATCAAAATTGGGGACTTGTCTCCCGGGAATACATATTACTACCGAGTTCGCGCAACCCATAGTGGAGGAGATGCGTGGGCAAGCTCATCGAAAAGTTTTACCACGCAGACTTCAACCAATCCAATTGCTGGAAATGGCCCCGTTCAAAATGCGACTGGTACAAGTGCAAAATTAATTGCAAAAATTGCAAATTTTGGATCCGGCACAGTGAACTTTGCTCCTCGAACCTTAAGTCCAAGTGAGTTTCCTGGAATTACTCTTTGGGTAGACGGTGCAGATGCAAACAGTATTACCAAAGTATCAGGTACAAACGAAGTGTCCACCTGGACCGATAAAATTGACTCGACCGTCAAGCTACACGGGCACGCAACGAACAAACCTGATACCGGTGCTTCGATCAATGGATTAAACGCAATTACATTCGATAAAAGAAGTAATAGTAATATGGAGCATATCATTGCAAAAAAAGGAAATGCAAATTGGAACCCAGCCGGTTCAAATGGAGCAGCAAGCGGTTCTATATCTGATGTTGTGGTCATGCTTGTTGGACAGTTTGATACAGTAAGAAGAAGTAATTTTCCGTTTAACTTTGGATGGGGCGACCACTTACCTTGGAGTAATGGATATACCTATTGGAGGTTCAATGGTGGGCGAGCTCAAATAAAGGTCGCAAACGCAAATGTACCATTCATGCTGTGCTACGATTTCTCAGTTACCAAAGGTAGGCAAATTATTTTTAACAATGGTACGAGTGTATATAATAAACCACGGACTAGTGTAACTAATATCGGTGGCGCATTCAAATTCCCAGACATCGGACGTACGGGAGGAAGCTCAGACGGAACGGAATGGACCCTTGGAGAAATGATGGTCATTCGTGGAACCATGACGGATCAAGTCAGGCAAAATGCCGAAGGATACCTAGCTCATAAATGGGGCTTGGTGAGTAATCTTCCACTAGATCATCCGTGGGCAAACATTGGACCTTATGAAGATACACGGACCGGTATCGATCTGACTTTATATTGGGGTTCAAGTGATGGTGGTGAAAATGCAAATACCTGGGACAATGAGGTCAACATCGGTAAAATTGCACCGAAATTTGCTCTTTGGTACGACGCCAGTGATTCTTCCACTATATCCCTAAGTTCCAATAATGTAACCACCTGGAACGATAAGAGTGGAAATGCAAGGCATGCCACCACCTCAACTGGAGACCCTGCATTTAGTGCGACCGATGGTCCCAACGGTATGCCGGTTGTTCAATTCCGTAGCGGAGCTGCGAATGGTGGTACAGGTGATGAGGAAATGAACATAAATGGAACCTTCAAAGTTAAAGAACATTTCTATGTTGTCCGCAGTCCAAGTGAAAATTGGAGTGATTATGGAGGAATAATCGGAAACGGAGCCTCGAGAGAGAGTAATTACCTGTTTGAGCGAAATCAAAAATATTTCCATAGCAATAAGTATCCTGCAAAGGTTTGGAAAGACGGAGATTCCATTTCTTCCAGCAATTTTAATTTGGAAACCATTAACGCCTACATGATTTTACGAATCGTGGTAAATGATAATAATCTGGGCCCACATTCAAACTGGAAGATTGGAGATATCACAGGATGGAGTATGGATATGGACCTTGCCGAAGCGATGTGCTTCTCCACCTCCCTGACCGATGAGGAGGCAGATAAGGTGGAAGGTTACCTAGCCAATAAATGGGGTTTAAGTGGAACCCTAGCTAATACCCATACTTATAAAGTTTCTTCCATCAGCGATCCAAAATCTCTTTTCGAAAACAGCGTTGATTTAACCAACTTGGTAAAAGGAAATACTTACCATTACAGGATTAAAGCAAGTAATTCGCAGGGTACGGACTGGTCAGACGCGACCGCTTCTTTCGTTTCTGAAAGTGCCATTGACCTTAGTTCCGGTACATTAACATTTAATACCAGTGGTCCAACTCCATATTGGAGTGCCAGTGATGGGACGAAAGGAAATGGGGTTTTAGAAACACTTTCCTGGACCGATGCCAATCAAAATACCGTTCAGTACAAAGTGGCGAAATTTTCATTCGACCGCTTGGTAATTGGCGATGGTGTAAATGTAAAGCTAACCGGAGAAAATCCAATCCATATGGATATAGCTGGAGATGCCACCATTAGTGCAAATATAACTGCCAATGGAAATCATGCATCCACCCTTGGACCGCAAATTCAAAACTCCGGTCAGCTAGGTGGAGGTTTTGGGGGGGGTATCTCCCCTGTTCGTGCTCAGGATCTGCTTGGATGGTTCCCCTTTGATGCATCGTCAGGAAGTATCGCAAAAAATTTGGGAACTGCGGGCTCGGATGCAACATTAGTATCTGGAGCGGTCTTTTCTACTGCTGTTGTAAAGCAGGGTACTTCTTCCCTTCATATCCCAACAGCCAGTTCCAGGGCCTGTGCTAAAGTAAATACACCCATTTATGTCGGTCCTAATAATTCATCGAACGACTACTCTCTTTCCACATGGTTTCGTGATCTGTATGCACCTGTTGGCAGGTGGAGAACCTTGACCCGGGGCAGTAATGCCAACCACCAGGTTATCCTCGCAACTAACAACGATAGCTTGGGTACGCACTCCGGATGGATTGATTCAGGATACGATCTGCCTGCCAGTGCGTCTGCCGGGACTTGGCAACATCTCGTGGCTACCTTTGACGGAAGCTACACAAAGTTTTACATCGACGGAACTTTCGTGGGACAACTCACTGGATCCAAAGGGAATAACATTAGAGATATTGGCAGTTACAGTGGCAACGATCAAAGATTTGCTCAGTACTTGGATGACTTCCGTGTCTATGGCGTTGTCCTGACTGCAAGCGATGTTTCCTCCATTTACAATAATGGCAATGGTGATTTAACCTATGCTCATGGAAGTGGGCCCGCACATTTAGTGGGTGCAAGCCCCTTTAATTCAGGTGGATCCCGATACAAAGGAGGAACTCTTACCGGAAGCGGATTAGTAGCCGGTAATGCACCAGGAGGTGGAAGCTACGGAGGCTCAGGAGGTCGCGCTGAAGGAAGTGGGGGTACCGACTCACAGGGAGCTCACTCAATCTCAGGGGGTGTTTATGGAACTTTGGCAATGGATGCCTTTCTTGGAGGTTCCGGTGGAGGTTCTGGACAAAACCGTGCAGGTGGCGCCGGTGGAGGTGCGATTAAAATTGTGGCTTCTGGAACGCTTACTATTAACGGGAATATTATCGCAAATGGTGGAATTGGTGGAAGTGCTCCAGTTAATGACGCTGCATCGGCTGGTGGTAGTGGCTCTGGTGGTGCAGTCTATTTAAAGGGTAATCATTTAGTAATCAATTCCGGGGTGTCCATTAGTGCAGATGGCGGCCCCGGTGCATCTTTTGTATCCAATGGAGGAAATTCAGAAGCTACGGACGGAGGTGGAGCCGGCCCCGCAGCCGGGGGGGGTGGACGAGTCTTCATTGAAGGAACAAGCACATTTGTAAACCACGAAAGTGTGACGAATGAGAATATTACCGCAAACTCGGGTGGAAAAGCTACAACCCAAGGATTATTTTCGAAGGATATAGATGGACTTACTCTTTGGCTGGATGCAGCGGATAGCTCATCGATTACCCACTCCTCCAATGCCGTAAGCCAATGGAGTGACAAGAGCGGCAACGGCAACCATGCCACGCAATCAACATCAGCTAACCGACCTAGCCTTGCAACAAAAGCGATACAATTTGATGGAACAAATGACGGGTTCAGCCTGACCAATGATATTAGTCATCCAAACTTGAATGTCTTCTTTGTGGTCAAAGGCCACGGCTTTTTGTACTCAAACAACGGAACGGAAAGGACCTTATTTTACAATCACGATTCTGGTCGAAATCTTTGGTGGAGAATTAATGGTACTGAATTTTACGCCAACGCAGCTGTTGCAGGCTATTCAGATGCAGTAACCCAAGTACTTGAATTTAGCCTTAACTCTGGAACTGCAACCCTGCACGTAAATGGTGCACAAGCACTTAGTCAAAATAGTGTAACTGGAAACTTCAAAATCGATCGAATCGGTTTAAAATATGATGGGACAACTGGTGTATCTACATGGTCTGGTGATATGATGGAAATTATCGCTGTTTCAAGTACCGCACATCGACGGAAGATTGAAGGTTACCTAGCTCACAAGTGGAGTATCAATAAAGGCAGCCGCCCCGGTCAGGATGGTACCGTACGAATTGTTCGTCCTCAGGTTAGTGCCCTAGCCTTCACTTCTGGCACACTTACGATTGATACGGACAAGGCAGAAATCGCACACACCGATGGCTCTTACATGCTCGGTGAATACGAGAATAAAACTTATTCGCTCAACGGAAAAACCTATACTTACAAAGTTTCAAAATTCACGGCTGATAATATTAGTATCGGATCCGGCGTGGTGGTTAATTTAGTAGGTACTAATCCCCTTTCCTTGCAAACGAGAAATAATGGTGACTTAACCCTTGGCACTACCATAAACGCAAATGGAGGAGCCGGTACGGAAGGACCCAATACAGGCGGGGTTGGAAAACTTGGCGGGTATAAAGGAGGAACTACTGAAACCAGCGGAGATGGCCCAGGTGCAGGGTCTGCTTACAGTCCAAATTTTGGCCCAAGTGCAATTAATTCCTTGGAACTTTGGTTGGATGCAAGTTCACTTGGCAGTGCTGACGCAACTTGGTCTGATAGCAGCGGCAAGTCTAATCACGCATCCAAAGGCGGTTCTCCATCCGTTGTAACAAATGCCCAAAATGGTTTATCGGTAATGAATTATACAGCAAACGGGCAGCGTCATAAATTTTCAATGATCAATACTGTCAGGACTGTATTTTGGGTTGTATCACAAGATTCAAGTGTCAATGGATCAGGATTTAGATACATATTGTCTGACTCAACTAAGCATCCTCATTGGCATAATAATAATAACGGTAAATTCTGGGGATCCTATACTGCTGCACAAATTAAGAATGGAATTACTAGACTCAATGGCACTGCAATCAATGGGCAAACAACCAATTATCCAAATAATCTTTCTGTAGTTGCTCTCCGAACAACCTCGAATGCAGATGCCGACCAATTTGGTTACGACCGAACAATAACTGGTCGTCAATGGATTGGAAAATTGGGAGAACTGATTATCTACAGTACTCCACTGACTGATTCTGAGATTCAAAAAGTAGAAGTCTATCTGGCTAAGAAATGGGGGATTGAATCCTCCTTTCCCAACTCTCATCCCAGTAATTTGGCACATGCTGGCGGAGGTGCAGGGTATGCAGGAAAAGGGAATGATCCCTTTATTGGTATAACCTCTAACACATATGGAGATGGTGCTCTGACTAACCTGATCGGTGGATCCGGTGGAGGTGGTGGCGACTATCCTGGTGGTGCTGGAGGTGGTGCCGTTGAACTGCTTGCTCATGGGGATGGTGCTCTTACTTTAACAAGTGCTGCAAAAATTCTTGCAAATGGTGGTGATGCATCACGGGTTCATGCCAAAAGTGGTGGTGGTGGTTCCGGGGGTGCGATCAAACTTTCAGGTGGTTCCGTATCGATTGCGGGAACCCTCGAAGTCAAAGGTGGAAAAGGACTTACTGCAACCGAAGGTGGCGGTGGTCGAATATCGATTCAAACGAATGGCAATTTGGTACTCGGTACTACTACCCTGAATGGCTATCATGTCGGTTCATTACATATTTCCGGTGCAACACCAGCCAGTGCATTATCCCTATCCTCGGGCACATTGGTTTTTGATACTACTTTTGGATATTGGCATCACACCAGTGGAGTCCATGGAGTGGGCACCCTTGAACAAAAAGAAGATACCGATGGAATATCTTATAAAACTTGCACCTTTACATTTGATTCAATCAACCTGGCCGCCGGATTAAATGTAGTTCTAAAGGGAGAAAATTCACTCATTCTCAAGACCCGTAACAACGGAAACTTTTCTGTGGGTACGAACCTGAATGCGAACGGTGGAAATGCGCAGGACACATATGTTGGCTATTATTCAGCTATTGATCATGGAATAGGAAAACTTGGCGGTCTAAATGGTGGAATCAAAGCCCTGACTAATGGAAGCGGCTCAGGAGGCGGCAAACTCGAAGGGGGTGGAGTTTCCGGCAACCTAGTGGGTGGCGGTGGAGGTTATGGCTCCGCTGGCGAATACAATTCCAATGACTTTGACTATGGTAAAACTTATGGCATCCCTACCCTATCCCACCTGCTTGGAGGTTCTGGTGGAGGGGCAGCATCCCAATCTGGAGGGGGAGCTGGTGGAGGTGCAATCTCCCTGGAAGCGGATGGTAATGGAACCCTCACCATCCTAACAGGAGCAACGGTTTCTGCCAATGGTGGTGGAGTCTCAACCTCCCTTGCCAATATTGGTGGGGGTGGATCCGGTGGTTCGATCCGACTAGCAGGCAGACAAATCATTAATAATGGAACTATTTCAGCAAAAGGAGCCACCCCGCCAGCATCGGCATCGAATTATGACGGCGGAAAAGGCGGTGGAGGTCGGGTCGCATTCAACTACAGTCTCAACTTGACCGAAGGAACGGTTGAACTTGGTAGCGGAGCACTTGAAGGTTCAAAATCTTACAACACCCCACCCTCGGTCAGTAATTCAAGTTTAACATCCACACTTAGTTATTCAAACAACTCGTACCGCAAGCAAAGTGCTACTCGTTATAATGACCTTGTATTATGGTATCCGTTTGATGATGCAAGTGGTGCCACAATAATGGACTATTCACAGTATGAGCGAAATGGCACTTTAGTGAATGCAAGTGGAAATAATTGGATCAAAGGAAAATCAGGAGGAGCCATCACGTTGGATAATTCAGCAGGCACCTACTCCAATGACCCTAGTGGCGAATACCTACAAATGGGAACCTGGTCCTTGGGAGGTGCATTTACTTTTACTTCCTGGGTGAAGGCAGATGATTTTCGTGCAGACGCTAGGCTAATTAATTTGGCTGGTACTTACAAACTAGCCGTTCATCTTGGCTCCCCCAATAACCTAAGCTCTCTTTTTGGAAGTACTCCGGGTGGAGATGAAATCCATGATTCTGGAAGCGGATTTTGGCAATGGAAAACTTGGACACATATTGCGGTAAGTCTGGAGAATGCAGGAACAGACTCCTCCACTGTACGCTACTACAAAAATGGCTCCCTATTCTCATCATCCACAACCGCAACCGCACCGGTGGTTGAGAATCGTACATCCCAATTCATAGGGCGTTCCGATACAAGTAATGCATTTCATGAGTATTTTTCTGGTGACTTGGATGATTTGAGAATTTACCGGGTCAACCTCAGTGCCAGTGAAATTGCATCCGTATATGCCGAAACTAACAGTTCTTTGGTATATACAATCGAAGGACTCAACAACCCAACTAGTTTCTCTGCGACCGGACTACCCACAGGGCTTAGTCTCAATCCAAACACAGGAGAGATAAGTGGTCACTCGACTTCCATTGGCGATCACAATGTAACCATTATAGCTTCCAATCTTTCCGGTTCATCTCCGAGCAAAACATTAACGCTCACAATAGGAGCATCCAAACCTATTATCGAAACCAACTATCCGGTTACCCGTCAATCCGACCTTCTTGGCTGGTTCAAGTTCGATGAAACTTCGGGTAGCACTGCTTCCAATTATGGAACCAAGGGCTCGGCTGCCCTTCTTGCCGGAGGTGCAACTTTTTCAACCAGTGAGAAAAAATTTGGATCCTCATCCTTGAACCTTCCTACAGGAAGTACGGGGGCTTATGCACAGGTTACAACTCCGATTGATCTGTCTGGAAATCCATTTACATTGTCTTTCTGGTTCAAGAAACTTTACGGAACCGGTGCTTTCCGAACTTTGACCAGAGATAACTCTTCCAACTATCATCATGTAATCATAAATAATGGAACCAATAATATTGGTACTTGGGGATGGGTCGATTCTGGATACGACTTGCCCACATCAACCTCTGCTTCGTCTTGGAATCACTTAGTGGTTTCATTCGATGGTACAACAGGTAAATTTTATCACGAAGGAAATTTTGTTGGATCAGTGAATGCGAACCGTAGTTCCAATATATATGCTATTGGAAATTACCAGGGAGGCGGACAACGATTCGCTGAATACCTAGATGATTTTCGAATTTATGGAGTTGCCCTAACAGCCAATGAAGCTGCTGCTGTATACGGCGAAGGAAATGGCGATCTCTTTGCCGTTAATTCCGGTTCCACTTCTGCGACTGCAACGGTTACATTAAAGGAAACGGGAGGTGCAAATGTATCGATGGATATTTTTTATGGTACCATAGATAAAGGTGCCACCACAACGGGTTGGGATGCCAACACTTCCCTTTCCGGGAATCAAAGTGCGGGACAAGTTACTCTTGGAATGAACGGATTGAGCGGAAACACATCCTATGTATTTCGTATTCGTTCAACCAACTCAGCTGGGGCCTCTTGGTCCGATGCCTATTCCTTCAAGACTGGTAATCAACTGGATCCGCCATCCATTACCGCACAGGATGCTTCTTCGGTTGCCGGTTCTTCGGTCACGGTGAACGGAACTGTTATTTCCTTTGATGGGAGTACGCAGCCAACAACAACTCTATATTACGACACGGAACAAAGTCTAACAGCAGGTAAATTTGATCCATTTGCCCCCCTTTCTCTTGGTAGCGGGCTTAGGCTTTGGTTGGATGCGAATGACTCGTCCACGATCACACATAGTTCAAATGCAGTCAGCGAATGGAGAGATAAAAGCGGTAATGGATTTAATCTGACCCAATCAACCGCAGGATCAAAACCAACTTACAATGGAACGAGTAAAAAGATTACTTTTGCCTCTGATTTTCTTTCCGCATCAGCCCCATCTCTTACTCAACCGTTGTCTTTCTTTATCGTTGCAGAATATTCGGGGGCTAACACAAATGATCAATATATACACGATTCTTCAACGGGTCGATACCGTCTTGGAGAATGGTCGACCCAAGGGTTTGGATTTCCGAGCGGTGATGCAGCTCTAAGATCAGCAAGTTTAAATCCAATTGGTAAATCCATTTACGCATGTAAGTTTAATGGCTCGACCAGTAGCATTTTCATTAATGGTGGTCACGCATTGAGCGGTACTCATCCAGCTACATCTTTCGGTGGAAATTATGCTCTTGGAGCACACAACAATGGCTCTGGTTCGCCTTTCCAAGGTTCCATTTACGAACATATGATTGTGTCTGGATCCCTGTCCAGTTTTGAACGACAAAAAATAGAGGGTTATCTGGCGACAAAATGGGGATTATCCTCAGCATTAAATACCTCCCGATATATTGGTGCCGAAGGATGGAGCTCTTCACACCTGACTGGAGATGCTGATTCCGGAATTTCCGCTGAGCACAATTATACCTGTGCAGTCAGTCTCAATGGATCAAACAAAACGATTAACGGAGTCACTTTTGCAGGTGCATCCGGAACCGGTGGAACGGGATGGCAGATCACTGCCGGAATGACATCAGCTCATAACTCACAGACATCGACTGTGGGGGGGCAAATTGGGGCCATGCTTTCCAATGGTATGCGTTACGCTGGAGACCCACAAAAAATCAAGATCTCTGGACTTACGCCCGGCAAGAGTTATGTTTTCACGCTTTATAATCAAGCATGGGAAGCATCTGGCAGAGAAGCCATTTTATCATGTTCCGAACTATCTGCCACCATAACGCTCAATCAAAGCCAATACGGTTCATCTTCACAGGATGGCTTGCTGGTTAATTGCTCCTACACCGCATCAGGAACCGAAGCCGAGTTCACTATTGATCCAACCACGGGGAGCACTTGGCATATTTATGGTTTCAGTAATCGGGTAGCAGATTATGATTTCCCAGTTCAAACCAACCTGCCTACCACTGCAGTTAATTTGGGTCAAAAAGCAGTTGGGGCCTTTACTCACAACTTAACCGGTCTTTCTGCTGGCACCACTTACAAGTATCGATTCTCTGTTCAAAATCAGGGTGGAATAAGTTTGTCCGATGTCAAAACCTTTACCACATTAGGACCACCTGTTGTTGAAACCCCAGGTGCAACAGAGATTACCAAGACCTCTGCCAAACTTAATTCCAAGCTTACTTTTACTAATGGAAATGATTCCAATGTAACTTTTTACTGGGGTGATAACAACGCAAGCAATAATGCATCGAATTGGGACAATAACCATGCCCTCTCTGGTTCTCATGGAATAGGTGTTCTGTCTCACTCACTAACTGGTCTGACAACGGGAGCAGATTATTTCTATACATCCAAAGCTACCAACTCTGCTGGTACTATTTGGGGTTCAGTAAAGACCTTCAAACCCGCGAATACGGCGATTAATAAATACTCTATCCCTGGTCTTGCCTTATGGCTTGATGCAACAGATATAAATGGGGATGGAAAAGTTGATAATCTCAGCAACGGTACAGTGGCAAACTGGACTGATAAATCTCTTGAAAACCAGACCATTAGCCAGTCAACCAGTACAAACCAGCCTGCCATTGCGAGCAGTTCATTTGGTAGTAAACCAGGAGTTCGCTTTGATGGGAATGGAGATATACTGAATGTTTCCTCTGTTCGCACTACTGCTGGAGGTTATTCCATATATGCACTCACACGAAGAGCCGTTGATTCAGGTGATGCAAATGCACACTTGGTCAGCGAATCATCCTGGGCATTAATCCCAAGCACATCCAACTCAGCCTTCACCGCAAAAGTTGCCAAGCAATCTGCGGCCAGTGGTTCCACGCTCACCAATATCAAACTTGGAAAATCAGCGAGTTCTTCCAGTAACGATTTTGGAGGAGACCTTGCGGAGCTTCTTTTATTTACTCGTCAACTTACAAATCTGGAGGAACAACAGGTTGAAGGTTACTTGGCTCATAAATGGGGAGCTGCAGACAGCTTGGATTCCAATCATACCTACAAAGATGTTCCCCCAATCTTCAACAACGGACCACGAATCGAGGAGCTGAGCGGAGTGGTATTTCATCCAGTTCACGCCTCAGTATTCATCGGGCCAAATCCGAGTTCCGGGCAAAATAATTTGGATGGTGCCACATACTCCTACTCCAGCTCTCGGGTATTTACCGGTAGCAAAGGCTTGTTAGCTCACACCGGAGATTCTCACAATATTCAATTAAGCAATACGAATACAGACATTCAAAATTGGAATCATTTTCCCGCTTTTAGTGGTGGTAATAATTTCATGACTGCAATATCCGGATCCTTTCTTGCCACAAGTACCGGCAACTACACATTTCGTTGGAGCAATGATGATGCCGGTGCCATGTATATTGACCTGGATCATGATGGAACTTTTGCCGCATCCGAAAGTCTGGCCCCATTTGCATGGGACGGCTCGGGCACTCTAGAATTAGTGGCAGGAACTGTCTATAATTTCTTCTACATGACGGCTGAAGGTGGAGGTGGTGATACAAATAATTGGTATGTTACCCAACCTGGTGGAAGTGAAGAGCGTGTAAACTTGGGCAAACCTTCTCAAATTGCCATGTGGTCAGCGCCATCAGTCGATGCGATTCTTACTACTGGCAAACCGATTAGCCTACAAGTTCCAGCTTCACGGAATCCAACGAGTTGGACTGCTAGCGGACTTGCATCTGGCTTGAGCATTAACAATTCCGGTTTAATTACAGGAAGTACTGCGTTTATTGGTGACTTCAATGCTACCTTTACTGCAATCAATTCGGATGGGAATGATAGCAAAACATTTTCTTTCAATGTAATTAAAGGAAGACGGGTTATCGATTGGAATCAAACCATAGCGGGAAAATCATATGGAGATGCACCATTTGCTCTGACCGCAACGAAAACCGGTACAGACATCAGCTTGGCTAATTTCCCCAACACGCTTTCAGGTATGAAACTTTGGCTTGATGCAAGTTCACTTGGTAGTGCTGGCTCAACTTGGTCTGATAGGAGTAGTAATGGAAATCATGCAACCAAAACCGGCTCGCCTGTTGTTCAATCTAATGCACAGAATGGTTTGGCTGTAATGAAATACACTGGAAACGGGCAGTATCACGATTTTACTAATATTACTGATATCAGAACTGTCTTTTGGGTAGTTTCACAAGATACAAGTGCAAACGGATCAGGCTACAGATTCTTACTTTGCGGGTCTAACCATTCAAATTTTCACAATAATAATAACGGTAAGTTTTGGGGTAGTTCTGCACACAATAATATAAAAAGTGGGCTCACTCGAATGAATGGAACCGTTCTTTCTGGTGATACAAATTACCCGAATAATTTATCCATTATCTCCTTAAAAACTATTGGTAATGTAAATGCCAACCGTTTCGGCCAAGATCGAGGTTTTAATGGTCGTCAATGGATCGGAAAACTGGGCGAACTATTAATATTCAATTCCCCACTTGATGATGACCAAATGCAAAGAATGGAAGGTTACCTGGCTCAAAAATGGGGATTAACTTCGAGCTTACCAAGTAATCATCCATACTTAACGGTTAGCCCGGCTGCATTTCGATACAGCTCGAGTGACCCGGAAATCATTGATATTAATGGAAGCACGGCCATCATTAAAAGTGGTGGGTCGGTCGTAATCACAGCACATGCTCCAGCAAACACTTCTGCACACTCCGCAATTCCCGTAAGCCAGTCTGTTTCTATTGCAAAAGCTCCTCTTACCATAACTGGGGACGATCTTACCATTACCCAGGGTACATCAATACCAGATCTCAATTATACAGCGACCGGATGGAAACATAACGACGCCAGCCTGGGAGTCGCCG
>CAWVXY010000032.1:0-35086 GCA_963934295.1 uncultured Opitutia bacterium
CTTTACGCAGTTTCCTTAATGTAAAAAGACATAATAACAAAAAGAACAGTAGTAAAACCGCATACCAATAAATTGGTTTTTGGATTGCTTCTGTGAACGTTAACCTTTGAAAACTATCCCAAACTACCTCAAGCATTGAAAATCAAATTAGCTCGTTGAATCACTTGCCCACTGATCATCATTCTCATCTTTATCAGGTGAGTCCATTTTGATATCATCAATAATCACATCAATTGATCGAGCGTGGTTACCTGTCATTGACAAAATTTGATCTCGAATCGTTTCCTGTATTGCTACCCCAGTTTTTGCTAGATCCACTCCAAACTCTAAAACAACTCTGACTTCTATTTCGTAGCCACCATCTGGAGACTCTGTGACTTTAACACCTCTTTCGGATTCTTTTTTTGAAAAGAAGTCAGTTAGCCCTTCAACCACACCAGCTGTTCCAACATTGACAACGCCTTCAACTGATTGGGTTGCAAGTCTGACTATTCCCGCAATTACACTATGGTTAATCCTAATCGTACCTAACTCGCTTGATTCTTCTGATAACGTAGGAATAGATGTTTCCTCAATTTCTTCTTTTATTTTCTTGGTCATTTTCTGGATTCTTTGACTGGTTTGTCTAATAAGTCTTTGGGTGCCCGGGAGAGAAACTCTTCAATATATGACGTTGTTGCCTCTCCTTGGCGAAAGGCGGGGTCCAAAATAACAGCTTTTAAAAATTCAATATTAGTGTCTATACCCCGAATGATATACTCACTTAATGCACGATACATTCTATCCAATGCAATCTTGCGAGTTCTTCCGTAGGACACCAATTTACAAATCATACTGTCATAATGTGGGGATACTACATAACCACCATAGGCATGAGAGTCCACTCGTACACCATGCCCGCCCGGGGCATAGTAGAGATCAATTGTCCCAGGAGAAGGTATGAAACCTTTGGAAGGATTTTCTGCACATATTCGACATTCGATTGCGTGTTTATCTAAAGAAATATCTTTTTGACCGAATGCGAGTCTTTGTCCTGATGCAATTTGAATCTGTTCCTTTATCAGATCAATTCCAGTCGCTTCTTCGGTTACAGCATGTTCTACCTGTATTCGGGTGTTCATTTCAATAAAATAGAATTGCCCTTTTGCATCGACTAGAAATTCAATAGTTCCAGCGTTTACATAATTTGCCGCCGCCGCAGCTTTAAGAGCAGCTTTACCCATTCTTGTTCTCAAGCCTTTATCCAGAAAAGGGGAGGGGGCTTCTTCGATAACTTTTTGATGTCTTCTCTGGACGGAGCAATCTCTTTCACCTAAGTGAACCATATTACCATGTTTATCTGCAAGGATTTGAAATTCGATGTGCCGTGGATTCTCTAAATATTTTTCAACATATAGTGATCCATCCCCAAATGCTTTTTCAGCTTCCATTTTTGCTGAAAGAAATTCTTTTGCAAAAGAAACTGCATTGTGCGCGATGCGCATACCTCTTCCTCCTCCTCCTGACACAGCTTTGATTATAACAGGAAAGCCTATTTTCTGTGCGACTTTTGTAGCTTCGATTTCATTTGCAAGAGGTCCATCACTACCTTGGATAATAGGAACTCCCGCTTTTGCCATAGTCTCCCTTGCCATAGCCTTATCGCCCATCGTTTTGATTGTTTCAGATCGAGGTCCTATAAATTCTATGTTACAAGATTCACATTGTTCGGCAAATTCAGCATTTTCGGATAAAAAACCATATCCTGGGTGAATAGCGTCAATGTCGCCAATTTCCGCTGCACTCAGGATTCTGTCAGCTCTTAAATAACTTTCTGAACCACTAGCGGGTCCAATACAAATAGCTTCGTCGGCAAGTTGAACATGGAGAGATTGTTCATCAGCCTCAGAATAAACAGCCAATGTGTGAATTCCTAGTTCCCGACAGGCACGGACAATACGAAGTGCAATCTCGCCTCTATTCGCAATGAGAATCTTTTTAATCATAGGTTGATTGCTTACTTCTTAATTTTAAATAAGGGTTGCCCGTATTCTATGCTTACGCTGTCTTCGACCAAAATTTCTACAATTTCTCCTCCTTGGTCAGATTGGACCTCATTCATAACTTTCATTGCCTCTACAATACAAAGAACATCCCCAGTTTTAATAAGATCTCCCACAGAGACGAAGAAAGGGTCATCGGGAGAGGGTTTTCTGTAAAAAGTGCCCACCATGGGAGATTTAAATATGTAAATCCCCTCTTCAGGAGCGGGGGGTGATGTAGGGGTAGGTTCTTGAACGGGCGTTTGTGGAATAATAGTTTTTTCAGGTTGATAAAACGTTGTTCCTTTAGGCTCGGTTGGTCGGGCTAAGCGAAGTTTTAAATCCTGTGTTTCTATTTCTAAATCTGTTAGATCAGATTTTTGCATAAGAGATATGATGCCTTTTAATTCGCTTAAGTCCAAAATAATTTCCTCCTGTTAAATATTAAAGTTATCTTTATAAAAATCTATTTTCAGAATCATGCAACGATAGATTTTGCTTTATGTTGAAAGGCTCTTACTTCAAGGGTTTAATTAAAAGTTTCCATTGCGGATCTGACCAAGGACCAGATATTTTTATTTCAGCAAATGAGGATAAGGGATCTGCAAATTGGGCAAATTGTTTTATAAAAGGGATGGGTAAATTACCAATTAATTGGACTTTCGAAATGATATCCAATTCTCCATTGCTAAAATTAAAAGATCCTCTGTTTTCAATTTTTGAAAATAATCCAGATAAAACGAATTGGTCAAATTTTATTTTGTTATGTTCTAATTCGAATAAGCCTTCTAATTTATTGAAACTCAAAGTTCCTGTAGGTAAAGGGATTGGTATTTCAGATAAACCTCGTGATAAAAAACCAAGCAATTCAAGTTTACTCAATTCTTTATCATAAGCGGTTATTTTTCCACTGCCTTTAAAAAGAGAAAAATCTTCCAAAGAACCACTCGCATTTAATTTTAAATCTAGTGTGCCATTATTTGAGATGAAATCAGAATTATTAGAATCAATATAATTATGTTTATTCTCCTCTTGAAAGTTTAAAAAAGAAAGATAAAGGTTTTTGATATTGGCATTAATTAACTCAAAACTTAACGAAACTAAATTGTTTATATTGTTAATCGTAAGATTGAGAGTTAGTCTACCATTTGCAAAATCGATAAAAGGAAACATAAATTTTATTGTTTCAAAATTAGAAGTGATATTTCCTTTTAAACTAGAAAATTTAATTTTTTTCCAACTTCCTTCTTGTTCTGTAAATAAATCAATAGTAAAAAAATTATTGGAGTAATCGGTATTATTTACTTCATTTGATTCAATAGGAATTTGCCCTTTGGAAGTAATTAGAGCGGATGATAAATTAAAATCGTTTAAGTATGTTTCGATTACAGGTCCAAATACTTCTTTGCAATTGTTAACGGGAAGAGTTCCTTGAAGAGAATAATTGAAATAGTCATGTTTAAAATGTTTATTTTTAAAAAAAGAAATATTACCGTTGAGATTACCTATTGAATGATTGAGATTAATATTTTCTATTAAAGTGGAATTTTGATCTATTGATATTTGGAAATTTGAGTTGTTTATAAAAAAGTTATTATAAACTAAATTTTTACTATTAATGACACCAAAAGTGGAATGGTTGGAATCTTTTTGCCAAGTTCCTGTTATTATGAATTTTCCAAATGGTGGAAAAGTTGAATCAAATTTAAAATCCTGCCAAATCGTGTCCCACCAATCACCAAACCAATTATTAATATTTGTTGGTAATAAATTACCATTTAAAATGAACTCGTAACGATGTGGATTCCAATATTGTTTGTAAGAACCTTGGACATTACTTTCTCCCATGGAGCAATTAACATTATGGAAATTCAAAGTTAAGTCTTTTTGAAGAAAACCAGAAGCGTTGAAGTCTGCAAATGGAGTTTCTAAAGCAGAGAAATTTGATGCCTTGGCATTAATATAAGTTATATTTGTATGTGGATTAGATTCTTTATTTAAAAGTTTAATTATTAAGTAGTCGCCGTCTAAGAAATTATAATTAGCTCCATAGGCGTTGATTTTTAGGTTGAGTGCTTTAGGAATTATTAAGTTAAATCCTGAAATTCGATGGATTTTAGATCGATGGATTATAATGTTATTAGAAATATTAGTAGAGTTAGAGTTAGAAAATAAATTAATATAACGTTTCTTATTTTTGGAGTACGATTGAATTATAACTTGAGGTACATTACCATTGAATTTTCCTTCTAATTCAATGTTTTGAATGCTTAATTTTATTTCGTCATTATGATTAGAGTTTTGAATGTAATTAGAATTAAGATATGAAAAACTGACATTATTTCCACGGGTTAAGTTCGAAGAATTCAAAATTGTAATATTATTTGCTTTAGCATCAATTTTTGAAATGTGAAGATCAGATTTATTTAAATGAATAAAACCTGAAAACCCATTGATGATAGTATTAACTGAATCTTTATTATCCTGTATAAAATTAAGTGCCAAATGATTTTCCATTGATAACAAAAGTAAAAACTTTGGTTTTTGAGAAAGACTGTTGTTTGGAAAATATTTTTTTATGTTATCAATAAAATTGTTAACATCAAAATGATCCATTTTCTTGGATTCTAAAGTACTATATTCAATTAACTTTTTTTTGTTAAGTATGCCTCTAAAATTTATGTCGCAAAATTCAGAATTTATAAAAAATTGAGTAATTATATTTTGATTATCCTTGTAGGAAATAATGTCTTTAATTATAAATTTATTTTTTAGGTAATTGATCTTAATTTCATCAATCTCCAAATTGTTGATAATAATTTCTTCAAAAAAAGAATCTAGACTAATAGATGCATTTGTAAAACTATGAACCCCAGTTTCATTTGAGATAATCGCTTTCTTAATAAAAAGTTTATTGGGAAATTTATATTCTAGTGTATCAACTCGGATTTCCTTTGAAAATCCAAAATGATTTATAACATACTTTATGAAAATTGATGGTATTTCAATTCTGGAACTAGCTATAAAGAAAATTGAAGTTTGAATAATTAAAGTCAGAAATAAAAAAAGTGTAAACTTTGATTTTATTCCGGAATTGAATCTGTATGCTTTTTCAGGTCTCAATTTTTAATCTCATTAATGTCTTTTTTTAATAAAAGAATTTGATTTATTAATTTAATTGGAAGTTTAAATGTAACATTATCGTCATGAAATTTACCTATCAATTCATTCGTTTTTAATATGTCACTGGTATGAATCGAAAATCCTTGATTTGTAGATCTATTATTGTCTTGATTAAATGCTAAATTATAGCGCCATGGTACCCAATCACCATCATTCCATGTTCCATCTATTTTCCCCTTATTATTTAAAAATGAATCTACACTCAAGTTTGTAAAACTATTAATAATCGTACTATTTGAATCATTAATTGATTTGTTAATGGTTTTGTTTGATTCAAGATCTGTGATACTTAGACTTTCGATCACTTGATTATATATAATTCTTCTATCTTTTAATTGAAATACCATTAATTCGAGTACATCGTTAAGTTCTTCATCAACAAGACATAATAGTGAATCCTCAACTCGCAATGTTTTCCATAGGGATGCATTCAGTTTATTTTTGCTAATTAATACTGTATTAATTGATGTATCTGTATTAAATGCTTTTAATAGATAGTTATTTTCATAATTGTTTATCGTTTTGAGTTCGTTTTGTGTGGGATTGAATGAAAGAAATTCTTTTATTTCAATTCTGTTTAAATTTTGTATTAAAGAACTTATTTTTTCGAAATCACCGAGTAAACTTTCACCACGGCTTGTTTTAATGATCCAATTATCAAAATCTGATTTTATTATTTCAAAGTTATCGTTCTTATTTACAATTTTTAATTTAAATAATTTATCGGTATCTATTTGGAAGATACTTCTTTCTCTCAATTTTGTACTCCAGTTTGAGAAATTGCTTAAGTACTTGTCATCTATTTTTAATAATTGAGAAGAGTAACTACTTTTGCACAATCGAAATGGTGTTGAGTTATCCTTAAATACATCACTAATTTTAAATTCTTGTTTTCCCCTTGATTCATTAATTACAAAATGTAAAACCCACTCTTTCTCTATATTAATTAATGTAGAATCATAATCTGTTATTTTTGCAAACTCCATAATCTGTTCAGATAATATATTGTTAAGAAGAAATCTAACTTGATCATTATTTGCTTTTGTTTCAAATGGTTCATCAAAGTACCATTCGTTTTGTTTTTTTATTAATTTAGTAGTAGTTGTAGAGTTGTTATTTGATTTAAATGAAGCGGTTATGTCATCTATTTGATATAAACCACACTTAATTAATTTTGTATCTGACCAATCTTTAATGGAGGTGTTTATGAGATCGGTTATTTCCTCTGAAACTCTCCATATTTTTGTGTTTTCTGTATTTGAATTTTCAATCATACAATAAATATTTTTATGATCTCTTGTCCGTTTTCCTAGTTTTATTGTACTTTTGTTTTTTTGTGCGTACAGAACAATGCTTGGTGATTTTTCTGTAATACCATAGTCATCTATAATTTCACCTCTCTCTTCTATTTCATTGAGGCTGAAAATTTCTGAAAATCTTAAATGAGCGAATATGGTCTTAAAATTAGAAATAGAATAATTGTCTGCATCCCATTTTAAGGGTGATGATATTTCCCATTTATGTTTTAATTTATTAATTGAAATTTGATCTTCAATAGTTGTAATTTCAATTTTGTGAACTTTACTTAAGTCAGTAAGGTTTTTTTGAAACTTATGTTCGTTTAATTCATCATTATCTAAAGAATAATAAATTATGACTCCAAAAATTAAATTTAAAAAAATAAGAATTATTTTAATATTTTTCATTTATAGTTCTTTTCTTAACCAGCTAACAAATGCACCTATTAAGGCAATAATTAAAGGAATAAAACCCAAACTGTACAATAATTTTGTATAATCACCTTTATTCATATTTAAGCTATATAAATTTAATTTTTGAGGTTTGATGTCGAGTAATTCTCTTTCTTCGAGCATCCAGTATAATAAATTATTGCATAATATTCGATTCCCACTGTTTTCCTTAAGTCTTTTATTGGTGAAAATTTTAGAACTTCCTAAAACTGCTATTTTTCCTCTAGAAGAGTATTCGTTATTATAATATTCAGAGGTTGCTATTACGGGTACTGGGCCTTCCATGTCTAAAATCTGATTTTTAATTGGAGGGTATTTTCTGTTTGTCCATGATGATAGTGCCCATGAACTTTTGGAAGAATATATGATTTCCTGTGTTTTGAAACTTAGATCAGTTCCCTTAACTATCTCTACTGGTCTCATTCTTGAACTTTGTATGGAAAACCTACCTTCCTTAAGATTATGAATTATTTTATTGGTCTGGGCTTTGGAATAGGTTCTTAATGAATAATCACCGCTAAATATATCAAAATTATTCTTATCTGGATCGTAAATTAACATGTCATGGCATCTAATACCCCATTCTTTTAATAATGTTCTTAAGCCAAATGCGGGTTTATCAATCATCGATATTTCTTCAACGGGGTCCAGTGCTACTATTAGTTTACCTTTGCTTAAATTTACGAAATCTCTGATGTAAGAAACTTCCTTATCCTGAAAAGTCCCTTTCGGTCCAGCAATAATTAAAAATTTAGCATCATTAGGGACTTTTTCAGTGGTAGATAGATCTATTGTTGAAACTTTTATGTTATTCTCCTGAATAATTCCTCTCATTTCTGAGTAACCGTCAAATTTATTTACATCTGATGGACTCCCTTCTCCGTGACCTCTTGTAAAATATGCTGTGTTTTTAGCATCTTTTTTTGATGCTACTTCAAGAATAGAATTTAATATAATTTTTTCTCCTAGAAATTCGCTAGGTTCTAAAATTCCGTTATTAGTTTCTTTCCAATTTTTGTAAAATCCAGATTCCCAAATTTTTTCTCTCGCAAGTGAATCTTTTGAACGAAAAATGTTACTTGAATCTAGTACATTAGTGCCGTCAATATCCTTATATTTGAAAATAACTTTTTTTGAACCTGAGGAGGACATTACGATCACTTGGTTCCTTTCTGTAATTTGGTATTTTTGAATTAGATCTGAGGAAGGAATTGCACTATCTATATTTAAGCGGTGTATTTTAATAGGATACTTAGTTTTAGCGTTTTCGAATGCATTCAGAATCAAATTTAAATCATAAATTAATTTTTGAACAATTTTTGGTAGTGTATTACTCTCTGGTATTGTAATTATGACATCAATTGGACTCGTAGTTTTATTTAATCGACTCATGGTTTCGGGTGAAAGTGAGTATCTTGAATCTTTTGTAACATCTACACTAAATTTTATCTTTGATATGATAAAATTAACACACAAAAAAAGGGAAATTAATAAAATAATAGATATCCATATATCTATTTTCTTATTCCTTTTAGCCTGTTTGAAGTCCATTACCGATGAATTCTGTTAATTTGTATTGTAGTCAAGACAAGGCAAAATAATGTTAATGATAATTGATGTAGTACGGTTGAAATATCAATTAATCCAACCGAAAATTGTTCAAGTTTTTCCAACCCGTTGATCATTGAATTAAATGAATGGTATATTATATTTAATAATTCCTCATTAATTTGATTCGTGTCTCTCCCGTATGAATATGCCATGCACGAGATGTATAAAGTTAATAAAGTAAAGGTTAGCATTCCTGCGACCATTTGATTTCTTGTTAATGAACTAGCTAAAACTCCAATAGAAGTGAAACTAGCTCCAAAAATTATTATAAATATTCCATTACCTATCCAAATTTCCCTTTCTTGAAATCCTAAACTATATCCTTGTTCAGGAAATATTATTATCAAGATAAGTGGGAAACCAAATGCTACGAGTGCAATTAGCATAAAGAATGCATAGCATGCACACCATTTTCCAATTACAATCAAGGAATTACTTATTGGAGTAGAGATTAGTGTTTCTAAAGTACCTAGTCTTATTTCCTCTGAAAAAGTTCTCATAGTAATAAAAGGTATTAATGCAGGCGAACCAAACAGTAGTCCTACTACAAGAGAAGATAGTGGTGGCAAAATCCAGTCAGTATAAATAAAACTTTCAATGAAAAACCTGAATCCTATTGCAAGAAGAGTTAAAAAATAAAATGTCGCAACATATGTTCCAGGGGATATGAAAAGTGAAAAAAGTTCGTATCTTAAAATTACCCAAAATTGCTTCATGTCATCTCTGGTAAATCATGATTGATTGTTTTACCTCTTTCAATATTATCTGATTTATCCCAATTTTCTTTTGTTGCTCTAAGAAATATTGTTTCAAGGTCTGGTCTAGTAATTTGGAATTCATATATACTTATTTTAGAATCAAGTACTAGAGATTTCACAATTTTCTCAGCGATATTTTCGCCATTTTTAGTAGAAAATATGAATCTTCTTTTACCTGAATTTTCAACGGGATCATCGTGTAATAATTCACATGACGAATCTATGATTCTAATTTTTTTTTGTATATTAATTTTATTACCTAGTGCAACGATTTCAAAAACAGTTTTGTTAACAAATCTTTTTTGTAGATTATATAATGTTCCTTCTGCAACAATTTGACCATGACTTAGTATTATCATGCGATCACAACAAGCTTCAACTTCTGACAAAATATGACTTGAGAGTAAAAATGAAACTTCACCTCTTAGCCTTTCCATCATTTTCCTAGTTATTGCAGATTGTTGTGGGTCAAGCCCGATTGTTGGTTCATCTAAAATGACAAGTCTTGGTTCAGTTAGAAGAGAATCTGCAATTCCGACTCTTTGCCGAAAACCTTTGGACAAATTCCCGATTTTTCTTTCGGATACTTTTCTTTCTAAATCGCATATTTCTAAAACTATTTTTGTTCGTTCTCTAAGTCTGCTACCCTCAAGTCCCTTAAGCATCCCCCTGAACTTAAGATATTCAATCACTCTTAAGTCTTCAGGAAGTGGATTGTTTTCTGCTAAGTACCCAATGTGATTCCTAACCTGACCTTCTTCTTCAGCAAGATCAACCCCGCATACTTTCGCTTCTCCCGAATCTGCAGGTATTAAACCGGACAGTATTTTTAGCGTAGTGCTTTTACCCGCACCATTGGGTCCTAGGAAACCTACAATTTCACCTTTCCCGATTGAAAAACTTATACCATTTAACGCTTTAATATTACCATACTTTTTTTTGAGGTTTAATACCTCTATTATTGGTAAAGGTTTGTTCTCTGCACTCATTTACTACTAATCTCGTTGAATTGAAAAGCAAGTGCGAGTCCAAAGATTGTTAAATTTGGTCTATGTTGGATATTAGGAATATTATTTTGGGAACTGGCTCCCCCAGTTAAGATTAAGTTGGGTTTATTCAAAAATTGTACCTCGATTTCTTTTGATAATTGGGAAATGAGTCCTTCTTGCATTGCTGCATGTCCTAGTTTTGCTCCAATTAACATTGCCTGTTTTGTGTCTTTTCCAATTATTGAACGAGGTATGTTTTCTCGAATATTAACTTTAGGTAGCAATGCAGTATTTTGATTCAGAAAGTCTAAGTAACCTTGAGGACCAGGCACAATAATTCCACCTTCATAACCCCCTTTTTCTGTAACAACATCAAATGTTGTTGCTGTTCCCACATCTATTACCAAACTAGGTAGATCAGTCGAATAAAATACCGCAAACGAATTCGCGAGTCTGTCTTGACCAATTTGAGCAGGGTTTGGGTAAGTTATGGGTAAATCAACTATAGTTTTATAATTGAGATTAAAAACGGTAATATTTTTTTTATTAATATAGTTAATAAGGGACTTTTCTGCTTCTGGAAAAACTGAGCAGTATGACAAAGGAAATTTGCTGAAATTATACTCATCCAAAATTTCATTTGGCGAATTAATTAATTTAAATGAAGGTATTCTTTTTTCATCAATTAACTGTCCCATTTCATATACACCGAGATGTGAAGTCGAATTCCCAATATCTAGACAAATTACGGAATGTTCAAGGATTACCATTTACTTACTGATACTTCTCCACTTTTAACTAACCGAATACGACCATTTCGTGATTTTATTCTAAGACTTCCTTCTGTATCTATTCCAATTGCTTTACCTCGAATTACTTCATTTCCATTAGCAATCTCGACATTTCTTTTATAAAGTGCATCTAATCCTTCCCATTTATCAAGAATTTGCTTTTCACTATAACCTTCAATGCATTTATTGTATGATAATAAAATTGTCTTGATTAATTGAGCGGATAATTCGTGTGTTCTTTGATTTTGCTCTGTTAAATCTTTTAATGATGTTGAAGTTCTACACAAAGATTTTGGGAAATGTTTACTTGATGAGTTTAAGTTAATTCCTATTCCGAAAATTAAGGTTTTTACTTGTTCAGAATCAATTGATGCTTCGGTCAACATTCCTGCTAATTTTTTTTCATTTATTACTAAATCATTAGGCCATTTTATAGAAATCGAATTATTTCCTGAAAAGGATCTTAGTAATTCTGCGATGCACGTCCCTTGCCATAGTGTAAAGGTTCTTAATTTTATTAAATTAATGTTAGGTCTAAATCCAACCGAAATATTTATGTTTCCAGTTGTTGGACTATACCATTTACGCCCCAACCTTCCTCTACCCTTTGATTGATGATTGGAAATTACAGCAAATGGACCCTTTTCACCGTTAGCTAATAGTCTTTCTGCTTCTGAGTTTGTACTATCAATTGTATCATGAACAAATATTTTACACTTTGTGTGAACCTGTTGCATCCAAGCTTCTAATAAAGGTTGATTACATTTTATAGGCTCTGCTGAAAGCCTATAACCCCGATTTTGAGATGCTTCAATTAATAGTCCGGCCTCTCGCAACTTTGTTATTCTTGCCCACACACCTACTCTGGACATCTTAAGCCTTTCTGCGATTATACTGCCTGATACATAGTAAGGTGAAGCTGATAATAGCATTCGTAAAAGAAGGCTACTGGGGTTTTCTGATGTAGAGCCTTTTATTCCTGTAGATGGCCTTACACTTTTTCTTTTTCCTGGAGGATATTTTGTCACTTAGTATATTACTTCCAATCCAAACCTATATCAATCCATCGGCTACTATGTATGGGGGCCCCTGTTGAAATGAAGTGTGGTTTAGCCTTAGCAAAATATTCCAAAGATTTCAGGTTAATACCCCCACTTGCTTCAAGTACAACCCTATTTTTATTTATCTCCACAGCTTTCTTTACTTCTTCGGGCGTAAAATTATCAAGAAGAACGGCATCAACTTCTGCTTCTATTGCTGGTACTAATTGGTCAATTTGGTCAATTTCAACTTCCACTATGTTTTTGTCTGCCTTTTGTACGATTTTTTTCATGAATCCAGAAAATTTCTTCGTAGAATCAATATGATATGATGCTAGATGGTTATCCTTGATTAAAATACGATCAGACAGATTCATCCTATGATTATAGCCTCCACCGCAACTGGTGGCATATTTTTCAAGGACCCTATGACCCGGTGTAGTTTTACGTGTATCTAGTAGACCGACTTTATACTTATCTAGAATTGTACTGTATTGCTTGGTTAATGTGGAGATTCCCGAAAGCCTTTGTATGAAAT
This sequence comes from uncultured Opitutia bacterium, assembly GCA_963934295.1. Classification (GTDB taxonomy): domain Bacteria; phylum Verrucomicrobiota; class Verrucomicrobiia; order Opitutales; family Seribacteraceae; genus Seribacter. The sequence goes on from CAWVXY010000032.1 coordinate 12,683, forward strand.
TTAAAATAGTTCTTTCGACTAATAAAATATCTTTTTGCTTACCACGTAAGTAGGCAAATATTTCATTCTTCCTAGCTCGTTCGCCATCAACCTTAATGTTTTCAACATGGATTGTTTTTAGCTTAAACTCATGAATTATTAATGGAATGAGTGGTAATCCACAGATTACCATTTCTTCACGTGCAATTAACGCGGCAACTCCCGAATCTTTAATCTGACATATTTTAGAAGTGATATCTCCCTTGTCATCAATGTCTTCCGATACAGAGATTTTCAAGAGTGGAAAAACCTCAGACAATTCAACATCTTGCCATGAAAGTTTTTTTTGAAACCTACTTAATGCAGAGGGTTGATTAATCACTTTATATTTAAAACTTATTAATTAAATCAATTGTATCTGGGATATCAGAGATGATTTGACCTGGGTTTGGACCAACTCCCACAAAACGAATTTTTGGTAATTTAATATTTTTAACACCTTCAGGGTATGCCGAGACAATAATACTATTAACCATTCTAGCTAAATAATGCTTCGCTTCACTGGGTAGATGCGAGAATGAATTTATTTGGCTTAGATCTTCTTTCCATGCTGACATGGTTTCGTAAATAGGTGAAATTTGTTTACGAACAGCTTCTTGACGCGGTACATATTTTATGATTTCTCCGGATATTTTTTTATATGCAACACAAATTTTTAATTCGGCAGGTGACTCTCCATCAAAGGAGAGTGCATCTAGTTTATTAATAACTAATTCATCAAACCCACCATATTTGAGGGCATTTCCTTTCTCTACTCCATCAAACCAACCGACCATGCGTTGCCTTCCGGTTGATGTGCCAAACTCTAATTTTGCTAATTTTTCCCCTAACGAGTGATTTATGTGGTCGAGCTTGGTTAAAAAATGATGTGTGCCAACTTTTGTGTCATATGCTTTACAGCATCCAATAGTTGTAATTGGTTGAATCGGAATTCCTGCGGATGCAAATAATTCTGATGTTGTGGTATGAGAAGCTGTAACATTTGGAGTAAAACCATGTCTTTTATCTAACCAGTAAGCTTGGCCAAATTCTGCTACTATAACCCTAGAATCTGACTTACTTTTCAATAACTCATTTCTCGTATCTCCGATACAATCAAGTAGTTGCTGGCCTGCGTTCCAATATACTTCTTCCAAATAATCAAAGTTGATGGTATAGGGGCTTTCACCTTTGAAAATAGAAAAATCAAATTCCTGGGATTTAAAGATACCTTCATTTTTAGCTTCCTGGTTTGCTCTATTCTCTGCATCGGTAAGGGTAGAGAAAAAATTATTCCAATCCTTTTCGTCTACTTTACAAACATATCTTATAGTATCCATTGCTCTTTGAACTCTTGACTGAAGCAAAGATCTAAAAATAGACCTATCGTCTAAAAATTGTTGGTAGAAAATCTGCCATTGACCGGTTTCATCGCAATATGCGGGGCTAATTCCACGTCCGGTAGAACCCCTATTTTCCATTCCTAATTGCTTCACGCGGTAATTTTCCCACGCAAGGTCAAGTAAACGATGAGTTAGATCACTCATTTGAGTTTTCTCATCAATAAGTAATCTTTTAAAAACGGAGATACCTCGTTTTTCGAGCGGTTTAGCTTCCCATAAAAATTTTCTTGGATCAGCAACAACTCCACTCCCTATTATTAATTTCTGTACTTTAGGGTTACCCACACCGGAAGGAAGAAGGTTAAGTTTTAATCCAGCAGCAGTATGGCCTGCATTAGCTCCTCCATTAACTTTTATTACACCTGCAGGTGGAATTCCGCTCTGAACTTGAACTTGTTCAAGAACTTCATGGACTACGCGTCCCTTACCTTCATCTCCCATACTTATTCCAATAACTGAATATAAACTAGGGAAAAATTTATCTTGTGATATCATTTTGTAAAAGAATTAAGATCTTGTGAAATCGTTCCGCTTGACCTCGATTACATCGTGCGTACCAGATTCTTTTTGTCCCGCAGAGCTTACTTGGATAAATCGTGCATTATTTTTGAGTTCCTCAAGATTGCGAGCACCTAGATAGCCGAGACCTGCTCGTATTCCACCGGCAAGACTTTCAATGGTTTCTTTAACTGAACCAGCAACCTCCTTTAGCGCTTCAATACCTTCGGGGGTACTTTTGGAAATAAGATCTTCTTTTTTATGACCATATCTAGAAGCAGAGCCTTCTTGCATAGCTTCTAAGCTACCCATACCTCGGTATTGTTTATAATATTTCCCCTCAATCTCAATAATACGGCCGGGGGCTTCTCGACAACCGGCGAGTAATCCTCCACAAATTACTGCTTTTGATAAAGTTAAAGCTTTAACAATATCACCCGATTTTGAAATGCCACCATCAGCAATAATAGAGACCCCTTTTTTTGAAGCACCTTGAGATGCTGTATATAGAGCAGTCATTTGTGGAACACCGACTCCTGCGACCACCCTTGTCGTGCATATTGAACCAGGTCCTTGTCCGACCTTAATAGCATTTGCTCCTGCATCTGCAAGGAATTCGACACCTTCACCAGAGGTTACATTTCCAGCTATAATTGTTAAATCCGGAAATGTTTTTCTAATGAATTTTGTCGCCTGACCAACTCCTTTGGTATGACCGTGTGCAGTAGAAACTGCAACTGCATCTAGTCCTTGTTCAACCATTTCAGAAACATGGTAACCGAGAGACTCTTCGTCTAATTGCCCGTCTTTTTGGCGGGGAGTGGAAACTGCAGCTCCGCAAAGTAATCGAAATTTTGAATCTCTTGCGGGTTTTAAGTGTTCCCGGTTTTCTTCCATAATTCTTTCGATGTCACTTAAAGTATAAAGTCCTCGTAATCTATCTTCCTTATCAACAACTAACAGTTTATGAATTCCCATATGTTCACTAAAAAATTTATCAGCTGTAGCAATGGGATCATTTCCCACTTCGTTTTCATTGATTGTATAAACTTCGTTACGAGCGAGCATGCCCTCCGTAACCTTCCTGTTTTTATATCTCTCTTTTACAACTCGACCAGGCAATAGACCCAGTAATTTTTCCTGATTGTCTACTATTGGGAATGTCCGGAATTGAAAATTCTTTTCCGCAATTAATGCAAGAACATCACCAACCAATTTATCAGCTGTAATAGTAATGGGGTCTTGTATGAGACCGTGAACATGGTACTTTACTCTTGCCACTTCCTTAACTTGGTTCCGATTAGACATGTTGTAGTGAATTAGACCAATTCCTCCACAAAGAGACATAGCTATTGCCATGTCAGACTCCGTAACAGTATCCATATCTGATGACAAAATTGGAATACTTAAAGTAATTGCCTCGGATAGACTCGTTTCCAATTTTACACTATTAGGTAGGACTTCAGAATAGCGTGTGGCCAAAGATAAATCATCAAAGGTTAAAGCATTAGGAATGCTTTTTTTGAAGAAATCGTCTGAGCTTAAATAAAAATCTTTGTCCATAATTCGTTCTTACGACATTGCATATATAAGATGTATATGATCGAAAGAGAGTATGGTCTCAAGAATAATTAATGAATCATTTAAGACAGTCGAAGATTTACAGGCATAAATTTCGAAACCAACTTCAAACTGCACACGGAAAGTGGAGTGAAAGAGAGAGTATTGTATTGAGAGAGCAAGATGAAAATGGAAGGGTTTCATTTGGCGAATTATGTCCTACTCCAGGTTTCCTTTCCTTTCAATTGGATGATTTGTATCCAATAGTAAAAGATTGGGAAATGGGGGATGATTATAAGGATAACACACTGATATCAAGTGCAATATCTTGTATTAGAAGTGAGATTTGGGATCCGCCGATAACACGGAAAGCTACTAAGGAGGTTTTTACTGCCGAATTATATTCTGCTAAAACAACGATTAAAAGCGGGGCGAATATCTATAAAAAAAAGATTGGCTTAAATGAAATAGAAAGAGAAATTGAAAAGGTATTTGAATTATTTGATTTAATTTCCCCAAATTCTTCGGTGCGTCTTGATGCAAACGAATCTCTTACAATAAAAGAAGTTTTAAGGTGGAACGAAGCATTTAGATACGAATCAAGACTCCAGTTTTTAGAACAACCTCTTCCAAGAAAGGATCTTTCACAACTCTTCGAATTGGATAGCAACTTAGATATTCACCTTGCACTTGATGAATCCCTCGTATGGAAGAACGACTTGGACTTTTTTACACAGAAAGGTTGGAATGGATTTTTTGTGATTAAACCGGCCCTTTTTTCGGATTGGGCTCAAACAATTAGATTTGTTAAAGCCAATCCTTGTCGGACCGTTGTATCAACTGTCTTCGAGAGTCCATTCGGATTTGAAGCAGTGTGCCGTTGTGCATCATATTCAGATCTTATTGCTGGGGTAGACAGGAAGTTATTTAATCTAGATGCAGCAGAACTTGCTCATCATCATCAACAACCCATTGAAGTAGGAAATCTTTCAATATCTATGCTCGATTCACTATGGAAGAAGCTTTGAAAATAAACTTTAGAGATTTAAATACTAGATGGATTCATAAGAAAAATGATCCGAATAATAAAAATCTGCTCTTGGTAAAAAAACTGTTTCAATCGTTGCAAAAGGGAGAATCACTTTGGTTAGAGGCGGATAGAAAGATTTACAAAAAAGAGGTAAGTCAAGATAGTGGTACTAAACCTTCACTTTTTTTTCGTTCAGGAGGAACTTCTGGAGCAAAGAAGTGGGTAGAGCATAATGAAAATTCTATAGAAGTAGCGGTAAAAAGTCTTTTAAGCACTTTGAATGAAGAGGAAATTTCATCTTGGTGCTGTTTACCCTTAAATCATGTGGGTGGAATGATGCAAATTTTTCGGGCAATTTATTCGGGTGGTCAGGTTTTGTTTTATGACTATCGGAAACTTCTTGAGGAGATTCCGTATAGTTTAATAGAGAACCAATGGCTTTCACTTGTTCCCACTCAGTTACATAATTTATTAGGTAACCAACATGGTTGTAAAAATTTAAGGCGTTTTAGAGGGATATTTATTGGCGGTGCCGCAATACCAGAAAATATTGCTGTAAAATGCCGCAATCAAAATATTCCAATATTTCCCACTTATGGAATGAGTGAAACTGCTGGTATGGTTACTATTCTAACCGCTGATTCTTTTCATGAAGGTCAACAAGGGGTAGGGAAGGTTCTACCCCATGCTCAATTAGAAATAGACTCTTCAGATAAGCGAATTTCTGTGAAGTCAGGAAGCATGTGTTTGAATTTGCTAAAAAACAACGATTGGTTAAAAACGCCAGACTATGGGCAACGAGATAAGGGCGGAAATTGGTTTATTAATGGGCGACTCGATCGATTTATCATAAGCGGTGGAGAAAAAGTAAACCCGTTCATTATAGAAAAAGTTTTAAGTCAAAATGAATTTGTGGACGAGTGTTTAGTCATTGGGGTGGATGACCAAAGGTGGGGACAGAAAACAGTTTGCTATATAACCCCCAAAAACAATAACCCTCAGAAGATTTTGGACTATGCACGCAAAAATTTAGAACCGCATATGATACCCAAGGAATGGAATATGGTTAAACAACTCCCCCTAAACTCAATGGGGAAACCAAGCATCTAAATTTTATCAACTATTTTGTCTGCAAGACCGTATTCAATTGCTTCTTCTGCATTTAAATAAAAGTCTCTATCAGTATCTTGTTGAATTTTATCTAGGGGTTTTCCGGAAGTTTTGGCCAAAATTCCGTTCAATTCTTCCCTTAATTTTTCCATTTCCTGAGCCTGGATATTTATATCAACCGCAGCAGCAACCATTCTGCCTGTGATTAAAGGTTGGTGAATTAGAACGCGGGAGTGGGGGTACAAGAAGCGTTTCCCTTTTGATGCACCGCAAAGGAGTATTGAACCCATACTGGCTGCCATACCGGTAACTACTACTGCAATAGGTGAGCTTATTAATTGCATAGTGTCGAAAATAGCCATCCCTGCAGTTATAGAACCACCGGGTGAATTTAAATAAAAAGTTATCTCTTCTCCAGGACTTTTAGATTCTAAAAATAATAGTTTTTCGGTCAAGTCTCGTGCAGAGCGATCACTAACTTCTCCCCATAAAAATATTTTCCTCTCTTCGAGAAATTTGCTTTGAATTGCATCTGTGACAGAATCACGTTTTTTTTCTTTTTCTTCAGACATTTGGAATTATTTATATAAAATTAAAATATTAGTCGAGCTTCTGTATTCGTTTTAGATGCCTACCACCCTCGAATTTCGATTCTAGCCAAATTTTGACAATGGAAAGAGCCATCTCTTCTGAAATTTGTCTTTGGCCAATAGAGATAACGTTTGCATTGTTGTGTTCTTTTGCCAGTTGAGCAGTTTCTTCTGACCAACATAGAGCACAGCGCACCCCTTTAACTTTGTTTGCTGAAATAGCTTCACCATTTCCACTGCCGCCCAGTACAATACCAAGGTCACACAAACCCTCAGCGACTGCTTCGGCAGCCGGTCGAACAAAGTCTGGATAATCGACAGATTCTTCGGTAAAGGTACCAAAATCTTTAGTTTCGATGCCTTTATTCTGTAAAAGTAGTTTGATTGACTCCTTGTAAGCAAAACCAGCGTGATCACAACCAAGCGAAATTTTTAAATTCTTTTCGACCATATAAAGTTATAATTCTTGGATAGGGTAGGATGGATGGGCAAGAAATAAAAGATAAAGAGAGGTTAAATTAATCCCAATTCCATCTTTCCTTCTTCTGACATCATATCTTGGCTCCATGGCGGGTCCCAAACGATTTCAACTTCTGCATCGTCGATTCCAGGGAGTTCGAGGACTTTTCCCTTAACATCTTCAGCTATGACAGGACCCATACCACATCCTGGCGCTGTCAAGGTTAGATCAACGAACGCTATCCTCCCACGATCTGGGACGTTTTCAATTACAACCTTGTAGATAAGTCCTAAATCCACCACATTGACCGGTATTTCAGGATCAAAAACAGATTTCAGGTTTTCTTTTACATTTTCTTCTGTCGCGGGTTCAGCGTTTTGATGGGTATCTTTTAATGTAGTTCCGGTGTTATCCTTGCCCAACGCATCCGAATCTTTGGCTGCAATTCTGTACATCCCATTTAAGGTCATTACGGTAAAATTCCCGCCTAATTTATGAGTGACTGTAATTTTTTCTCCCTTAGATAAAATAAATTCCTCACCATGTGGAATGAGCGTTGCATTTACATCTCTTAAGAGTTCAATTTCCTCTTGCTGGTTATTCATTGTAGAAAATTAGTATTATAAATTGAAAAAATTAGAAACTTCATTTCTTAACTTTTCAATAATCGTTTCGTTTTTTATTTGACCTATGATTTCTTCAAAAAAACCAAGAACAATTAATTTCTCAGATTGCTTTTTTGTCATTCCACGACTTTGTAAATAAAAGAGTTCCTGTTCGTCAATTTTACTAGTGGTTGCTCCATGACTACATTTAACCTCATTTGCAAGTATTTCTAACCCGGGTAAAGAATCAGCTTCAGCTTCAGGACTAAGAAGCAAATTTCGATTTGTTTGAAAAGAATCTGTATTTTGAGCTTCGGGTTCTACTTTAATAAGTCCTGAAAAAACTGATTTAGAATTATCTAAAAGTGCATTTTTAAATAGTAAATTACTTCGACCATTAGGAGCACAGTGATGTTGAATCGTTCTTTGGTCAAATAATTGGTCATTCCGACCCAGACTAAGAGAGTAATTATTAAAATCTGCTCCTTCCGCAAGTATAACACCTTTGGATTCAACACGACTTTGTCTGCTTCCTAATTGGAGTGAAATATTATTGATTTGAGCGTTTTTATGAAGTTCAATTTTTTCTAGATGGTTAAAAGTAGAATGTCCGTTTAATCTTTGAACGAGAATCCTGTTTAATTTAGCCCCTTCTTTAACAATAATATGATTCAAACTTGATAGCATTCCACTAGTAAAGTCGTCTTGAGAATCAAAATATTCAATAATAGTTAATTCGGAAAAAGGTTCTAGTAAAAGAAGATTTTGCTGAAAAAGTAATTGATCGTTAGCGGGTGCAATATGTTTACAAGTTAATGGTTTTGTAAAACATGCCCCTTTATCAGTTTTTAGCATAAACCCTGATTCAGAAAAGGAACGACACAGATGGAAAATTTCTTGTGAGCCCAAATTCGGGCCTGTTAAGCTTGGTAAATCACTTAATATATCAGGATTATTTAAAATGGTATGATCAAGTGTTTCAAAAAAAAGGTCGGTAGAATTTTCATTATTTAATTCTATTTTATTTGATGACTCAGCTAAAATGTCGAATTTAGAATACCCAAATCTGGCACGAGGTGAAAACCTCCATCTTTCATCTTTAATTTTGTTTTTCGGCAAATTATTGAAATTATTCCATGCCTCTTTTCTTAAGTCTACCAGCCATCCGGGCTCAAAAGATCTCTTATTTGAAAAGAATTCAAAAAAATCGGAAGAAGTAAATTGTGCGTTTAAATTTGAATTAGTAGAAGTAGATGAATTCATAACTTAGGATTTATTTATCCAACTGAACCCTCCATCTCTAAATCAATAAGTCTTTTTAGTTCTACGCTATATTCCATTGGGAATTCTCTAATTAAATCATTTACGAAACCGTTAACGTATAAGCTCATAGCTTCCGACTGGTTAAGTCCGCGTTGCTGCATATAAAAAATTTGCTCAGCACTGACTTTTGAAACGCTAGCTTCATGCTGTACCGAATTATCGTCACCCTGAATAGAGATTGCTGGGTAGGTGTCTGTTTGGCTTTCGCTGTTTATTAACAAGGCATCACATTCAGTGTTGTTTTTACAATGTTTCAAGTGGCCTGGGATTTGAACCAATCCTCTGTAGGAAGACCTGCCTTGGCCAATTGATACTGACTTTGCTATTACATTGCTCGATGTTTCACTTGCTGCATGAACCATTTTTGCACCGGTGTCTTGGTGTTGCCCGTCATTTGCAAGAGCGATTGAAAGTACCTCACCTCTCGCTTTTCTTCCTTTAAGAACAACACCTGGGTACTTCATGGTTAAACGCGATCCAATGTTACAATCGATCCAGCGAACTTCGGCTTCTTCCTCTGCCATGGCTCTTTTTGTAACTAAATTAAATACGTTATTAGACCAATTCTGAACGGTAATGTATTGGATTTTAGCCCCTTTAAGGGCAACAAGTTCGACTACAGCACTATGTAAGGTCGAAGTCTCGAACTTTGGTGCAGTACATCCTTCCATGTAAGTAATTTCAGCCCCTTCGTCTGCAATAATTAAAGTTCTCTCAAATTGTCCAAAGTTTTCCGCATTTATTCGAAAATATGCTTGTAGTGGTTGAGCTAATTTGACACCAGGGGGAACATATATAAAACTGCCTCCGCTAAAAACAGCACTATTAAGTGCCGAGAATTTATTATCTGAACTCGGAATAACTTTACCAAACCATTTCTTGAAGATTTCAGGATAATCTCTAAGTCCCTCAGTAGACCCCACAAAAATTACCCCTTCCTTTTCTAAATCTTCCTTCATTCTAGAATAAGCAGCCTCACTATCAAATTGTGCCTCAACTCCCGCTAGAAATTTACGTTCTTGTTCTGGTATTCCAAGCCTTTCAAAAGTGTTCTTGATATCGTCAGGAACATCATCCCAAGTTCTACTAGGTTGTTGCCCTTGAGCGAGATAATATCTGATTACATCAAAATCAATATTTTGTAAATCTTTGGAAGCCCAATGTGTTGGCATTGGTTTTTTCTTAAATATTGAATGTGCTTTGAGTCGAAAATCTAATATCCAATCTTGTTCCTTTTTTACATCAGAGATGTACTTGATTACATCATCTGAAAGCCCTACACCGGCATCAAAAGCATATTTAGAAGTGGGATAATGAAAATTACCTTTTTCTCGGTCCACTTCGATATTTTTAGCTTGTATCATATTGTAATTATTTAAGGTTACGCCGCTGCAACTTCCTCTTTGATCCAATCATAGCCTTTGTCTTCAAGTTCAAGAGCTAAGTCTTTGTCTCCAGTTCGAACGATGCGTCCTTCCCACATCACATGAACTTTATCTGGGACTATATAATCAAGTAGTCTTTGGTAGTGAGTAATTACAAGAATCCCCCGATCGCTGCCTCTCATGCGATTTACACCTTCTGAAACAATTCTTAGTGCATCGATATCAAGTCCGCTATCAGTTTCGTCAAGGATGCAATACTTGGGGGTTAGCATAGACATTTGCAGGATTTCACATCTTTTCTTCTCTCCACCCGAAAAACCTTCATTCATGGATCGGGAGGTGAATGAACGATCCATTTTAAGTTCATCCATTTTTTGATAGAGTTCTTTGTAAAACTCAACAGCCTTAAAGTTATTTCCTTCGGGTAACCTAGACTGAAGAGCAGCACGTATGAAATTAGCAATACTGACACCAGGTACTTCAATGGGATATTGGAATGCAAGAAAGAGTCCTAATCGAGAAATTTCATCAGGAGTTAATCCGAGTAATTCAATGTCGTCCAATTTTGCTGTTCCTTCCGAGACTTGATAATCAGGATGGCCAGCTAATACTTTGGAAAGGGTACTTTTACCACTTCCATTGGGACCCATGATCGCATGCACCTCTCCTTTAGGGAGATTGAAATTTAGATTGTTGAGAATTTTGTCTTCTCCTGCAGATGCGGAGAGATTTTCAATTTTGAGAGAACTCATAAAGTAAGATATACTCGTATAAAAAAGTTAGATTAGTGAATGGTTGACTGATCCGGAAAATGAGAGCTCGAAATTTTGAGCCTTGAAGCCTTGAGGGAGAATAGATTGAAGACTATTAAAAGATTCTTCGTCTATAGATAGGTCGAAAATCTTACCTGTTTCACTACATTTAAAATGAGCATGCGGAGCAAGATTCGGGCAAAATCGTGTCGATGCACGATCAAGATTAACCTGCCTGACTAGGCCGCAATCAACCAAAGTCTCAAGGCAGTTGTAAACAGTAGCGAGAGAAATAGAGGGTAATTTTTTACGTACCCTTAAAAGTATGTCGTCAGCAGTAGGGTGGTCCTGTTTGTCAAGGATGGAGCAATAAACACTAGCTCTTTGCTTTGTTGAGCGAAGCCCTTTACTAAACAAAGCCGTTGAAAGTGCCTTTTGGTCTTTTACATTTAATAATAACGACATGGATAAACCATGGTATCATCAAGTAGACTATTTACAAGTCTTAAATGGAATTATTCTAATTATAATTTAGGTTTTGGCTGGTAGAATAATTTTGACTTTATTAATAGTCGGTAAAAGTAAATAAACCCCAAAGGAAAGTTGTTTTATTTCCGCTAAAATCCCTTCGATACCAAACCTCTTCGGACTGAAGACGAATGGTACCTGCTTCAACTGGGGAAAAAGAATTTGGCGAATGAGTTAATGCACCAGCTACATTGATGTCAGATGAAATATATTTTTTAAATCCAGGGAAGATTTTACAACCAGATGTAAAAAAAGATAATGTAAATACTAGGGTTAACAAAAATATTTTCATAAAATAATCATTTCTCTTGGGCATTCATAAATACAATTATTCAAATTAGATCAAGTCAACTTACAATTCATTCCTTTTTCATTTCTAATTCTTAGTTGTCGAGTTGAGCTAAAGAATATATGAAATTTAATAAAAATGGTAAAAGAAACTAGCTTAATCGATGAAATTGTATCTCTTTGCAAACGCAGAGGGTTTGTATTTCAATCTTCGGAAATCTATGGTGGGATCAACGGTTTTTTTGATTACGGACCACTTGGCGTCGAATTGCGCCGAAATATCAAGGACGCTTGGTGGGAAGATATGGTACGACGGAGAGATGATATGGTGGGTTTGGATTCTGGTATTATTATGAATCCAAAAGTTTGGCAAGCATCTGGTCATGTTGATGGTTTCTCTGATCCGATGGTGGATTGTCGGGAGTCTAAGATGCGGTACCGGGCGGATCAACTTTTTGCTGGGGATGTGCGTGTGGATGGTGATTCATTAGGATGGGTTTGTCTTTTAGAATCGGTATCGATGCAGGATGAAGCTGATAAAAAAGGTGAATCCATGAAAAGAAAAGCTGCTAAACAGGGTACGCTAGAAAAGATCGAACTTAGACCATTTGACGAACTTTCATCGGATGAGCGGAGCTTAGTCCCCTCACCGGCAACAGGAACGGTTGGTTCCCTCACGGAACCGAGAGATTTCAATATGATGTTTGAGACCAATGTGGGAGCTTTACGAGACGCATCTTCTGTTGCCTACCTTCGTCCAGAAACTGCTCAGGGTATATTTGCAAATTTTAAAAATATAGTGGATACAGGAAGAGTAAAGGTACCATTTGGAATCGCTCAAATTGGAAAAGCCTTTCGTAATGAAATAACTCCACGAAACTTTATTTTCAGATCAAGAGAATTTGAGCAGATGGAGATTGAATATTTTATTCCTCCCGATGAGGAAGCTTGGCCAAAATACCACAGGGAATGGATCGACACTAGAATGGCATGGTTTAGTGGTATAGGATTAACCAAGGACTTTCTTGGCGAAGAAGTTCATCCTAGTGAGAAGCTTGCTCATTATGCAAAAGCCTGTACTGACATTATATTTAAATTTCCTTTTGGTGAACATGAGCTTGAGGGCATTGCGGCGAGAGGTAATTTTGATCTTACTCAGCATCAGCAACATTCTGGTAAAAACCTTGAATTTTTTGATGAGACAAGAAAAGAGAAGTATTTGCCTCATGTTATTGAACCTAGCTTAGGGGTGGATCGGACTTTTCTCGCGGTTATTTGTTCGGCTTATCAAATTGATGAGATTGAAGGGGAAAAAAGAACCGTACTTCGATTTCATCCGCGAGTAGCTCCTATTAAAGTAGGTGTGTTTCCTCTTGTTAAAAATAAACCTGAACTAGTTGAGAGAGCCCGTAAGCTTTATCACAGATTACAAAGGAAATGGAATGTGATTTTTGATCAAGGCGGAGCGATTGGTCGAAGGTACAGGCGCATAGATGAAGTGGGGGTCCCTTTTGGAGTGACGATTGATTTTGAGACTATTGAGGGAGATGGAACAATAACTCTTCGTGATCGTGACTCTACAGAGCAGGAGCGACTTTCTGAGGATGAGTTAGTTTCTTATTTAGAATCTCAAATTAATCCTTAGTCAGTTATTCGCCAATCTTCTAACATCATTTGAAGACTTTTTCGCCCGTTCCATAAATTCCACTTTAGTTTAACGGCTAGATCAATATTTTTATTTGTGGGTGGAATTCTGTCTGACATGTTCCATGCAATCCCTGAAATGGTACGATTACCATTATTCACTGAGAATTGGAAATGGTCACCGGAACCGACCTTTTTGGGCTCATGTGCAAGTCGAATATTTTTAAGAGCTATTATGGGTTCTGGGTTTGCTTGGCCAAAGGGTCCAAGTTTATTAAGTTCATCCAACAATTCTCCCTTTAATTCTTCTTGTTCGATCGTAACCGCAATTCGAATAGTAGGTTCGGGGAAACTTCCACCCGTTTCATCATCAATAACTTTGACAAATTCGTCGGCAAATATTTTAACATTCTCCACATTTAGGCTAAGACCAACAGCCGCAGGATGTCCTCCCCAATGAGTTAGCATTTGTTTACAATGATCGAGAGCATGTACTAAATTGACACCTTTAACACCTCTGCCTGAACCCTTGTACTCATTCCCAGACTTAGCTAATACGATACAGGGTTTACCCAGTGAATTGGCAAGTTTTCCAGCAACAATCCCAACAACACCCGGGTTCCAATGATCTCCTTGTCCACAGACAACAACAGCGGGACGATCCGCAAAAAGTTCTTCTGCCTGCTTCAAGGCATCTTTAGTAAGATCAGATTCAATCCTTTTTCTTGCCTCATTATAGTCATTCATTTTTTGAGCGAGCTCTTTGCATTCTGGGATGCTCGAATTAAGAAAAAGGGAAATCGCAACTTCTGGATCATCTAGGCGACCGCAAGCATTGATACGCGGTGCGATCTTAAAAGCCACATCCTCACTTCCTATCGTAGTGTTAGTGGGGATATTAGATTGCTCTAAGAGTGCATGGAACCCTGGAGCAGAATCAGTGTGCATATATTTCAGCCCAAAGCTTGCTAAAATTCTATTTTCATTTTGCAAAGGAACTAAGTCTGCTATCGTCCCTAAACCCGCTAGTGGTAAGTATTCTTTTGGGTTAATTTCAAAAGCTTTTTTTACCCCTTCTTTCCGTAATTTTTTTAAGATTCCATGAACAACCTTAAAGGCTAAACCAGCCGTGCATAAAAATCTCCAAGGTTCATCATTGTCGGGGTGTAAATGTGGATTAACTTGAATCGCTTGATTGAGCTTTCCATTTTTAGATTGATGATGATCGATTATTATTAAATCAATGTCCTGTTGTTTTAAAAATACAGATTCCTCTACTGCATTGGTGCCACAATCCAAAGCGATAACCAAGTCAATTGCACCAAGTTGGAGTCCTCGTTCAAGAACCTTTCTTGTTAATCCATAGCCTTCCGTTTTCCTTTTAGGAGTTACATGAAATGGAGCAAGGCCAAGGGCGTTAAGGTTTTTTTTAATTATTACTGTAGATGTAATGCCATCCACATCGTAATCCCCAATAATGAGAATCTTTTCTTTTCTTTGAAGAGCTTGGCAGATTCTATTGACCGCTTCAATCATCCCAGGAATGTCAAAGGGATCAGCAAAATGAGCAAGTTTAGGGTTTAAAAAGTTTTCTGCTTTAGCTAAATCGACTATTCCCGTCGAAATGAGGAATTTTGACAAAGTCGTAGTAAGAGATAATCCACGACTCAAAGTCTCAACTAGATCTAAATCATACTGATCTTCGATCCAAAGCATTCAGATTGTTTGTTATCTGATTTAAAGGAGGGGTGGGTTTATTTCTTGTCTGACGAAGTTTGCCAATCGTATTTGGGGAGAATTTCGCCTTCTTCCACATGTTTTCGATCACCTTTGTGCCAACGAAAAAATATGGGGCTGGCAATAAAGATCGAAGAGAATGTACCAGTTAGAATTCCAATAACAAAAACAAATGCAAAATCGTTGATTACGCCAGCTCCAAAAATCCAAAGTGATACTGCGGCCAACAGGGTAGTAAAACTGGTTAAAATTGATCTAGAAAGAACACGATTAATCGCAATCATAATGATCTTTTTTAAATTTGTAACTGGGTTCATTTCGAGTTCCTCTCGAATTCTATCGAAGACTACAATGGTATCGTTAATTGAGTAACCCACGATCATCAAGATGGAAGCGAGCATGGGTGCAGTGAACTGACCTGAGCAGAGAATTCCACCGGACAAAGTTCCTAACAGTACAAATAAACCAATGGTCATTAACACATCGTGAACGGTTGCGACAACTGCTCCTATTGCATATCCCATCTCAAACCTAACTGCCACATAAAGCAAAATTCCGAGTAGAGCTATTACAACAGAAAAAATCGCATCCTCTTTAATTTGATTACTTACAGATGCACCGATGTTGCTTAAGCCTTCTTCTTTTAATCCAGCTTCTGGATTTGCATTTGCCAATGCATCTAGAACCATTCTGGATTTTCCATTTTCAGTTTGCAGGACAAGACGTGATGCATCCTCCCCAGTACCCACTTCTGAACGATAAACATGTTGAACTTCACCTAGTTGATCACTTTGAGCAATGAATTCATCAATTACCGAAGGTTTTAATTCTTGATCAAAGGATGCGATTAGTTCTTCTCCGCCTTTAAAATCGATGCCAAGGATATTGTCCTTATTTGAATATACAGAAAATATTCCAACTATTACTATCGACCAGGAAACAAAAAATGCAAGAGCACGATATTTATGAAAATCAATTTCTGAGCGATGCCCTCTTTTTTCAATTTTTTGTATGCTAATCAAGTTTTTAACTCCAAGTTGCAATAAAACATTCATTAGCAATCTACTCACAAATAATGCACAAAAAACGGAGGTTACAATACCGATTGCTAAAGTTATCCCAAACCCTTTAACGGGACCTGTGCCAAGCCATATTAGAATCGAGGCTGTAATTAATGTGGTCAGGTTTGCATCAATAATTGTTGAAAATGCTTTGGCATATCCACCTGCAAGTGCATTTTCTGAATTTTTGCCTGCTTTAAGTTCTTCTCTAATTCGTTCGAAAATTAGGATGTTTGCATCCACAGCCATTCCTATTGTTAAAATTAAAGCAGCCATTCCAGGAAGTGTAAATGTTGCCTGAAAAATTCCGGCAAGTACTGCAATAACCAATAAAATATTTGTACCGACAGATATAACAGCGACCAATCCTCCGCTTTTATACCATAAGATCATGAAGGCGATAACAAGTATAGCACCTAATAAACAAGCATTTAAACTACTAGAAAGAGCACCCGCTGCGAGGGTAGGGGAGACTTCATACTTTTCTCCGATACTCAATGAAACTTTAAGGGGGTTGTTCAGAATGTCGGAAAGCATTTTTGCTTCTCGATAACTAAAGTTTCCGCTAATAACCGCACTACCACCATCAATCCTCTGTTTTACCGTGGGAGCACTCTCTAATTGTCCATCGAGAACTATAGCAAGCCGTCCAAGGGCACCACTCGTGAGATCATTAAGGTTTGCGATATCTCCAGTTAGGTCGGCAAAAATTTTACCACCATCAGATGTAAAGTCTAATCCCACTTCCCAACCACCCATTTGGTCTTGGCGTGGATAAGCTTCTTCAATTATTTCACCATCTGCTGACCATAATCGTCTTACCCAAATAGGTCTTTCATTTGCTACAGCATCACTTCTAATCATGGCGACGTAGGGAATACCTTCGTCGTCGGTCCACTCTTCACCTTCCTGAAGGGGAACGGGAGCCTGAGTATTTACATTTACGATTCTAAATTCCAATTTGGCGGGCTTTTGGAGCTCTTCGATAATGCCCGGGTCTTGCTTTGTAGTCCGGTCAGGAATTTGAATCTCGATCGCATTATCTCCTTTTTTGCGAACTAAGGTTTCTGCAACACCAAAAGCGTTGAGACGCTCGCTCATAATTTCGATAACCTTATCCATCGGACTAGCTCCAGATGGAGAAGAATTGATCTCGCTTTCATTTACATCGGTAATTTCCATTGTAAATGCAATTCCTCCTCTCAGATCAAGGCCTCTCTTAATAGCGGCTTGGGAGTTTTTTAGAAGGGAACGTAAAACTAAATCGTTTCTTTTATCGCGATCTTTTACATGATTTGATCTAATCCCAGCTTTGATCCAGAAAGGGAAAATTCTTGAACCCACGGTTTCTAGTACTCCGATTGGAGGGCTGAAATAAGCCGCGTAATCCAAGCGGTTTCTCTTTCCGTAAGCTCTCAGCGCGCCATAGTCAATAGGCTGGTCATCTGGGAGTTGATTACGTAAATTTTCAATTACTTCAGAAAAGTTTTCGTGCCCAGTATGGTTGGATGCATTTGCCTCTGAACTAACTTGACTAAGAGCATATTCACCTAACTCTCGGTCTTCAAAAGGAGTGATTAGAGAAAAACTAATTATGATGATAAGGAAGGTAAAAAGAAGCTTCCATGTGGTAGTCTTGTTCATAACTGGACTGGGTTTATAAATGAAGTCCGAATATTCGGAACGAAAAATTAATCAATTTTTGCTGAAACTGCTTCCTTGGAAATTTCAACTTTTACATTTTCTGCGATTCGTATCACAAAACAATCATCTTTAACACCAGTAATAGTACCAAACATTCCTCCGACGGTTTTAACTTTAGCTCCTTTTTCTAAGGACTGAATCATTTTCTCGTGCTGTTTTTGCTTTTTCCTTTGAGGGGCAATCAGCAAAAAGTAGAAGGCAACAAAGATAAGAATCATCGGAAGAAAGCTCATTAAGCCAGATTCGCCGGATTGTCCGCTGGGTGGAGCCATGGCGATTATTTCGCCAAAAGGAAGTATATCTGTGGTAGCCATAAATTTAAAAAAAGTTCAATAAAAACGAGAATTGACCGATTTGGCAAGCATCGATCCTAAAATTAAAGCGGATCGGTATTTTGAGAATGATCTTCTTCTTGCAGTGTGGAAATAGTTTTATTGGAAAGTCCGGAAATATGTATGTCCCTCTGAGGAAAAGGAATTTCGATTCCTTCCTTTTGAAACCGGTCCCATATCGCCAAAAAAACTTCGCTTCTTACATTGCCGACACCATTGGATGGATCATCAATCCAAAACCTTAGCTCAAGGTCTACCGAATTGTCACCAAATCCAATCATCAAACATTTCGGTTCTGGGATTTGTAGGGTTCTGCTCGATGAGCGGGCAGCATCCAGACAGAGGGAAATTGCATGTCTTGGATCAGCATTGTAGGAAATACCAATCGGAACACGCACGCGTACATTCCGATCGCTGAATGACCAGTTAATAACTCGATTCGTAATTAAGTCTTCATTTGGGATTAAGTGTTCTTTGCCATCTCGGGTGATAACCGAGGCATATCTTGCCCTTAGGGAATTGATCCAACCATAGGTACCTTCGATCTCAATTACATCTCCCGGTTTGATAGAGCGATCTAAAAGCAGAATTAGTCCACTGACCAAGTTGGACACAACTTTCTGGAGTCCAAATCCAATACCCACACCGATAGCACCACCAAGGATCGCAAAAGAGGACAGGTCTAGTCCAATAGTGGAAAGAGCAATAGCGAAACTGACAAAAACTAGGATAACCCGTAGGATTTTTGCTAATAGAACCTGCAAAGATGGGGGGAGATGAGGAAGTTTTCGAATTTTTTTCTCTCCCGAAGATCCTAGCAACGAACTTACCCACAGTAGGATGAGCAAAATGATACCACCATTCATGATATCCAAAATCGAAATTCTTCTGTCACCCACATTAAAGGCTAGCAGGTTGAGTAATTCTATAGTTGTTTCCAGTAGTCCAAAACTGTGCAAAGCAGCCAAACCAAAGGCAAGGACGGCAACTAGGCGCAACCAAGCCCTACTTTTTATAAAGCCGGAAATCATTCTGTAAGTTGCCCATGCGCCGGCAGCACTAGTAAATGGTCGAATTAATTCCTGTGATGATATGGAAAATCTTTCTACTACAGCAACTGCAAGCAGGCAGGAAGTAAGCAAGTAAAGCGGGGCAACCATTCTGGATATGTTGTTCCAAAAGCGTTTTTTGAGATCACTATTTTCGTTGTTTTCCGAAAGAGAGATAACAAGGGGCTTCGTTAGCTTTGTCAGGGCAAAAACAAAAACAATCAGACCAATTAAAATACTAAATTGTATTTGAATGGATGGATCTTTCCATAATTCTTTCCAATTATTCCAATCTAGATTTGCTAAAACAAAATTCATCTAATCATTTGTAATCAAGAAGATATCAGAATTAAGAGCAAGAAATAATTATTGATTAAATCGCAGATATGAGATTCATGAAATCATACTTAGTCCCACTTGAACGCAACCAATTATAAATCCTAATATTGCACCAATCAATTCAATGAAACGAAATTCTTTACTCATAATTGAAAAAAGAATCTGTTCTAACTTATCGGAGGAAAAGGCTTCGACTTTATTGCGGACTAATTCCTTTACATCTAAACTCTCCTCTAATTTTTTACCTAAATCCTGAGCTGACTCGCCCAGAAAATCCTGTAACTCAGATTTAAAAAGATTGGTTACTTTTTCAACCATCTCATCAGTTAGAAACATGGCTAACATTGGAAAACTCTTAACTAGTTTTTCTCTTATGGTTTTTTCGATTCTTTTTCCCACAAGTTCCATTGATTCTTGACTGGTTGCGAGTTCCTTTAACTTTTCTGCCACATCTTTAACCGAAAATAATTCTTCTGCGACAAGAGAACCAAGCTTATCGGCTAATTGTTTTTGTCTTTTCGGAAACACTCCCTGTATGGAAAAACCTAGAACCTGTAATGGTAATCTTGGATGAAAGAGCATTTTAACTGCTAGGTAATTAGTAAGCCAACCGATGAAGGCAGCAATTATTGGTAGTAATATTAGAATTGGTGACATTTTAAATTTTGCAGGTTCAATATGATGTTTCAGATAAAAAATTTGCCTATCTGTTATTTCATAATGAAATTGATGGTTGCGAAATGTAGGGGTTTACTATGGTAAAGAATTGTGGGCAAGATCGTTTTAATATTTTCATTTCTTATTTTTATTCTTTTTTCTTTTTCTTGCACTCGAGTAGTTACATTGCCCGTACGCACGGTAGTGGATTGGACTGATGAAACAAAATTGGATACTGAATCTGTTTTCGATTTGTCTAAAACAGAGCCTGATAAAAAAACGATTGATTAGGCTCAATCACCTAAATTCAGACACAAAAAAACCGCCAAGGCGGTTAACTGAGAGTTGTGTATAAATTTAAGTCTCCTTAACAAAGTTTAAGGAAGCCGAATTGATGCAATATCTTTGGCCCGTTGGAGCAGGGCCATCGGGGAATCTATGACCTAAATGCGAACTGCATTGCGAACATACCGCTTCTTCGCGAACCATACCATGACTTCGGTCCTCGATAATAGAGATAGAATTTGGCTCAATTGTTTCAAAAAAACTTGGCCACCCTGATCCGGATTCATATTTTGTTTTAGATGAAAAAAGAGCCTGGTTGCATACCGCACATTCATATATTCCGGTTTCTTTACAATCCCAGTATTTCCCCGTGAAGGGCCTCTCTGTCCCACCACCACAACAAATTACTTTTTGTTCAGCGTTTAAATGGTCAGTACTAAATTTCTCTTCAATTCTGCTTTCAGGCTTATTCATGAAGAGTCAATCTATCGCCGTCTTCGCGAACCAAAAGAAACTTGCTTTCCAAAACCACGATTTCTCTTCTTTGATACCACTGCTCCACTGGGGACCAAGCTTTCTGGAGCTTCCCTGTACGCAAATTCATCAACAAATTTTCTTGGTAATGGATTGCCAAGAAGTTTTTCAACGGACTCGACCAAAGGAAGTTCCTCCGGTTTGCATAGGGTAAAAGCTTCTCCTTCGGTACGGGCTCGACCGGTTCTTCCAATACGGTGAATATAATCCTCTGAATGCTGGGGCACATCATAATTGATCACATGAGTAACATTCGAAATATCCAGCCCTCTTGAAGCGACATCGGTGGCAGAAAGAATTTTAACTTTTCCGTCTTTAAAATCCTGCAATGCGGACATTCGGTCTCTCTGCTTTAAGTCTGAATGTAATACCCGAACATCCTGTCCATGCTCAGTAAGCCAATGGCTTATTTTATCCGTTCCTCTGCGCGTCTGGAAGAAGATTATAAGACTATCAAATTTTATATTATTTAAAAGTGCTATCAATAAATCAAATTTTTGAATTGCCGGCACCGGGTACAGTGCATGAGAAACTGTTTCCGCGGCCGATATTTTGATATCGATCTTAGCTTCCGCTGGATTATCTAAGGCCCACTTTGATAAACGTACAACTGCGTCAGGTATCGTTGCAGAAAAAAGCAGTGTTTGCCTGGACCGAGGTGTTTTGTTTATAATTTTTGTGACATCTTCAACGAAACCCATGTCGAGCATACGGTCAACCTCGTCGAGGATCAAAATTTCAATTTTTCCTAAGCTTAAGTTACCCTGTTGGATGTGGTCAAGTAAGCGACCGGGAGTGGCAACTACAATATCAGGATTATTTCTCAATTCTTCTAATTGCTTCCCATATTTTACTCCGCCGTATAGCAATGCCATATTTAAGCCCATATGCTTTCCATACTTTCGAAAGTTTTCCTCAATTTGAATGGCCAGTTCACGAGTGGGTGCAAGCGCCAGTGCTCGGCATGCTCCAGGTTTTTTTAATCGATGAAGGGCAGGGAGGGCAAACGCAGCAGTTTTCCCTGTTCCAGTTTGTGCGGAACCAACCATATCACGCCCTTCTAAAATCGGGGGAATTGCTTTTACTTGTATTGGAGTTGCTTCTTCGTAACCAAGATCTTCAATAGCTTGAAGGAGTTCAGGGCATAGGCCCAATTCTTTAAAATTCATCGTAACATAGTAGGAAAAGGGAATTCTTCTCCTTGCGTAAAAGTATAGCTAAAGCCTAAATTCATCAAATGAGCGAGGACAAACAACAAAAAACCTACAGGGGAAGAATTGCACCTACTCCTTCGGGTTATTTGCATGAAGGACACGCTAGTACATTCAAGATCGCATGGAGGAGAGCCCGTGAACGGGATGGTTGCGTTATTTACAGGAACGATGATTTGGACAAAATGCGTTGCAGTGAAGAATTTTCTCGAGCGGCAATGGATGATTTAGAGGGATTAAAAATCAATTGGGATGAAGGACCTGATTGTGGAGGTAAATACGGTCCATACAATCAAAGCGA
>CAWVXY010000033.1:0-34370 GCA_963934295.1 uncultured Opitutia bacterium
GAAAAGGTTTTGCTTCGCTGACTACGCCAAGGGGAAATTTTTGGGTGGAGGAAGGTAAATCTTCATCCGGTTACAAGCTTATCGAATTGGACTTATCCAAATCCCAGCCATCCGCCCTCATCCAAAAGGGAGATCGGCAAGCATGGGTCGGACTTCGCTCAGGAATTGTGCCACGCACCCGCGTGGTCGGAAGCGATGAACTCGAAAAACGACTAGATGCCTCGGGCACGACTCATATTATGTATGTCGTAGGCGAAAGTGAACCCTTTACCGGTATGGGAGTTTGGTACAACAAGGACGGATCGAAGAGTAAGGAGTCTGTTTATGAAAACGGCAAACTGCACGGAACGGAAATGAGGTATACCAAGGACGGATCGAAGCGATTTGAAATCCCCTATGTGGACGGCAAAAAGCATGGCATGCAGATTACCTACCGAGGAGATGGATCGAAGGACGAAGAAACCCCCTACGTAGAAGGCAAGCGTCACGGTACGAAAGTTGAATACCATGATAGTAAGTCGCGGGTTGTGGCTAAGTGGAGAGAAACCCCCTATGTAAGCGGTAAGGAGCATGGTATGCAAATTAGGTACCGCGGGGACGGATCGGTGGAGAAGGTAACCCCTCATGAAAACGGTCACCGCCACGGTATGGAAACTTGGTACTTCAAGGACGGTACGACATTTTATAATAAACCCTTCGTAAACGGCAAGGCGCATGGCATGGAGATTCAATACCATGAGAACGGATCGAAGCGGATGGAATCTCCATATGTGGATGGCAAACGCATAGGCATGGTGATTGCATACCGTGAGGACGGATCGAAGTTTCGAGAAACCCCCTATGTAGACGGCAATGCTAATGGCACGGCGATTGAGTATCGCCGGAACGGAGCGAAGGAGAGTGAAACCGTTTACGCAAAACATAAACGGCAATCTCAGGTTTGGTACCGAGAGGATGGATCGAAGTGGAAGGAAATGCGTTACGATACAGACCAGCATAACGGTATACCGACTTACTACGATGAAAACGGAATCAAGAAGGTAGAACCTCCCATGGTGGACGGCAAACTCCATGGTATGGTTATGGGATATCATGAAGACGGATCGAGGTCGATTGAAACCCCTTACATTCAAGGCAAAATCCATGGCACGCGGATTTCGTACCACGAGGACGGGTCGATTAAGGCGACAACTCCTTACTTGGACGGCAAAAGGGATGGTTCGCAAATTTGGAGCTACAAGGACGGATCGCGTATAGTAACTCACTATTTGGATGACAAAATGCATGGTCCGTCGATTTGGTATCGAGAAGATGGATCGAAGCGGAGAGAAATACGATACGAAGACGGTAAAGAGATTTCCCGGAAAGAATTCTAACCCACCTCACTCAGCCGGGAGCGAGCACCTGTATATCGTTCCCATGCACTCAGGTTTTTGATTGAGCCAATTTATTGTTGGTGTAATTCTTACAATAAATTTTAATTAATTATCACAGATATTATGGCAGGTTTCGAAGAATTCTGGATAAGTGGGTTAATGAAGTGGTACATCAATGAGTAAAATTTGGGAATCAGATGGGAATGAAGAGGTTTAAAGATATAATCAGCTTCTGTGCGGGGAACCTGATGATTCTTTTGGCAGTGCACTCTGTAAATAGCTCTCTTTTCGGAACGAAGAAGCCCAACATCATTGTGATTATGGCAGACGATTTGGGGTACTCCGATTTGAGCTGTTATGGTGGAGAAATCGAAACGCCCAATATTGATCGGTTGGCGGAGGAGGGACTTCGCTTTACGGGTTTTAAAAATACTGCCCGTTGTGCGCCATCAAGGGCATCTTTATTGACCGGACGCTATCAGCACTCCGTTGGGGTAGGGCGTATGACCGCAAATGATTTCAAGCGTCCTGGCTACAGGGGGCAACTATCGACGGAGGCTCCGACCTTGGCTGAAATTTTTAAATCTCAGGGATATGGAACCGGGATGGTCGGGAAGTGGCACCTGACGGTTCATGATAAATCCTCAAAACAGAAACGACTTTATCCCTGCGACCGGGGTTTTGATCATTTCTATGGTACTTGGTGGGGAGCTAAAGATTACTTCAAGCCACAGTTCATGATGAAAAATCATGAACTTATCGATAATAACACTAAATACCCGGATGACTTTTACCTGACCCATGCCTTGTCTGCTTCAGCTATCGAGTTTGTTGAATCACAGAATGATCAAAAGAATCCATTCTTTTTGTACCTCGCTCATTATGCTCCCCATGCTCCGATTCAGGCGCCTGAAGACAGGATTCAAAAATGCCTGGAGCGTTACAAACCCGGATTTGTGAAACTCCAGCAAGCTCGATTTGAACGTCAGAAGAAATTAGGTGTTGCACCCAAGAATGCCGTGCTGCGAAATCAGGCGGGGTCATGGAAGAAACTAGATGCCCAGCAGAAAAATACCTGGATGAGGACCATGGCGACTTATGCAGCCATGATCGAAATTATGGATGATGGCATTGGCCAGTTAATCGATGTCTTGAAGAAAAACGGTCAATATGAGGACACGGTGATCGTGTTTCTCAGCGACAATGGATCCACACCCGAGCGAAAGAATGTTGGAGCTAATTTGTGTGCGTCTCTCAGCAATACGCCATTTAGTGGATTCAAAGCACAAACTCTTGAGGGGGGCATATCTTCGCCTTTCATTTTCAGTTGGCCCAAAAAAATGGCGAAGTACGGTGGGCAAATACGGCATGGGCACTGTCATATCATTGATGTTTTACCCACCTGCCTTGAAGCTACGGGGGTAAGTTTTCCTGATTCATTTAACGATATTACCCCCAAGAAACCGGATGGAGTCTCCTTGATGGATGCAGTAGAAGGCAAGGAACTGGAAAAGCGCTCATTTTTTTGGGAGCACGGGCGTAGTTGTGCGGTTTACGAGGATGGTTGGAAACTCGTAGCCCACCGCCAACCATGGAAACTTTTTGATCTGAATAACGATCCTGTAGAGCAATCCGACTTATCCAAGGAGCACCCTGAGAATGTAGCCAGTCTAAAAGCACTCTGGGAAAAATGGGGAAGAAAATACGATGTCATTCCTTTCCCAGGATCGAAAAAAAGCGGCAAATAAAAAGAACTAATGGGATTTTAAAATGATTATATCCAGTAAACAAAAGAGAAACTACATTAATGCAAGGACTGTAACCGATTGTCTTTCTTCATTCGGGGGAGTGTTGTTGCTTCTGTTTGTCTGTATCTCCTCTGCTCAAGCAGATCCGCTCATTAAAATTGCGGATGATGTGGTGAGTCAGACCGCAGTCGGCGAGCCTACCGCCAAAAATAAACCTAATCCGACCCGCTACAATTTATGGATGTATCAGAACTTCATGATCATGGAGGGAATGGATGCACTCGGTGAAGTAACCGGGAACGAATCCTACAGGAATTACACGAAGCGAAGTATCGACTTTTTTGCCGCCTATCAATCCAAGTTTGGCGATTCGATGAAGGCAGGTCCGGCAGGAACGGGCAAATGGTATACAAAGCCCGGTCAAATGTGGCAATGTGGAATGATTGCCGCATTTGCAGAGCATCACAAGATGAGACCGAACCCAGAATTTGTTCGGGGAATGAAAATTTTTGACAGACTTCTCGAAAAAACTCCTCGTTTTGATGATGGTGTGCTTGTTCGTGATAAATCAAAGAAGCGGGGTTTAGGTTTGCAGATCGATGATCTTTATATGATCGCTCCTTATTGGTGCCGGAAAGCACAATTACTTGAGGATAGTAAGTGGTTGGATCGAGCGATCGAGGAAACGCTTCACTATTTCGATTATCTTTGGGATCAAGAAGACAAGCTGATGAACCCTCTTTGGCTACAAAAGAGAAAGGGACCTTATGGCCTACATTGGGGGCGTGGCAATGGTTGGTATATTATGGCGGTCACTGACTTGCTCACCTTCATTCCTCAAGACCATCCCAAGCGTACGGAAGTACTCAATGACTATCGCACTTTCATTAATGGCATCATCGAGCGGCAAGGTGATAAAGGACTTTGGTATCAAATCCTAGATAAGACCGACTCCTATGAAGAAACCTCCTGCTCGGGGATGTTTACCTACTGTATCCTAAAAGGCATCAATAAAGGATGGCTGGAAGATCGCTTTTTCAAAGTCGCAAAGAAGGGATGGCATGGATTGCTAAGTGTGGTGAATGAAAACAATGAGCTTACGGGGGTTTGTCCACCTTCCGACATTAGCGAAGATCCGAATTATTACTTAAAAGGAAGAGCACCAAGAGTACATGATCAGCACGGCATTGGCCCCTTTCTGCTTGCGGGTGCAGCCTATTTACAGGCAAATAAGAAATTTAGGAAATAATTCGGGTTCACGCTAAGTTACCATAACACACCTTTCTTAAATATAAGAAATCGAATACTTAAGATATTTAACATTACAATGAAACTTCCCTTTGCATTAACCATTATTTTGAATGCTCTGCTGGTTTGGCCAGGCTTCCTTGTTGCCTCCTCAAAAAGTATTGTCGAAAGGGAAACCACTTTGCCCCTTGCTTATGATGTGGACGTCCTCGTTGCCGGTGGTTCCCTGGCCGGAATTGAAGCGGCCTGTGTTGCTTCAGATAAGGGAGCATCCGTACTGGTCATTGAATCCCGTCCCTACCTGGGCTTCGACATCTGCGCCAATCAGAAATTATGGCTTGATCCAGATGAAAAGCCCCAAACTGACATCACCAGATGGATCTTTGAAGGCAAGAAGCAACAAACTCCCATGAAGGTAAAGGGCCTTTTGGACCGGGTATTATTGAAAAGAAATATTCCATTCCTGACCGGTAGCTTTCCATCAGAGTTACTGGTTGACCCAAAAGGAAAGCCAGCGGGTATGACCATGGTGAATCGCAGCGGGCGTCAGGCCATTCGTGCCAAGGTGATTATTGATGCCACTTCGCACGGCGTTTTAGTCCGTCAGTTACCCAATGTGTTAACGGATTTTCAAGCAGGGGAAAAAGGGGCTTCCTTTACGGTCATTGGGGGGGATTTAAAGAAGGCAAATGAAACCATTCAGGGTAAACAAGTTCCCGGTGTTCAGTATTCCGTAAAATTCCCCGTTAAAAAAAATAAGAAGCAGGAATGGGTCTCTAAGGATTACCCAGTCTATCAGTACGACGCAAAGATTGATTTGAAGGAAGATACTTACCGTGCCCATAGCAAAGCGATCCATCAGATCCGGTCTATGGTTTCTAACTCGAAGATGGCTGATCATTCGGAAGGTCTGTTGGTCTTTCCTGAACGGATGATTAAGACGGCAACGAATAGTGATGATCCTTCTGCCCTGGCAAACTATCTTCCCAAGGGATTTGAAAACCTTTTTGTATTAAATGCGTACGCGGGTATTAAAAACGAAACCACCCGTCATCAACTTATAAAAAGTCCCTACAGGCTTGCCCCAATGGGTAAGGTCATCGGCACGGCAGCGGCCGAGCTTGCGAGTAAAACCGCTGTCCCCACTAAGATTGACTACTTATCCTCCACCGGTGAAAAGGGAAAATTGATTGTCTCAGGCTCTGCCAATAGCTTCCGTTTTAATGATCGTCCTCAACTGGAACTCTCAGACCTTGACCTTCCTGTTTTAGGTCGCTGGGATGTGGTGGTTGTGGGTGGTGGCACATCGGGAGCCCCGGCTGCCTTGGCTTCTGCCCGAGCAGGTGCGAGAACTCTGGCGATTGAGTATATGGATGAATTGGGTGGAGTGGGAACGGCTGGGATGATCTCAACCTATTGGTACGGTTTTAGGAATGGGTATACAGCAGAGGTCGATAAGGCTCTGGGTACGAAAGAGAGCTGGAATCAAATTCAAAAGTCGGAGTGGCTGCGTCAGCAAATCATGAAAAGTGGTGCTGAACTTTGGTTTGCCAGTTTTGGGTGTGGCACGGTGACAAATGGCAATAAAGTTGCCGGCATCGTTGTGGCCACTCCATTCGGAAGGGGAATTGTTTTGGCCGATGTGGTGGTGGATGCAACCGGCAATTCAGATATCGCTGCGGCCGCGAAAGCAAATACTCATTACAGCATTTCCAAACACGGAGATTTATCCGTTCAGATTTCGAATTATGCATCGAGGAGACTTGGTGGGGCTACTAATAACCCAGCCCGTTACATGCTTAATGATAATGATATCTTTGACCGTTGGCACCTGAAGCTATCTGCCAGGCAAGAGATTTATGGCAGTGCAAAAAATGCAGGAACCGGAGGAGTCCACGATATGGGGCAGCTCATCCCTTCCCGTGACCGTCGACGCATCATTGGTGAGTATACCTTAACGACCGAAGATATCCTTACCAACCGTACCTTCCCGGACACCATCAGTCACCATCGGAGTAACTTCGATGCCGGAGCTCATCCGGATACCGAAATGTTTTTGATTAAAGATATGAAAGGTCCTATATTCACCTGTGACATGCCTTACCGATGTGTCATCCCCCAGGGCCTGGAAGGAATTTTGGTGATTGGTTTGGGTGCCAGTGCAGACCGTGATGCCATGACTTTAGTACGGATGCAACCCGACCTGCAGAATCAGGGATACGCGGTGGGTACGGCTGCTGCGATGGCAGTCCTCAGAGCTCGAGGTAAAGTTCGCGACGTTGATATTAAGGCTCTTCAGAGAGAACTGGTCAGGAAAAACTGTCTAGAAAATCGCGTTCTTGAGGATATGGATTCCTTTCCGTTGAGTGCGAATACCGTCAAAGAGGCAGTCAAAACTCTTGAAGGTTTGACCATAGATGTTCATCAAAAGCCTGAACATGACGATACCCATAAAGCTTTGGCGGTTGTGATCAGTCATCCGCAAGAGTCCATTCCATCCTTAAGAGATGCTTACCAAAAAAGTACCGAGCCCAAAGTGAAATTAAATTATGCCCGGATTTTAGCTATCCTAGGAGATCAGACAGGAAAAGAGACACTCGTGGAAGCCGTAAAAAAAGCACCTAATTGGGGGAAAGGCTGGGACTACAGTAACCAACGTAAATATGCCAACACCTTTGGACCTATAGACCGCATCGTGATAGCCCTGGGATTTTTAAACTCAGCAGAAGTTCATGCCCCCTTATTGGAGAAGCTGGATCAATTAACCTTGAAGAGCCCGCTTTCTCATTACAAGGCCCTCTGTCTTGCCTTAAGAATGAATAAGGATGATTCACTGGCCGAGCCCTTGGCTGATTTTCTCAAAGCGAAAAAACTGAAAGGGCATACGCAAAGACTCAGCTATTACAATGAGCAAGAAAACCAAAAAAATGTCTATGTTCGTCAGGGTGTGAATACAAAAGGTGGATCCATGGTAAATAATAAATTCAAAGAACTTTTAATCGCGGCTCTTCTTTTCGAATGTGGAGATTACCAAAACCTGGGTCGGGAGATTTTACAGGAATACACCAAAGACGTGAATGGTCACTTTGCTGAGTATGCCCATCGTGTATTGAGTGAAGGAACCGCACTAAGTTACATTGGGGAATAGCAGGAATAGTGAGAGTAACGATTGGAAGGCTCAAGTATCTAAGGCAGAATTGCAGTGGCAATGAGTAGCCCGATGTTGAATCGCCGAAATTTCCTGACTCTTGGAACAGGCATGGCCACCCTGATGGCACAAGGTGCTTTACACGGAAGTGTAGCTCCCGGGCAGAAACATTTTCGCAGGGCCAAAGCATTGGGGACGAAGGTAAAGTTCACAGTGTTTCATCCCGAAGAGAAACGAGCCAACCGGGCGATCGATGCAGCTTTGGATAAAATCGAACATGTCGAACAATTGATGAGCCTGTACCGGACTGATAGTCAATTGAGCCTGCTCAATCGTCAGGGTTCATTGCGTAATCCTCACCCGGACTTGGTCACGGCCCTGAAAAAATCTATCGAGTTGTCACGGCGTACCGGGGGAGCTTTCGATGTCACCGTGCAGCCATTGTGGAAACTGTATGCCCGCCATACAGATTCGAGGACTCTTCCGACTGAAGCAGAAATCGGAAAAGTTCGGCAGAGGATGGGTTGGGAGTATATCTGTGTGGAACCGGAGATCATTTATTTTGACCGCCCCGGTATGCAAGTAACCTTGAACGGAGTGGCTCAGGGCCTGGCTGCCGACCTCGCACGAAAGGCATTGGAAGAGTGGGGCATTGAGAAGGCACTGATCGATGCCGGAGAGTTCAATGCGATCGGATCCCCCGGGCAAAGAGACTCTTGGCATATTGGCGTGCAACATCCAAGGCAGTTAGGAAGTATTGCCAAAACCGGATTGCAGGGGGGGTGTCTCTCTACTTCCGGAGATTATGCCAGTAAATTTTCAGATGATTA
Source organism: uncultured Opitutia bacterium (assembly GCA_963934295.1). Classification (GTDB taxonomy): domain Bacteria; phylum Verrucomicrobiota; class Verrucomicrobiia; order Opitutales; family Seribacteraceae; genus Seribacter. The sequence goes on from CAWVXY010000033.1 coordinate 8,351, forward strand.
TCGGCATCATCATCTGCTTGATCCACGGACCGGTCTTTCGCCGGTCAAGCTGTCAGCAGTATCAGTAGCGGCACCCACTGCGCTGGAGGCCGATTCTCTGTCAACCGCACTGTTTGTTCTCGGTCCTGAGAAAGCAAAAGAAATGGCTGAGTCGATGAAGGGAGTAGATGCCTTGTTTGTCAGCAAATCAGGCGATATCACAGCAACGGATGGATTCCCGCTTGTCTAGGTAAATGGCTTACCTAATGAGCAAGTTACCTTTTCTCCCCGTTTTTCAATCAACCGCTTGGATAACCTTATTATCAATTTGCTTCTTGATTGGATGGCTTTCTCCTGTTGATGCCAAAGAGACAACCATCATCCAACTGACCGACCCGGTTTATCCAAAGAAACCGAAAAAGGAACACAGTCTCACTGCTTATTTCAATGACGAGGGATATCCCTCGGGGTACAGTATGGAACTCATTAATGAGGTCTGCCTGGATGGGGTCTGTAAACTCGTGGAGGTCACGATGTATTGGGATGCTCTGGGATTCTATCAAAGTTTGGAATATCCCGAAGGAAAACCACTGACCAAGGTTGAGCACGAGCCTTTTGTTCCTGCGGATTATGAGAAGCTTGATTCAATATTGAAAGACCGGGAATCGATTTTGGATGACCATGAGCTTGGCTTTCTTGCCTCTGAAAAAGATGACAAGAGCCCTGAAGGAGAGGACGACGATGAATATCAGGAGGTTGATGGCGTGTCCAAGGCTACGCCAGGTGCGGTTAAGGAAGCTGTGGTCAAGGATGCGGCGTGGACCACCTGGGTGTTGTGGAAATATGCCAACACCGAGCTGGTACCTATCATGCAGAGAATGACCAAATCCCAATTTTCTCCTGATTTCCTGATGCACCTCCTCGATAGTAAAGACTGGCGGAGGGTTGCATTCGTGGTCAACCATCTCTTAGGACAAAAACCGGTTGCCCCTCAATACCTCGATGAAATCGCGGCACTCATGCCCTTGGCCGGGATTGATCATATTGACCTGGCGATTGAATATCTTCGCAAGGCGAGCCCTGACAAAAACACCTGTTACCGGAAACTCATTGGCACTCTGCCGGAGCTCAATGGATACAACGCGGCCTTGGTTATTGAACTTCTTGAATCCGACGGGCAACTGGAGAATGCAATCCTCGAGCAACTTGCAGCAAGTATTGGGAGCCAGGAATACTACCTCATTCACCTGGCCCTGCGCCTGATTGAAAGTCGGGAATTCTTTTCGAACGCAATCGAGGCGGATATTGTAAAACTCCTCGAGGTCCAAGACTTTTTCATTGCCCGCCGGGCCAGTGACTTTCTATCAAACCAGAAGCTGTCCGCTTCCGCAAAAGAGAAGCTGGATGCATTTCGGGTAAAACATGCCGATCGCTTGTGAGCCTGTTCCGGTCGAGATATTTTTGGGGATTGGCACTTATCTTCTTTCTGGTCTCGTGCTTACGAGCTCAATCTCTGGAGATTGAGGATGCCACCGACCAAAAGAATCTTGTTGGGATAAATTATTCCACCTGGCATTCACTGGCCTTCAGGAAAAATATCCCCATTCGCAATATTCAGGAAATCCTAAGTGGGGGAGGGCAGTTTGGTCCCAGGGCATCCTGGCACTTCTGGGCGGAACCCGCAGTCGGATATTACCGGGGAGATAATGCCATGGTCATGGACTACCATTTTGACCTGTTTGAGCAGGCTCAGATTGACTTCATTATATTGGATGCAACGAACCTTTTTCCTGATTCGAAGAAGAAGGATGAATACTTATATGAGCCCTTCGAAGTGATGGTGAAACTTATGCGTAATCGGGAGGAAGCGGGCAAGCAGTCTCCACGCATTATCATATGGTCTCCCGGTTTACTGGCCAATGAACTCCATGACCGCTACTTCTCGAAGTCCGAGTACAAAGATATTTGGTTTTATTTGGATGAAGGGAAGGGGGCTAAACCGATTTTTCTTAGCAGGCTTGATATCGATAAAATTCCTAATCAGGTAAATCGCCAGCTTACGGTTCGGGCGATGTGGGGGCTCAACACCAACCTTGCCGATCGGGAATGGTCATTTCTTGAGAATTACCCGCAACCCGTTGCTATGTTCGACGGGAAGCCTGAACAATTGGTTGTATGCACTGCCTTGCAGAAGAATTATATGACCAATGAGGATTTGGCTACACCACGTAAGGGTGGCAAGACTTTCCAGCTTCAGTGGTCACGAGCCTTTGAGATCCGTCCTAAGTTTGTAATTATCACTTGGTGGAACGAACTGATGGCCCAGCGCCAAAAAGACGGTCCCAATGGTCATGTCCAGTTTACTGATATGTTCCGCCCTGAATACTCCCGCGATATAGAACCCGTCCAAACTCCGTATGGGGATATGTATTTCCGTTTGATGCGCGACTATATTAAGGCCTACAAGAAGGGCGAATCTATGCCCACGAATCTACTTGAGCTTCATCGTAAGGAGTCCGATCGATTGGACTTCGATATGGATGGTATCCCCAACTTAATCGAAGGCACTAAGGATTCTGATGGGGATGGAATATCTGATCAGTGGGACTTGGATTCAGATAACGATGGCATCCCCGATTCTCAGGAGAAATAATCCGATTCACTCAGGAATCACCTGACCGTTTATGAGGAGGCATGAAAGCTAAGCCTGTCTGAAATATCATTTTGGATCAACTTTCATTGGCTGGAATGGGGGAGAGTTTTTATTTGGTCTGTATTCAACTAGTTTAACCGATAGTCCAGGAATAAAAAACATCTAATCTCAATCTTATCCCTCGCGGGTTGGATGGCGGAATGATAGGAAATAAAGAATGAAACTCCCAGTATTTCTAATTCTACTAACGCTCGGATTCTTCCTTCAGGCGAAAGAAGCCAGACCCAATATCATTCTCTTGATGGGGGATGATCATGGTTGGGAAGAAGTCGGGTATAACGATCATCCTTATGTTAAGACACCCAACTTGGACAAGATGGCCTCGGCGGGTCTGCGTTTGGATAATTTCTATGCTCAACCGAGTTGTTCTCCTACCCGCGGAAGTGTGCTGACCGGGCGTCACCCCAATCGTTATGGAATCTTTCGACCGGGCTATTCGATTCGGCCCAAGGAAATTACAATCGCTCATCTTCTCAAAGATGCCGGTTATGCAACCGCTCATTTTGGGAAATGGCATGTGGGGCCGGTTAAGAAATCATCGCCGACCAGTCCCGGTGCGATGGGTTTTGAGCACTGGCTATCCCATGATAACTTTTTCGAAATGGATCCGGTCTTTTCCCTGAATGGTGGAACGCCTAACAAAATCTATGGCGAAAGTTCGGAAATTCTAATCGACGAAGCGATGAAATATATTGAGAAGAAAAAGGACTCCGAGCAGCCTTTTCTCTTGGTTATCTGGTATGGATCGCCTCACGAACCATACAGCGGGTTTGAAACCGATCTGGAACTTTATCGCGATCTGCCTGAAAAGTATTCTGCGACTCGGGTAAGCTTAACTTCCAATGAAACGGGCCTACGGGTCAAACGACCTTTGCGTGACGTCTTAATCGAACGCTATGCCGAAATTACAGCGATGGATCGATCAATCGGCAAGTTACGTAACGGCCTGAAAACACTCGGAATCAAGGATAATACCTTGCTTTGGTATTTTGGTGACAACGGCATTCCTCCCAGTGGTCTGCGGGAATCCCGCTTCAGAGGACTCAAGGGCAAGGTGTATGAGAATGGTATTCGGGTACCTGCGGTGATTGAGTGGCCTGCGGGCATTCCGAAACCACAAGTATCAACCGTCAGCACGGTTACCTCGGACATCTTGCCAACCCTGTGTAAATTGGCCGGAGCAACTCTTCCGGATGTTCCTCTCGATGGGATTGATCTAGTGCCTATGTTGGAGGGTGAAATGAAACAACGGGCGACACCTATCGCCATTTGGAATTTTCCGGTCGAAACAAGTCAAGGCGGCAAGCCCTACATCGACCCCGAATTGCAGAAGGGTACCACACCTTTGGTCAAAAAAATGCGTGGGCTCTTTACCCGTAATTTTCGTAATGACCATCATCCTAAGATTAGCAAAGGGAATTTCAACGGAGCCCGGGCTATCATTTCAGGTGACCATAAACTGGTCATTGATGGTGACAAGAATACTGGAGTTGAGCTGTTTAATCTAAAAGAAGATTCGGCGGAGACCAATAACCTGGTCAAGAGCCAAGCCGACCTTGCGAAGAAGCTGCAACTACAATTACGCAACTGGCAAACTTCGGTGCTCAACAGCTTGATGGAAGCCGACTACAAGTAAGCAAGTCCATCACAGGGATATGAAATTCGTTTTAAAAATTTCATTACTCATTAGCCTGGCAGTTTGTGAGGCTAAGGTGAAAGCCGTTACGATCGGTCTCATTGGAGACTCCACGGTCGCCATGCAATCCGGATGGGGCCCCGCCTTTGCGGAGCGGTTTGAGGATCGAGCGAAAATTGTCAATTACGCGAAGAATGGGGCCACATTACAGGCCTTGTCGGGGAAGCTTGATGAACTTGTACAACTCCAACCTGATTATGTCCTGATTCAGTTTGGCCATAATGATCAGAAGCGATATGACATTCAGGTCTACAAAGCCCACCTACAATCCTATGTTGATCACATTCAAAAGGGTGGAGGGAAACCAATCATTGTAAGTTCCGTCACTCGTCGTTCTTTTGACGAGAACGGCAGGATTGTCTCCAATTTTGTCCAAAACGAAAAGTACAGTTACAAGGCAACGCTGACCGACTATGCAAAGACCGCCGAAGCGTTGGCCAGGGAATTGAATCTGCCATTCCTCGATCTGCACCGGGTCAGTATTGCTCACCACAATGAAATCGGCCGCGAGGAGAGTATGACTTATAATTTTAAAGAAGGTGATAAGACCCACTTTAATAAAAAAGGGGCCGAAGCGATCACAGATCTCATAATCGAAGAATTGAAAATCGCAGTTCCGGAACTTGCTGGCTATTTAAAAACGAGCAAGCCTGCCGATTCAATTCCCGCCGAACAGGTGGAGTCCACATATGATCTCATCCGCAAAGCCCATAGCGAGAATGCGGAGAAATTCTTTGAGAATGTCATGCTCAAAAAGAATATGATTCCGTTGCACGGTGCCTTCGCCCGTCTCTGGCTGAAACGGGAACTGCCGGAGGCAAACCGTCTGCTGCAGGAAGCGCAGCAGGGGATTATCGCTCATGAAAAAGGGGAGGGGGAGATGACGATTGAGATCGCCTCTTCCGAGCATGTGAAGTGGCAGATGCGGACATGGAATCGGATCTATCAATTATTTCATGATAAGAGTACTTTTTACCCCGGTCGCCTTGATGCGAAGATGCAGGAAATGATCGAGCAAATGTTCTGGCTCTATGTAAGTAAGATGAGCCTTTTTGAAAGGGCTAGCCTTGACCACATATGGAGTATTCATGGTTCCGAGAATCATGAGATGATGCATTACAGCAATGCACTCCTCGCCTTGCAGGCACTTAAAAATAGCCCGAAGTACAAAGGCCGTAAATTACCCGACGGGCGGGACATTGAAACTCACTGCGAAGCATGGAATTCATACTATAAAGAATACTGCGTGTCCCGTGCAAAGCATGGTCTTTTGGTCGAAGTATTTTCGGCCTATGGCCCAAGCTATACCCTTCCTGAAATTATGAACATGCGGGATCTTTCCGAAGATGAAGTTCTGAGGGAACGGATGGATAAGCTTCTCCATCTGATTTGGGCGGACTGGGCGGTGGGTCAGTTGAATGGAGTTCGTGGGGGCGGCCGAACCCGGATATATAAAGAAGATCCAGAAAATATAAGACAGCTTACCCAATGGGGATCAGGAGACCGCTGGCGTACTATGAGTAAGGTACTGCTGAATGAAAGCGAGTGGTGGAGCCCTCGACAAGTACCCAACCATCCGATACAGGGGATGGCATTTGTCATGGCTACGACCGGATATCGTTTGCCCAATATCATTATGGATATCGCTCAGGATGTTGAGGGGAGAGGAGAGTATACCTATGTGGCCCGCAGGATTGCCAAGCAGAAGCAAATGTTGGCCAAGAATATTCCAGTAAAGCATGCTCCATGGTATGCTTTGGATCCCGAGGATCCACGTATGATCGGCTACGATTACTGCACGCCGGATTATGTCATGGGGTCTTTACTGATCGACCCCACGCTGCCGCGGGTTTCATCTCACTTGTATCAGGAGGGACAGGATTTACTGGAAGGTTACCCGGCTCTTACTTCACAGAACCGATACCACGGCATTGTTTTCGCCTCCGATGTGAACGCCCGCGTGGTTCCTCAATGCGAGGGAATCGCCAACGGCAAGACCTATGGAGAGCAACAGGCGGTCCAGCATAAGAATGTGTTATTAGTTCAACGACATGCTAAGGCAAAGACTACGGGCGATATGCGAGTGATCTGGGGCGGTAAAGGGATGAGAAGTCGACTGACTGAAAACAGTGGCTGGTTGATTCTTAAGGAGGGAAAGGCATGGCTGGGCGTTAAGGGATTTTCCCGTACCAAACTGAATACAGTTTGTGGCAGCACCTGGGATAATGATGTCATTCTGCGAATGAATGATGGCAAAGCGCCGGTAGCATTTGTCGCTGGCAGGATCAAAGATTTTTCAGATATCGATGCATTTACCAAATACCTACAAGGCTTTGTAGGCAAACTGGAAAACGGAAGGTTTATCCTTACTGAGAAATCGAATGATTTTCTATCCCTCCACCTCGAATCTGGAACATTGCCCGAAATTTACGGTAAGCCGATCAATCTTAACCCGGATATGCTTTTTGATAGCCCTTTTATGTCTTCGGAGCATGGCAGTGGAGTGGTAATTATCGAGAAGGGGCATCGTAAGTTAAAAATCGACATGGGTTCTTAATTTCTCCAAAACACTACAAATCTTCCCTCCTATTAACATTGTTAAAAAATGAAATACTTCGCTCTCTCCTCCCTCATATTCATGTTCGTTTCATGTTTCGGAAATAAAAATGAATCTGGAGTATTGAAGATTGATACTCCGGAAGGAGCGACCTTTGAGGATAAGGTAATGGAAAACGGGGTTCACTTTTACTTCATTAAGTGGAAGTTGAAAAATGAAATGACTTCGGTGTTCTCGATTTCTAAATGGCCCGTCGAAATGCCCACCTCAGAAATGGCTCCCTCCGTCCAAAAAATAGCCGAAGATACCTTCGCCGTAACGAAAGCAAACGGTAAAAGTAAAATTGAAAAGGATGTAAAAATACAATACTCGGAAATTTCTGAAGAATTTGTCTCCGGAAATGTAGCTTACTTTGAACACACCAGTGAAAGAGGATATCAGAGAATTCTATCTGTTCATATGGTATCAGATGGAGATGTTATCTGGAACGGCCAATTTTCCGGGTCGAAGGAATTATTCAAAGAAGCGATGAATATTTTTAAGACGATGGAACCCCAGAGTGAATAGCCAAACCTTTTTACAAAATGATGCTTAAAAATATTGAGATAAAAAAATGAAAGACTTTTATATTATGAAAATCAAAAACTGTTATCTGTTCCTTCTTTTATGCTTTCAAATTTGCATAGTTGATGCGGTTCCCAATGGAGTCGCGGGTCCATTGACGGGGAATGTGCAAGCAGATGGGGTTACCTTGTGGATGTATGCATCACCGACTTCCGTAATCACCTACACTTATCAAGCCGAGGGGTCGGATCAGAAAGAGAAACAGGCGGGCAAATTTACTGCGGTTAAAAACCAGGCAGCAAAGGTTCCCGGGCAGATATTCAAATCGACTATGAATGGTCTGGCACCCGATACCCGTTACCAGTATCAGGTTTCCATAAATGGAAAGGCTGACCCAAAGTGCAAAGGATCATTGAAGACTGCACCCGTTGAGGGCACATCCACTGCATTCAGAATGGCCATTACTTCCTGTATGCATATCAAAAGGGCACAACGGTCCTGGAATCTTCTCCTTGAGGAGCAACCGGACCTACACCTCACTGTGGGCGATACCCATTATGCCGATACCACCGATCCTACGATACAGTTGCAACACCATTTGGCGTACCGTCGTAAGAAGGAATTTGCCAATGTACTTCGTCAGGTGCCCACTTATGCGATCTGGGACGATCATGATTACGGACCCAATAATTCGGATGGTACCGCCGAAGGAAAAGAATTTTCTTTGGCTGGCTGGAAGCAGGCTTGGCCCAACCCAGCATCCGGAACTCCCGATACCCCAGGTGCCTTTTTTAAATTCTACCGGGGCGATGTTGAGTTTTTTGTGGTCGATGGCCGCTACCATCGATCGCCCAATGAATTACCAGATAATGATAAAAAACGCATGCTGGGTGATGCTCAATTTGAATGGCTTTTGAGCGGACTGAAAAACTCCAAGGCCAAGTTTAAGATCATTGCCTCCGGTAGTGTGCTCCATCACAGTAAAGTGGATGGATGGCGCATTTTTACCTTTTCCCGCCACCGTCTTTTTGATGCCATCAAAAAACACAAGATCTCGGGAGTTATGTATATCGGTGGGGACATGCACCAATCCTTGGTCTGGCAGCACCACGAGTCCGATCGAGTAGGGTACCCTATGATCGAGATCATGTCTTCCGGAATTACAAATGGTAAAGACTTGAGCTTTGCCACCATTGATTTCGACACCACCGTTGACGATCCTACTGCCCGAGTTCGTATAATCTATGGCAAAGGCAAGAAGGTTCATACCGATAAGACCTGGAAGCTCTCGCAACTAAGGCACTAAGGGTGCGCTTCATTAACTAACAGCAAAGGGAGCCAAAGTAATTATTGATGAGTTAAAGAGGGCTTCCTCATGTTTATCTTTCATCTAAGGTAATACAGTAAATAAAAGGATTAAGAAATAGGGAGATATGGAGAAAGATACTACGCACAGCACACCTATAATAAAGAAGTTGGGTGTAAGCATAGGGGCATTGCTTATCTTTCTAGGTGTGTCCGTATTCTGGATCTGGTATTCATTTATTGGCCCGGGGTATTACGCGGAGTTTAATGATATCAAAACAAGTTTTAGCGATATGGAAGGAGTTGCCCTCATCGATGCATGGGGTCACGAGGATATTACTTTTGAAGACATCGGAGCTTTAGTAGAAGTTGAAGATAAGGGCCCTATAACCTTCGTCCAATTGTCCCCTGATTCCTTTTCATCCACCTCGAAAATCTGCCTGCAGTCGATCGGGCCTTATCAGTTTGAATATAATGGAACAGGATATGCCGGAGTTAAAAATAACGAAACGGGTGAGCCAATGATTTCTCAATTTCATGGTTCATCGATTGAAATCGGTGAGGATGGTTGGTTTGCAGATTTTTTTCCTTTCAGGATAAATAAAGTGCAGGATGTATTCAAAAAGTATGAAGAAATTTGCGAGGTTATTTCTAATTGGCCGGTATCCCCTCAAAAAGAATATCTCCGTCCAGGCGATGGAACGGAAATATGGTTCAGTGTGAAGAAAATGAAGTAGGCGTTCTGCAGTATCAGTGTTAAAAGTAATAAGATACTGGCACTTTTATTTTTCTATTTCTCTATTTACCTCCGTTTTTGAATTGGTGGTGGGACTGTGCCTGTATTTAGTTTTGTATTAAAAAACGCTAAACGGATACGGTTGAAGTTAAATTAACTTCTTGTTTGACCCTGTCTGTGAAAGTTCCCTTGGAGTCTATTTTGTCGCAAATCAACATAAGAAATACGCAATACAGGGTGTTTGTTTTTGAGTAAATTTGTTAGTGTTTGATTTAATCTCCCCTTCCCTAATCCATTCCTCCTGTAAATTTACTTTGCTTTAAGGTACTCATTATGTTCTCCCAAACTTTCCTAACTTGTTTATCAAAAGCAGTGATTGTTAAATAATTTTCAACTTAAAAATATGAAAATGTTATTATCCAAAAGATTCCTCTTTTTGAAAAGAGTAGCGGGATCAACCATTTCTTGGTTTGCTTTAGTCGCTCTCATTGCTGTGGTACCCACATTTGCCGAAAAGGGTGGTATTACCAAGCTTCGGGTTCTGGCTTATAATGTAGCTTGTGGTCAGTGGGCCACTCCTGAACAAATTGCAGAGGTTCTTAAACCTCTTAATCCAGACATCGTATTACTCAGCGAAGTACCCAAAGCGAACCGAGGCAAGAAGGTCAAGGACTGGTCCCAGCGTCTGGGAGATGCTCTCGGTCTGGGATATGTACGGGTGGGAGTAGTTTCATCCGCGAATCACAAGTCTCCAAAATGGGGAGATGTAACCGGTAACTACGGAGGGAAGTTCAAATCCGTTCTTAGTCGTACTCCACTTACGGAAGGTAAGGATTTCTTGCCAGAAGGTAGCGGATGGGCCCGGGCCAGTGCCTTTCGGGTAGAGACTGAAATTAATGGGCGAAAGTTAGCATTGTACAGTCTTCACTTACCGGGCTTCGCTCATCATAAACGCCAGCCTACTGAACTTACTGCCTGGGAGGGTTCGAAGCACAAAGCTCTGGCAGATCATATAAATGCGGAAAAGGAATCCTATGATGTAATTGTTGGGGGAGATTTTAATGAATGGACCGAGGGACTGGTTATGAAATCCATGTTGAAAGAGACCAAGATGAAAAATGCGACCAAGGAAAAATCAATCGACCATATTCTTTACAGTACGAAAAATAAGATGAAACTTTTGCAAGCCGGTAGAGACTGGGGACCAAAGAATCAAAACAAGGAAAACAAAAAAGCCGAAGGATGCCTGTCGGACCACCCTTGGGTTTGGGGTGAGTTCGAGGTCTCCAACTAGGCCAGCTCTGAATTGAAGATGAAAAAACGGGTAATACTTGGACTATTGTTTGCTTTTGCTTTTCAAGCGGATGCGGGTCTTAAGATCTACTACATCCGCCATGCTCAGTCGGGTAAGAACGTAGAGAAAGTCTGGGTTAAGAAAGACCTCCTGAAATCCGAATGGCCGTCTTACGTGGGAAACCCTGACACATTTACTCCGGCAGGCGAGAAACAGGTGGTTGCCGCCACAGAGAAACTAAAAGCATATTCATTCGATTTTATCGCAAGCAGTCCCTTATGGAGAGCGCGCAACACGATCATGCCTTACCTGAAGGTGACTAATGGTAGGGCCGAAATCTGGCCTGAACTGAGAGAGGGACATGGATATGGTTCCATTTTGTCTAAAGACATACCGGTTCTTCAGAAAGAAATCCTCAATCTGGGAGAACCCATCATCCTACCTAATAAGGAAAAGCCATTCTTTGACCTGCGCGATGATGCCAAAAACAACTACAGCCATTATTCTGAAGAATGGGATGGTACCGTAAAAGCAGCGTATATGAAGCATGCCTTGTTAAATGCGGTCGCCATGATTGAAAAGCGTTTTGGAGGCACCGATCAGTGCATCCTCTTGGCAGGCCATGGAACATCCGGTCGTTCGCTGCTGAAACTACTCCTCAAAAAGGATTCGAAAGGAATAGTAGGTTTTAAAAACACAGGCATTTGGATGGTCGAACAACAAGACGACAGATCTTATCAATTAAAGATGTATAACGGTGAAGATTACTCGGAGAAGTAAAAAAAAAAAGGAGCAAAATATGAAGAAACGAAATGATTTAATTAAATGGGTATCCGTCATTGCCACAATGATCGTTATGCCTCTGTGCATTAAGGCTGAAGAGCCCACTCTAAGGGTTATGTCCTACAATATCCACCGGGGTGGGGTGGTGCACCTTAAGCAACCGCTATCTCAAACAGCCAAGGTCATTCAGGCAGCCAAAGCCGACATTGTAGGGATTCAAGAGACCCGTTCTCCCAGAGGTGACACTTTGGAGGATCTGGCCAAGTTGCTTGGTTGGAATCATGACGAGGGGAGCTGCATCGTGACCCGTTACGAAATCGTCGAGCATTTTAAAGGTGGAAAGGGTTACAAAGGCGGCATCAAGGTCAAGCTCGCTTCGGATAAGCATGCCTACATCTTTAACCTGCACCTCCCATCTCATCCCTACCAACCCTATCAGCTTCTGGGCATTCGCCCTAAGTGGCACAAAAACACCAATAATATTACTTTTATTAAAACAGAGGCAGAGACGATTGAGTGGGCAAAAAAGGCACGCGGAGTAGAGATTGGAAAATTGCTTAGACAGGTAAAGTCCATACCTGACAAAGAGGTACCCGTTTTTGTGGTGGGAGATTTCAACGAACCTTCACACCTGGACTGGACGGAAGCTGCAGCCAAGGCCGGTCGCCATCCCATCAAAGTCGCCTATCCTACTTCCACCGGAATGGCCAAGGCTGGCTTTAGTGATTCGTACCGGAAGATCTATCCGGACGAAATGAAAAACCCTGGCATCACCTGGTCCCCTGCTTACAAAGTTGGTGATCCCCGGACTCATCATGACCGCATCGATTTTGTCTATTTTAAGGGCAAAGGCTTAGAAGTAAAAGAGGTAAAGATCCTCGGAGAAAACGAAAAGAATGCCGATCTTGTCGTGAGCCCTTATCCATCTGACCACCGCGCGGTGGTGGCGACCTTTGAACTAGCCAAGAAAATACCTCAAAAATGAAAAGAGCTTTTTACAAACCCAGATTGGTCACAGGAATCATATTTTCTCTTCTATTCTTCTGTCCACCTGCAATATATGCATTCGAACCTGTTCCTGGCAGTCTAACTCCGGAAGAACGGGCCCGCGTTATTGGTGTGGAAGCTCCCGTATGGACGGAGGACATTCGAATGGATCGCCTAGATAGGAAGGTTTTTCCTCGCCTGATCTCGATTGCCGAAGTTGTCTGGACAGATGAGAAAAGAAAAAACTGGGAATCGTTTCAGCACAGATTTGCCAAGCACGCCCAAATCATCGAGGCACTCAACATCGCCTATGACCGCAGTGACTTTATCATTGAAGCCAAATAGCCGGCAATTTGGTGCAAGTAATAAGCTTGATTTAAAAGCCGTCTCTCCTTACCCCCTCAGAACACTGCGCCATGTTGGCTTCATTTGAACTAACTAATGCTAAATAGCTTCAGGTGCACCATCCTGAAAAACCGGCAAGCTACATCCGCCCATACTTAACCATGAATAAAAAGAAGAATCTATGAGAAACCTAATCTTTCTGTGGGTGATGGTGTTATCCACCGCCGTATATGGCTCAAAAGCAAAAGAAATTAAGTACCAAAGCTCGGCAGATCATTCCGAGCAACCCGCGATGTTTTATGCTCCCGTATCCAAAGAACCCATACCTTTGATGGTGGCTCTTCATACCTGGTCCGGAAACTACAAACAGAAATACCACAAAGCCATTGAACAATGGTGCATCAAACATGGGTGGGCGTATATTCATCCAGACTTCCGAGGCCCCAACAATCGACCTGAAGCCACCGGTTCAGAATTGGTTGTTGCAGATATTGTAAGTGCCGTCGAGTACGCCAAGGGAGCGACCCAAATCGATAGCTCCGCCATCTATCTTATTGGTACTTCCGGAGGAGGCTATACTGCTTTAGTAATGGCTTGCCACCATCCTGACTTATGGGCTGGGGTTTCTGCCTGGGTGCCCATCTCGGACTTGGCAGCATGGCATGAGCAGGAAAAGCATATCGAAGCATTGGAACAATCATGCGGGGGAGCTCCGGGTGACAGTCCTGCCGTTGATGCGGAGTATGCAAAGCGATCACCGATCACTTTTCTGAGCAATGCGAAGGGGACGAAACTGCATCTCCACGCAGGAATTAAGGAGAATATCGTCCCCATCAGCCATTCACTTCTTGCGTTTAATGAAGTGGCGGAAGCTAAAGACCGGATATCGGATAAGGATATTGCCTACTTCGTGAAGAAGAGAAAAGTACCTCCGAATCTGCAAGCCGCCCTTCCAGATCCAAGCTACGGCGAGAAGCAACCCCTCTTTACCAGAAAGTCAGGTAATGCAACGGTCACCATTTTTGATGGTGGCCATCAGCTTGTGGCAACAGCAGCGATCGCATGGATACAAAAGGTTCACAATGAAAAGACGAAAAAGAAAAAATGAACCTTTTGAAAAAAACACCTATTCTCGCCGGCATAGCCTTATGGGGCTTACTCGTAGTAGGAACAGTCTTTGCAAACGAATCCAAAGGATCCATTCTCATTCGGGTTGCCGCTTACAATGTTGAGTTCGGGAAAAGTACGACGCCTGAACAAGTTGGTAAGATGTTCAAACCCTTCAAGCTCGATATGATTGGGTTCAATGAAGTGCCGGATGGAGACTGGACGGCTCGTGTCGGCAAGGTTCTGGGCATGAGCTATAGTTATGTTGGCAAGATTTCTTCGGCAAACCACAAGGATAAGTATAAATCGATTTTAAGTCGGACTCCACTGCAGGATACGGTCGAACATGAACTGAGTGTTGAGCTCAGGCGTTTCTGGAATCCTGCTTCGGTTGTGAGTGCTACCACCAAGATTGATGGTGTCCCGGTCGCATTGTATTCCCTACATATTTGCCGTTCGAAAGACAGTCATAATGCGGGACATGCCTACCGGTTAGCCAAGCAGGTCTTGCCCAAAGAAAAGACAAACCGCGTTATTGTGCTCGGGGATTTTAATAACAACATGGGCGATACTGCTATGAAAATGCTTGAGGCATCAGGGTATAAACCTACCTGGAAAGATCTGAAGGTCGATGTCTCTAAGGAATTTACCTATAATGCATTGAAGCCTGAACAACCGAACGCAGGAGTGATTGATCATATTTTCTACAATAACCTTCCCCGCACCAAGGTAATCGATGGAGGCATCATTGAATTGAAAAAACCTTTGTCTGACCATAAACCAGTCTGGGCAGAGATTGTTTTTCCACAGGCTCTTAAGGACGCTAAGTAACCTAAACAAAAACATCACTATGCCCATAACTCTCGAACCAATTGATCGCCGAAATTTTATCACCGGATCTCTGGTTTTCGGTGGGAGTACATGGCTCAAATCCTATGCGATGGCTAAGCCAGTCAACCTGGACCCCACTCGGGTGGCTCTGCTTGCGGATACCCACATCAGCGATGACCCCAGTCGTTCTTACCCGGGGACCAAGTGGCCAGGTACTCCCGTTAAAGAAGACGAACATGAATGGGTAAATATGGCAGACAGCCTTGCCCAGTCAGTACGGGAAATTATCGCACTTAAACCGAGACCAGCCAATTTGATCATCAATGGGGATTGTGCTCTTAGCCGGGGTACGGAGGCGGAGTACAAAGAATTCCTACGATTGATAGAACCCATCCGTAGAGCGGGCATCACCGTTCACATAACCATTGGTAATCATGACACCCGGGAAAAACTTTGGAAACTGCTCCCGTTTCTTAAGAAAGAACAAATGGGCATTCATGCGGATGTGATCGAACTGCCTTACGCAAATATTTTCTTATTGGATTCCGGAAAAAAAGGAATCTTGGGAGAAGCACAATTGAACTGGCTTGCCCAGCAACTAGATAAGCATACCGATAGGCCCGCCCTTGTGTTTGCTCATTTTAACCCTTTGCCAAATCGGGGCGCACGTCCAATCCGGGGAATGCGGGATGGAGAAGCTCTCTTAAAAGTACTTGCCCGGAGAAAGCATGCCAAGGCGTATGTCCATGGCCACACCCATGAATGGCAAAAAAGCAAGCACGAGCATCTCCATATCATTGGACAACCAGCGGTCAGTTACTATTTTGAGAAAGGACATGCCCATGGCTGGATTGATATGAAGCTCACCGAAAGATCTGCTGACCTGGAGTTGCATTGTGTCGATCCGAAGCATAAGAAAAATGCAGCCCAAAGACAGATCTTGTTCATCGGCTAAACAATTGAACATCATGATACCAAATAGCTCTATCCTCCTTGTAGTATTATTTTTATCCTGCTGGATGCCTTCTGTGATATTTGGCGAAAAGCCCTCAACGGTGATTGCCGAACCTTCCTCGTTAAAAAAGTTCATGCCAAAGTTGCACCAAGAGAAACTCAGGGAGGCAAAAATCGGCAAGATCGATTTTGTGATGATAGGTGACTCTATTACTCATTCATGGAGTAAATACCCAAGTGTATTTAAAGGGGTTAATCTTCTGAACCTTGGTTTCCCTGGTGATCGCACACAGAATGTTCTGTGGCGAATTGAGAATGGTGCCCTTGATGGAATTTCCCCCAAGTTAGTAACTTTGATGATCGGAACCAATAATATGCATGATACCAAAAAAGCGTATCCTGCAGATAAACCGCAGGACATATTTACAGGAATCAAAGCCATTGTGGCTGAAGTTCGAACTCGTCTACCGAAATCGAAACTCGTGATCTTCTCCGTCTTTCCTAGAAAGGAGGGCTCAGAAAATGACAGAGCGAAAGAAGTCAATGCCATGTTACCACAACTTGCAGATGGCAAATATGTATCTCATATTGATTTGAATCCCTTTTTCACAACTGAAAAAGGTCAGCAGGATAAAACATTTTATAACAAGGACTTACTACACTTCAATGAGCAGGGGTATCTTGTTTGGGCTAAGGCCTTAAAACCTTTGTTGGAAAAGCATGGTTTGAGGGTGAACTTGAATGCTCTTCCCAAGAGTACCAATATTCCTCTTCCAATTACTAACAATAATAAACCAAATATCATATACTTCATGCTGGATGAATGGGGTTATTTTGAATCATCGGTCATGGGGCACCCTATATTGGATACGCCAAATATCGATAAGGTGGCATCCGAAGGGGTTCGATTTACCCAGTTTCTGGCTGGAGCCAGTGTCTGCGCCCCAACGCGTAGCACGCTCATAACTGGCCAGCATACCGGCCACACGACCGTTCGCGGACCCGGTTGTTTGCGTGCGGATGAGGTGACCATTGGCAGCATGCTCAAGGACGCCGGCTATGCAACTGGTGGTTTCGGCAAGTGGGGGCTTGGCGATGTAGGTACGACAGGTGTACCCGAGAAGCATGGCTTTGATGTCTTCTTTGGTTATTACAATCAGACTCACGCCCATACCTTTTATCCAAGGTATCTCATTCGCAACAGTAAGAAGGTACCACTCGCAGGGAATACTGGTGACTTTCTTAAGGGCGAAACCTTTTCACATTCCCTGATCTTTAAGGACAGTCTAGACTTTATCCGTGAGAACAAAGATCGCCCCTTCTTTGCTTATCTTCCATGGACGCCCCCTCATGGTTTCTGGACAATGCCTGACAATGAACCCGCATGGGAAAAGTACAAAGACAGGAAATGGGATGCCGCAAATCAAAAGGGGACTCATGATGCCCAAATGTATGCTGCCATGGTGGAAATGGTGGACCGGCAAATTGGCGAGATCATGGACTTGCTGAAAAAATTGAGGATCGATGATGATACCATTGTTTTCATTTCCGGTGATAACGGCGGGAAGACCTATTTTAAAAGTGATAAACATCCCCACGGCTTTCTGGCTCCAAACCTTAATCCAGAGACGGGTCAACGTTTCCGGGGAGGGAAGGGCAATTTTTATGAAGGCGGAATCAGGGTTCCTTTTATTGCTCGATGGCCGGGCAAAATAAAAGCAGGCACCGTTTCCGAACACTTGGGCTATTTTCCGGATGTCATGCCAACACTCGCAGAAATTGCTCATGCAAGACCACGAAAGGATACCGATGGTATTTCAATCTTACCTACCTTACTCGGCACGAAGACTACCGGCCGAAAACAAAATAATCATGAGTATCTATATTGGGAAAACAAGAAGAGTATTGCCCTTCGCATAAATGATTGGAAAGCGATCAGACCCAATAAAAATCTGCCATTTGAGCTTTATGATTTGAGTAAGGATATTGAAGAACTCCACGATGTAGCTACCCAATTTCCCGATATTATTAAGAAAGTGACTATCTATGCGAAGAAAGCTCATACTCCTGTTCGATTGGGCAAAGTGGTCGATGCATCGTTGGGATTCAAAGGACACGGGAAGGACTGATTTCCTTGATTGCCAACAATGAAATCGGGGCGAAGCGGAAAATATCAGTGAAAGTAAACATGTTGGGTAGTGAGAATCATGACCAATTTAGTAAGAAATGCCTTAATTACTTCAACTGTGGTCTGAAGTGCTGAATCGGGGGAATGCTGTGATTGAGAATATAAAAATAAGAAAAAATTGAGTATATTAAGAATAATCTCGTTGGTGATTTTACTCCACTCGCATGGGGTATCAACTTTTGCAAATGACTGGAAAGGGAAACCTTCCTTATGGAAAGATTATCAGCGTTTTGATTTTAAGGTGGGTGAAAAAGCGTGCTATGTTGTGGTTCCTAGAAAACCAGCATCTGAGAAATTTTGGGTTTGGCGAGCAAGGTTTCCCGGTTATCACTCTGAGGCAGATGTTCTTCTTCTTGATCGCGGTTTTCACATAGCATACATAAATACCAATGGTATGCTAGGATCCCCTGATGCGATGAAGCACTGGGACGAATTTTATGAAACCATGACTCAGCAGCATGGTTTAGCCAGCAAAGTGGCTCTAGAAGCCGTCAGTCGCGGGGGTCTCTTTGTATACCGCTGGGCAGCAAGGCACCCTGATCGAGTGGCTTGTATATATGCGGATGTTCCTGTATGCGATTTCAAGAGTTGGCCTTTGGGTCAGGGCCGCGGAATTGGTGATCAGAAGACATGGCAGAACCTCTTGAAGCAGTACGGGTTTACTGAAGTGCAGGCTCTTGCATACCGAAAGAATCCAATTGATGTTCTGGCACCCATTGCCAAGGCGAAAATACCACTGCTGCATATTGTTACGATGAATGATCGTATCGTTCCACCGAGCGAGAATACCCTGATTCTAGCTGAAAGATATAGGAGTTTTGGGGGGGCTATCGAGGTCATCGAGATCGAAAAGGGTCCTCGAGTAAAAGGCCATCATTTTGACCATCCAAATCCAATAAGAGTCGCTGACTTTATTCAAAAGCATGCACAGCAGAAGAATTTACCTAGTTTCGAATAACGGAAAGAAGTAATCTACAAAGGATGGATCTCATTTCAGAATCGGAGTAAGTGTAAAGGGTCGTATTTAAGTACATTCCGCATCCTTATTGATGGGGCACCCCTTTTTGTTTTGATAGGTAAATAAAGAGAAACTTTAGTCCGTATCGCATTCTATGTTTACAGGATAATATAAGTAGCTATAATTGGATACCTTGGAAATGAATAGTACCTCAAAAACAGTAAAATGCCATACACATGGTTGGTTGGATTCACTGGCGATCAGTATGTCGGTAATCTGTGCTGTGCACTGTTTGCTTACACCGGTTCTACTTGCCTTGCTTCCGATTATTTCCACCACTTTTTGGGTTCACGAAAACTTTCACTTATGGATGGTTTTTTTAGTCGTACCCACAACTTCTATCGCGGTGATAATGGGTTGCCGTAAACATAAGGACAAACTGGTCGCATTACTTAGTATCACGGGATTGGCTTTCATTTTATTTATCGCAATCTATCAATACTCATTCCATGCTGGTAACCCAGGTGCTGATTGTGGGATTTGCCCCTCATGTTCCCAACTTGGGTTCGGCAATTTCTTTAACCTTACTACAATTCTCAATTCACTTGGTGGTTTGTTTTTAGCTTCCGCTCATTACCGCAACTATAAGCTTTGCCGCAAAGCCGATTGTAATCATAGTTAGTAAATAATTTTTTCAATTTAGGAATCCTGTAAGATTCCTCTACTAGACTAGTTTATGATTTCTCTCCTTATTGCGAATATAACCAAATGAATGGATGCATAGATTCCACAAAAAATTTTGGGATTTTACATCAAAGAAGTTTAACTACCGGAAATGAAAGATAATTTTGAGCATTTAATTGAACATGTAGATCCGGATGAATTTGCTCGATGGGAGGAGGTCGATCTTGAGATTTACGCCTTAACTGATTTAGGGTTCAAAGTAGCAATCAATGATCAGTATATAGGATTGGTTTACAGTAATCAGGTTTACGATAAGTATGAAGAAGGTCAGAAACTCAAAGGGTATATCACAGGTGTTCGAGAAGATGGTCGGATTGATGTTTCCTTACAGCCAGATAAAGGCAGGCATGTTCATTCCACTTTCGATAAAATTTTGAATCATCTTAAGGTTTCTGGAGGGAAGTCAAAATTTGGCGATAAGAGTCCACCTGAAGATATAAAGAAAGAATTTCAAGTGAGTAAGAAAGTGTTTAAGCAGGCAATTGGTGGCCTCTATAAGCAGGGAAAGATCATAATTACCAAGGAAGGAATCGAGCTGGTTGATAAGTAAGCTTTGTCTCTTCCACTGGATCTTTTTTTACTTTTAACCCATTCGAATCTTGGTTTTTGAAGGGATTACTCCACTATTTTGTGGAGCTCTAAAATTATGAAAATGAATATATTATACTCTCTGTGCTTGTTAGTCTTTGGATCATTTAACCTATCCAGTCATGCCGAGCTTTCTCAAAAGAAGGATCCTTGGCTTGGTTGGCACCGCCCGGTCGACGCTAATGTTTTCGCGACGACAATGGGGAATAACCATGATTCCGTTCTCTTTGTGGAACCGGAACTTGAGTATCCTTACCATTTGATTGTTAGCCATACACCCAAGTTTGCTCATCTGTGGAGAACCAAGAAATTCTCATGGAGTAATGAAGACTGGGAACTTGTATCCGATCAGTACAAAATCGGAAACTTTTATGAATATGATGATGGTGTCAAAGTGGATGGGACTTACTACATCTATGAGGGAGGCAAAGTATTCACTTATTCTGGACCCTTGGAGAATTCCAGCGGTAAGTGGAAGGTGACCGGGAGCTTTCCCCATAAAGAATGTGATGATATTGGAATTTACTATGAGGACGGACTTTTTCACATGTTTGGCGAACATGGTCACTTTCCGCATGGTCCCGACGGGACCAGCCTCGCTCATTTTACTTCCAAAACCGGCCTGGGTGAATGGGAAATGGTACACCCGAAGGCTTTGGATCCCAACCCCAAGGGCGGTCATAAGTATGGGGTGGGGGATGCCACCATCGCTAAAATCCAGGGGAATTATTATATTTTTTGTGACCGGGAATCACAGGGAAGTCCGTATAAGGTAACTGCCTGGCGCTCCAAGAGTCTAATGGAGCCTTTTGAATACTTAGGGTTGGCGATTACTCCCCGCTCAGACGAAGTGGATGACTGGGATAATTACCGGATTCAGGATGCGGATATTGCCTACATTCCGGAACTGAAACGCTATGTGATGACCTGCAATATGATGGATAAGGATGGAAATCCAGGGGGTGATTTTTCCCGATCCGGATTAAAGGGAAAAGATACCCGGGTGATCGGAGTTTTTTATTCGGATCATACCTTGAAGGGAAAACGGAAATGAAACTGGAAAAGGAGCAAGTGAAGGAAATTATTCCATCCATCAAGAGATATGTAGAAGAGGAATTTGGAGAGGAGATCGGAAACCTTAAAGCCGAGTTGCTCCTTGATTATTTCATGAAGGAAATCGCTCCCTATGCCTATAACAGAGGAGTGCAGGATGCAGAGGATTACTTTCGGGCGAAACTGGAAGATATACAAGGGAGTTGTCACGAATACGAGCTCACTTACTGGAAGGACAAGAGATAGATTTATCAGGATAAAAAGTTTCGGAGCTTGGCTAAATAGTGGTTGATTCATCTGCCATAAATCAGTGCACTAGAAACTTAACCCTCAATCTTTCCCCATGATCAGAAATTTTTTTATATTTCTTTTTGTAACGCTAGCAACCGACTTGAGTGCTTCGGATCGTCCTAATGTTCTCTGGATTTATCTGGAGGATGTGAGCGGATGGTTTAGTTGCTACGGGGATAAAGTGATTAATACTCCCCACATTGATTCCCTTGCTGAAGGTGGCATCCGCTTTAATCGTTTCTATACCTCAGCTGGAGTATGCTCGGCTATGCGTTCAGGCACAATCCTGGGTATGATGCAGACCACGGTCGGGGCACATCAGCACCGAAGTTGCCGTGCTAATTTTCGTGGGAAGTCCATGGGTGAGTATGACAAGAATGTTCTGCCTAAGGGGGTGCAATTAGTGCCTAAGCTCTTTCGTGATGGGGGTTACTACTCATTTAACGAGGGCACGGGTAAGGATGACTTTAACTTCGAGTTCGATCAAACTGAGATGTATGATCATAGCACCGGTGGTTGGAATTTCAAGGGGGCCAAGAATGGCTCCGAGTGGAGCGGTTGCCCGAAGGGTAAGCCATTCTTTGGACAGATTCAAATCTCCGGAGGAAAGTCCGGTGGTCGAGCCAAGAAGGTGACCCCACTGGATAAAGTGCCGGTGCCTCCTTACTATCCTGATGTTCCTGAGGTACGAAAGGAGATTGCTCACCATTACGATTGCCTGCTTTTCACGGATGATCAGGTTGGGCAGGTCATCGCCGCTCTTAAGCGGGATGGACTTTACGAAAATACGGTGATTTTTCTAATCAGCGATCACGGTTACAAACTGCACCGCCATAAACAGATGCTGTATGAGGGAGGAATCAATATGCCCTGTATAGTCAGTGGACCGGGTATCAAAGGTGGACAAGTTCGTGATGATCTCATCAATAGCATTGATATAGCCCCAGCCTCCTTGGCTGCCGCCGGTTTGCCCATTCCCCAAAAAATGGAGGGGCAGGACTTTTTGGCCAAGGGATATAAACCCAAGAAATATACCATATCTGCCCGTGACCGTTGCGACTATACCATTGAGAAGATTCGTGCGGTGATCACCCCCCGCTTCAAATACCTCAGGAATTACACGGATGATCGTCCCTTTATGCAACCGACCTACAAGGACGGTTGGGAAGTAACCAAAAAATTCCGTCAGATGATGGCAGCTGGTGAAATGAATGAAGTCCAAATGATTTTCTTCGACCCCGATGGCAAGGAACCGGAAGAACTTTATGACCTGTCCAAGGACCCACATGAAATCAACAACCTGGCGAAGGATCCAAAGTATGCCAAGCATCTCAAGCAACATCGTGCTTATCTTGCGGAGTGGATCAGGAAGACGGGAGATAAGGGGCAGGAGCCCGAATCCGAAATCGGTTTGCTTTGTGCATTGAAGCGCTGGGGAGACAAGTGCGTAAATCCTGAATACGATCGGGTTCGACACTTGCTTAAGGACAAATCCGCTCCCGAGAGGAAAAAGTAAAAATGTAAAGCTGTTATGCAGGTTCCTGACAATAATGAACTGCTCGAGATTAGGTAGGTAGTCAGAGTAGATAAAGGTGCAAATAGGGATTCTTCATTTCCGCAAGAATCTGCTCACAAGGATTTTTATTAATTGCAGTGATTTTACTTAGACAGAAATATGTAAGTGAAACTTTTTCGCTTTAAACGCGTTTTGAATAGTAACCACTATCCTTGGGTAAGCACTTCCTCACTCTTCCTTTCTCGCGGATTGCGGTTTTACTCCTCGCCATATTCAAACTACTTAGCAGATAAATTTAATAACTTATGAAAAATAAAAATTTCCACTTTTTGATAACACTCCTTTTAACCGCAGTGGTGTGTACTTCCGTTGCGAGTGAGAGTGCATTGGACAATCAAATCCTGAAAATCAAACCGCAGGCGGATCTCAATGGAGACCGTAAATTGTCCGATGCTGAAAAAGCAGCAATGAAAAAGATGATCATAAAAAGATTCCCAAGGTCGGACTCAGATCGGGATGGGGATCTATCTGAAAAGGAGTTGGAGGTGGTTGTTCGTATTGCTACAGTTAGAGCCAAAAAGCAAGGATCCCACGGGCAAGGCAATAAGACTAATCAAGGGCAAATGGCTCCCACCCATGCCAATGTGAAATACGGTAAAGATGAGCGTAATGTTTTCGATATCTGGTTGGCGAAAAGCGACAAACCAACCCCGTTGGCGATCTATATCCATGGCGGAGGCTTTCGTGCAGGCAGTAAGGAAAAATTGAGTAATGATATTTTAAGCCAGCTTTTAAAGGCTGGTATCTCCGTTGCGTCGATTAATTACCGATATCTGACCATTGACACGCCGTTGCCCACTTCCCACCATGATGCCAGGCGTGCTTTGCAGTTTATGCGTTCCAAGGCCGAGGAATGGAATCTGGATAAGTCCCGGGTCGCCGCTTTCGGTGGCTCGGCAGGTGCTCAAATTTGTATGTGGTTGGCCTACTCCGACGACATGACAAAACCCAAGAGCAAGGATCCCATTAAGCGGGAATCCACCCGGTTGACCTGTGTGGCTACCACCGGTGGGCAGACTACGAACAAAACCGAATTCTGGAAAGAAATGATTACCGATATCATGGGATCCAAAATCGAAGCGGAAGGATTTGTTCGGCCTCTTGATGGACTGGTCGACCCGGAAAAAGTACGCATGGCAACCTGGGGTGCCAGTTCCCTTGAGGAGGCTAGCCGAATCGCTTCTCAGCACTCTGCTCTTTCCCTTATTTCCGAGGATGATCCACCTATCTTTATGACATACGGCATGGATCCATCAGCGAAGCCTCCTACTGACAGGAATCGATTACGCGGCTGGATCATCCATCATGTCAACCTGGGCATTGCCCTGAAGGAAAAGACGGACGCTTTGGAGTTGGAAGCACATTTGAAATACCCGGGTGCTGAATTGAAATACCCGTCGCAGGTCGAATTCTTGGTGGACAAATTACTCAATTGATTTGTTTTTAGAGTACAAGAATGCTCTTAAAAAATCTATGAAGACAAATCTAATCCTCTTTTCCTTCCTGTTGGCTGTAATCAACTGTTTTGCCGGTAAGACTCCCAATATTATTCTTATCTTAGCCGACGATATGGGCCCGGGTGAACCCAGTCATATGGGTGGACTCGTACCGACTCCCGCACTGGACCGAATGGCAAAGGAGGGTATGCGCTTTACTGATGCACATACGACTTCTTCCGTTTGCACACCCACCCGCTACGGAATTCTTACAGGTCGCTATAACTGGAGGAGTCGTCTCAAAAGAGGTGTGCTGGTCAAAGCCAGTTCACAAGCTCTAATGGATCCAAATCGGGTCAACCTGCCCAATTTCCTTCAGCAAAATGGATATCATACGGGTATGGTGGGAAAATGGCATTTGGGGGCGGATTGGGAACTTTTGAAAAAACCTCCCGCGAGCCCGGATCGAAAAGATGATTCCTGGCGGGTTGATTACAGTAAACCTTTCCGTAATGGACCGGTGGATGTCGGGTTTGACGAAGCCTTTTTCATTCTTTCCTCCCTGGATATGGCTCCCTATCTATACCTCAGAAACAATAAATCCCTGTCCATACCAACCGTGAACGCAGGGTGGCCCCATAACGAGTATAATGACTACAAACGGGTGGGGGCAGGTGCTGCTGACTTCGATGCCCATACCTGCCTGGCTGACTTTGCCCGTGAATCCCGAGAGTACATCAAGCGTCAGGCTTCGGATAAGGATAATCCTTTTTTCCTCTATGTGCCATTAACATCGCCACATACTCCGTGTACACCCGGCAAGAAGTTTAAGGGTAAATTTCCACAATACAGTCTCTACGCCGATCTGGTTGCAGAGACGGACTGGGTGGTGGAGGAAATCCTCGAGCAAGTGGCTGATTCCGATATCGATAACGAAACTCTTGTGATTTATACCTCGGACAACGGATTCGCACCGTATGTGAAGATTCCTAAAATGCTGGCTGCCGGGTACAAGCCTTCCGGTGACTGGAGAGGTTCCAAAGCAACGATTTTTGAGGGTGGGCACCGAGTTCCCTTTTTGGTGCGCTGGCCGGGTAAGGTTAAGGCGGGAACAACCAGTGATGTTACCATCTGTACCACTGATTTTTTCGCCACCTTTGCCGAAATCCTGGCTGCTTTAAAATCAATTCCGGTAAATGCGGCGGAAGACTCCTTTTCCTTTCTCTCATGTCTACGGGGTGAAAAGCAAGCGATCCGACCATTTACCATCCATCATTCCATCGGGGGCACTTTTGCCATTCGCAAAGGCGACTGGAAACTCATCCTGAGTAAAAG